>NZ_JALCJA010000005.1:0-330537 GCF_022646225.1 Levilactobacillus sp.
GATAGTAGTTGGGGGATCGCCCCCTGCGAGGATAGGACGTTGCCACGCGATTATTCCGGCATAGCTCAGTTGGTAGAGCACCTGACTGTTAATCAGGTTGTCGACGGTTCGAGCCCGCCTGCCGGAGTCGGGTTAACCTGGTTAACCAATTGATATGCCGGCTTAGCTCAGCTGGTAGAGCATCGGTATCGTAAACCGAGGGTCGGGGATTCGAATTCCTCAGCCGGCATCAAAACTGTCATTAGTCGTTTAGACTGATGGCTTTTTTTGTGTTTCCATTTTAAATGGCCTTTTTGAAAGCGAATTCGCCGCCACGTCGCAACCGATAAATTGGTATAGGTCGATGTAAAATAATTGGTATAGAACTTAAAACACCGACATGTAGCTGATTAAGATAATAAATTAAATATTGATTTATTTCATAAACCTATTGTGGTCTACTCTTGAAAGTGATATTCTTAACATATCGAGAAGAGATAACTAAAGGGAGCGGACATCATGAAAAACGTCTTATTATTATCAGGGAACGAAAATTCAAGTCACTTATTTTTAGGGGAAGCTAAGCGGACCGCTGAAACTCGGCAAGTTCCTTTGAACTTTAAGGCAAGCGTGATGGCTGATCTGACGCCAGAACTGTTAGCGGAACAGGACTTGGTCTTGTTGGCCCCACAAACCGCTAGTGACGCTGATGCCGCAGCTATGAACACCCAAGTCCCAACGGTCGATATTCCGAATGATATCTACGGTTGGTTAAACGGCCAAGCACTGGTCAAGTTTGCTTGCCAAGAATTGGGGTTAGGCGTCGTGGGTGCCCGTTAAATTTAACGCACGAACTGTGAGGAGATCTGTCGATTTGGCAGGTCTCTTTTTTGGCTACTTAGAAGGCCACTGGGGGCGATTGACTGCTTTTGGACGTCCGACTAGGGGAACCGGTTGTCCTCGCATAATTAGGGCAATTTTGGCGAATTTTATACATAAAAATACTAATATTCGGGGACGGGGCAAAATGAATAAAAAATAAGAAGATTGCATGAGATGGCTAATACTTTCATCATTATTTTTCCGCGGCCTGACGGGGTATGGCGGCTTTTTTATTAGGAAAACCGTTGCGTAACGGGCCTTCATGCAGTATAATTACTACTATGTTTTATTAGAGGTCTATGAGACATCGTGACCATCGGGTTTTGTGATGGGTCCTGCGAAAAATAAAATTATTCATTTTCAAGATTGCAATGGAGGTATTATCGTTTTGAATAACAAACCAGAAACAACCAGCCAAGACCGAACGTTCTTCGGTCAACCGCGTGGGTTATCGACACTGTTCTTCACGGAAATGTGGGAACGGTTCAGTTACTACGGGATGCGGGCCATCCTGATCTACTACATGTACTACTCCGTGACCAAGGGTGGGTTAGGCTTTAGCCAAGCCACTGCGGCTTCTGTGATGTCCATTTACGGATCCATGGTTTACCTGTCTTCCGTTTTAGGGGGATACATGAGTGACCGTGTCTGGGGGAGTCGGAAGACCGTCTTCATCGGTGGGGTTTTGATCATGTTTGGGCACATTGCGTTGTCCGTTCCTGCCGGATCCATGGCACTGTTTATCTCGATTCTGCTGATCGTCTTAGGGACTGGGCTGTTGAAGCCGAACGTTTCTGAAATGGTTGGGGGCCTCTACGATGCAGGGGATACGCGTCGTGATGCCGGGTTTACCATCTTCGTCTTCGGGATCAACTTAGGTTCCTTAGTCGCACCAATCTTAGTAGGTTGGTTAGGGTTAAGCTACAACTTCCACTTAGGGTTCTCCTTAGCCGCTATCGGGATGTTCTTAGGACTGGTTCAATACTGGATTGGTGGAAAGAAGTACCTGAGCAAGGATAGCCTGTACCCAACTGACCCGCTCGAACCCGGTGACATGAAGAAGTTAACCGTTCGCGGGACGATTGGTTTAGTGGCCTTTGGGTTGATCGTCTTACTGATGTACTTATTGGGTTCATTGAACTTAAACAACTTCGTGCTGTTACTGTCGATCATCGCGATTGCTGCACCAGTGGTTTACTTCGTGATCTTCTTAACCAGCAAAAAAGTGACGACCGTGGAACGCAAACACGTGTGGGCTTACTTGGGCCTGTTCATCGCGGCCATGATCTTCTGGGCCATCGAAGAACAAGGGTCTTCCGTCTTAGCGTTGTTCGCCGCTAACCAAACGAACAACCACTTCTTGGGCTTACACATTTTGCCAGCTTGGTACCAAATGTTAAACCCACTGTTCATCTTAATTTACACGCCATTCTTCGCCGCACTGTGGAACCGTTGGGGCAAGAAGCAACCTAGTTCACCTGCCAAGTTTGCGACTGGGATGCTGTTTGCCGGGGCTTCTTACCTGATCATGGTGATTCCTGTGGTCATGTTTGGGACCGACACCAAGGTTAGTCCCCTCTGGCTGGTTGGTAGCTGGGCCGTAGTTGAAATTGCCGAACTGCTGATCTCGCCAATCGGGTTATCCGTGACGACCAAGTTAGCGCCAAAGGCCTTCCAATCACAAATGATGAGTATGTGGTTCCTGGCCGATGCCGCTGGGCAAGCCGTTAACGCGCAAATCGTTAAGTTATACACACCAGAAAACGAAGCAGCTTACTTCATGGGCGTGGCCATCGTGGCAATCGTCGCTGGGGTCATCATGTTCGCTCTGGTTAAACCAATTAAGAATTTAATGGCCGGTATCAAATAAATTTGTTTCTGGCGAAAAAGTGCTACTCTGTTATCGGAGTGGTACTTTTTTATTTTAAGGAGGCGCAACATGGTACGAGTCGCTTTGATCAGTGATCTTCATTTGGACGTGAATCAACAGGACGTGGCGACGGTGGTGCGCCAACAGGCTGCGTATCTCACGCAGCAACGGGTGGGGGTCTACCTGATTGCGGGTGATATTACCAATTATTTCGACCAGTCACTGGCCTTCGTCACGCAATTACAGCAGGCCATTGCCCCGGCGCAGGTCCGCTTCATTGCGGGCAATCATGACATGTTACATGATGTCACGTACGCGGGCCTAGAATCGCCGCTAGCGCCCGTTTACCTGCATCGTGGGTATTTAGACGTCGCGGGCACTAACTGGCGTATTATCGGCAATAATGGCTGGTATGACTACCGATTTGCCGACAACCTGGTGAATCGTGACTTTGCCGTCTGGAAACGGGCCTACTGGGTCGACAGCACCATCGCCCAGCCGATGAGTGATCCCGCGCGTTTGGCCGTGAGTCTAGACCAGCTGACGACGCAACTAACGGCGGCCCAAGCGGCACACAAACGGGTGCTGGTGATGACCCACTTTGTACCTCGGCGCGATTACATCCGCTATACGGACGATGACCGCTTCTGGAACATGGCCAACGCCCTGATGGGCAGTCCGCAGACCGGCGCCTTACTGGAAAAATATTCAGTTCCCGTAGTTTTATTCGGTCACAGTCATCACCGCTTTGCGCCCGCTACCTTTGGTCACACCACGTACCTCAATCAGGCGCTGGGGTATCACAATCGCCGCATTAACGAGTGGTCGCAGCCGGATTATTTCACGGAATGGCAGCGGCGTTTAAAAATTTTGGACTTAAAATAAAAAAAATCTGCAAAAAAGTCTTGACGGTTTATGCAGAATTTTGTATGATAGTGAAGTTGATTCGTTACGAAGATTCATCTTTTGGTGGGGTAGCGAAGTCTGGCTAAACGCGGCGGACTGTAAATCCGCTCCTTCGGGTTCGGTGGTTCGAATCCACTCCCCACCATTTTTATTATTGGGCTATAGCCAAGTGGTAAGGCAACGGGTTTTGATCCCGTGATGCGCTGGTTCGAACCCAGCTAGCCCAACTAAAAAACCGATCACGGTGTGTGGTCGGTTTTTTTATGCGCATTTTTCTCGCAATCCCGGGGTCGGCCGATAAGTGAGGGACAAAGCCTGGTAGGGATTGAGTGACGACGGTGCTAAAGTATATTACCCTAGAAATGATTGCTGGTATTTTCAATTAATCCCGACTGACAATTGCCCCGGGGGGTGGTAGGATAACCTTGAGAGTAAAGTGGCCGGTAGCTGGGGGCTAGCGGGGGATAAACAAGGAGGCGCAGATCATGCGCAAGCAAACGCAACACCGATTAAAGCCAACGTCAGGCAAGTGGTTCTACGCCAGCGTGACCCTGGGACTCGGCGCGGGGGCCTTATTGGTCACACAGCCGGTCTATGCCGACACGCGCGTTGGTGACAACGATACGGATCCCCAAACAGAAATGGTCGCGGATACCACTGCAGCGACGACCCCTGTTGCCAGTGTGACGCCGAGTGCAGTCAGCACCACCACGCCGACCACCGCAGCGGCAACGCCGACCAAGCCAACCGCGACAGACAAGCCAACGGTAACAACCAAGCCAACCACGAAAGCCACCACCACGGTGACCACGGCCGTCCAGCCGGATAAGCTGGCGGTGGGCGTTTCACACCAGACCCATCAGGCCAGTGTGACGCCGACCTACGCGCTGCGACACCAGTTCTTGCGGCGCCAGGTCCAACCGACCGCAGCTGAGCCGGCGCCCGTCAGTGATACGCCGGCGTCGGCGACTGGCACCACCGAGACCACTACGCCGACCGCGGACGTCCCCGTGACGGCGGCGGATACTGCCGCACTGACCGTCACCAGCGCGCTGACCTATCAGCTAAATGCTGGTGGGGATGGCTACATCGTCACGGGCCGCCAACCAGCGACCACGACCACTGACATCACGATCCCCGATACGTATTTGGGCAAGCCCGTGACGGTGATTGGGGCGGGGGCCTTTGCTGGCGATGGGCTGACATCGGTTACGCTGGGCAACAATCTCCAGTGGATCGAACAGGATGCCTTTGCCAATAACAAATTGAAAACGGTTAAAATGACGGACGGCATCTGGTCGGTTGGCGACGATGCCTTTAGCAATAACGTCTTGACCAGTGTGGACCTGAATCACGTGTCGGACATCAATATCGGCGCCTTTGCCCACAACGCCATCACCAGTCTCGTGATTCCGGACACGGTCAAAGCGATTGCCGCTGACGCCTTTGCAGACAACGCCATCAGTCAGCTGACTCTGGGGCCCAACGTCGTCTCAATCGGGACGGCGGCGTTTGCCCACAATCAGATTGCGGGACCACTGACCTTGCCGGCTAACTTAAAGGCGCTGGGCGACAACGCCTTTAACACCAACCAGTTGACGGCGGTTCACGGCTTGGACCAACTGACGGTGCTCAATACCGGCGTCTTTGCCAACAACCGGCTGAGTGGGACGTTGACCTTGCCAGCCAGCATCACTAGCGTAGGGGACCTGGCCTTTGCGAACAACCAGCTGACTGGGCTGACCCTAGATGACGCCCTGACGTCGATTGGGACGGACGCGTTTGCTGACAACCGGATAGAAAATTCACTGACCTTACCGACTAACCTGACCGAGCTGGGGGACGGCGCGTTTGCGACCAACCAGCTGACTAGCGTGACTCTGAACGATAAGATCACGCGCGTGGGGATCCGTACCTTTGCCGACAATCAACTGACGGGGACGCTGAATTTGCCGGATAGCATTGTCAATGTCGGGACGGACGCCTTTGCCAACAACCAGCTGACCGGCTTGACTGGTGGGGCGAACGTTAAGACGATTGAAGCGCGGGCCTTTTATAATAATAAATTGACCGGGGTGCTAAATCTGGCGGATACGGTGACCAGCATTGGGGCCTACGCGTTTGCCAACAATTTCTTGGATAAGCTGACTGGCGGGGCCGGGCTGATTACCATCAACGACCATGCCTTTCAAAACAATCAGTTACAAGGAACGCTGACATTGAGCAATCCGCTGACCGACGTGGGGGCCTACGCCTTTGAAAATAACCAGTTGACCGGACTGGAACTGCAAAACAACGTTAACAGTCTGGCAGACTATTCCTTCGCGGATAATGACCTGAAAAAGATTACGGCGACTGGTAAAATCGGGACGATTGGCGACTACGCCTTTGCGGGCCAGAAAAATCTGGATAATGTGGGCACCACGGCGCGGATCGTTAACGTTGATGGGGATGGTGTGATGACCATTCATCACGTGCAAGCGGCCATCGAGGCCCAGCTTGGTATCGACATTGACCAGCTACAATTTAAGCTAACCGACTCGCAACAAGGCGCCACTTATGACAGCAACTCGGATACGCTGAAATTGCCGGCCAAGGTCACTGACGCGACGGTGACGGTCAGCCTGGTGACGGGCGGCACGGATACGGGGCGTTATAGCGTGAATAACCTGGAGTTTGTGCTGAAGCGGTATGTTAAGGCCGATGTGGCGATTCCTAGTAATTTGCGGGATGAAGATCTGGATGAGCTGATCAGAGAGAAGGCCGATAAAGTAGCAAGTAAAGGTCTTGTTGGTGATACTGAAACTGTAAAGGTTCCTCAAGTTGGTGGCTATACCGCGGACCGGCAAACCATTCCGGTTTTGGTCAATGCGGACGGCACGATCACCGCTCTGGAAAAGGTCAACTATACTGCAGATCTTGGTCCAGGTGGCGGTGGCCATGACGAACCCGGCACTGGCACGGACCCGGCGACTGATCCTAGTACGCCAACGGATCCTGGGAGTGAGTCGCCGACTGATACACCGACGACACCAGACACCCCAGTGACGCCGGATACGCCGGAAGTACCAGAAATACCAGAAGCGCCGACCACGCCAGCGACCACCACTACCGGCGCCGACGATACGATTCCCCAACCCGCGACGATTAAGCCGGACCTCATCGATCTGCACCACGCCGCGCTGATTACCGCCAAGGACCGGGCGCGCCTGGCGACATCTCAGCGTCAGGGTCAACCGGCGACAGCGACCCATGGTAAATGGGTTAGCGGTTACCGGGCGTCGTCTGGACGGGTGACACCGGCTAGGGTGACCCACATGGCGGCCGCCGCTGACACGGCAACGACTGGCGACACTCCGGCTGAGTCGATTGCCAGTCAATCGCAGACCCAGTCCAACCAAGCGACATCACCCACGGCGAGCCGCTTGCCACAGACCAACGAACGCCGGTCAGTTTGGCGATGGCTGGGCGTGAGTTTGCTAGTTGTTTTGAGTTGGGTTGGCCTGACTAGAAAACAGCGACATGAATAGATAATGCTGACGAGTGACGTCCGGAATTTGGCGGATGGCGCTCGTTTTTTGTCGGCTTGAAAAAAGTTTTCCTTACCACAGATTAGCGAACCTGTCCCCTAAATACCCCCGGTCCAAGACGATTGTGGTCAATCTAAGTCGGTTGAGGGCAACTAATCTAGCGATAAACAGTGTCAGAACCGTGGTCAATTTGAATAGCTGATAGCGGTAATCGTTCACCTCTTTGGCAATTAACCGGGCCTGACGAATTGCCGGGGGCGTGCTATCATATTAGTTATATTGTATCGAATCATCATAAATGTGAAAGGATGCGTCAGGGTCATGCGGAGTAGTCAGTTAGAACAACAAACACGGTGGGGAGGACCTCAGCGTAAATGGTTTTACGCGGGACTCACCGTGGTGGCATTAGGGAGCGGCCTAGTGCTCAGTGACCCAAGTGCGCAAGCCGCTGCGACACCGGTAGCGGGGGAAGTCACTGGCGCAGATCAGTCGTCCACGGCCGATGGTCAGGAGTCGGTTGCGGGTAGTGAAGGTAACGCGAACGACGCGGTAGAGGATACCAGCGAGGATACTGGAGACGATATTGAAGGCGGTACCGATGACGATGTTGAGGACAACCAGCCGGATGTTGACGCTGGGACCGATGATCAGTCACAGGATTCCGGCACAGATACCGGTGAATCGGATAAGGATGCCGAAAATCCAGTGTCGCCGAAGTCACTGGTGGCTGAGGATGAGTCCTTGGCTGACGATACCGCCAACGCCAGTCAGCCACAGGAGCCGACAGATGAGGCGCCCAACACTGACGCCGAACATCAGCCGGCGGACACACCAACGACCGATGTTCAGTCCCAAACCGATACCCCAGCGACAACGACAGCATCCGATTTTAGCTATACAAAAAATGACGACGGTTCATGGACGGTGACCGGATTTTCCGACACCTTTAACAGCGGCGCCACAGCCATTGTGATTCCGGATTCCTATCAAGGCCAGGCAGTCTCGACGGTCGGGGATGGCGCCTTTAGTGGCAAGAAGTTGACGGCGGCTGGATTGGCCAAATTGACACAGGTCACGATGGGGCAAAATGTGCATCTGATTGGGGCAGACGCTTTTGCGGACAATGCCCTCACGACCGTCAAATTTTCTGGTACTTGGCTGTATATTCATGACGAGGCCTTTGCGGACAATCAACTGGCTGACATCGATCTCAACGGTGTGGTGCAAATCTGGCAGGCCGCTTTTCGCGACAACCCGTTGACCACACTGACGCTACCGGATTCAGTCGAAATGATCGGGGCGTCAGCCTTTGCCAATTGTGGCCTGACAGACCTGCAGTTAGATGATCAGCTGATTTCAATCGATACGGCGGCCTTTGCGGGTAATCAGATTCAGGGGAGCCTGACGCTTCCAGATAGTCTGACGGCTATCGGGGATCAAGCCTTTAGGGGCAATCAATTGACGGACTTATCCTTAGGCAAAAATGTGACGACGATCGGAACGGCAGCGTTTGCTGATAATCAGCTACAAGGCGCAGTGGTCGTGCCAGACAGTGTGACTAAGATTGGCGACAATGCCTTTAGTGGCAATCACCTGACGGATCTAACGTTGGGACAAGGTGTGCAGACCATCGGCAAGCAAGCCTTTCAAGGCAATCCGCTAACAGGTGCGCTGGCGATTCCAGCTAGTGTGCAAGACGTTGGGGATGAAGCCTTTGATGGTGCGCATTTGACGGGATTGACGTTTGCGAAAGATGCTCGGCTCAACCGGATTGGGGTTCAGGCTTTTGAAAATAATCAGCTGACGACACTGGTGTTACCCGATAGCATCACCAACATTGAAACGGGGGCGTTTAGCCAGAATCAATTGACGGGCGAGCTGAAATTGCCGGCGAGTCTGACGAACCTGGGTGACTTTGCTTTCGTGAACAATTGGCTTCAGCGGCTGATCGTCAATGACCGGCTGGAAAAGATTGGGACAGCCACCTTTGCCAATAATAAGCTTGCCGGGGATTTGATTTTGCCGGCGCGTCTGACGAACCTGGGTGACTGGGCTTTCGTGAACAATGGTCTTCAGCGGCTGATCGTCAATGACCGGCTGGAAAAAATTGGGACAGCCACCTTTGCCAATAATAAGCTTGCCGGGGATTTGATTTTGCCAGTGACGTTGACGAATGTGGGGGATAACGCTTTTACGAACAATCAGTTAACGTCTGTGACTTTGGATGACCAGTTAGCAACGATTGGGGATGCGGCATTCCTTAAAAATCAACTCACAGGTAAGCTGATTTTGCCTGCTAGTCTAACGAGCTTAGGTGCATCTGCATTTAAATACAATCAGCTGACGGGCGTGCAGATAGGTGACGGCCTCACGGAAATTAATAACGGGACTTTTGAATACAATCAATTACTAATGCTGACGTTGCCGGAAAAAATTGAGAATGTTGGTGTGTCAGCGTTCGCCCACAACCGGTTAATTATGATTAATATCGGGAATGATTCTATTCACTTGAATGATGATGCTTTTGCCTACAACCGGCTGGAAAGCTTAGATGCTGCGGGAAAGTCCTGGTCAAATGGCGAAAACGCGTTCAGTCATCAGGAGTTTTTGCAGATTGCTATCGAACCAAAAAATCGGCAAAAAACGACTGTGAAAGACGTCCGTGCGACCTTGATCGGGACATTGGGCATTAACGACGATGCCTTGCGAGAACTGAGCTTCACCTACAATGATGGTAAAAATAGTGTGCAGCTACATTACGACGAAGACAGCGACACGCTTACGTTGCCTGCCAACTGGCCAACTGACAAGTCAACAACCTTATCCGTCGTCTTCACGTCGGGTGGTCAGTACACCGGCCAGATTGGGTTTGAAAACCTGGAGATTGTGGTGCCAGCGCTAGGCGCAGCCGATTCAGGCAAGACGCCGACCGCGGAAACGGATCCGCTCCCCGATGAAATGACGCCGGGGAACACCCCTTCAACGCCAGGCGATAACAGCACGACTACGCCAACCACTGATTCGTCAGTTATGGATGGCGGTTCAACGGCCGTAATCCCGCAACCCAGCGCGTGGACGCCCGAGCAACACGCAACGGGGCGGGTGGCCAACCGGGTCGTGGATCAACTGACCTGGCAACGCAATGCCGACCCAAACGCCACCCCGCAGTTGCGCCAACGTGATCGCTGGACTTGGTCAGCGGTTACGTCCACGGTGAGCCAAACGCCAGCGGTGGATGCGGAGACCGTGTTGACGACTGGGTCACAACCGGTCCGCCATCGCACGACATCCAGCCGCACAGGTCACCGCAACGCCAATGTGGCCGACTCAACGCTGCCACAAACCAACGACGCCACCACCCCCTGGCAGGCATTCGGCCTGACCTTGCTCGCTGGTCTCGGTTGGCTAGGGCGGGGCTTACGCCAGCGTCACTAACAGAAGGTTGAACCTAAAATTAACGCGCTGATTGCTGCAATGACAGTGTTCTGACACCTAAATTTGGTGAAACCAGGCCCCTGCGTCAGCCAGGGTTCCGCCTGCTCTGGGGAACACCTCCAGCCCAAAGAACGGGCTTCCGGTTCGCTTGAGAGCCTGGCAAAACCAGCCAGGCTCTCAAGTCGTCCCGCGCTGTAGGCTGAGACAAAACCTCAGCCAACACCGCCGACACAGCTGACTCCACCCTGGCTGCCTCCGGCAAGGTTGACGGTTATCAGTAACACTGTGTTGATTATAGACTAGTCGTCAATGTGGCTACTATTTGGGGTTAAGACGACTGTTACTGGCAAGCACTACCGTAGCCGAGAGTTCGCCAAATATGGGTTCAGCCGCTTAACAAGAGTGTGACGACAGGCGGTTAACTGGCGAGCATTAACGGTGCTAGGCGGATAATCCCGGGTTTGGATTATTTGCCTAGCAGTGTTAAGCGGAACCAGTTGCCTGTTGGCGCACGTTTCGGCCATGAAGCCACTTTGAGACGTGAGCTTCGGCTCAAAGCGAGGCGTCGAGACCGTCTTTTGGCTCGGCCCGTCCGCCCCAGCGTTCCAACCCATATTTGGCGAACGGTAGGCGGCCAGTTTTCATTGTGAGGCTGAAAACGACTATTTTTAACACCATGAGTCGCATGATAACAATTGTTTTATCTGATTTTCGTCTTTCAACCTTCAGTTACCAAAATTAACCGCTAAGACAGACTGGCCCTGGTTGCCGGTCTGTTTTTTAATCGGCGCAGCCTTTTCCCGAAAACAACCCGGGAAATCCTCCCGAAAAAATTGACAATCCCCCGGAACTTCGCTAAAGTCAAATTAATAATTGCTCCAGACCATTTGTGAATTTGTCCAAGAAAGTGGGGGTCTTATCATGGCAACGATTGTGCAACCGGAAGACCTGTTTGCCTTGCGACCACTGGCGCAACCCGTCAGTGACGGCCAACGGGTGTATTACGTGGAGAGTCAACTAGACCAGCAGAAAAATGCTAGTCAAGCGGCGATTTATAGCGTGCAACTGGCTGACGGCAGTGACCGGCGACGGTGGAGTCCGGCCGGCGTGACCGTGAGTGAGCTGGCGTTGAGTCCCAGTCACCGCTATTTGGCCTTTACCGGCGCCGTGGCGGACCATGCGCAGCTGTTCATGGTGCCGCTGAGTGGTGGGGCGCCCGAGCAGATCACGCGCGGGGATGCCGACATCAGCCAGCTGGTCTGGGAAGCCAACGCGGACGTCCTGTACTTTCAGACTACGACCGGCGCGCCCAAACCCACTGAGCTGCCCAGCGTACGGGTGGTCGACAAATTACAATACAAACAAAACGGGCGGGGACTCCTGCCTCAAGGGTTAACCTATCAATGTATTCGCTACCAGTGTGCCAGTCGCGACCAGTCCGTGGTGCTAGAGCGGCCCCAGGCGTTTACCGTAACAGCGGCGACGGCAGACGGCTTGTTGTTTGATGCTAAACGGCTGCCGGACGATGAACACGATTTTAGTTTTGGCGAATACTGGCACCCCTTCGATGGGACCGCCGAACGCCTGTTGAACGCTGATTTGACGGCGGGTTCCTTTGGCCAGGGCCAGTTGGCGGCGGACGGACAGCGTGTCGTGATGTGGGGCCAAGATAACCACATCCCCAACGTGTCGCAGGCCCACGCCTGGCTGAGCGACCTGAACACGGCCGCATTGACGGATCTGACCGCGCCACGAGACGTCGAGGTCGGCGACATGCTGGCGGTCGACAGCCAACAGCGCCAGTCCGGTCAATTTGTGGCCTGGCTGGACGACCAGACCGTGGTGACGTTGGAAAATGCCCACGGCCGCCTCAGCCTGGTCAGTCAGCGCTTAGGGGAGACTCAACCGCACGTGTTATTGGGCGGCGACCGGGCCATCACCGATTTCAGCGTGGTCGATGCCAACATCATCGTCTTCACTGAGACCACCATGACCAGTGTGAGCCGGTTAAAGGCCCTTAACGTGGCCACAGGCGCCGAGTGGGGACTGGTGAACCCCAACGCCACCTATGAGGCTAGACACGCGCTGGTGGCCGGCCAACGCTTCACATTCAAGGGTGCGGCCGACTGGGAGATCGAAGGGTGGTATTTCCCACCAGTCACCCCGACACCGCGTCATCCGGCGGTACTGTACGTGCACGGCGGGCCGCAAGTCGACTTCGGCTACGGCTTTTACCACGAGCTACAGTTCCTGGCCGGTCAGGGCTACGGCGTCATCGCCATCAATCCGCGCGGCGGCAACAGTTACGGCCAGGAGTTTGAAACGGCCGTGATTGGCCATTACGGCGAGGGGGACTTTGAGGACCTGATGCTAGGCGTTGACGCGGCGCTCAAACTCGACGACACCATCGACCCGGCACAACTCTGCGTCACCGGCGGTTCTTACGGCGGCTTCATGACCAACTGGATCGAAACGCACACGGACCGGTTCGCGGCCGCCGTGACCCAACGCTCGATTGCCAACTGGATCAGCTTTTACGGCACCAGCGACATTGGCTATTTCTTCACACCGTGGGAGTTGAAACAAGACATGCGTGACATCAACCAGCTGTGGCATTTTTCCCCGTTGGCCTACGTGCGCCACGCCAAGACACCAATCTTAGTCTTGCATGGCGAAGAGGACCTGCGCTGTCCCACGACGCAGGGCGAAGAATTCTTCGTGGGCTTAAAAGAAGCGGGCGTAGACACGCAACTCGTGTTGTTCCCGCAATCGAACCACGAGCTGTCACGTTCCGGACTGCCTAATTTACGCATTGAACGGTTAAACCGCATCAACCAGTGGTTCAAAGACCACTTACCTAAGGAGGACGCAAAATGAAGATTGGATTTATTGGCGTCGGTGGCATGGCGCAGGCCATCATCGGCGGTCTGTTACAGGCCCAGACATTTGCCCCGGCGGATATCGTGGTGCACAGCCACCGCCAGGAAAGTTACGGGCCGTACGCGGCCAAATGGGGATTGACCCCCGTGGCTAACAACGCCGCCGTGGTGACGGCTAGCGACTTAGTGGTCTTGGCCGTGACGCCCAACGTGGCCCTCGACGTCTTACAGGAAGTTGAACCACAGCTGGCCAACGGTGACAAGACGTTGATCTCCATCGTGGCCGGCTTAAGCCTGGAACAGCTGGCCAACGTGGCGGGCGAAAACGTGCCTATCTTGCGGACGCTGCCCAACGTTAACGTGGAAGTCGGCGCGGGGATGACCGCCGTGGCCGCCAACGATCAACTGACGGGCGACCGGCTCACCGCCGCACTGCGGGTCTTCAACACGATTGGCTCGACGACCACGCTGGCCGAGGACCAATTTGGCGTCTTCAGCGCGCTGGCAGGTAGTTCACCGGCCTACATCGACTTCTTCATCGACAGTCTCAGCCGCGCCGGCGTCAAGCACGGCCTCAGCAAAGACCAGGCGACGCAAATCGCGGCCCAGGCCACGTTGGGCTCCGCTAAAATGGTCCTGGCCAGCGACAAGATTCCGTTTGCCTTGATCGACCAAGTGGCCTCGCCCGGTGGGAGCACCGTGGCCGGCCTGTTGGCCATGGAAGAGGCCGGCTTCATGACAGCCGTGGTCAAAGGCATCGACGCCACCATCAAGCGCGACGCCGGTGGCCCGGCCTAACGCTGCTGGGGTTTGCTAAACCAGTCGCCTGCGGCCGCCAGGAGCTCCGCCTGCTATGGTGCTGGCTGGCCGCCTGCCGTTGCGCGAAATTCAGGTTGGAACGCTGGGGGAGGACGGTCCGAGCCAAAGTGCGGTCTCGGCCCTTGCTTTGAGCCGAAGCCCACGTCTCAAAGTCACCAATTTGCCAGCAAAGATCGCTGACAAATTCCCTGGCTGAACCTGGATTTCGCTCCACTCTCGGCTACTGAAGTGGTTACCAGAGCCATGTGGTATCGACGACCATTGCGACATAGCCGCGCGCAACTGGTGACGTCGTGGCGATTGCCTGCCTTGGGGTGTCTTGTTTAGTCAAATAGCACAGGTTGGGGTGGTCATTATTGTGGGTCAAAACGGTTATTGACCCACGTTTTGACCATGAGGCCACTTTGAGACACGCACTTCGGCTCGTGCCGCCCAATATTTCGCGCAACGGCAGGCGGATGCTTGGTTCCAGTTGCGCGAAAAAAACTGCTAATTTGCCGGTCGCGTGAGTTGCCTTTTTGGTCTATACCGATTATAATAACAGTGTTGACTGAAGGTTATAATTGATGAGGAGGAGAAAAAGCAATGAGCATTGTTTTAAAGCACGCGAAGATTTACACCGGTGACGAGGTCATTGCCGATGGGTTCATCCGTTTCGACCGGGAAATCGAAGCGGTGGGCCCCGTGGCGGACTTTCGGCCCTTACCTGCCGATGAGATCCACGTGGTGACTGGCAAGACGATTGTGCCCGGATTTATTGACGTGCATAGCCATGGGGGCTATGGATATGATAGTATGGATGGGGACCCTGACCAAATTGATAAGATGGTTAACCTCATGTCGTTGGAAGGTATCACGTCGATCTTCCCGACCACGATGACCCAATCCAATGCGGCCATCGACCATGCCATGCAAGGGATTGCGGTGGCTGCCGAACGGAACCCGTTGATTCAAGGGGTTCATTTGGAAGGGCCCTTCATTGCCGCCATCTTCAAGGGGGCGCAGCCTGAAAAGTACATCAAGGATCCAGACGTCGACCTGTTGGACCGTTGGAACCAGTTGTCCGGCAATCGGGTCAAATTGATCACCTACGCGCCAGAAGACGCGGGGGCCGAAAAGTTTGAAGCCTACTGCTTAGCCAATGGCATCGTGCCGTCTGTCGGCCATTCCAATGCCACGCGAGAACAACTGCTGGAGAGCCGTGCCACCCACGTGACCCATTTGTACAACGCGCAACGGGGCTTGCGGCACCGCGAACCCGGGGTCACCGGTCACGCCATGCTGGAAGACAACTTGTATTGTGAATTGATTTGCGATGGTTTCCACATCGTGCCGGACATGATTAAGCTGGCCTACGAACAAAAGGGCCAACACCGGCTAGAACTGGTCACTGACTCCATGCGTGCCAAGGGGATGCCTGAAGGCGTGAGTGAATTGGGTGGCCAAAAGGTCATCGTCAAGGACCGCCAAGCCCGTCTGGAAAGCGGCAACTTAGCCGGGTCCGTCTTACGGTTCGACGAGGCCTTCCGCAACGTCATTGCCTTTACCGGTTGTGACGTCAACGACGCCGTGCAAATGAGTGCCGTGAACCAAGCCGAGGAATTTGGCCTGACCCAAAAGGGCAAGCTGCTTCCGGGACGCGACGCCGATTTAAACTTGTTAACACGTGATCTCCACGTGGACACGACCTTTAGTTTGGGTCGCAACATGCAGGAGCTCATCAAATAAACCAATTGTAGATATCTTGAGAAGGGACGTTGGGTGCTGTGAGTTCACCGATTTATATTCAAATTCATAATGACATTAAACGTGCAATTGAAGCCGGAAAATGGGCGGTTGGCGATCGAATTCCGTCTGAACGAGAGTTGTCTCGTGATTTTGATGTGAGTCGGATGACGCTCCGCCAAGCCATTCAAACGCTGGTTGATGAAGGAATTTTGGAACGGCAAGTGGGTTCTGGGACCTACGTGGCCAACCAAAAGGTCCAGGAAAAAATGTCCGGGGTCACCAGTTTCACCGACCTCATGTTGACGCAGGGCAAGCAACCGACCAGCAAGACCATTTCGTATCACGTGATGAATCCATCCTTGAGTGAAGCTGAAAAGCTCAAGCTCAAGGAAGACGACCAAGTGTTGCGGATGGAACGGATTCGCTACGGCGATGACGTCCCGATTTGTTTTGAGGTGGCCACCGTGCCCGAAAAGCTGGTGGATGGCCTGAACAAAAAGGAAGTCACCAGTTCGCTGTACCGCGCGCTGGAAGATAAGAAGCAACTGAACCCCGGCAAGGCCCAACAAACGGTTTCGGCCATGTCGGCGTCCGAGCGCATCGCGGAATACCTGAACATCAAGCGCGGTGACGCCATTTTGCGCCTACGTCAGGTGACGTACCTGCAAGACGGAACACCGTTTGAATATGTGCGGACCCAATATGTTGGGGAACGCTTTGAATTTTATTTGGAAAAGTAAATACGAGGAGCTGGACGGTGGTTCGGCTCCTTTTTTGGCAGATGTGCCTGGCAAAACCTGCTTGATACCGGCAACCCAGTCGTTGGAGAGCGACTACGGCCTAAATCCTGCAGGTTGAAAGACGAAAATCAGCTGGAAATACTGTTATCATGCATAACGTCAAAAATAGTCGTTTTCAGCTTCACAACAGGAACTGGCCGCCTACCGTTCGCCAAATATGGGTTGGAACGCTGGGGCGGACGGGCCGAGCCAAAGGACGGTCTCGGCACCTCGCTTTGAGCCGCAGCCCACGTCTCAAAGACGCCAGTTCCCTAAGCGGCTAAAACCACCGCTAAGGGAACTCCCACGGCTGAACCCATATTAGGCGAACTCTCGGCTAAAGTAGTGCTTGCCAGTGACAGTCGTCTTAACTCCAGATAGTAGCTGCATTAATGATAGGTTTGTCATTATTAACACGGTGTTGCCGATAGACGATAACTTGCCGGAGACAGCCAGGCTCTCAAGTGAATCGAAAGACCGCTTCTCGGGTTGGAGATGTTCTCCAGAGCAGGCGGAGTCCCAGCTGACGCAGATTTCTGAGTTCACCAATTTTAAGTGTCAGAACACCGCTACTGCAGCAATCAAGGTGTTAATTTTAGGTTCAACCTTTAACTAAAGCAAAAAGACCAGCGCCAAGCAGCGCTAGCCTAGGTGACACGATGATGTTATGCGAGCAAAAATGTTGCGGGTACCACGACCGTAGCCGATAGTTCGCTAGAGATGAGTTCAGCTGTGGGAGTTGCCTTAGCGGCGTGGGTCATGGCGCTTAGGCAACTGGCAACTTGAAGACGTGGGTTATCAGCTTCAAGTTGAGGGGCGAGACCGCCTTTTGGCTCGACCCGGCGCCCTCAGCGTTCCAACTCATATTCGGCGAGCTGTAGGCGACCAGCTTTCGCTATGATGCCATTAACGATGCTGGCGTTTGGCCTGTTGGCGCACGAGGTGCAGGTAGTGCGGGATGACCGCGATACGCTTCAAGCGTTTGGGCTCCTTGACCGTCCGGTAGAACCACTCCAAATGGTGGTCTTGCCAGAACTTGGGCGCCCGGACGACGGCACCGGCGAGAACGTCAAAGCTGCCGCCGACGCCCATCCACAACCCTTTGGTGACGTGGCGGTGCTGGTGAATGAACTGTTCTTGCTTGGGAAAACCCAGCGCGGCGAACACCATGTCGGGTTGTTGGGCTTCAATGTCGGCCACGATGGGCGCCGCGTCTTGGAAGTAGCCGTCGCGAATGCCAGCAATCACCAGGCCGGGGTAGTCCCGCGCCAGAATCGGCTTCAGTTGGGCGATGACGGCCGGCTTGGCCCCTAAGAAGTACGCGGAGCGGTGATGGTCACTGCCCCAGGCAAGTAGGGCCTGCAGGGTGTCGAACCCGGTGATCCGTTCGGGCAGCGGCTGTTTCAAAATTTTGGCCCCGTCCAGGATACCGACGCCATCTGGTGTGATGAAGTCGGCGCTAAGCAACAGGTCGCGGTAGTCGGCGTGCTCGTGGGCGTACATGGCGATCTCCGGATTGGCGGTCACCACGAAGGTATTTTGCCGGTCACTGATGCGCTGTTGTAAGACGGGTAGGAGGGCCGCCGCCGTGGTCTTGACGAAGGGTAAGTCAAGCACGGTGACGGTCGGAAATGTGGTTTGCATAAGGGGACTCCTCTCAAGGATTGGTACGAGAACGAATTAAGCCCCCGGTACCGCACTAAATTGTATGACGCTCTGTTTGTTTCATGCTAAAATAAGACTATTGAAATTAAATTTAAATCATTAAATCCGGCTCAAAAACCAGCTAAGGGAGTAGCTCATTATGACGAATTTGTATCCTGACGACAGTATGACTCTGCACACGGATGCCTACCAGATCAATATGATTCAAACTTACTACGAACAAGGAATCGCTGATAAACACGCGGTCTTCGAAGTCTTTTTCCGTGAGATGCCGTTTAAAAACGGTTACGCGGTCTTCGCTGGTCTGGAACACATTGTCCATTATATCCAAAACCTGCATTTTTCCCAAACGGATATTGATTACTTACGAGAAGCTGAAGATTATTCCGAAGACTTCTTGAATTACCTAAAGAATTTCCAATTCCGGGGCTCGATTCGCTCGGCTGTGGAAGGCGAATTGGTTTACGCCCACGAACCGCTGTTACAGGTGGAAGGGCCGTTGGCGGATTGCCAATTGGTCGAAACGGCTATCTTGAACATCATCAACTATCAAACGCTGATTGCCACCAAGGCTGCACGGATTCGTTCCGTGGCCGGGGATGACGCGTTGATGGAATTTGGCACGCGGCGGGCACAAGAATTTGACGCCGCCATCTGGGGCACTCGGGCCGCCTTTATCGGGGGCTTTGACGCGACCTCTAACGTGCGGGCCGGCAAGATCTTTGGGATTCCCATCAGCGGGACCCACGCCCACGCCCTGGTCCAAACGTACGGCAACGACTACGATGCCTTCATGGCCTACGCCAAGACGCACCGCGACTGCGTCTTCTTAGTCGACACCTACGATACGTTGCGTAGTGGGGTGCCGAACGCCATCAAGGTGGCCAAGGAACTCGGCGACCAGATCAATTTCCAAGGCGTGCGGATCGACTCCGGAGATATGGCGTACCTGTCCAAACGGGTGCGGCAAAAGCTGGACGAAGCGGGCTTCCCGAACGCCAAAATTTACGCCTCTAATGACCTGGACGAAAAGACGATTCAAAGTCTCAAGATGCAAGACGCCAAGATCGACGTCTGGGGGGTCGGCACCAAGCTGATCACGGCCTTTGACCAGCCAGCCTTGGGCGCCGTTTACAAGATGGTGGCCATTGCCGACGACCACGGCCAGATGAAGGGCACCATCAAGCTGTCCAACAACGCCGAAAAGGTGACGACGCCGGGCAAGAAGCAAGTTTGGCGCATCACCAAGAAGGCGGACGGCAAGACGGAAGGCGATTACGTGGCGTTGATCGATGAAGATCCGCGTAACGAAGAATCGCTGTTCATGTTCCATCCCAACTACACCTACATCAACAAGACGGTCAACGACTTCAACGCACGGCCGATTTTGCAAAACATTTTCGACCGCGGCGAACTGGTCTACAAGCTGCCGACGCTGTCTGCGGTGCGGGACCGGTGTCGGGGTGCCTTGGCGAACCTGTGGCCAGAGTACAAACGGGACTTGAACCCGCAAAAGTATCCGGTGGATCTGTCCAAAGACTGCTGGGACCACAAGATGGCCATCATCAAGGATATTCACACGTACGTGCAGACGATGCCTGAATAGCAGCGTTTCACGTCTGATGGCGAAGATTTGGTTGTTGGCAATAGTATAGCGGTAACTGGTCGTCTACCGTCCGTCAAATATAGGTTGGAACGCGGTGGGCGGAGCGGCCGAGCCAAGGTGCGGTCTCGGCCTCGCTTTGAGCCGAAGACCGCGTCTCAAAGACGCCAGTTCTCTAAGCGGCATAAACCGCGCCACTAAGAGAACTCCCACGGCTGAACCTATATTTGACGGACTCTCGGCTACAAGTGTGAGTGCCAGTAGTAAGCGGCTTAGCCCGTGGTGGTGCTAATTTGCTAGTCCGAGAATCAAGTCTATTCTCAACTTTTAGGTATCAATTCTAAATGGCTGAAACGTGGGCCCAAGAGTGGTCGGGTGGTCCATGCTTACATGTCAACAAGGGGGCAGCATGATGCGTACGATGCAAAAAGAAATTATTGAAGCGTTGAAGGTCCAACCGTCGATCGACCCGGCAACTGAGGTGCGACGGAGTGTGGATTTTTTAAAGGATTATTTGAAGCACTATGACTTCATGAAGACGCTGGTCTTAGGCATTTCCGGCGGTCAAGATTCGACGTTGGCCGGGTTATTGTGTGAACAAGCCGTCACGGAATTGCGCCAGGAGACCGGTGATCAGGACTACCGGTTTATCGCGGTGCGCTTGCCGTATGGCGAACAGGCCGATGAGGACGACGCCATGATGGCGATTGATTTCATGAATGCCGATGAGGTTGAACGGGTCAACATTCAACCAGCCACGGATGCCATGTTGGCGGCCGTCACGGCTAACCACGAAACCATCAGTGACTTTAACAAGGGCAACATCAAGGCGCGGCAACGCATGATCGCGCAGTACGCCATCGCGGGGGCCCGTCACGGTGCCGTGGTGGGCACGGATCACGCCGCGGAAGCCGTCACCGGATTTTATACCAAATTCGGGGATGGGGCTGCGGATATTTGCCCCATTTGGCGACTGGATAAGCGTCAAGGCGCCGCTATGTTGCGGTACTTGGGCGCGCCAGAGCACCTGTACCAAAAGGTGCCGACGGCCGATCTGGAAGAAGACCGGCCAGCTTTGCCCGATGAGGCAGCGCTGGGCGTTCGTTACCAGGATATCGATGACTACCTGGAAGGCAAGGACATCGATACTGCGGCGGCGGAACGCATTGAAAGTTGGTACCACAAGACCGCGCACAAGCGGCATTTGCCAGTCAACGTCTACGACACGTTCTGGCGCAATTAAGTTACGGAGGCGGAAACGATGGCAAGAAACAGTTTACAAAAGAACAATATGAACGGCTACATCCAGGTCTTATCAGGCGTGTTGAAGACGACTGAAGAGGGCGCGGAAACGATGAACGCCGACTTTGAAAAGATGCGCGGCGCCATTGACAATGACACGGTCAGTGACCTGTCACAAGTCGACTTGCAAAAGGTCGCCGACAATTTCCAACGCGGCACGGACCGCTATGAGGATAACTTGAACAAGCTCCAACAGGCCAACGTGCCAGTTCGGGTTCTGGGCAAGCACAAGTCACTGGTCGCGGCCTACCGGACCTACACGCAGGCGTGCCAAGCCATGACGGACAGCATCGACGTTGAGCACCAAGCCGTCGATCAAGCCGCCTTTGACGAAGCCGAAAGGACGCAAGAAAATGCGATGGAAAAGGTCACGGCCGCCACGCAACGGATCATGACCAGCCCAATGTAATGAACCGCGGGGCAGCAGGCGTTTAGCTGGCGAGCAGTCAGGCTGTTACTGAATAAGTCCCAGCTAGGCTGGTTTGGTGACCGGCTTGAACGAAACCGGCTGCCGGCTGTGTCACGCTGCGGCTATCACGGGGCGGAAACCGTATCGTTGGTCCACTTGTGGCGGGCAGAACTTTCTGGCAACGCTGCAGGAGCTAGTTGTCTTACCGTTGCGCGAAAGTCTGCTGGTATGGGACGGCCAGAATCTCCGAGTCCAATGGATACCGCTATCGTGCCGGAGGAGGCCAGGGGTGGAACCAGCTGTGTCGACGGTGTTGGCTGAGGTTTTGTCTCAGCCTACAGCGTGGGGCGACTTGGGAGACTGGCGGGCTTAGCCAGGCTTTCAAGCGAACCGGAAGCCCGTGCCTGGGCTGGAGGTGTCCCCCATAGCAGGTGGAACCCCTGGCAGCCGCAGGCAACTGGTACGGCGCAACGGCAGGCGGCCAGCGATACACCATTGCCAACAATTGTTTTCACCAGGAGTCACTAAGCCAAACAATAACGGGGTCGCTTCACAACTTGTGGGGTGACCTTTTTGTCTGGGCGCTGACGGGCGAAGCGACCCGCCGGCATGGTATAATGCAGGTATATCGAAAAAAGTAACGGAGGGGTTGCATGGCAACGAAACAAACAGAAACGGCACTCAGTGAGCTGGCTAAGCCGGTGCAACAACAGTTAAGTCAGTACCGGGTGCAACAGATTCAGGCCGTGTTGTCCCTACTAGACGAAGGCAACACGGTGCCGTTCATTGCGCGGTACCGTAAGGAGCGGACGGGGTCACTAGACGAAGTCGCCATCCGCGACATCGAGGATGAGGCGCGGCGGCTGATGAAGCTGAACCAACGGCGCCAAGAGGTCTTGAAGATTATTGACGAACAGGGAAAATTGACCCCGGCGTTGCGGCAAAATTTTGCGCGGGCGACCGTCATCCAGCAGGTCGAGGACCTGTATTTACCGTACAAACAAAAGCGCCGTACCAAGGCAACTGTGGCACGAGAAGCGGGCTTGACCCCGTTGACGGAGTGGCTCTTGACCTTTCCGGCGAGCGGTTTAGACGCGAAGGCCCAACAGTTTGTTGATCCGGCCAAGGACTTACCGGACCTTCCGGCAGTTTGGGCGGGGGTTCACGAGATCTTGGCGGAAACCTTCAGCGAACAGGCGGCCTTTCGGGAATGGATTCGCCAGTTCACTTGGCAACACGGGGAGTTGACCAGCAAGCTGAAACGCGGGGCGGCCGACGACGATGAGCAACAGGTCTACGCGACCTACTACGATTTCAGCCAGCCGTTGAAGCAACTGCCACCGTACCGGGTACTGGCCATCAACCGGGGCGAGCGCGAGAAAATTTTGACGGTCGGCATCAGCGTTGACCCAGCGTCTATTTTGCAATATGGGCATTTCCGCCTGGTCGGCCAGCATCAGGGACCGGCCGTGGCCAAGGTGACGGCAGCCTTTGCGGATGCGTACAAACGCTTCTTGGGGCCCGCCATCGAACGGGAGTTGCGGCGCCAATTGACCGAAAAAGCCGACGACCACGCCATTCAGGTGTTCGGCAATAACCTGTATCACCTGTTGATGCAGGCCCCGTTGAAGGGTAAGGTCGTCATGGGCTTTGACCCAGCGTACCGGACCGGCTGCAAGTTGGCCATCATGGACCCCAACGGCCGCTTCTTGGCTAAGCAGGTCATCTATCCGCACAAGCCAGCCAATGCCAAGGACCGCGCCGCCGCGGGGCCAGCATTCAAGCAATTATTGGAAAAGTATCACGTCGAAATGATCGCCATTGGCAACGGGACCGCTAGCCGGGAATCCGAAGAATTTGTCAGCACGATCTTGAAGACGCTGGACCATCCGGTGTACTACGTGCTGGTCAATGAGGCTGGGGCGTCGGTCTATTCCGCCAGTGCCAATGCCCGCGCGGAATTTGCGGACTTCCACGTCGAGGAACGGTCGGCCGTTAGCATCGGGCGCCGGCTCCAAGACCCGTTGGCCGAGCTAATCAAGATCGACCCGAAGGCTGTGGGCGTGGGTCAGTACCAACACGACGTCCCCGAAAAGGCGTTGGATGCGCAATTGGACCGGGTCGTGGAAACGGCGGTCAATCAGGTCGGCGTCAACGTCAACACGGCCAGTCCGGAGCTGTTGACGCACATTTCTGGGTTGACGGCCACGACGGCGAAAAATATCGTGGCTTACCGCAACGAAAACGGGGCGTTTGCTGCCCGGCAAGAGTTGAAAAAGGTGCCACGCCTGGGACCCAAGGCCTACCAACAGGCCGTGGGCTTCCTGCGGATCATTGGTGGGCGCGAGCCGCTGGACAACACGGATATTCATCCAGAAAGTTATGCGGCGGCCCATCAGTTGTTGACGCAACTGGCGCCGGATGGGCAGATTGGGACGCCCAAGCTTCAGCAACAGTTGGCGCAGTTGAATCAGGCCAAGTGGGCCGACCAGCTGGGTGTGGGCGTGGCAACGTTAAGCGACATCATTGCCGGGCTGAGCAAGCCGGGGCGTGATTTGCGTGACAGCATGCCGGCACCGTTGTTGCGCCAAGACGTGTTGACCATGGCTGATTTGAAGCCGGGGATGGAGCTGCAAGGGACCGTCCGCAACGTGGTTGATTTTGGCGCCTTCGTGGACATCGGCGTGAAGCAAGACGGCCTGGTCCACATTTCGCAACTGGCCGACCACTACGTCAGTGACCCCAGCACGGTCGTTACGATTGGCGACGTCGTCACGGTCTGGGTCTTAAGCGTCGACGAGAATCGTCACCGAATCCAATTAACGATGCGAGCTGAACAACATGACTAATCAAGAATTACAGCGGCTGGTCGAGCGCATTTCCCTGGAGAGTTTTGGCAAACCGTTCCGCCACCACGCGATGTTCAATGCCCGCTTGCGAACGACGGGTGGCCGTTACCGGTTGGGCGATCACAACTTGGAGATCAATCCGAAAATGATTACGGAACACGACCGCGGCGTGTTGGTGGGCGTCATCAAGCATGAACTGTGCCACTATCATTTGAATCTGGCCGGACAATCGGGCCAGCACCGCACGGCGGCCTTTAAGCAGCTGTTGCGGCAGGTGGGCGGCTTACGCTTTGCCCCGGCGCCACCGAACGCGCGACCACGGCCGCGGCAATGGCAGTTGTACGTTTGCACGCGCTGCCAGCAGAAATACTACCGGGCACGACGCATCGACGTCACCAAGATGGTCTGCGGTCGGTGTCACGGGCATTTACAATGGCAAAAAACGGTGGTCGCCGTGACGCGGCCGCAAGCTTAGGAGGGTGATAGAATGGGTAAAACAATTATTCGGGTTCCCGCCACGGCGGCGAACTTAGGCCCCGGCATTGATTCGATTGGGGCGGCATTACACTTGTACTTAACGGTCATCATTGAGGAAAAAACGGAACAGTGGCGGGTCAACCACGCGCTGGGGACGGAGATTCCTCGCGATGAGCACAACCTGATGGTCCAAACGGCCCTGCAGGTCAACCCTGAGTTGCCAGCGCACCAGCTGACGGTCATGTCGGATATTCCGGTATCTCGCGGCCTGGGGAGTTCGACCAGCGCCATCATTGCCGGCATCAAGATTGCCAACGAATTGGGCAACATGGACATGACCATCCCCGAGCAGCTGAACTGGGCGGTCAAGTTAGGCGGCGCTGTGGACAACGTGGCCCCCGCCTTGATGGGGCAGGCCGCCGTTGCTACCACCGATGGCGACACGGCCAAGGCCATCAAGTTGCCGCTGCCAGATCTGCGGGTCTTGGTCTTCATCCCCGGGCAAAAGTTACTGGCCCGTAAGAGTCGTGAGGCCTTGCCGAAGGATTTGCCACTGGCAACGGCGGTCCACGCCAGCAGCGTGGCCAACGTGTTGGTGGCCGCGCTGTTGACCAAAGATTGGGAGTTGGCCTCCCAGATGATCGAACGGGACGAATTCCACGAGCAAGCCCGTTCCCAGCTGGTCCCTGAATTGAATCAAATTCGCGATGCGGCCCACGAACTGGGCATCGTCGGTACGTATCTGAGTGGGGCCGGTCCAACCGTGGTCACCTTTGGCACGGCGGCGCAGTTGACCTTATTGCGAGCCAAGTTGGAAAAGCGCGACTTGGCCGGCAGTCTGCGCATCATCGACCTCGATCCGGACGGCGCGACCGTCCTCACCGATGCATAAAGAAAACTTTTTTGAATTAACTTGCAAAAAATATTGTCAGGTGCGAAATCATTTGGTATACTATTTCTTGTGAGTTAATGCGGCCATGGCGGAATTGGCAGACGCGCAAGATTAAGGATCTTGTCCGGGTAATCCGGGTGGAAGTTCGAATCTTCTTGGCCGCATCAGAGGTTTACAGAAAGTCTTGACCATTTTGGTTGAGGCTTTTTTGTTTAATTGGAAGATTTTAATTGATTACTGGAAACGGATATTCTAGTAGAAGAAATTCGCTGTATGAAAAAGCACATAATAAAATTAATAAGTTGTATAATTACGGCGAAGAATTGAGACAGGAGGGACGACTTCATGATTAGACTTTGGCTGCAATCTGACGATGGGGATGTTGTAAATTATCTGTACCAGGCTGAGGATGGAAAAAAAGGCCAAGTACTGTATAGCCGGTTACATCATGGCTTGAAATTTTTAGACGACATTATTGATGACTACCCGAAAAATTATCGTGGACATTTGAATAAAAAACTTTACGACATGGCAAAATTTGATACTTTCCCCGATTATGAAGTCATTCCTTTCTTTTAGGAGTCACTTATAACGTTAGACGGTTGTGTCGCCAGACACGTAAGCGACAAGCCACCGAATTTATTCGAATGGTAATTGATACAAAAATGGTGTCGATGGATTCTGCCATCAACACCATTTTTTCATGGACTCTGTGGGTGAACTAAGCCTGGTGCTCAACGTGCTTGGCTTTGTGATTGGCGCTGAGGTGCCAGCCGAAGAAACCGACACCGATAATTAACGCCAGCCATGCCCAGATCATCAGGTCCGAGTAGAAGCCAACGTCGGATAACCCAATCAGCCAAGCAATGAGCATCATCACGAGTGTGGCGATATCACCGCCCATTTTCTCCGCTTTCCGAGTTGCTAAGTAAACAATACCGGAAGCTAAGTATAGGATGGCGACAAACATGCCAGCGGTTCCTGACACGTGTTTGCCACCTGCAAGTGCGTCCCCGACGCCGACCGCCATTGATTGAAAGAAGATGAAGACGGCCAAGACAATCATGATGATACCAGAAACTAATTTTGTTGTTTTCACAACAACAACCCCCTAATGAATAAACAGCTTTTAATGACTTCAGTATTTGGTCAGCGCATGGTGGCGATGACTGTCAACTGAGGCATGTCTTCTTAGGCTGATTATTGGCTGCTACTGATTGTTGGGGTCACAGTCGGCTTATTTGATGCCCAATTCGTGCTGCCGTTGGATTTCGCCAGATGATTTCATGGAATTGGGAGTGGATGCGAGGGCCGCCTTTTCCGACATGCCGTGGTCAATCTTGTAGGCGACGGGTGACATCCCATACTTATTGATGAACCCGGTCAACGTATCGGGATCCGTGTTCACGGATGACTGCGCGTGGCTGCTGGACTGTGGGGCCCGCGACGACTGCGTGTAAGTGTTGCTGTGCGAAGCGGCAGTCGTGTGTCGGTGCCGCGGCGTCTGCTTGGGTGCTGCTGGCGTCACCGTACGCGCGGTTCGGTGATCCGTCGAGGAAGTCTTCGTCGCCGCCGACTGAGCTTTAGTCGCTGAATGGGATTGGGCGGCTTGGTGTTGGTGATGCTGGGCCGGTTTCTGCGATGAGTTTTTGCGCTTCTTGGCAACCAGACTGCTAGTCGCTTTCGAGCTGGCTGAAGATGCCGTGTTTTTGTGATGACCGCAAGCGCTCAGCGTGGTTAACGCCAGTGAAATAGCAATGAGTGTCGTGATACAAGTCTTTTTCAAGTTAACTCCTCCGAATGTAAACGTGTCTTCATAATTTCCCCTGACTACTAGAATACCGCAAAGGGTGGGGACTTGTACATCCCCTGCAGGGCAGAATCGTGAGCTGACGGGGGATGATGAAGGCCGGTTCCCACATCCATTGCCTCCCAAACATGACAAACAGATAACATTTTCGCCACGCAATCGTTTTCATCGAAAATGGGGCTTCAAAAAACCTTAAGAGAAGCGTAAGATTGGAAATTAAATTGACAACTTGTTAAATTGCCAAACAAATTTGGTGACAAGCGCGCGTCAACGCGTTATAGTAGTTGTCTTGTGTCATTTTGATTGACCAAAAATTCTGAAGGAGGTCGGCGCATGAGCGACTTAACCAAGGGTAATTCCCTCAAACTTATTTTCTTTTTCACGATTCCATTATTGATTGGCAACTTGTTCCAGCAATTATATAACGTCTCTGATACCGTGGTCGTGGGGCAAACCCTTGGCGTGAAGGCGCTGGCGGCCGTTGGTGCGACCGGTTCCATTAATTTCTTAATTATTGGCTTCGCCCAAGGCTTGACGGCCGGGCTGGCCATCATTACTGCTACCCGATTCGGGGCGCGAGACTACAAGGGCGTGCGGCGGTCCTTTGCCGCGAGCATCATCATTTCTATTTTAATGACGATTGTGTTGACGGTCTTATCCTTGACCTTCGTCGACCCAATCTTGAAATTGATGCAAACACCGGCGTCGATCTTTGCCAATGCGCGGATCTTCATCAGTACCATCTTTGCTGGGATCTTTGCGTCCATGGCCTTTAACCTGTTGTCCAACATCATTCGGGCACTCGGGGATTCCCGGACGCCACTGATTTTCCTGGTGATTGGGACCGTCGTGAACGTAATTTTAGAATTATTATTCATTTTAGTCTTCCACATGGGCGTGGCTGGTGCCGGTTGGGCAACCGTGATTTCTCAAGTCGTGGCTTCCTTGCTGTGCGTGGGCTACATTGCCCGCTCCATTCCCTTGCTGCACATCTCCCGCGAAGACTTCAAATTTGGCTTTGACGAGTTGTGGCAACATTTCTCCACGGGGATGCCAATGGGCTTTCAACTGTCCATCATCGCGATTGGGACGATGGTCATGCAGGCCGCTTTGAACTCCCTGGGCACGGATTCGGTGGCCGCTTCGACGGCGGCCTCCAAGGTCGATCAACTGTGTTCACTGCCGATGTCTTCATTTGGGGTGACCATGGCGACGTTTGCGGCCCAAAACTTTGGGGCTGGCAAGTACGGCCGGATCATGGAAGGCGTTAAGAAGACGCTGTGGTTGTCCGGAAGCTTTGCCGTCTTTGCCGGTGGCTTGGTGATCCTCTTCGGTAAGCCTATCGTCACGCTGATCATTGGGACCGCCGACGAGCACGTCATTCAGTTGTCGCAGACCTACTTCAACATCATCGGCAGCACCTACCTTTTGTTAAGTGTCCTGTTTATCATTCGGAACACGCTTCAAGGCCTGGGCCGACGGGTATTGCCGACCTTGGCAGGGGTCGGTGAGTTGACCATGCGGGTCTTTGCGGCCTTGTTCATGGTCGAAGCCTTGGGTTATGCCGGAGCCGTTTCAGCCGAACCGTTGGCCTGGTTGGGCTCCTGTGCCATCCTGGTGCCATCCTGGATTCGGGCCGTCAAGCAATTACGGAACTTACAGCGTGCCGAAGAAGTGGCCGCTGGTGAAGATCCCGAAGCACTGGCGTCAGTTCCCGAAGAAATGGCGACGATTAAATCGGTTTCAGCGTCTCCAAAATTAGAGTCCGCTACAAAAGCATGATAAACTAGGGTGTGGTCAGCGATGGCCGCACCTTTTTTCTTGGAAATTGTTAAAAAACTAAGGAGACCAGCTTAAATGAAAAACTTTATTTTTGATATTGATGGGACCCTCTTAGACACCGAAGCCATGTACATGAAGTCCCTCCAAGCGGTCTTGCATGACCGCGGCATTGACCGGGAATACGCCGAATTGGCGAAAACGTTTGGGATTCCCAGTCGTGATGCCTTGATTCGCTTGAAGTTGGCCGACGTGGATGACATCTTGGCCGAATGGGGGCCACGGACGCAGGACTATCGCGGTACCGTGGCGGTCTATGCTGGGGTCAAGCAGGCCCTGGCCGACTTACGGGCAGCCGGCGCCGGCTTAGCCATCATGACGTCTAAGCAACGCTACGAATACGATCGGGACGTGGTCAGTGCGGGGCTCGACAGTTACTTTAGTCAAGCCGTCGTGGCCGAAGACATTGCCCACGGCAAGCCTGCACCAGATGGCATCTTACTGGCGATGCAACGTTTGGGCGCGACCCCCGAAAACACGGTTTACGTGGGGGATACGGTCTACGATGCGGACGCTTCCGCTGCGGCGCACGTGACCTTTGGTTTCGCAGCCTGGAATGGCCGGACGCCGACGGATTTCAAGCCGGACGTCAGCTTCATCACGCCCGCCGCCATGCTGGACTTATTGTAGGCGGTTGGCTTTTACGGGGAGCTAGCTGGAAACGGTTTTTTATGCTATATTAAATGCAGACGCAATTTAGAGTTTTAAAATTAGCGGAATTGATGAAGGGGTGGCAGAATGCTCGCCATAATCGTCACGAGCCACGGTGATTTTGCCCGTGGAATCTTACAGAGCGCCGAAATGATTTTCGGTAAAACAGCCAAAGTGATGGCTGTGACCTTAGCAGCCGATGAAAGTGTCGAGGACCTGGCGAACCATTACCAAGCGGCCATCGACGACATGCAACCCGTCGACGAGTTGTTGTTTTTAGTCGACCTGTGGGGCGGTTCACCATTTAACGCCGCCAGCCGGGTCGTGGCCCAACACCCCGACCGGTACGGCCTAGTGGCGGGGCTGAATCTGCCGATGCTGATCGAGGCCTTGTCGATTCAAAACCAAGCCTTGACCGACGTGATTCCTCACTTGGAACGCGCCGCTCAGGGCGGGATTCGGCACCTGGATTTGCACACGGATACGGGAGATGATGACTTACTATGACGATGACAATTAAATTGGCCCGGGTCGACAACCGGTTGTTGCACGGCCAGATTGCCACGGTGTGGACGAAAACGGTCCAACCCAATCGCATCTTAGTCGTCTCGGACGCCGTGGCCCAAGACCAGTTACGCAAGGTCTTGATCACGCAAGCGGCGCCGGCCGAGGCCAAGGCCAATGTGATTACGTTAGCCAAGATGGCGCAGATTTATCAAGATGCCCGTTTCGATGGGTTTCAACCGATTATCTTAACGGAAACGGTCGCCGAAATGGCCGATTTGGCCGCCCAGGGCGTTGATTTAGCCGCTACGGGCGTCAACATTGGCAACCTGGCGTACACCGCCGGCAAGGTCATGCTCACGCCGAGCGTGGCCGCCGATGCCGCCGACGTGGCCGCTGCCCAGCGACTCGAGGCAGCGGGCGTCGCCGTTTACACGCAGACGGTGCCCACGGATCGCAAACAGGCGTTTTTAAAGTTAGCAGCTAAAAAGGGTTTGTCGTAACACCTCACTCGGTGGTCACCCCCACCTGAGCGGGGTGTTTTTGCGGTGAGATCTATTGATGGAAAGGAAGTCAACAACGGATGAGCATCTGGGGAATTTTACTGATCGCCTTTTTGGCGGGAATTGAGGGGGTCGTCGATGAGTGGGAATTTCACCAACCCATCGTCGCTTGTACCTTGGTCGGCCTAGCGACGGGCAACCTCGTGAGTGGTATCGCCCTGGGCGCCTCCCTCCAACTCGTGACGTTAGGGTGGATGAATATCGGGGCGGCGGTGGCGCCTGACCCGGCGTTAGCGGCCGTTGTGGCAGCCTGGTGGGTCAGTGGCCCGGCGCACTTGCCGGTGGCAGCTGGCGTGATTTTAGCCATCCCGTTGGCGTTGATCGGCCAGGGTCTGACGCGCGGGCTACGGCATCTAATCATTCCGTTAGTGGCCCAAGCCGACGTGGCGGCCGCGGCGGGCAATCTACATAAAATCGAGTGGTTACACCGGGGCAGCGTGGTCCTGCAGGGATTGCGGGTCATGATTCCCACAGCGCTCTTGATGGCGTTACCGGCGGCGTGGATCCGCTTGAGCTTTCACGTGTTACCGGCAACGATTCGCGGGGGCCTGCACGTGGCGGCCGGCTTATTGGTCATCGTCAGCTTTGCCATCGTCATCAACATGATGGCGACGCGCCAACTGTGGCCGTTTTTCTGCATTGGCTTTGCGCTGGGGACCGACAGTCATCTCAGCCTGGTGGCGCTGGGATTGATTGGCGTGGCTCTGGCCATTTTGTACCTGCGCTTGCAGGCACCGCATGAGTCACAATCAGGCAATGGGCCCACGCCGCCAGCGGCCGAAGATGACCTGGACCGGGAATTAGATGATCTTTAGGAGGATGCGTTGATGACAGAGAAAAATGAGACACCACGACAATTGACGCTGACCGATCAGCTGTGGGTCTTCGGCCGGTCGGGGTGGGAGCAGGCCGCCTGGAATTATCCGCGGTTACAAAATCTAGGCTTCTGTTACCTGATGATTCCGGCGATTCGCCGACTGTACCCGGACAAAACGGAAGCGGGACAGGCGGCCGCCCGGCATTTGGAGCTGTTCAATACCATGCCGTACATGCAGTCCCTGATCACCGGGGTCACTTTGTCGCTAGAAGAGGACCGCGCCAACGGCAAACCCGTCTCCGCAGCCGACATCAGTGCCGTCAAGATCGGCATGATGGGTTCGCTGGCGGGCGTGGCCGACCCCATTTGGTGGGGGACTTGGCGGCCGATTCTGAGCGCGTTTGCCGCTAGCTTGGCGTTGAGCGGTTTTGGCATCGTCGGGCCACTGGTCTTCTTTATCGGTTGGAACTTGGCGCGACTGGCCTTTCGCTGGGGCGCGCAACGGTGGGGCTACCGCCAGGGACTAAAGGTGGTGACGGCGCTCAGCAGTGGCGTCTTGCAAAAGCTGACCTTGGGTGCCTCGATTGTGGGGATGTTCGTGATGGGAGCCATCATTCCGCGGTGGACGCGGGTCAAATTAGCCCCCATCGTGGCCACTAACCACCACGCTGTTTTGTCGCTGCAATCGCTGATGGATCAACTGTTGCCGGGACTGATCCCCTTACTCCTGACGCTGGGGTGCGTCTGGTTACTGCGGCGCCACGTCAAACCGCTGTGGCTGTTGTTGGGGCTCTTTATCCTGGGCTTAGCTGGCTACAGTCTGGGTATCTTGCGTTAGGGACGGTGTTATGAAACCTAAAATTGGCGAGACCATACGCCTGCGTCAGGCTAGGGTGGGGCCTGTTCTAGAGTGTGACGACAGGCGGTTAACTGGCGAGCATTAACGGTGCTAGGCGGATAATCCCGGTCTTGGATTATTTGCCTAGCAGTGTTAAGCGGAACCAGTTGCCTGTTGGCGCACGTTTCGGCTGTGTGGCGGATATAGACGTGTTTCTCGACCCGTCCGCCCCAGCGTTCCAACCCATATTTGGCGAACGGTAGGCGGCCAGTTCGCATTGTGAGGCTGAAATCGACTATTTTTGACGTCATGAATTGCATGATAACAGTAGTTCCAGCTGATTTCCGGCTTTCAACTTTCAGTTTATAATAAAAAACGCTTGTCCCACCGCCATTGAGCGGGAGACAAGCGTTTTTTGCTAGTTGGTCACTTGTTTGTGTGATACTGTTTGTACGTCTTAGCGAGGGGTGCTAGCCAAACGTCACCTGGTCACGACCGTTGCGCTTCGAGAAATACAGGTTTTGATCCGCGCGCCGGTAGACGTCCAGTTGGCCCTGGTCGGCCGTTTGTAGTTGGGTGACGCCCACGGAAATGCTGACGTGGATGTGTTGGCCGTTGTGCTGGAAATCAGCCGCCCGGATGCCGTCCGCAATAGCTTGGACGTGGGCCCTGGCTTGGTCTGTGGTGTAATCCTGGAAGAGAATCGTAAATTCCTCGCCCCCGGTGCGGTAGAGATGGAGGTGCGGGTCGATTTCTTGTAAGTGCTGGCTGATCAGCGCCGCCGTGTGGCTGAGCACATAGTCGCCGGTCAAGTGGCCATAGGTGTCGTTGACGTGTTTGAAATGGTCGATGTCAAACAGCATCAGCGTTAACGGGTGGCCGGTAATTTTACTACGTTGAAACAGTTCATTGAAGTCATTTTTAAAGGAAAAATAGTTTTTCACCTTCGTCAGTTCGTCGTAGTTGGTGGTGTAGGTCAGTTGCGCCAAGGTGGCCGCGCCGCTCATCAACGAGTCCACGTAAATGTACATGATCGTTAGAATGAAGAAGCTGAAGAGAATTTCCCACAACACTAATGGCGTGGAGAGGCTCAGGCGTTTGCCAATCACGCCCCACAAGATCATTGAACCGACCAGCGAGGCTAGCGTGTAGTCCAGGTAGTCCACCCAGCTATGGTGCCGGTGTTCGCGGACGATGCTCATCACGTAGAACAGGCCGACCAGCACGATGGCGTAGAGCCAAGATAGGAAGTAGGTGAAGGTGCCGTTGATGCCCATGAACAGGAACACGGCGGCCACCAGCTCCCAGAGCCGAATGTTCAGCTTGAGGAAATAACTGACGAAGACGATCGCAAATATTTGAAAATTAATAAAGACCCAGCTGTGGGCTGTGCCGTTGACCGCCAGCTGGACGCCCACGTTGAGGAGCACCATGTAGATGACGCCCACGTTGGTGCGGATTTTCACGGCATCGGGGTGCTTGCCCCGTTTTTTATAGAAGCGAATAATTTGGTTGGTTAAAAACCAATAGAGGGTCAATACGCCCAGCAGAAAAAACAAGCTGGTAACTGCAGGGGTGACAAACCATTGAGACCAGGTCATTGCTAAACGCCTTCCCATCTAGGTATCGGGTGATACCTTCTTTAAATACATGTTAACGCTATGCATCTATGATTACATTAAAATATAACAGTTAGGCCAATCTGGCTAAAAAAACTGGGCGCTACCTCGCTAAGAAACTAGCAAGGACGTCCAGTATGGTTAAACTAAACTTGGTTTACCGTATAAATAGCCTTGATGTAACGTGATGCCGTATTGCTTGGCCAAGGCCTGATCGTCAGCGTTTTCGACGCCTTCTAAAATCAAGCGGAGCCGATATTCGCGCGCAATCTGCGCCCAAAAGGCCAGACTAGCGGGAATCAGATCCCCCTCGCCGCTCATCCGCAGGTTTTGCATGGCGAATTTGATCTCATCGACGAATGGCAACAGGTCCCGCACGTTTTGGTAGGTGTTGGAACCAGTACCGACATCGTCGAGGACCAGGCCGATGCCGTATTGATGGACGGCCAGGCTGAACTGCTTCATTTCCTCCAGCGTGGGCGCCTCCGTTAGCTCGATGGTCAATGCGGCGGGGGCGATGCGCTTTTTGAGCGTGATGATTGTTCCCAACGTTAGGGGATGCCGTAATTGTTGATTATTGAGATTAAACGCGAGTACCTGATTATTCACGGCGGTCTTCAATGACGCGGCCGTCTCCTCAAGCAACTTCGCCTGATCGGCTACGGAAATATCCGTGAAGTGGCGGGGGAGGATCCAATTATCGTCTTCCTGCTTGCGCAACAGAACTTCGTAGCCAAAGACGCGGTGGTCATCTTGATTGATTTGTGGTTGAACAAAGAAACGATACATAACCGATCCACTCCTTTTGCCTCTCTACTCGTAAGTTTAAGTTCATTTTACCGCAATTCTAAAAAAGTACAACGCCATATATCGTTCAGTGTGATAACGGCGTAGCCCGGAAAACGGTTCGGGGCGCTGGTTATCACCGAATAAGTGGGTTGAAAAATAAGTTAATTCAGTTGCCCATCGTCCGTGCGGACCACGAATTCTTTCGTGATTATCACGACCAGCCAGGACGGACAAAATGAGCGCATCCCGGAAAGTGTGAGTTGGTTAACAATTGATAAGTCAGGGGTCGCGGTTAACTTTAAGCCCGAGTAGCTTCGCCAACTTTACTGTATCTGCCAGAAAAAAGCAAGTAAAGTTTTCAACTGGCAGGGGAGAGTGGGCAAACAGTTGCCTGTTGGCGCACGTTTCGGCCATGAGGCCACTTTGAGACGTGAATTTCGGCTCAAAGCGAGGCGTCGAGACCGCTCTTGGACTCGACCCGTCCCCAGCGTTCCAACCCATATTTGGCGAACGATAGGCGGCCAGCTTCTACTGTGAAACGGTCAACAACTAACCCTAACGCCAGGAGTCGCATGACAACAATAGTGCCAACTGATGTCGAAAAAAAGCGCCACCCACGATTTCGTGAGTGACGCCGAGTTCAATGTTTGTTTAATACCCGTAGCCGCTGTTACCAGTGGTGGTGTCGGTTGTGTAACCGGTATCCGTGGTGCTGGTGTCGGCATCCGTGGTGAATTTCTTGGTGTTGGCCAAGTCCAGCGTCTTGCGAATGTGATTAGAGACGCGTTTTAGTTCGGTCGTGGTTGGCACCTGGTAGGAGAGGCCGTCGATCATGGCGTCTTGTCCCTGGAGCGTTTCGGACTTGATGTGGTGAGAAGCGTCGCCGTACTTGGCGCGAATCTGCATCAGGTCATCGAAGGTCAGATCGGTCTTCAGGTTACCGTTCAACGACTTCAGAATCGTTTGGTAACGGGTGATGGACGACAGGCCGGCTGCCTTGACGACCAACTTCTGTAAGACTTCTCGTTGGCGTTTTTGCCGACCGTAGTCACCCAGCGGATCTTCGTGACGCATCCGGGAATAGTCGAGGGCTTGCTTGCCGTTTAAGTGGGTCTTTTTGCCCTTGACGACGTTGGCCGCACCGTATTGGAACGTCAGCGTAGGCTTCACGTCGACGCCGCCAACCGCGTTGACCATCTTTTCGAGGCCTCCCATGTTCACGATGGCGTAGAAGTCAATCGGCACGTCTAGCAAATTCTCCACCGTCTTGACCGCGGTCTTGGGTCCGCCAATCGTGTAGGCGGCGTTGATCTTTTGAATCGAGGCGTTGACCCCGGAACCGACCGTGACCCGTGTATCCCGAGGAATACTGGTCAGGTAGGCCGTTTCGCGCGTGGGATTGATGGTCGCAACCATCATGGTATCGGTCCGACCGACATCGGAGCGGCCGAGCGCCCCGGTATCCGTGCCCATCAACAGAATCGAGAAGGGCTTGTTGGACTTCAAGACGGCCGCCACATTACGACTCTTAGCGGCATTAGAGGCCTCGTAGGTTTGACTAAAGGTCTTCTTGGCTGAGTTCCACGCTTGATACCCATAAGCCAAGCCACCGCCCAATAAAACCAGTAGCGCGATGATGATGGTCCACATGACCGGCCGGTGGGGGTGGACCTTAGGCGTCTTGAAGTGGGAGTTACGGTCAGCGCGGCGATCGTAGACCTGTTCGAAATCCTCAGGTGTATGTTGCCGTTTTGGTTCATTATCATTTGGCATAATTATTTCCTCATCCTCATTAAAATCTTGACCACTTTTCGCATTGGGGCCGCACCACGACTTGCTCGCGGGGCCCCAGTGATACAGATTGGTTAATTCCCCTGGAATCTCTATCTGTAGACTCAATTAATTCATTAGACCATAAAAATGGCCATTCGTAAATGTTTCCCCCGGACAATTTGGCGCAATTGTCGGGCTGTCTAGACCGAATAAACGCGGTTTTCACAAGTTGTCAAGGTAAGTAAAAGTGGCTAACACCGCTGTTTGTAACCGGTTGCGGAGATGGGGGCTGGTAGGAACGTGCTATAATAAGAAGCGTTGCTTAAGAAAAACTAATTTTTGGTAATGTTTCGTGGGGAGGTCGGCAGATGGCTGTCTTTATTCGAAGTGTTTCGGGTGTCTTAATCATTTTAGTCATGATTGGTCTCGGCTACGTGTTATCGCGGCGGGGCTGGTTTGACGACCAGGCACCTAAGTTAATTGCGCGCCTCGTGACGCAGATTGCGCTGCCGGCCTATATGATCAGTACCATCACCGCGAAGTTCTCAGCGGAGACGTTGAAACGGACGTTGCCGGATCTCCGGTTCCCGGTGATCTCGATGCTGATCATGTTTGGTCTATCAATTGTGGCCTTTCATGCGTTTCGCATCAAGCCGGGGCACCGCGGGCTGTTTGAGTCGATGTTTCTGAACTCGAACACCGTCTTCGTGGGCTTGCCGGTCAACGAGGCGCTGTTTGGCCCGAAGAGTTTGCCGTTCGTGCTGGTCTACTACATGGCCAACACGACCTTTTTCTGGACGCTGGGCGTGTACTTGATTCAGCGCGACGGCCAGGGAAATGCCAAGTTTGACCTGAAGCAAACGCTCCAAAAAATCTTCTCCCCGCCACTGTTGGGCTTCATCGTGGGGGTCATCTTGGTCTTACTCGACATTCAATTGCCGGGGTGGATCATGCAAGACTTCCAATATATTGGTGGTTTGACGATTCCGCTGTCGATGATTTTTATCGGGACGGCCATTGCCGGGGCGGGATTGCAAAATATCCACGTGGACCGCGACAGCCTCGGCATCTTGCTGGGACGCTTTATCGTGGCGCCCGTGTTGATGGGGCTATTAGTGTTGCCCACCAGTATGCCAATATTAATGAAACAAGTCTTTATTTTACAAGCAGCGATGCCCGTTATGACCAACGCACCCGTCGTGGCCAAATTGTACCGCGCCGATGCGGATTACGCGGCCATCATGGTAACCGAAACGACCCTCCTAAGTTTAGTGGTGATTCCGATCCTGATGGTCATCGTCCAGCACGTTGCCTGATTGATTTGAAAGTACCCTTAAGGAGGAACAATTTTTCGTTTTGAGAAAAACACTGTTGTACATCGCATTTTCGACATTAATGTTTAGTTCTATGGAAATCGCTTTGAAGTCCGCGGGCAACGCCTTTAATCCCATTCAGTTGAATCTGATTCGCTTCTTCATTGGGGGATTGATTCTCTTGCCAATTGCCTTGCGGGCCTTACATAAGCAAAGTCACCGGTTGACCGGGCGCGATTGGGCGCTGTTTGCGTTGACCGGGCTGGTCTGTGTCATCGTCAGCATGACTTTGTATCAGTTGGCCATCAGCGTGGACGAGGCCTCCACGGTGGCCGTGCTGTTCAGCTGCAACCCCGTCTTTGCGCTGATCTTCTCGTATCTGATCTTGCACGAACGGCTGGGTCGCGCTAACTTGATCGCCGTAATAGTGTCGATCGTTGGGTTAGTGGTTATCGTTAATCCCGCACATTTGACCAATCCCGTCGGCTTAGCGCTGGCGATTGGGTCCGCGTTAACGTTTGGTCTGTACAGTATCGTCTCGCGGTGGGGATCCGTGCGGCACCATTTCAACGGCATCATCATGACTTGCTTTACCTTCTTGGCGGGGTCAGCCGAGTTGTTGGTCATCATGTTGCTGACGCACGTGCCAGCCGTAGCCGGTGGGTTGCGCCAGGTCAGCTGGACGCGTCAATTTGCGGCCATGCCGATTTTGCAAAACGTTAGCCTCCAGTACTTCTGGATCCTGTTCTTCATTGGGGTCTGCGTGACTGGTGGGGGGTTCGCCTTTTACTTCCTGGCCATGGAACGTTCCGACGTGTCGACGGCCTCATTGGTCTTCTTCATTAAGCCCGGACTGGCGCCCATCATGGCGGCCCTGTTGATTCACGAAAAGATCTTGACCAACACCATCGTCGGGATCGTCATCATCTTAATTGGGTCGGTCATCACCTTTATGGGGAACCGGGTCAAGGCGCGCGAATCTGCATTGGCAGAAGAAGACGCCAGCGAGTTCCAAGAAGCAGACGATGCGGTGGCTGCGCACAAGTTAGCCGCGCATTCGGAATCTTCTGTGGATTAAACTTAAGTGATTTAAAAAGTACGCCACCAACGTCGGTCGCGTACTTTTTTATTACTACCAGAAAAATAAGTGAAAACTGACACAAATCACCGGGTTCCGGCCAAAACCTATGGTATGATGGTCAGTGAGAATTGATAAGAGAGAAAGGGAGCATGATCAATGGCAACGCTGGTCATTTTACGGCACGGCGAGAGTGTCGCGAACCGAGATAACATTTTTACCGGGTGGAGTGATGTGCCCCTGACGGCAAAGGGACGGCAACAAGCGGCGGCCGCTGGGCAGTTGGTCGCGGCCACGGGCCTGCAATTCGGAGCTCTGCACACGTCGATGCTCCAGCGAGCCATCGTGACGTCCAACATTGTCTTAGCGGCCATCGACCAACTGTACATTCCGGAATACAAGTCCTGGCGGCTCAACGAACGCCACTACGGCGCACTGCGGGGGCAGAACAAGGCAGCGGTCAAGGCACGCGTGGGGGAAAAGCAGATCAAGATTTGGCGGCGGAGCTTTAAGACCGTGCCGCCACTGTTGGACCACGTCAGCCAGGACCGGCGCTATGACCAGTTCGGGCCGCACGTCGAACCGCGGGGGGAAAGCTTGGAAATGGCCTACCACCGGCTGTTACCCTACTGGACCGACCAGATTGCCCCGCGGTTACTGGACGGGCACAATCAGCTGGTCGTCGCCCATGGCAGCACGTTGCGGGCGTTGATCAAGTACCTGGACCATGTGGCGGATGCGGATATTAGTCAGGTGGAAGTTGCCAACGGTGAACCAATTCGTTACGATTTTGATGACCGGCTAAACGTCTTGCGCAAGCAAATCCTGTGAGTTTTTAAAGTAAATAATAAGTTCCCCTAGCCGACGAAGACTTTTATTGTCTTTGGTCGGCTTTTTCGTATAATCAGAAATGAAAGACTGACGATTGCGGGGGCAAGCTAGCCAGTCGAATGAGTAGTGTAAGGGGTTAACCAGTTAGCTAATTGGGGGAGAGAAAAGTGAATACACGAAATTTGCGCCATTGGGCGGTATTGTTCGTCATCATTCTGGGGATTGGTGGCGTCATCTGGGGGATGCATGAAATCGACCAGCAGGACCAAAAAGAGGTGGCGACCAGCAATCATCAACACGCCAAGCAAACGCACGCCACGATTGCCAAGGACGCCGCTGCCAGTAAGCAGCAGCGCGACCCGGCCAAGACGGCCTTTGATCGGACCAATCGGGGCCAAGCCACACCGAAATTTAGCAAACGCTTCACGCGAGAGCTGAAGGCCAAGAAGTTTGTCGGTACGGCGCTAGTCGTGAAAAATGACCAGGTCGTCTACCAACGTGCTTTTGGTCAGGCCAACGCCAAGAAGCACCGCAAGAACAAGGTCACGTCGCAATTCTTGATCAACTCTGTACAAAAGTCGATGACGGGGATGTTGCTGATGAAGGCGGTCCAGGCCGGGCAATTACAGCTCACGGACCGACTGAACCAGTACTATCCGGGCATTGCTCACAGCAGTGAGGTCACGATTCGCCAAATGCTGAACATGACGGCCGGCATTACCGGCGAGCTAAAGCCAGGGCGGACCCTGACGGAAAATGAGGCTTACCAGTACGTCAGTCAAAATGCCCGGATCGACACCAGCAAGATTGGTAAATTCGACTACCAGCAGATCTGCTTTACGTTGCTGGCGGGCATTTTACATCAAGTCACGCACAAGTCGTATTATGATTTATTTTATCAACAATTGGTCACGCCACTGAACCTGAATCACACCGGCTTTGCCCAGTTGCGGTCGACTACCAAGGGCATGACAACCGGGTATGCCGGGATGATGCCGGGCGACTACAGTGAACCACACAAGCCATCGGCGGCCAGCATGGCGATTCAAATCGCCACCGGGAACGCGACGATGAGCGCGGGGGATGTCTTCCGCGCCGAACGTGCCATCGTTCAGGGATCGTTGCTGTCGACGCCAGCGGGGGCCCAGGTGCTCCACGAGGCGGGGAACACCACGCTGCACTACACCGGTGGGATGTATCACCTCGACCAGCTGGGCTACTACGGTCACGGCATGGGTGACGATTACGAGAGCACCTTCGTCATCAGCAAGAACGGCCGGACCGGCGTCGTGCTCCTGTCCAACAACTTCGTGAAAAAGACAATGTATCCGGCCTGGTCCACGGAAGGCCTGGGCATCCAAACGTTCAAGCAGATCGACCGAGCGAAGGCGTTGCGGTAGGCGTCAGCAACTGAAGGTTGCACCTAATTGCCGTAATGGTAGTTAAGATTGGTGAAACCAGACGCCTGCGTCAGGCTAGGGTGGGGCCTGCTATGGGGAACGCCTCCAGCCTACACCGCCGACCCAGATGGGGCCATCCCTGGCTGCCTCCGGCAAGGTGGCGATTATCAGTAACACTGTGGTAATCAAAAACTAGTCGTCAATGTAGCTACCACCTGGGGTTAAAGCGACTATTATTGAGATGCGCTACCGTAGCCGGGAGTTCGTCAAATATGGGTTCAGCTGTGGGAGTTGCCTTAGCGGCGCGGTTCATGCCGCTTAGGCAACTGGCGTCTTTGAGACGTGTTTCTCGGCTCAAAGCGAGGTGTCGAGACCGCCCTTTGGCTCGACCCGTCCGCCCTAGCGTTTCCAACCCATATTTGGCGAACGGTAGGCGGCCAGTTCGCATTATGTGACTGTAAACGACGACTTTTGACGTCATGAGTACAATGCAATTAACCTTTATCAATTAGCCACCAATGGCTCGTTACGGCGAGTGGATTGGTGGTTTTTGTCTGGTTGGATACTGGCGATGGCGAGCGCCAATTCTTGGGCAAACGGTAGACGAATCGTGGCCGGTTTTCACCAGGCCGCGGCAACGAAGACCATTGACTGACGGTTGGTATTTTGCCGGGAGTCTCGTATAATCTAAAGGGTAAGTTTGACAAGACAGGGGCTTTGACAAAATGAAAGAAACACGAAGACAACAACACGCCGCGCAATCCCATCCTCACTGGGGGCGCTGGCTGCTACTGGTGATCTTGCTGGGATTGGCCGGCTACGGGGCCGTGCAGTGGTACCACGTGGAGCAGCGGCGCCAGTTAACGGTAACACCGACGACCGTGAAGCAGACGCACCGGCTGATCCAACGCAATGCGCAGGTGAGTCGACAACAGCGGCATCACCAGACAACGGCACTGGACCGGACCGCTGGCAGCGCCAACCCGACGTTTACGGCCAATTTGACCCAGCAGCTGACGGCCAAGAAATTTTCCGGGACCGCCTTGGTGGTGAAAGACGACCAAGTGATTTATCAGAAATCCTTTGGGTGGGCCAACAAAGCAAAGAAGCGACGCAATACGCCGAAAACACAGTACCTCATCAACTCGCTGCAAAAGTCGATGACGGGCCTGCTGGTCATGCGGGCCATCGAGCAGGGCAAGCTCAAGATGACGGACACGCTGCACCAATTTTATCCGCAGGTCAAGCACGGCGACCGGGTCACGATTCGCCAGATGCTCAACATGGAAGGTGGCTTGCTGGGGGACATGAAGCCGGACAAGGACCTGGGTGAACACCAAGTCTACCGGTACGCGGTCAAACACGTCAGCGTCGACACGTCGCAGCTGAATCACTTTAACTATCAACCGATTTGCTACGTCATGTTGGCGGCCATTTTAAATCAGGTGACGAACCAATCGTACTACCACCAGTTTTACCAACAAATCGTGACGCCGTTAAACCTCAATGCCACCAGCTTCGTGCAGTTGCGCGCGCAAAATGCCGCCTTGTCGGTCGGCTATAATGGCCAAACACCGGGGAGCTACACGGATCCGGAAACGCCAGCGGCCAAGGATGTTAGCTCGCGGCTGGGGACGGGCAACGCTACCATGAGTCCTAGCAACGTGTTCAAGACGGTCCAGGCCATCGTCCAGGGCAAGCGGTTTAGCCACGCTTCGAGTGCCGAAAAGCTGTTAGAACCCGGCGTCGCCACGCCGAAGTATACCGGGGGAATGTACCATTTTGCGGACCAAGGCTACTACGGTCACGGGGTCGGCAACTTCTATGAGGATACCTTCTTGGTCAGCACCGATGGCCGGACCGGCGTCATCTTCATGTCGAACAATTTTTACAAGAAGACCATGTGGCCAACCTGGTCGACCGAAGACATTGCCAAGGCGACGTTTAAACAGGTGGTCACCGCGTCGACGATTTCGTAGGGAGGTGAGTCCATGTTGGATATTCGCATTGATCACAGCCTGACGGGGCTGTATCAGATCAGCCTGGCCCTGATGGTGATCCTAGCGGTGATTGTCGTGCCGCTGGTCCAAAAACATTGGCACCGCCGCTTCCCGATACTAGAGAGCATGTGGTGGCAATTGGCGCCAATCCTGGCGTTTTCAGCCGTACAAATCGCCTACGTCACCTTCAATCTGTTCTTGGGTGGACTGTTCTTGTTGATCGACTTGATGCTGATCTTGGATGGGTATCAGCGGCAGCAGGCGCGGTTGCACCGGCATCACCATAAAAATGAGTAAGCAAAAAGGTACCGGAACCTCTCAAGGATTCCGATACCTTTTCATTTACACAAAATTTTCGTTAAGCCAAAGCACCCATTGGATCCCAAGGGGCTAAGACCGTTGGTTCTTCTGTTTCTTGGATGTGCTTCAGGTCGTCAGGCAGGAATTGCTTGTTGACGACGACTTGGTAGCAATATTCGTCCATCCAGGCGTCGCTCATGACGAAGTAGCCCTTGGTACCGACCTTTTCACCCCATGAGTTTTCAACCTTCCACTTGGTTGGTTGACCGTCGACCAAATCCACACCAGTCAAGACCATGGCGTGAGTCATCAAGCTTTCCCCGTAGTCCAGGCGTTCAGCCTTGGTCGTGGAGAAGTCGATGTTGAAGAGGGCATCCTTGTCGTAGTACTTGGTGTCCATAATGCCCTTTTGGCGTTCGGAAGATTGACCGACATCACAGCCGAACCAAACGGATTGACCGGCCTGCAACTGCTTGATGGCCAATTGTTTGAAGTCTTTCATCGAAACGTTCAAGTGCTTGACTTGACGGCCATTGACCACGTTACCCAGCATTTCAACCGTGTAGGTGTGGTTGTATGGCTTGTCAGCGGTTGGGGCGTTGATGATGGAGACGTAATCGTTTAAGTCCCAATCCACATACTTGTCGAAGAATGACTTTGGCGTCAAGCCCTTGTCGATGTGGTAGTTCTTGTCATCGTCGCGGTATTCGAAGTCAAATTTGTCGACTGGTTGGCCCAAGGAGAAGCTCAGTAAGCGGTAAACTTCACCCAGCATCTTGTCCTTGGCAGCGGCGATATCAGCGTCACTGGCCTTGTCAGCGACCAACTTCCGCAGAGTTATAGCGTCCTTGCGCAGCTTTAAGTTCAGCGTGCTGTTCAGTTCGCTAGACTTGGAGCTGTTGTAGGTTTCGGGCATGACCGACTTGGGCACGATCCCGTATTTTTGAATGATGGCACACAGCATGTCCCATTGCCCACCGTCTTGTTGCGGGGTCGCCATTAAGAAGGCCACCTTGCGGCTAGACGTTGGTTGGTCAGCAGTGGCCAACACATTTTCGTAGAAGTAGTTGGCTTTTTCAAATTTGTCCCAGAAGTTCGTGTAGTTCTGCGATAATTCGAAATCGCTCAAATGAAACAGGTCGGCTAAGTGATGACGCATCGTGTTCAATGCGGCAAACATCCAGCAACGGCCACTTTGCTTTTGGTTGGCAACTTTCCCAGTGTCCAAATCAATGGAGAACACGGGAGTCATGTCGGTTTCAGAAGCGTAATCGGCAGAGGTTGCTAAGATACCTTGGTGGCTGACAGCACGTTCCAAAACCTTTGCGGTGGGGTCAGCAGCTAAAGCTTGTTGATAACGGGCGGTTTGATCCGCCGTGATTTCTTTACTCAATGACGTCACTCTCCTATCTTATTCTCTCATTGTACTCCAATCTTCTCATTTTTTGTATAGGGAAACGAAAAGTTGGCGCAAGTTTCGGCCATGAGGCCACTTTGAGACCGTCTTTGGGCGCGCCCCGTTCCAACCTATATTTGGCGAACGGTAGGCGGCCGGTTCGCATTGTGAGGCTGAAAACGATTATTTTTGATGCCATGAGGCGCACGATAACAATGGTTCCAGCTGATTTTTGTCTTTCAACTTTCAATTAAGAAAAAGAGATTGTCGGCCAATTGGTTAACAATCTCTCTCATTAGATTAGTCGTAGTTCAAGTGTTTGTCTTGATCCAAGGCGTTGATTGCCGCAATTTCTTCGGCGGTCAGGTTGAAGCCGGAAATTTCAAAGTTTTCCCGTACCCGCGCTGGCTTGGAAGACTTGGGGAAGACCACGAAGCCGGTGTCGACTTGCCACCGTAAGACGATTTGGGCCGGGGACTTGCCATACTTGTCGGCCAGTTTGGTGATGACCGGGTCTTCGAGGATCAGATGGCCGTGGCCAATTGGGGAGTAGCCTTCATTGACGATGCCGTTGTCCGTGTCGAATTTGCCCAGTTCAGCTTGCACCTTGTACGGGTGGCGTTCGATCTGGTTGACCATGGGCTTAACGGTCGCCATGGCAAAGACCTGTTTCAGTTGGTCTTGGGAGAAGTTGGAGACCCCAATAGCGCGAACTTTCTTTTGCTTATACAGGGTTTCTAGGGCGCGCCAGGTGTCTAACGTCAGGTCAAAGTTCTCTTCGTTGGGCCAGTGAATCAGGTAGAGGTCCAGGTAGTCCAATTGCAGGTCGTTCAACGTCTGATCGAAAGCGGCCAGCGTCTTGTCGTAGCCTTGATCGGCGTTCCAGACCTTGGACGTGATAAACAAGTCGGACCGGTCGACGCCGGAAGCCTTGATGGCCGCGCCCACGGCAGGTTCATTGCCGTAAATGTGGGCACAATCTAAATGCCGATAACCCGCGTCCAACGCCGTCTTGATGGCGGCCGGAACGTCCTTACTGTCGATTAAGTAGGTGCCGAATCCTAACATGGGGATGGTGACGCCGTTACTTAACTGTGTCGTTTCCATGAAATTACCTCGCTCATTTAAGATTTTTAAAATCACTTATATTCATATGATACACTACTGTGCGAATGGTTTCATGGTTGACGCTTAGTTACGGGGTAAGCCGGGTGACAGGGGAGGTGCTGACTGTCGCAGACAGTGGCTTGTTCAGGTTTATTGACCGCGTAGTGGGAGCTGAACACAAAAAAGCGAGCTTGGGACAAAACCTCCCACTCTCGCCAGAAATCAGTTTAATTTAATTTAATCGCGAGCGTTCAAGACTTCCGGACCGTCTTGGCGGCCGACGATGACCGTGTTGACCGTGTCTAAGAACAGACCGTGTTCCACGACGCCAACGATACCATTTAAGGTGTTGGCGAGTTCGTGGGGGTGGTCGATGCGACCCAGATGCAGGTCGATGATGTAGTTCTTGGAGTCAGTCAGCACATGGCTACCGTCTTCTTTCATGCGGAAGCTAGGGTTGAAGCCCATCTTGTCCAGCTTTTCCAGGACGTGGCTGGAGCCAAAGGGAATGACTTCCAAAGGCAACGGGAACTTGCCCAGGTGGTGGACCATTTTACTTTCGTCGACGATCCACATGTTCTTGGTGGAGTTGATGGCGACGATCTTTTCCCAGAGGTGAGCAGCCCCGCCACCCTTGATGCCTTGGAAGTTGTCGTCGATTTCATCGGCACCGTCAATGGTCAAATCAAGGTGGTCGACTTCATCCAATTGCTTGATGGTGATGCCCAGTGATTCGGCTTGCTTGGCAGAACGGTCGGACGTGGCGACCCCGACAATGTTCAAGCCTTCGTTTTTCACGCGTTCGCCCAAAGCGTCGATCATGTAGCGAACGGTCGACCCAGTTCCAATTCCTAAAATCATGCCGTCTTGAACGTACTTAACGGCTTCTTGACCCACTAAAGCTTTCAATGCGTTTTGATCCATGTGAACTACTCCTCTTCTGTGTGTAGGTGTAAGGCGACTGGTTTGACCGCCGCGTCACCGGTGACGGGTAACTGATGATCCGCCAAGAGTGCTTGGTCGGCGGGATGCTGGCTGAAGTATCGCTTGGCGTACGGATCGAGCAATTTAACCGTGACCTGCGCGGCAGTTGCCAGTTCGGTAAAACGTTTTATCAGCTGGTCAGCTAACGTGGTGGCAGACTGTGAGGGCCGGACGAAGATTTGTTCCAACACCCAGCTAGTGTCGCTCAACCGCAAATAATGCAGGCGCGCCAACAGCTGTTCATCTTGCACCACTTGTAATTGGCCAGGCTGTTCCGTAATCGTCATGGGTGAACTCCTTTCATGACCAGTCTCGCCTTTAATTCTGGTCTATCGGCGGGGGATTGTCAACTCCTTTTGCCCAGAAAAAATGTGGCTGGCGAACATACTTTTGCTGGTAATCTGCGGGCAGGTTGCTTATGCTTAGAGAGGTTAATGTAAACGGCGGCTGTGGCGACCTAGGCCAATCGGGTATTTGCCTGCTTGTCGAGTAGGGACCTGGCGGCAAATCGTTTTGGCCACCGGCGCAGCTTAACGACCGGCTCACCAGTAAATTTAGGGATTGCGTCTGGGCAGATTCATGGTAAAATGAAACACTCACGGTTGTCGCCTAGACCAGTCGGTAGGTGGCCAACCATTTGAATGCGTCACTAGCCGTTCGCTTTAACAAATAACAGTGTAAAATATTATCGAGGGAGTGCTTGTCATGCAACGCGGATTTGAAATTGTCAGTAAATATGCCAACCAGGGGATCAAGCTGCCGTACCGAACCACGAAACAGGCCGCTGGCTACGACTTTGAGTGTGCGGCGGATTTCACGTTGCCTTCCATTTGGCACCATGACTTGTTGCACGCTTTCAAGCGGTTGCGGCACCAAGATGAGCTGACCACCGAAGAGCTGTTGGCGGGGCAAAGTGACCTCAAGCCTTGGTTGGTTCCCACGGGGATCAAGGCCTACATGCAGCCGGGCGAGGTGTTGATTCTGGCCAACCGTTCCAGCAATCCGTTGAAGCACAGCTTGATTTTACCCAATGGTATTGGCGTGATCGACGCGGATTACTACAACAACGAAAAGAATGAGGGTGAAATTTTCGTTCAATTAATTAACGTGGGGCTAAAAGATCAGGTCATTAAAAAAGGTCAGCGCATCGCCCAAGGGCTGTTCATGCCTTATCTGCTGGCGGATGACGAGCAGGCACCACAACAGCAACGGACCGGCGGCTTTGGCTCCTCGGACCGTAACTAAAACTTTAGAAATAGACCTGACAGACTAGTGGGGGATTGCCCGCTAGATATGCTAAAATAAAGGTATTCAGACTAAGAAAAAGGGGGATCTTCGTGGCTAAACCAAGAACAACTTATGTTTGTCAAAATTGTGATTACAGTTCACCGCGCTATCTGGGACGTTGCCCAAATTGTGGCGAGTGGAACACCATGGTGGAAGAAGTTGTGACACCAACTGCTGCTAAGGCCAAGCCGCAATCGACGCGGACCGCAATTGGTAGCGAACAGTCCCGCCCCCAATTGATGAAAGACATTAAACATTCAACGGAGACACGGACCAAGACCCAGATGGAAGAGTTGAACCGGGTCTTGGGTGGCGGTATCGTGGCCGGTTCCTTGATTTTAATCGGTGGGGATCCCGGCATTGGAAAATCCACGTTGCTGTTACAGGTATCTGGTCAGTTGAGCGAAACGGGGGGCAAGGTCCTCTACGTTTCCGGGGAAGAAAGTGCGTCACAGATTAAGATGCGCGCGGACCGGTTGGTCGTTAACAGCGACAATTTGTACCTGTATCCGGAAACGGACATGGCCAGTATCCGGGCCAACATCGAGCAGATGCAGCCGGACTACGTGGTCATTGACTCTGTGCAGACCATGCAGGCCCCGGGAATTGAGTCGGCCATTGGGTCGGTCTCGCAGATTCGCGCCGTGACCGGTGAATTGATGCAGATTGCCAAGACCAACGGCATCACCATCTTCGTGGTCGGTCACGTGACCAAGGGTGGCGCGATTGCCGGACCCAAGATCTTGGAACACATGGTGGATACCGTGCTGTACTTTGAAGGCGATTTGCACCACACCTACCGAATTTTACGGGCGGTCAAGAACCGCTTCGGCTCGACCAATGAGCTGGGCATCTTTGAAATGCGCGAGGGCGGCCTCTATGAAGTCGCCAATCCGTCGGAAATTTTCTTGGAAGAACGGCTCAAGGACGCGACCGGTTCGGCCATCGTCGTGTCGATGGAAGGCACGCGGCCCATCTTGGTCGAAGTCCAGGCGTTGATCACGCCGTCGGTCTTCGGTAACGCGCAACGTACCTCCAGTGGCCTGGACCGCAACCGGGTCTCGCTACTGATGGCGGTGTTGGAGAAACGGGCCAATCTGATGCTCCAAAACCAGGATGCTTTCTTGAAGGCGGCCGGGGGTGTCAAGCTAGATGAACCCGCCATTGACCTGGCCATTGCGCTGGCGATTGCCTCCAGTTACCGGGATACTGCGACCGCGCCGACTGATTGCTTCGTTGGAGAAGTTGGCTTGACCGGGGAAATTCGGCGGGTCAATCGGGTCGAATCCCGGGTCGCCGAGGCCAAGAAACTCGGTTTTAAACGGATCTTTGTTCCTAAGAATAATCTGCAGGGATGGACCGCACCAGACGGCATCGAAGTCGTTGGCGTGTCTACGTTACGGCAGACGTTAAAATTAGCCCTCGGCGTGTAGCGTCAGGGACCTTGAAGGGAGGTGAACAAATATGCGTAAAAAAACGGTTGTTTTAATTATCTTCGCCATCTTAGGTGGAGTCATGGGAGCGGCGTACTTCTCCCGACTCTGGCTATTGATGGGAATGACCAACCGCTTGATTAACAACGTCTTCGTGAATATTTTGCTTGGAGCCATTATTTTCCTCATTCTCGGATTACTCTTCGCGGGCGTGATTTTGCGGTTGATCAATCGGATTGAGACTTACCTGAACAAGCAAAACCCCATGACCATTATCTTTGGGAGTTTACTCACCATCGTGGGGCTGGCGTTAGCATTATTGATTTCACAATTTCTGTTTCACGTGCCGTCCTTCTTCATTGGCACGGTGATTCCGTGGATCTTGATGCTTCTGTTTGGCTACTTTGGCTTCCGTATTGGGGCCCGCTTGAGCAAGATTCGGTTAGAAGAGTGGCGCAAGCTGTTCCAACCGCGGGGCAAAAAGGCCGAAGAAGAGGCTGACAAGAAGGTCTTGGACAAGGAGACCGAACCGAATTTCCACCATTATAAGATTTTGGATACCAACATCTTAATCGACGGACGGATTTACGATTTGGCCAAGACGGGCTTTCTGGAAGGCACGCTGCTGGTACCCAACTTTGTCCTGTACGAGTTGCAGTACATTGCGGATTCCAGCGACTCCATCAAACGGGTCCGAGGACGGCGCGGGCTGGACATCTTGAACAAGTTACAAAATGAACACATCATGCCCATCGAGATGTACGAAGGCGACTTCGAAGACATCCCTGAGGTCGATAGTAAATTGATTGCCTTGGCCAAGCAAAACGGCGGGGTCATCGTGACCAATGACTACAACTTGAACAAGGTCATCCAGTTCCAAAACGTCCAGGTCTTAAACATCAACTCCTTAGCCAACGCCCTGAAGCCACGGGTCATTCCGGGAGAAAATCTCCACGTAATGGTCGTGAAAAACGGGACGGAACGGCAACAAGGGGTGGCCTACCTCGACGACGGCACCATGGTCGTGGTCGAAGACGGTCGTTACTTCATCAACAAGCAATTGGATGTGGTCGTCACCAGCGCCATTCAAACGGATGCTGGCCGCATGATCTTCGCCAAGCCGCTGCATTCGACGAAGAACATCGAAGACCAAAAGAAAGCGAACAAGGGCAACGCCACGACGGGGAAGAATTCGAAGTCGTCGCGTTAACGCCTAAGAGAGTGGGCCAAGAGGCGATTAGCTAGCTGCCTGTTGGCACACGTTTCAGCTATTTAAAGTTAACACGCAAGAGTCTGGACCAAGTGTCGTCCAGGCTCTTTTTATTAACGGAAGGTTGAAGGACGAAAATCAGCTGGAACTATTGTTATCATGCGACTCATGGCGTTAAGATTGCTCGTTGACAGCTTCACAGCGGGAACTGACCGCCTACCGTTCGCCAAATATGGGTTGGAACGCTGGGGCGGATCGAGCCAAAGAGCGGTCTCGACGCCTCGTTTTGAGCCGAAGGTCGCATTTCAAAGGCGCCAGTTGTCTAGGCGGCCAGCACAAGCCCGTATTGCCGCCAGAAAGTCCCCCAAAAACAAATTTTTCCGGCGGATTAAGAGTGAGTCCTTTCTTTTTCCGCTTGAGCATTGTAAAATTAAGACATTCTGTCATAATTGACTATTGATTATGAATAAAACTTTTAGAAAGAGGCGCAAACGTTTTGGCGAAAAATTCAATTCGGGTTCGGTACGCACCGAGCCCAACCGGTCATTTACACATTGGTAATGCCCGGACAGCCATTTTTAACTATTTATTTGCCCGTCACAACAAGGGTAAGTTCATCATTCGGATCGAGGATACGGATACGAAACGGAACATTGCTGACGGTGAACGGAGCCAATTAGAAAACTTAAAGTGGCTTGGTTTGGATTGGGACGAAGGTCCTGACGTCGGTGGCGACTACGGTCCTTACCGTCAGTCTGAACGCCGTGACATTTACACCCCACTGATCCAACAACTGTTGGACGAAGGCAAGGCTTACGAATCTTACCGGACAGAAGAAGAACTGCAAGCCGACCGGGAAGCGCAAAAAGCCCGCAAAGAAATGCCACACTACGAATACGAATACGCTGGGATGACCGAAGATGAAAAGGCTGCGGCCATCGCTGACGCCAAGGCTAAAGGCTTAAAGCCAGTGATTCGGTTCCGCGTTCCAAAGGATGAAGTCTTTGAATGGGACGACATGGTCAAGGGCCACGTTTCTTTCAACTCCGATACCATCGGGGGGGACTTCGTCATTGCCAAGCGCGATGGCATGCCAACCTACAACTTTGCCGTGGTTGTTGACGACCACAAGATGGCCATCAGTCACGTCTTCCGGGGCGATGACCACGTGGCCAACACGCCTAAGCAATTGATGATCTACCAAGCATTCGGCTGGGAAGCCCCTAAGTTTGGGCACATGAGCTTGATCATCAGCAAGGATACCGGTAAGAAGTTATCCAAGCGTGACGAATCCGTCTTACAATTCATCGAACAATACCGCGAATTGGGTTACCTGCCAGAAGCTATGTTCAACTTCATTCTGTTGTTGGGCTGGTCACCAGTGGGTGAAGACGAAATCTTTAACCGTAAGCAATTCATCAAGATGTATGATGAAACGCGGTTGAGTTCTTCACCAGCCACCTTTGACAGTGATAAGCTGGAATGGTTGAACAACCGTTACGTCAAGGATGCCGATGACAGTACGATCATGGACCTGGCCTTGAAGCAATTGATCAAGGCCGGCAACATCCCGGCTAACCCAGACAACCAAACGATTGAATGGGCACGCCAACTGATCAACCTGTACAAGCGGCAAATGAGCTACATGGCGCAAATCAACGACATGGCCTCAGTCTTCTTTGAAGAACCCGACCAAGTCAGCGGGGAAGTCTTTGATGAAATCAATAACGAAACGGCACCCGTCGTTTTGAAGGAATTCGCTGCGCAGATCGAAAAGCTCGACCTCTTTGACTCCGTGGAAATCTTCCACGTGATCAAGGCTGTTCAAGCCAAGACGGGCATCAAGGGTCGGCAATTATGGATGCCGATTCGAATTGCGGTGACCCACGAAATGCACGGGCCAGAATTACCAGAATCCATTGAATTAGTGGGACGGGAGACCGCCTTACAACACATTCACCAGACCTTAGCCCAATTAGAAGGCTAACGATTTGGTAAAGAAGCCGGATGAGGGCCAATTGGCGCTTCATTCGGCTTCTTTGTTGTCGCCGGAATATGCTACAATGGACCTAACTCATTTAGTCGGGTGGCCTGGTCGGTGTTGGTTAGGGCCCAGGCTGAATTTAACTAATGAAGCGAAAGGAGCTTCGGCATGCTCAAAGTTTTTAATACCATGACTCGCCAAAAAGAAACATTCGAACCCATTACTCCGGGAGTGGTCAACATGTACGTGTGTGGCCCGACCGTTTACAATTACATTCATATTGGGAATGCGCGTAGTGCCATTGCCTTTGACACTATTCGCCGGTACTTTGAATACCGAGGCTACCAGGTGAAATACGTGTCTAATTTCACCGACGTCGATGATAAAATGATTAACGAAGCTCGCAAGGAAGGCATTACGGTGCCGGAATTAGGGGACAAGTTTATTGCGGCTTTCAAGGAAGATACGGCGGCGCTAAACATTGAACCCGCCACGGTCAATCCGCGGGCGACGGACCACATCCCTGAAATCGTGGCCTTTGTCCAGGACCTGATCGATAAGGGCTATGCCTATCCGGTCGATGGGGACGTGTACTACCGCGCCCACAAGTTTGCCCACTATGGGGAATTGGCCCATTTGAACCTGGATGATTTGGAAGAGGGCGCTTCGCAGCACACCAACGATGAGGAGACGGCGCGTAAGGAAGATCCCGTTGACTTCGCCCTGTGGAAGGGTGCCAAGCCGGGGGAAATCTCCTGGCCTTCCCCGTGGGGTGCCGGACGACCGGGCTGGCACATTGAGTGCTCGGTCATGTCGACGCACTATCTGGGCGACACCTTTGACATCCACGGCGGTGGCGAAGACCTGATCTTCCCACACCACCAAAACGAAATTGCCCAAAGTGAGGCCAAGACCGGCAAGCCATTTGTCCACTACTGGCTGCACAACGGCTTCGTCACGGTGGGGGATGATGATGAGAAGATGAGCAAGTCGCTGGGGAACTTCGTGACGGTCCACGACATTTTGAAGACCGTCAATCCCCAAACGCTGCGCTTCTTCATGGCCACGACGCAGTATCGCCGGCCGATTCAATACACCCAGCAAAACCTGGACACTGCGGAACGTAACTTGGAACGCCTACAGACGGCCTATGACAACATGGGCTACCGGCTCAAGGATGCCGAAGCCGGCAATGATCCCAAGGTGGAACAAGAAACACGGCAAATCGTGGCCGACTACATCGACGCCATGGATGACGACTTTAATGTGCAAAATGGGGTCGCGGAAGTCTTCGAACTCTCCCGGCTCGGCAACGTTTACGCGGAACGGCCCGTGGTCTTTGCCGGTACGTTGAAATTCATGCGGCAAACGCTGGCGGAATTGTTGAGCGTCTTTGGTGTGAAGCTGACGGCCGCCGCTGAATTAGATGACGACCGGATTCAAGGCCTGATCGACGAACGGTTGGCTGCACGTAAGGCCCGCAACTTTGAACGCAGTGATGAGATTCGGGAGCAATTGAAGAATCAAGGAATTATTTTGGAAGACACGCCCCAAGGGACGCGTTGGCGAAAGGGAAATTAATGACAACTGAAGTAGATTATCAACAATTAAACGGGGTGGCACTGGCCTACATGGGGGATGCCGCTTACGAGGTCATCATTCGGCGGCACCTGATTGCGGCTGGTTTAGCCAAGCCCAATCATTTGCAAAAGAAGGCGACCCATTACGTCTCGGCCAAAGCCCAAGCGGCGTTGATCGACCTGATGGAACAGGACAAGATTTTGAGTGAGGACGAATGGACCATGTTCAAGCGCGGGCGCAATGCCAAGAGCTACACCCACGCCAAGAACACGGACGTCGTGACCTACCGCATCTCCACCGGTTTTGAAGCCTTGATGGGCTATCTGGCGTTGAGCGGACAGCAAGACCGGGTGGATGAACTCGGCCAGTGGTGCATTGAACAAGTAGAAGCGGGGCGGACTGAATAATGACAGAAAATCAAGCAAACACGGAAACCAGCAGCGACTTTGTGATTGGCCGGCACCCAGCCGTCGCCGCTCTGCGCAGCCAACAGACCATCAACAAGGTCTTCTTGCAAAGCGGGCTCAAGGCTGAGGCCATCGACGAGATTCGCCAGTTGGCCAAGAAGCGCCATTTGGTCATCTCCGAGGTGCCTAAGCAAAAATTAGACCTCTTGACGGACCACCAAAATCACCAAGGCGTCGCACTGGGCGTGGCGGCCTTTGCCTATGCCACGATCGATGACCTCTTCGCCAACGCCGACAAGGCCGGCGAAGCACCGTTCTTCTTGATCCTGGACGGCGTCGAAGATCCCCACAACCTGGGCTCCATCTTACGGACGGCCGATGCCAGTGGTGTGCACGGGATCATTATCCCCAAGCGCCGAGCGGTCGGCTTGACGTCCGTGGTGGCCAAGACCTCGACTGGGGCCATTGAACGGGTACCCGTTGCGCGGGTCACCAACCTGGTCAACACGGTCAAGGAACTGAAGGACCGCGGCTTGTGGGTCTTCGGGACCGACATGGCCGGGACCGATTACCGCGACTGGAACGCCAAGGGCGCCAGTGCGCTCATCATCGGCAATGAAGGCAAGGGCATTTCCCGACTCTTGAAGGAAACGGTCGATGAGATGTTGACGATCCCGATGGTCGGCCAAGTCCAAAGCTTAAACGCCAGTGTGGCCGCGGGCCTGTTGATGTATCAAGGGTTTAGCTCACGGCATCCCGTGCAACACTGAGCTAACGGCATGAGCGAGGGAGCAAGTCAATGAAAGAGGACATTTTAATTGTTGATGCCTATAACATGATTGGCAACTGGCCCAAACTCAACCGGCTCAAGTTAACGGACCGGTTACCCGAGGCCCGCGACGAGTTGCTGAACATGCTGGCCAATTATAAGAAATTACGTGATGCCAAGATCACCGTGGTCTTTGACGCGATGTACGTGCCGGGCATCTCCAAGAGTTACAAGCAGTTCGACTTGGAGGTCGTCTGGACCAATCGTGACGAGACGGCGGATAGTTATATTGAAAAATTAGCGAAGAAACGGCAGACGCGCTTCACCCAAGTGACAGTAGCCACCAGTGACCAAGCCGAGCAGTGGACCATCTTTTCGGAAGGGGCCTTGCGGATTCCGGCGAGCGAACTCCTGAGAGATATCGAGCGCGCCCAAAACGAGGTGAAGCAAACGGCCCGTGAATTCGCGGATCGCGGTATCGTCCGCAAGTCGCCATGGAACGACCAACAGCTCTACAAGCTGGAAAAGTTGCGCGACCAAATGATGGCGCAACCGGAAAAGGCGGCCAAGCGGTCTAAGGCAAAGAAAAAGCGTGGGCCCAAGGGTGATTAGCCGGCGAGCGGTGTTAAGCGAAACTGGCTGCCCGTTGGCGCACGTTTTGGTTATTTAAGGGTAACGTCTGAAAGTCTGGGAAGCTCCCAGGCTTTTTTGCATACACTGGGGTGGCCTTGCCGTCCGTCCAATATGGGCTGGAATGTTACCTAGCCAGTTGTCTACGGTTATCAGGGTTTTCTCCCTACCTGTCACATTGGGTGCCTGGCAGGGGATGCAAAATGGCCAAGCAAGCACATGAGTCGTTAAAGTGGTGATCCCTATCACCGGAGACGCAGCTGGTTCCAGATAGCTGTCACTTGCAAGTCATTGCAAGGCGGCTGCCATCGCCGCAGATTTTACTGGGGGTCAAGTTGGAAATGTTTAAACTAGTGGTTATTGGCAACCACCACCGTAGCCGAGAGTTCGCTAGAGATGAGTTCAGCTGTGGGAGTTCCCTTAGCGGTGTGGGTTTCGGCGCTTAGGGAACTGGCGTCTTTGAGACGGTTTTTTCGGCTCAAAGCGAGGCGGCGAGACCGTCCTTTGGCTCACCCCGTCCGCCCTCAGCGTTCCAACTCATCTCTAGCGAACGGTAAGGCGACCAGCTAAATTCAACGTTGCCAGAACCAACCAGTTTATAACAAAATAAATTTCCGGTTAAACGAGCGTTCGCTATGGCAGGGCGCGGGTCTCCCGTAGACTGAAAGGACTACGAAAAGGGAGGCGTTACCCGTGTTTGATATGTCCGATGACGACCTGATTGACTTGCTCCGCCGCGACCTGGATTCCCCCGCATTGCTGATCTTATTTGAGCGTTACCACCCCGTGCTCCAGCGACTACAAAAACAGTACTTTATCCCCGGCTTCGATCAGGAAGACTGGGACCAAGAGGCTCTGTTGGTGCTCTGCAGCACGGTGCAACGCTTCAAAGGCGACCTGTCACGCAGCTTTGGGGCATTTTACCGACTGCGGTTGCGTCACCGAGTCTTTGACTTGATTCGCCAAAGCCAGGCCTTAAAGCGGCGGTTAGCGCGGGAATCGTTGTCCCTGGAGGCCGAGGCGGCTTACTTTGCGGACACGCTACCGGATCAGCGGTGGCTCTTGCGCGAGCAGTTAGAGGCCAAGGAGGCCGTGTATCAGGTCTTGCCGCGGCTATCGGCGGTCGAACACAGCGTCTTTCACGGCATTTTGACCGGGCAATCGTTGCACGCCATCAGTCAGGAACAAAATTTGACCGTCCCGCAAGTTCAGGCCGCGTCGCACCGCAGCCAGGCCAAGTTGCGGGAACTGCTCGCGGAATGATTGACGGCGGGGGCAAACGATGGTAAGCTACTACAGTATGAGTAACGCTAGGTTTTAATAGAAGGTGGTGGCAAAATGGCTCAACGAAAGATTGCTTTAGCTTGTTCAGTTTGTGGGTCGCGGAATTACACCATCACCGCGAGTGCGACCCGCACGAAGCGACTAGAGGTTATGAAGTTCTGTAAATACTGTGGGAAACACACCTTACATCGTGAGACCCGTTAATTTTGACAACAATGACAAACACTAATTTTAGGGAGGCAACACCATGCGTTTAATCCGTTTCTTCAAATCGGTCGGTGCCGAAATGAAACAAGTTTCTTGGCCCGGCGTTAAGCAGACCCGGCATGATACCGGTACTGTAATTGGCATCTCAGTTTTGTTCGCAATCTTCTTTGCGGTCGTTGACTGGGTCGTTCAATATGGCTTAAAGTTCCTCGCCTAGTGGAATTGTCGGTAGTCAAATCACGTAAAATATGCTATATTAGTTGGTAACAGGGAACTTCGTGTACGCGGAGTTTTTTTATTTTGCTCGAAAAGTCAATGATATTAAAAGGAGTGCACCAAACATGGTTGAGTCAGCTGAAAAGCAATGGTACGTTCTTCACACCTACGCAGGGTACGAGAACAAGGTTATGGCAAACTTGGAATCCCGGGCCGAATCAATGGGGATGCAAGACAACATCTTCCGCGTGGTTGTGCCGGAAGAAGAGGAACACGAAGTTAAGAACGGTAAGGACAAGGTCACGATGGAAAAGACCTTCCCGGGCTACGTCTTAGTGGAAATGGTCATGAGTGACCAAGCTTGGTACATCGTGCGGAACACGCCAGGTGTGACTGGGTTCTTGGGGTCCCATGGGCAAGGGAGTAAGCCAACGCCACTGTTGCCAGATGAAGTCGAACGGATCTTGCGGCGCGTGGGGATTTCTGCGCGGCACGCCGATCTGGACGTGGCCCCTGGCGATTCTGTCACCATCGTGGACGGCGCCTTCAGTGGCTTAGTCGGTAAGATTACCGAAGTTGACAACGAAAAGATGAAGTTGAAGGTCAACATCGACATGTTCGGCCGGGAAACCAGCACGGAACTGAACTTCGACCAAGTCGACCCCATTCTGAAATAATGCTGCGACTGGTCACGGACCAGTTTCGCCAATGTTTTCAGAAAATAACTTGTTGCGGTTAGTAAAATGTGGTATGATTCTCAGGTATGCGTGACGCATATGCACAAAGTGGGAGGGGCAAACTAACAGCCCCACTTACCACACACGGACTCAAGGAGGTATTGTCTCGTGGCTAAAAAAGTAGCTAATGTCGTTAAATTACAAATTCCTGCGGGTAAAGCAACCCCAGCTCCCCCAGTTGGACCAGCTTTAGGTCAAGCAGGTATCAACATCATGGGCTTCACTAAGGAATTCAACGCTCGTACCGCTGACCAAGCTGGTATGATCATTCCTGTTGTGATCAGTGTCTATGAAGATCGTTCCTTTGATTTCATCACCAAGACTCCGCCAGCAGCAACGCTGTTGAAGAAGGCTGCTGGTGTTGAAAGTGGTTCCGGCGAACCTAACACGAAGAAGGTTGCTACTGTAACCAAGGATCAAGTTAAGCAAATCGCTGAAACTAAAATGCAAGATCTAAACGCAGCTGACGTTGAAGCAGCTATGCGCATGATTGAAGGTACTGCCCGGAGCATGGGCTTCACGGTCGAAGGTTAAGCTCAGTTTTCGGATAGTCGGACACTTCACGAAAATGAAATGTGTCAAGTGGGAGGTTTATCCGTTACAACCACATTTGCAAGGAGGAATACACAAAAATGGCTCACAAACGAGGTAAGAATTATCAAAACGCTGCCAAGATGGTCGAGGCTGACAAGGTCTACGCCATGGGCGAAGCTGTTGATTTAGTTAAGAAGATGGATTTCGCTAAGTTCGATGCAACTGTTGAAGTTGCTTTCAAGCTTAACGTTGATACGAAGCAAGCGGACCAACAACTCCGTGGCGCATTAGTATTGCCAAATGGTACCGGTAAGGAAACCACGGTAATCGTATTCGCTAAGGGTGATCAAGCTAAGGCTGCTCAAGCTGCCGGTGCTGACGTTGTTGGCGACCAAGACTTAGTTGAACGTATCCAAGACGGCTGGTTAGACTTTGACGTTGCCATTGCAACGCCAGACATGATGGCCCAAGTTGGTCGTTTAGGTCGGGTCTTAGGTCCTAAGGGCTTAATGCCTAACCCTAAGACGGGTACGGTGACGATGAACGTCGAAAAGGCCGTTTCCGATGCTAAGAATGGTCAAGTTACCTACCGGACTGACCGTGACGGTAACGTCGCTGTTCCTTTTGGTAAGGTTTCCTTTGATGCTGACAAGCTTGCCGGCAACTTGAAGACCATTGCCGAAACGATTGTTCGTATTCGCCCAGCCGCTGTGCGTGGGACTTACGTACAACACGTTTCTATTGCTTCAACGTTTGGCCCTAGTGTCAACGTTGACTTGGCTTCTTTATTAGCCTAAGTTAAAGCAAAACTAAAAAAATCCCTAGCAATGCATTGACAGCAATGTTGAAGTATTGTATGCTATTGAGGTTGTATTTAATAGATCTACCTAAGACTCAGGTGGCCTAATGGTCTTAATTTCCTGCCGAGGCAGAAGTTTACTTAAACTTTTGACTCCTTATGTCTTGGTGGCATAGGGATTTTTTTATCCCACCAAACTACTCCGGGAGGTGAACAATTTGAGTGAACAAGCTATTGCAATTAAAGCTAAAAAGGTTGATGAAGTTGTTGAAAAGTTCAACAACGCCACCAGTGCTATCGTAGTTGACTACCGTGGTTTAACCGTTGAACAAGTAACGGACTTACGGAAGCAATTGCGTGAAGCCGGCGTTCAAATGAGCGTCATCAAGAACAAGATTTTGGTTCGGGCTGCAGAAAAGGCTGGCTACGAAGGTTTAAACGAACTCTTCGCTGGTCCTACTGCCGTTGCTTTCTCTGACGAGGATCCAATCGCCCCAGCTAAGGTTTTGAAGAAGTTTGCAGATAGTGTTGACGCCCTTGAAATCAAGGGTGGTTACATCGAAGACAAGATTATGTCTATCGACGAAATCAACACCTACGCAACGTTGCCTAGCCGTGAAGACCTGCTCTCTATGCTGGCTAATGTCTTACAAGCACCAGTACGGAACGTGGCTTACGCTGTTAAGGCGATTGCTGACAAGGGTGACGAAGGCGACGCAGCCTAAGTCCCTGATTGAAACATAAATATAAAACCCAATTATTGGAGGAAAATAACATGGCTTTTGATAAAGATGCTATCATCGCTTCTCTTAAAGAAGCATCCATTACTGACCTTAACGACTTAGTTAAGGGTATCGAAGACGAATTCGGCGTATCCGCTGCTGCCCCAGTTGCTGCAGCCGGTGCTGCTGGTGGCGACGCTGCTGCCAAGGATTCATTCGACGTTGAATTAACTGAATCTGGTGACGCCAAGGTTAAGGCTATCAAGGCTGTCCGTGAAATCACTGGTTTAGGTTTGAAGGACGCTAAGGGTCTTGTTGACAACGTACCATCTGTCATCAAGGAAGGCGTTTCTGAAGACGAAGCTAACGACATCAAGGAAAAGCTTGAAGCCGTTGGTGGTACTGTTACGCTTAAGTAATTACGTACTCAAAAACGAACCGTTGCCTGTTGTGGGTGACGGTTTTTTTGTGTCCAAAATTAAGGAAAAACGCGCTGATTGCGCCAGCCAGAACCGCCAGTGGGGAACACCACGGAATGGCTGCTGGTAATTTTATATGGATGATTTACTTACTTTTAGTTATCAAATGATTAATTAGTTTTCATTGTAATCAGTTAACCCACGTGTTATAGTTGACCTTGTCACTAAATCTAGGAGGTCACGAAGATGACAGTAAAAATTGGCGTAATTCTCGGTACGACGCGGACGAACTCACTGGGCGCCCGGGTTTTTCAGTATTTACAACGGCATTTAGCAACGCCTGAGGTGACGTATACGTGGATCGACTTACAAGATTATCCGTTACCACTGTACGACCACGCTGAGACGCCCTTGTCGGAACCCATTCAGCACTTGGCGGCACCGGAGAAACGGTGGTTAGATGTGCTGGCCGCTCAGGATGGCTACCTCATCTTGAGTCCCGAATACGACCATGCCATTCCCGGCAGTCTCAAGAACGCGTTGGACTTCGTGGGCCCTGAGGTTGCCGCTAAGCCGGTGCAAATCGTGACCTATTCCAAGTACAGCGATGGTGGCATGCTTGCGGCAGCCTCATTTGTCGGCATCTTGCAAATGCTGAAGATGCTGGTCTTGCCGACGCCTGTTTTGCTGTGGAATGCCGAACCGAACTTTACGGCTGACGGTGACCTGGTACCCGACGCGGCCAACAGTGACCACTTTGCCCAGCGTCTGACCGAAGCCGCTGATGAACTGCGGCACTACGCGCAGATTACCAAGGATCACCCGTATGGTGGGTTGGCTGACTAATTTGTTATTGAAGCTGAAAAAGAGTGGGCCAACAGGCGGTTAACTGCCTAGCAGTGTTAATGCTCGCCAGTTGCCTGTTGGCGCACGTTTCGGCCATGAGGCCACTTTGAGACCGACCCGTCTTGCGTTCCAATCCATATTTGGCGAACGGTAGGCGGCCAGTTCACATTGTGAGGCTGAAAACAACGATTTTTAACGCCATGAGTCGCCTGGTAACAATAGTTCCAGTTGATTTTTGGCTTTAGATCTTCAGATTGAAGCTTTAAAATTCGCGTAAGGCCGCCGAAAATGGTGGGCGGCCTTGCGCCTTTTTGGTATGCTGGAAATAACCTGAGCTGTTAAGTAGACAAATTAACCGGGGTGTTCAACGGGGTTAAGATTGTCCTTTGGCAGTCAGCTTGCGATAATGAAGAACTACGGGGAGGGGTCAATCATTATGGGGAAAAGATTGTGGGGGCGGATACAGAAACACCTAACGTTAATTAAAGGGATTTTCATCTTTTCGATTTTGATTTTTGTGATTCAAATGGTTGGGCGCATTGCCCATGAGGTCAGTGGCGAACAGCTCCAGGCGGAACTGGCGTCCTTGGATACTGCGACATTTATGTTATTGCTGGTGTGTGGGTTCGTGGCCGTCTTGCCGATGCTGATCTACGATTTTTCTATTGTGCAATTTTTGCCGGGCAAGTTTTCGCGCGGCTACGTCATTCGCAGTGGGTGGACCACCAACACCTTCACCAATCTGGCGGGGATGGGCGGTCTATTGGGGGCCAGTCTGCGCGCCAACTTCTATGCCGAGTCGGCGACGAAAAAGCAGGTGGTCTACGCCATCTCCAAGATTGCGCTCTTCTTACTGGCCGGCTTATCTTTGTCGTGCTGGGTCGCGTTGGTCTTTTTATTTGGCTTCGACATCGGCGCACCGTTCCGGGGATATTGGTTTTGGCTATTAGGCGGCGGTCTGTATTTCCCCGTCATCTTCATCTTTACCCGGATTAGCGACAGCGAGTTTTTCCAGGACCTCACGTGGCGACGGGAAGGGATCTTGATCTTGGGGTCCAGCCTGGAGTGGGGGAGCTGCGCGCTGTTCTTTCTCCTGATTGGCTGGGCGTTGCGCTTGCCGATTCCGTTGGCGGCGGTCTTCCCAATGTTTGTGGTCGCTTCCGTTGCTGGGGTCGTTTCGATGATTCCCGGGGGCTTGGGTTCCTTTGATGTCTTCATGATCATCGGCCTGGGCTTCTTAGGGGTCAGTCGGGCCGACGCCACGGGCTGGTTGTTGCTGTACCGGTTGTTCTACTACCTCCTGCCGTTTGGCGTGGGGGTGGGGTTCTTCATCCACGACGTTGGTCGGCGGATGAATCGCTTCTTAAATGGCCTTCCGGTGGCGGCACTGCGGCGAGCGGCGCATTTATTCGTGACCATCTTCTTGTACTTTTCTGGCGTGATGATGCTGCTTTTTGCCACGATTCCCGATGTGGTCTTGGCCAACCGCTTTTATTTGCGGCTGGTGCCTTACATGTTTTATTTCCTGAGTCAAATTACCAACATTGTCATGGCCTTCCTGTTGATCGGGCTGGCTCGTGGGGTGGGCGCCCGGGTGAAACGGGCGTATTGGCCGACGCTGGTGGTGCTAGTCGTGGCCATTGGCGTGACGCTGTGGCGCGAAAATTTCCCGGTTGGCCTGGCCATCTTATTGGGCCTGGTACTGGCCTGCCTGCTCTTTGCCCGACCGGAACTCTACCGGACAGGCTTCCATTACTCGTGGGGTGGCCTGCTGGTCGACGGCCTGATCTACGTGGGGACCTTCGTGTTGTACACCATCCTGGGCCTTTCTAGCTTTCCCAGTGGGCACCACCGGCCATTCTTGCCGAGCGCCTGGCTACTACCATCGACGCAGGTCTGGTTGACCGGCCTGGGCAGCCTGTTAGCCGCGCTATTGATTTTGATTGGCATTTACCGATACTTGTCCGCGTCGAAGCCGGCTTGGCTCCACGCGCCTTACGATGCGCCACGGATGCGGGCCATTATTACCAAATTTGGCGGCAACGAGGTCAGTCATCTGGCGTTCTTGCAGGACAAACGCGCGTATTTTTACCAGGCCGATGGGGCCGACCAACTCTTCTTGTTGTTCCGGCAAAAGGCCGACAAGCTGCTGGTCATGGGCGAACCAATCGGCAATCAGGACTACCTCGCACCGGCGCTGCAGGCCTTCATGCACGATGCCAATCAGGCCGGCTTGCGTCCCGTATTTTATGAAATCAGTGAATCGCTGACGCTGCGGCTGCACGAAATGGGCTTTGACTTCATCAAGGTGGGTGAAGAGGGGCACGTCGACCTGGCGACCTTCAGCCTCGTTGGCAAGGCGCACCGCGGGGAACGGGCGTTGATCAACAAGTTTAAACGCGAGGGCTATCAATTTGCCCTGATCCAACCACCCCTGAGCGATGCGCAATTCCAAGAGCTGCAGGCTATTTCGGATTCCTGGCTCCATGACGAAACGGAAAAGGGGTTCTCGATGGGCTTCTTTGACCGTGATTACCTGAACGAGGCCCCCATCGCCGTCATGCAGGACGCAACGGGGAAGGTCGTTGCCTTTGCCAACCTGATGCCGACGGGAGACCACCGCATGACGTCGATTGACTTGATGCGGGCTAGTCGAGATGCCCCGTCTGGCATCATGGACGGCCTGTTCGTTTATTTGTTTGAGACCTGCCGGGAAACCGGCTACCTGAGCTTTAACCTGGGGATGGCGCCGCTGGCCAATGTTGGTGTGTCGACGTTTAGCTTCATTGAAGAACGGGTCGCCCACTTGATCTACGAGTACGGCTCGAACTTCTACAGTTTCCAAGGGCTGCGGGCGTACAAGGAAAAATACGTCACCGATTGGGAGCCCAAATACTTGGCCTATCGTCGGCGTCAGTCACTGATTTTCAGCATGTTACAGCTGATGTCGGTCATCAACCGCTGGTCACCGGTCGGCAGCAAGCTAGCCCCCAAGTGGTTCGGCCACTGGATGTCTGATGAGGTGCAGTGGCAAAATCGGGAGTAAATCACAAGAGTGCGCCAACAGGCGGTTAATCGGCGAGCATTAAGGCGGGTAACCGAATAATCTCGGTCTTAGATTATTTGGTTACCCGTTTTAAGCGGAACCGATTGCCTGTTGGCGCACGTTTCGGCTATCTAAGATTGGAGCCAGTAATTCCACCGTAGCGAAAATAGCGGCCGACACCAGCTGAGTCATTAAAATAGCGCGTCGATCAGCAGCCTTCTGCCAGTCGACGCGCTATTTTTCTAAAAGGTAAAAGCAAGATTGAGGCGTTGATTTTCAAACTGACAGTGCCTTGTCCACTGGAATTGGAGAAACCAGGCAGGAACTACCTCCAGCCTGAGAAGCGGTCTTCTGGTTCGCTGACGCCACCCTGGCTAACTCCGGCAAGTTGACGTCTATCAGTAATATTGTGTTAATGATAGACCTACCGCCCATGTCGCTACTACCTGGGGTTAAGACAACTGTTACTGGCGAACGGTAGGCGGACCGCGAGCCGTTACGTAGCTGAAACGTGCGCTAAAAGGCAGCCGGTTCCGCTTAAACCTGATAACCAAACAATCCAAAATCAGGGTTATTCGGTTATCAGCCTTAATGCTCGCCTTTTAGCCCACTCTTTTAGTTCGTGTACTTGAACGGCAGCTGGTGGTGAAAATTGGCGAAGCCGGTGAAAATCTCGTCAATCGTGGTGGCATCGATGAAGAGGTTCATGTTTTCCTGGGGCGCAAAGCCGGCGTCACAGCTCTTTTGCATCATGGTGACCAATGGATCGTAGTAGTGGTCGATGTTGAACAGGGCGATGGGCTTTTGGTGGACGTTGATTTGACTCCAGGAAAGCATAGTCGTGAACTCCTCGAAGGTGCCAAACCCACCGGGCAACACGATAAAGGCGTCGGCCTGGCGGAGCATTTCGTCCTTACGTTCGTCCATGGTGCTGGTCTCTAGAAGCGTGGTGATGTCGGTCTTGGCCAGACCCAGCTCGCTCAAAAAGGTGGGGATGATGCCAATGACCTGGCCGCCGGCTTGCATGGTGGCAGTCGCCACGGCACCCATCAGCCCCTCTTTACCGCCGCCATAGACCAGTGGATGGTGGTTAGCGGCTAGATATTGGCCCAAGGCGTTGGTTTGGGCGAGAAATTGTGGATCGTACCCGTGGTTGGAACCACAGAAAACACAGACATTTTTAATCGTTGGCAAGAAAAAGACCTCCAATAAGTGAGTTAAAATCGGTTGCGTGGGAAAAAGAATCAATCATGGTTTGATTGGGCCCCTTAGTTAGCTGGTTCCCCTAACTAGGTAGGGTTAATTGTTACCGACCTGAGAGGTGCGTATGCTGGGAAGCATGTAGTAGGCTAACAGCGGGGAGGATGACACGCATGAAGTTTAAGAAAATCGTCGTGGCCGGGGGTGGCTCGCGCGGAAGTCAGATTGCTTATCAAATTGCCTATCGGGGATTTCAGGTCGTCATTGAAGACGTTGATGCGACGGCGATTGCGGCGACTAAACGGCGGCTGGCCCAGTTGAATCTGGACTACGCCCATCAGTTCAACGCAACGCCGGCGGTCATCTTCGACACCAACGCGCGCATTGATTTTGCGACGGACCTGGAAACGGCGGTGGAGGACGCTGATTTGATTATCGAGGCGCTCCCCGAGGTGGCGGCGACCAAGAATATCTTTTATACGGAACTGGCCCAGGTGGCCCCCGAACAGGCCATCATCGCGACTAATTCGGCGACCATGTTACCCAGCCGATTTGCGGCCATCACGGGGCGCCCGGCGAAGTTTCTCGCCATGCATTTCGCAGACCACCTGTGTACCCACGGCTTAGCCGAAGTGATGGGCCATGCTGGCACCGATGCGGCAGTCTTTCGCCACGCGTGTCACTTCGTGCGGCAGATTGGTTTGGTGCCAATTGCCATTCATCGTGAAACGCCGGGGTACGTGCTGACGTCGTTGCTCCTGCCCTTCGTGAACACGGCGCTGACGCTGTGGCTCCACGACGTTGCCGACCCGCAAACCATCGACCGGGCCTGGATGATTGCCACTCAGTCACCGATGGGCCCGTTTGGCATGCTCGATGAGATTGGCCTGCGCCAGGTCTATCACCTGTTGTTGGCGGCCGGCCGTGAGCCGGGGAAGGGCGACCTGGTCGATGTGGCTCACAAGCTCAAGCGCGAGCTCCTAGACCATGATAAATTCGGCGAAGAAAATCGCCAAGGCTTCTACACGTATCCGGCCCCGGCCTTTACGACAGCCAAGTTTCTGACGGCGGGGTAAGCCCCAGCGACGGCGATTACCCTGAATCTTACACCAATACTTGAGAATTTCAAGTGAACGGTGGCCGTAAATTTAATTGGTGTGTTGATTGCCGGAACAGCAGTGTTTTGACACCTAGGATTGGCGAAACCAGGTGCCTGCGTCAGGCTAGGGTAGGGCCTGCTCTGGGGAACACCTCCAGCCTGAGGGGCGGTCTTCCGGCTCGCTTGAAAGCCTGGAAAAATCCGCCAGTCTCTCAAGTCGTCCCGTGCTGTAGGCTGAGACAAAAACTCAGCCAACACCGCCGACCCAGCTGGCGCCATCCTGGCTGACTCCGGCAAGTTGACGGCTATCAGTAACACTGTGTTAATGATAGACTAGTCGTCAACGCAGCTGCTATCTGGGGTTAAGGCAACTGTTACTGACAAGCACTACCGTAGCCGAGAGTTTGCCAAATATGGGTTCAGCCGTGGGAGTTTCCTTAGCGGCGTGGTTCTTGCCGCTTAGGAAACTGGCGTCTTTGAGACGTGGTTTTCGGCTCAAAGCGAGGCGTCGAGACCGTCCTTCGGCTCGACCCGTCCGCCCCAGCGTTCCAACCCATATTTGGCGAACGGTAGGCGGCCAGTTCCCATTATGACGCGGTCAGCAACTAATCCTAACATCACGAGTCAGAACGACAAAAGGGCCTGGGAGCAAAAATCTTCCCAGGTCCTTTCGTATTCATTTAAAATGACTGACGCGGTTACTTGCTAGGGTCGTCCGGATCGGCGGGTTCACCGATGTTGTAGTCGTCGCTGCTCATAGCTTCGACGTTCCCCAGCAGATAGCCGTTACCGACCTGCGAGAAGAAGTCATGGTTGGCTGTTGAGGTGGAGATGCCGTTCATAACCACGGGGTCGACGTCCTCGGCCGTGTCGGGGAAGAGGGGATCTTGCCCCAGGTTCATCAGGGCCTTGTTGGCGTTGTAACGAATAAACGTCAAGACCTTGTCTGACCAGCCGATTTGGTCATAGAGGGTGTGGGTGTATTTTTCTTCGTTGTCGTACAACTGGTAAAGAAAATCATACATCCAGTCCTTCATGGCCTGCTGCTCGTTGTCGGTCAGTTCCTTCATGCCCAGTTGGAACTTGTAGCCGATGTAGGTGCCGTGGACGGATTCGTCCCGTAAGATCAGCTTAATGATTTCGGCCACGTTGTTGAGCTTGTTGTGCCCCAGGTAATACAGCGGCGTAAAGAAGCCGGAGTAGAACAGGAAGGTTTCCAAGAAGACACTGGAAATTTTCTTCTTCAGGGGATGCTCATCATCGTGGTAGAGGTCGTAGATGCGCTTGGTCTTATTTTGCAGAAATTCTTCGGAATCACTCCATTGGAAGATCTCGTCGATTTCATCCGGCGTATTTAACGTGGAGAAAATCGTGGAGTAACTCTTAGCGTGAACGGATTCCATGAATTGAATGTTGTTTAGGACCGCCGTTTCGTGCGGGGTCCGGACATCGCGGCGTAACGCTGCCATCCCGTCTTGAGACTGCAGGGTATCCAGTAAGGTCAGCCCACCAAAGACGTGCCCCACGACCCACTGGTGGTCGGTGTCTAACGTCCGCCAGTCATCCAAGTCGTTGGAAACGGGAATCCGGGTGTCCAACCAAAATTGTTCGGTCAGCTTTTCCCAGGTCGCTTTGTCGATCTCGTCTGAGACCTGATTCCAATTGATTGCGTTATAATTTTCAGTTCGTGCCAATGACAACCGCTCCTTTTTTATTGACTGGTGACCGCTAAATGACGCAGCTTTCACACTGGTTGGCGCCGACTTCGTTGTTGTCGTCGGTGAAGGTCCGCACGTAGTACAGTGACTTGATGCCCTTGCGATAAGCGTAGTTGCGCAGAATGCTCAGGTCCCGCGTCGTCATTTTATCGGTCCGGCCATCTTTCCATTCATACAGGCCAGCGGGAATCGTCGAGCGCATGAACAGTGTCAGGCTCATCCCCTGGTCGACGTGCTTTTGGGCCGCGGCGTAAACGTCGATGACCCGGCGCATGTCGGTATCATAAGCGGATTTGTAATACGGCATGGTGTCGTTGTCCAGGTAAGGCGCAGGGTAGTAGATTTTCCCAATCGTCTTTTCTTGGCGCTCCTCAATCCGGTTGATGATGGGGTGTAGGCTCGCCGTGGTGTCGTTGATGTAGGAAATGGACCCGTTCGGCGCAACGGCCATCCGGTTTTGGTGGTACAGGCCATCGCGCATGACGTCGGCCTTCAAGGCAGCCCAGTCCTCCGGAGAAGGTAGCCAGATGTTGGCAAAGAGGCCCTGGACCTTTTCGCTAGTTGGCCGCCAGTCAGTTTCGGTGTAGCGGTCGAAGTAGGTCCCGGAAGCATAGGTGCTCTTCTCAAAGTTGTGGAACGTTTCGTGGCGTTCCTTGGCGATTTGATTGGAGGCCTTGAGCGTCCAGTAGTTCAGTAACATGAAGTAAACGCTGGTAAAGGCAATGCTGTCCTTGGAGCCGTACATCATGTGGTTCTTGGCAAAGTAGCTGTGTAAGCCCATGGCGCCCAGGCCAATCGTGTGGGCTAGCTGGTTGCCCTTTTGAATCGATGGGACCACGTCGATGTCGGAATGGTCGGTCACAAAGGTCAGTGCCCGGACCATGGTCTCAACGGAGTGGCCGAAGTCGGGGGCTGCCATCAGGTTGACGATGTTGGTGGACCCCAGGTTGCAGGAAATATCAGTTCCCTTTTGAATGTATTCTTGTTGGTTGTTCACGGTCGATGGCGTTTGGACCTGCATGATTTCGGAGCACAGGTTACTCATGACGATGCGCCCATCAATGGGGTTTTCGCGGTTGGCCGTATCAATGTTGACGATGTAAGGGTAACCGGATTCTTGTTGGAGCTTGCCAATGTCCGTTTCTAGGTCACGGGCCTTGAGTTTCTTCTTACGGATGTCCGGGTTGGCGACCATGTTGTCGTATTCCTTCGTGATGTCGACGTAGGCAAATGGCTTGCCGTAGATGCGTTCCACGTCGTAGGGACTGAATAGGTACATGTCCGCGTCGGCGGCACACAGCTCGTAGAACTTGTCGGGCACCGTGATCCCAAGAGACAGCGTCTTCAGCCGAATCTTTTCGTCGGCGTTTTCCTTCTTGGCACTCAAAAAGGCGACGATGTCGGGATGGAAGACGCTGAGGTAGACCACGCCGGCCCCTTGCCGTTGGCCCAATTGGTTGGAATAAGAAAAGCTGTCTTCCAGCAACTTCATGACGGGGACGACCCCAGAAGCGGCGCCCTCGATGTGTTTGATGGGGTCACCGGCGCCCCGCAAATTGGATAGGCTGATGCCGACCCCGCCACCGATACGGGAGAGTTGGAGCGCAGAGTTGATGGTCCGGCCAATCGTATTCATGTCATCGGTCGACTGGATCAGAAAACAAGAGACCAGTTCGCCCCGCCGCGAACGGCCGGCATTAAGGAAGCTGGGCGTCGCCGGTTGGTAACGCTGGTGGATAATTTCGTCAGCCAGGTCATGGGCCAGTTGTTGGTCACCGTCCGCAAAATCTAGGGCGTTCATGGCGACCCGGTCGATGAAGTTTTCCAAATAGTAGTCGTTGTCGTCGGTCTTCAGGGCATATTGCGCATAAAATTTGTACGCTGCCATGAAGGATTTAAAATGAAAATTTTGGGCCCGTAAGTAGGCGTAAAGGTCCTCGATAAAGGCCATTGGGTAGGCGTCGATAACATGTTTTTCGACGTAGTTGTTGGCAATCAAGTAGTCAAAGCGTTCCTGTAACGACGCAAAGGTCTTGGTGTTGGGGATGACATTTTCCTTGAGGAAAGCCTGCAAAGCCTCCTGGTCCTTGTTCAACGGAATCTGACCGTTCACGGGGATGTTGATCTCGTTATTTAAATCATAATACGTGACGTCGGTTAGGTCTTTTAAACTCATACTAGTCAACTCTTTCTAGGTTAGAATGCGCAAGTGTCAAATAAAAATGGCGCCACCGTGTAAACCACGACATCGCCAAAAACGAATGGGAACCAACTCAAAAAGAGCTTAGCCCGCAATTTGCGTTAATTGATCCGGCCGGAAGCCATAAAAGGCAGGGTGACCGGAAGCCTCAACGACGGGAACAGCTTGGAACCCTTGCTCCTTGAGGTATGTCACATATTCGGGATTCTGGTTAATATTGCGTTCTTCAAATTCCACGTTGTGTTCACTCAGAAAACGCTTCGTCATCTTGCATTGCATACAGTTGTTCTTGGAATAAACCGTTACTTTCATTGTTGCCACTTCCTCATCAAATTCAATCTCGATGAGTACAGTTTACACCAGTCAGCGAAAATTACAATGAAAAAAGACACCATATTTGGTAGTTGATACATACAATAACTACCAAATATGGTGTCTCAGCGAATAATCTTTTTTTATTAGCCACCACGAGGTATCTACGGTAAAATAAGAGATAAAGGTGGCGGAGAAATTGACTAATCACTATTATACACAAAATCCAGACGTTTTACACGAGGAACATCATTGGCCGTTTACCCTCTTAGGCAACGAATTGTTGTTTACCACCGACAACGGTGTTTTTTCCAAAAACAGGGTGGACTATGGCTCACGCGCATTGCTCAACGCGTTTAACGCGGATAAGACCCCAGCGGGCCCGTGGTTGGACCTGGGTACCGGATACGGCCCAATCGGCCTGGCACTAGCTAAGAAGTGGCCTGAACGGCAGGTCACGATGGTCGACGTCAATGAATTGGCGCTAAGTTTGGCGCGGCAAAATGCGGCGGCCAATCAAATCGACAACGTCGACATCAAGACTTCCGACGTCTATGCCAACGTCACGGAGCGTTACGCGGCTATCGTTACGAACCCACCAGTTCGGGCCGGTAAACAGGTCGTGACGGCTATGTTGACGGGGGCTAAGGAGCACTTGCTCCCGGGCGGCACGTTGACGGTGGTCCTGCAAAAGAAGCAGGGGGCGCCGTCCGCAGAAAAGACCATGCAAGCCACGTTTGGTAACTGTACCAACATTAAAAAGGACAAGGGCTATTACATTTTAGAGAGTACGCTCGCCTAACGAACAGGAAAGGAAGGGGTCTGGATGCGAGATCAGCACTATACGGGGCGGCAACGCCACTATATGGAAGAGGCCCTCTTCGAAGCAGACCAGGCGGCCCTGATTGGCGAGGTCCCCATCGGCGCGGTCATCGTCCACGACAACCAAATCGTGGGGCGGGGGCACAACCTGCGGGAACACGGCAACGATGCCACCATGCACGCGGAGATTCGGGCAATCGAAGAAGCCTGCGGGACACTGAAGAGCTGGCGGCTGGAAGAGTGTCAACTGTACGTGACGATTGAGCCGTGCCTGATGTGTAGCGGCGCCATCATCAATTCGCGGATCCCGGAAGTCTTTTATGGGGCGCGTGACCCCAAGGCTGGTGCGGTCGACAGCCTCTACGAAACGTTGACGGACAGCCGGTTGAACCACACGGTCACGGTCCACGAGGGGCTCTTGGCCAAGGACGCCGGTGAACGGATGGTCCGCTTCTTCAAGGCGGCGCGCGTGCGGCAAAAGGCCCGTAAGAAGGCCAAACGCGCCGCGGCGCAAGCACAAACTGAGAAGACGCTAGACAACCAGAAAAAAGCATGATACACTAGTACTTGCCGTTAAGGCCTTGAAGCAAGGGTGGGCTTACGAATCGTGTCAGGTCCGGAAGGAAGCAGCACTAAGTTCGTTTCGCTTTGTGCTTCAAGTTTATGAGATATTAACAACTCCTAGTCGTTGGACTGGGAGTTTTTTGTTGAGAGTGGGTCAAAAGGCGATTAGCCGGCGAGCATTAAGGCTGATAACCGAATAATCCTGGGCTTGGATTGTTTGGGTATCAGGTTTTAGCGGCACCGGCTGCCTGTTGGCGTACGCTTCAGCTATGTGAAGGTGAAGGAACGAGCTTGGGAGGTTTTGTCCAGGCTCGTTTTTATGGTGATGTGGCTAAGACAGATGTCTGCCTGACTCCGGCGAGATAAATGGCATTGGGGAATGAGAGATTTCGTGATTAACTTTATTAACGGCATAAATGAGCTAACGTAGAAGTAATCAATCGACGTGACAATTATGACAGCGTTTAGTCATTCGCTGTGGGCCGTTGACAGTTTTGATTATTTATATGGAAGAAACGATGATGTTTTTCTTGGGAATTATAACCACTGGAGGCTGATTGATCGGTGTCCGGTCGTTGCTGGCAGCCGCAGGCAACTGGCTTGGCTAGTATTAGTAAGTAATGGATGACGTCAAGATTTGGCCTTAACTAAGCGTGATGGTCTCCCGTCACGTGTTAGCCGGGAGTGGAGCGAAACTAGGCTCAGCCGGGGAATTTGCCAGTGGTCTTTGCTGGCAAATTGGTGACTTTGAGACAGCGAACTTCTGGCTCAAAGCAAGCACCGAGACCGGGCTTTGGCTCGGGGCGGTCCTCCCCCCCCAGCGTTCCGGCCTAGCTTTCGCGCAACGGGAGGCGGCTAGTTTATTCACACCGGATTAATTTTGCGTAAATCTGCTAGTCAATCCGTGACAGCGACCACTGAAAAAGGCTATAATATTAATCAGCGAATTTAACTTAGGAACAGACGAGGGCGCAGGAATTGCTTCACGAACTGCGCCGCAAAAATGTAAACGAAAGGAACGGATTGCATGGCTTATCAAGCACTTTACCGGGTTTGGCGGCCCCAACGGTTTGAGGATATGATTGGGCAAGAAGTCATTACCCGGACCTTGAAGAACGCCATTACGACGAATCAGATCAGCCACGCCTATCTTTTTGCGGGACCCCGGGGAACCGGGAAGACCTCGGCAGCCAAGATTTTTGCCAAGGCCATCAACTGTCATCACCAAACGGACGGTGAGCCCTGCAATGAATGTGAGACCTGTAAAGCCATTACGGCCGGGACCTTGAACGATGTCATTGAAATCGATGCCGCTTCCAACAACGGGGTCGAAGAGATTCGGGACATCCGCGACAAGGTCAAGTACGCGCCCACGGTGGCCGATTACAAGGTCTACATCATTGATGAAGTGCACATGCTGTCGACTGGTGCGTTCAACGCCTTGCTGAAGACGCTGGAAGAGCCCCCGGCCAACGTGATCTTTATTCTGGCGACCACGGAGCCGCACAAGATTCCCGCCACGATTATTTCGCGGACGCAACGGTTTGATTTCAAACGCATCGCGGCTAGTGACAGCTACAACCGGATGATCTACATCTTGGATCAAAAGGGTGTGACCTACGATGAGCAGGCCGTCAAGGTGATTGCCAAGGCGGCCGAAGGGGGTATGCGGGATGCGTTGAGTATCCTCGACCAGGCGTTGTCGTTTGGCGACAATGAAATTACCCTCGACAACGCGTTGCTGGTGACCGGGAGCGTGACACACGAGCTGCTGGCCACCTACGTGCAACAGGTGCTGGGTGGCGACACCAAGGCGGCGCTAGCGACCCTGCAATCCGTGCTGGAAGCCGGTAAGGACGCCGAACGGTTTACCGAAGACCTGATCAGCTATGCGCGTGACCTGTTGCTCTATCAACAGGCACCACAGCTAGTTGAAGAAGCCGAAATGGGCAGTGTCAGCGACGACTTTCAACAGTTGGCCAAGCAGACGCCCGCCCAAACGATGTACGCGATGATCAACGAATTAAACGCCATCCAGCAACAGATGCGTTTCACCACGCACCCGGACGTTTATTTGGAAATCTTGACCATCAAGTTGGCTGAAATCGGCCGGCAAAAGGGCGCCACGCCAACGGCTGCACCAGCGGCACCGAACGCCGCGGCCGCGACGCCGAGTGCACCGGCGGCCAGCTCGTCGGCGTTGACGGCCTTGCAACACGAGGTCGATCAACTCAAGTCGACGGTTAAGCAACTAGAACAAGCGCCAGTGGCGGCCAAGCCAGCCGCAAAGCCGCGGGTCACGAAAAAGGCGCCGGCTAAGGAAGTCAATTTGGCCAAGATCTATCCGGTTTTGGGCGCGGCGACGCGCGAGAAGCTCAACCAACTCCAGGAAGTCTGGCCCGACGTGTTGAATAGCCTGTCGATCACGCAACGCGCGGTCATGAAGGTGTCGCAACCGGTCGCCGCGGCCGACTCCGGGGTAATCGTGGCGTTTGACTACGCTTTCTTGTATCAACGCGCGACGTCCGATCACGAGCTGACGGATGCGCTTGAAAACGGCCTGGACCGGATGATTGGCACGGCGTTACCCGTCGTGTTTGTGCCCAAGGAGGACTGGCCCGTGATCCGGAAGAATTATTTGACGGCGCACAAGGATGAGCTGCAGAATAATCATGCCGGGGATGCGGAACAGCCCGCCAAACCAGCGGCCAATCCGGTCGTGACGAAGGCCGAAGAATTATTTGGTAAAGATATTGTGGATGTTAAAGACGATTAAACCTTGAAAGGATGACGAACAATGCGGAACATGGGAAATATGGGTAGTATGATGAAACAAATGCGGCAAATGCAAAAGAAGATGGCGGAAGACCAAGCGAACTTGAACGCGCAAACCTTCACCGGTGTCTCACCAGATAGCATGGTCCAAGCCACGTTTACTGGGGAACGGAAGATGACCGACCTGACGATCAAGCCAGAAGCCATCGACCCCGATGATCCTGACATGTTGGCCGACTTGGTCTTAGCCGCGGTCAACGATGCGTTGGACCAAGTTGAAACGGCAACGAAGCAGTCCTTAGGGAAGTACACGCAAGGCATGAACATTCCGGGGATGTAATTTAGAAAGGACGTTGGGACCATGCAGTATCCAGAACCCATTGCGCAGCTGATCGACAGCTACATGAAGCTGCCCGGTATTGGGCAAAAGTCAGCGACGCGGCTGGCCTTCTTCACGATTGATATGCAAGAAGATGACGTTAAGGCATTTTCCAAGGCGCTGGTCTCAGCTAAAAAGGACCTACATTTTTGCTCGATCTGTGGCAACATCACGGAGAGTGACCCGTGCACCATTTGTACCGATAAGACGCGTGACCAAACGCACGTGTTGGTGGTCGAACAGGCCAAGGACATCATGGTCATGGAAAAGATGAAGGAATACCACGGCCTGTACCACGTCTTGCACGGGGTCATGTCGCCGATTGAAGGCAAGGGGCCCGAGGACTTAAACATCACCAGCCTCATCAACCGGCTCCAGAGCAATCCGGCGATTAAGGAAGTCATCATTGCCACCAACGCCACGCCGGAAGGGGAAGCCACGGCCATGTACCTGTCACGGCTGATCAAGCCGGCGGGCATCAAGGTGACGCGCTTGGCTCACGGCCTGTCCGTCGGCAGCGACATTGAGTACGCCGATGAGATGACCCTGTTCAAGGCGGTTGAAGGCCGGACAGAAATGTAAGGAGGGACTTTGCATGTTTGGAAAAAAGAAACGCCAACTCCCTCGCTTAAAGGCGGCCTACGATGAACAGCTCTTGTTGACCATCGACGACGCCAAAGATCGCTGGGATCACGCCAAGCAAACGGAAGAAGCCATTGCGGACGCCGACAATCAAATGACGGCTAATACGGCGCTGGCTCGGCAGACCTACCTGTTCTTGTACCGCGAAGCACGGCGGCGCCAGGTAAAGGGCAAGCACATTTCCGCGGCGGTGTTCCGCGATTAGCTAAATACCAAGGAGGGGCGGACTGGAAGTGGTTTCTGGTGCGCCTTTTGCTTGTGGTCACGCACTTGGTGACCTGCTTGACAAAACGGGCGGGAAACCGGCGCGGCGATAGACATCAATTCTGAATTCAAGTACAATATAACTATCAAACTAAAGATTGATAGGCAAAAATCAGCTAATGATGTGGTTGAGAGTGATGGGCCCTAATTTCAAAACGGAAGCTGTCCGCCTACCGTTCACCAAATACGAGTTGGAACGCGGTGAGCGGACTGGACCGAACCGAGTCTGAGAAACGGTCTCGGCCTCGCTTTGAGCAGGTAACCCACAGCTGAACCCATATTTGACGAACTCTTGGCTACAAGATTGATGGTCAGTAATAATGGGGTTAACCTTTGATGGCAACCCATTTGGCACCTGACTGGTGGTGACGTAGGCTCCTGGTTTCGCTAACTTTAGCGGATAGAATACTGTCTTTCCGGGAAGCAGTACGTTAATTTTGCTTTCAATCTTTAGTATCAAACAAAAATGGGGTCGAGTATGTTGTCAGGAACGTTTATTAGTTTTGAAGGACCCGACGGCGCCGGGAAAACCAGCGCGTTGCAGGCCATTACCGCGGAGATTGCGCCCGCTTTAGGCGACCGGTTGACGATCACCAGAGAACCTGGCGGCAATCCGATTTCTGAGAGTATCCGGTCGATCATTTTGGACCGCGCCAATACGGCGATGGATTACCGTACGGAAGCGCTCCTGTACGCGGCAGCGCGCCGGCAGCACTTGGCCCAGACGATTCTTCCCGCTTTAGCGGCGGACAAATTGGTCCTGTGTGACCGCTATGTCGACAGCTCGGTGGCCTACCAAGGTGCTGGCCGAGAAATCGGGGAAGCAGCGGTCGCTAAAATGAATGAATTTGCGACGGACGGGCTGTTGCCGGAACTGACGATTTATTTTGACGTGCCGGCTGAGGTCGGCTTGCGGCGGATTCAAGCGCACCGTGACCCCACCAAAGTCGATCGGCTGGATGTTGAACAGACGGCCTTTCACGACCGGGTGCGGGCGGCTTATTTGAAACTCCAGGCCGCACACCCCGACCGCATCAAATTAATCGACGCCACCCAGGACCCGGCCACCGTGGTCGCGCAGTCGTTGGCGTTGATCAAACAGACCGCACCCGCTTACTTTTAACACCGGCATAAAGGGAGGAAACCCAGTATGAAATTATTAATCGCCATTGTTCAGGATAAAGACGCGAATCGCTTGAGTAATCAATTTATCGACCACGATATTCGCGCAACCCGCTTGTCGACGACCGGGGGCTTTTTAAAGTCCGGGAACACCACGTTTATGATTGGTCTCGAAGACGAACGGGTCGACGAGGTCTTGAACATGATCAAGGAAGCTAGCCACACCCGGCAGCAGTTCATGACGCCGCCCGTTAATTTGGATGCCCAATTGGACAGCACGTCGGCTTACCCGGTCGAGGTGCAAGTCGGCGGCGCCACGGTGTTCGTGATGCCCGTGGAGCAGTTTCATCAGTTTTAGGGGGTCAAGATGAGCGAAGAATCCGTGGTGGCCACGGCCCAACGGCTGCAGCCGCAACTCGTGAGCCACTTTATGCAGTTAATTCAATCGAACCACTTGGCGCACGCGTACCTGTTTAATGGCGCGGATGGGACCGGGCGGCAGGAAGTCGCGCGGACCGTCGCCATGCGCTTATTTTGCCAAAACGTGACCGACGATGGCTTGCCCTGTGGGCAGTGTCCGGAATGCCGGCGTATCATGGCGGGCGACCATCCCGACGTGGTCAGCGTCGTTCCCGATGGCCAACGGATCAAGGTCGACCAGGTCCGCTACCTCAAGGCGGAGTTCACCAAGAGTGCGGTCGAAGGCAACCAGAAGATTTTTATCGTAGACCAGGTCGACCGGATGACGACCGGTGCGGCCAACAGTCTGTTGAAATTCATCGAGGAGCCCGTGGGCAACACGGTGGCGCTGTTACTGACGGCCAACAAGAATCTCATCTTGCCGACCATCTTGTCGCGGACCCAGATCGTTGACTTCATTAAGGTGGCGCCGCAAGCTCTAACTACGGCGTTGGCCAAAGCGGGCATCGTGCCCAGCCAACGCTACTTATTGACGACGTTGACAGAGAGTGTCAGTGCCGCGCAGGAATTAGTGGCCGACGACTGGCTAGCCAACGCGCAAACGGCGGTCGGCCAATGGTTTACGGCCTGCTGTGACCGCGACGAACGGGCCTTTGTCCGGGTTCAAACGGAACTGGTGCCGTTGGGCAGCAATCGGGACCGCCAAGGCGTGGTCTTGGACATGGTCGTTCAGGTCTGGCACGACGCCTTGCGTCAACAGGCCAATGCTATCGACCCGACCGACTTGGCTTACCCGCAAGTGGCATCAGTCAGTCAACGCGTCGCCCACCAGTTATCGATTGACCGGTTGGTGACGATCATGACCGAAACCTTGGCGACCCGCGGGCAATTGGCGGGAAACCTGAATTTTCAAGCAATCTTAGAAGCCTTAACGTTACAGATTCTGGCGCAGATGCGCTAAGACTAGTTCGCATGGGAGGGGTGGCAACTTTGGATAAGGAAGAAGTTTACGATCAGTTCAAGAGTCTTGAGGGGCAGCTACAACAGATGTTGGCCCAATTTTCCGACCTGCAAACGCAGATGACGCAGGTGTTCGAACAAAACGCTGAATTGGAAATCGAGAATCAACATCTGCGCGAGTTGGTCCGGGAATTACAAAAGACGTTGCCGGAAGACCCGGAGACCCCCCAAGGCCTCTCGAAGTCCCGGCAGATTCTGGAAAAACTTTACGAGGAAGGCTTTCACGTGTGTCGGGAATTTTACGGCACCCGCCGCAAGCAAGACGAAGAGTGTGCCTTTTGCCTGGAAGTTATTTATCGCGATCAGTAGGAGGCAACTTAATGGAACGAACACGCAGTTTTAAAACCGAGGCGCAGGGGCACCTATACCTGGTTCCCACGCCCATCGGCAATTTGGATGACATGACTTTTCGGGCGGTGAAGACCCTTCAGGCCGTGGATTTGATTGCTGCCGAGGATACGCGTAACACGCAGAAATTATTAAATCATTTTGATATTACCACCAAGCAGATCAGCTTTCATGAACACAACACTCAGGAACGGATTCCCCAGTTGGTGGCCAAACTCCAACAGGGACTAGACATTGCCCAGGTCAGTGACGCGGGGATGCCGTCCATTTCGGATCCCGGTCACGAATTGGTCAACGCCTGCATCGCGGCCCACATTCCGGTGGCACCGCTCCCTGGGGCCAATGCCGGATTGACGGCGTTGATTGCGTCGGGATTGGCGCCGCAGCCGTTTTATTTCTACGGCTTCTTGGACCGGAAACCTAAGGACCAGCGTGCCGAAATTGAGGGCTTGGCCCAACGGCCGGAGACCTTGATCTTTTACGAGGCCCCGCACCGTTTAAAGAAGACGCTGCAAAACCTGGCCACGGGGTTCGGCGATGACCGGCCCGCCGTTTTGTGTCGGGAACTGACGAAACGCTACGAAGAATTCTTGCGCGGCACGTTAGCGGAGCTGGCCGACTGGGCCGCCACCGATACCGTCCGCGGCGAATTCGTGGTCTTAGTCGGTGGTAATCCCGCTCCGACCACGACGGCGACCACGGCCGTTGACCTCAGCGAACCCGTTGAAGTACAGGTCGACCGCTTGATTGCGGCGGGGGAGAAACCCAACGCGGCCATCAAGGAAGTCGCCAATTTGCGCGGCGTCAAGAAACAAGCAATTTATAATACTTATCATCATTTAGACAAGGAGTGACCCAGGTGGCTGCTAATGAATTTTCCGAACCACACCGGGTCGTCTACTACGAAGCGGACGACACCGGCCATTTAACGCTCGCCATGCTGATCAACCTGTTCGTTTTGGTCTCCGAGGACCAAAATGCGGCGTTGGGGTTGACCACTGAATTTGTCCAATCTCATGGCGTTGGCTGGGTCGTGACCCAGTACCACCTGCAGATCAGCACGCTGCCGAAGACCGGCGATCAGGTCCAACTGAAGACCCGGGCCACGTCTTACAACAAATACTTCGCCTATCGCGAGTACTGGTTGCTCGATGAAGCGGGTAAGCAATTGGCTTATGGCGAGGGCATTTGGGTCACCATGAGCTACGCCACCCGAAAAATTGCGACGATTCCTGCCGAGGTCATGGCGCCTTACCAATCCACGCAGTCCGTACGGCTACCGCGGCTGCCACGGCCGGACCGCCTGACGGAGACGGCCGACCTGCCGACCAAGCCATACACGGTCCGTTACTTTGATATCGACGGCAACGGTCACGTGAACAACGCCCACTACTTCGACTGGATGCTCGACGTGTTGCCTGCGGACTTCTTGCGGGACCATCAGCCCGCCGACGTGCGCATCCGGTTTGAAAATGAAGTGACCTACGGCGAACCGGTCACCAGTAGCTACGAACAAGCCACCGACCCGTTGACCTCGCAACACCTGGTCCAACGTGATGACGTGGTGGCGGCCAAGGCGACCATTCAGTGGCAGGCCCGGACGTAGTTTTCAACAGATTAAGCAGGTAAGGTGTCGCCAGTGGCCTTTTGTGGTAGTATATTAAACTGATAAAGACAGTAAACGGCTACCACGACCGGGACCACCAACACGATGAGTCCGACCTGGCGACCTAAAATGAAAGGGAACGCAAGCAAATATGAAGATTTTAGCAATTGATACATCGAATCGCCCCTTAAGCGTGGCCGTCTTGGACGACGACACGGTCCTGGCGGCCATCACGGTCACCGTTCACCAAAAGCACGCGGAATACCTCTTGCCCGAGATTGAGCGCCTATTGGCGATGGCCGACCTGAAGCCCACCGATTTGGACCGGGTCGTGGTCGCGGCGGGTCCTGGCTCATACACTGGCATTCGGATCGCCGTCACCACGGCCAAGACCTTGGCGGCGACCTTAGACATCGACCTGGTCGCCGTTTCCAGTCTCGAAGCGTTAGCGGCCAACGTCCCGGTCGAGGGGGCCTTAGTGGCACCGCTATTTGATGCCCGTAACCAAAACGTGTTCGCCGGGTTGTACCGCATCTCCGGTGGCGTGCCCACGCCCGTGATTGCGGACGCGCACACCAACATCACCGATTTCTTAAAGGCAGTCACGGAATACGCTGAACCGGTCTGGTTCTTGGGGGATGCCAATCACTTTGCGGACCTGATCAACACCACCGTTTCAGCCGCCACGCCGCGCATCAGCCCCTGGTTGAACCTGCCCCAAGTGGCGACGATTGGGCTGCTGGGCCAGCAGTTGGACCCCGTGGCCGACGTGGACCGGTTCGTCCCCAATTATTTACGTCTGACCCAAGCCGAGGCCGAATGGCAGGCTAAGAACCCAAACAAGAAGGATACCGAATCATATGTTGAAAAAATTTAAAATCTGGTATAAAAATATCTTTGGCAGCCGCCGTGAACTGGTGCGTGAAGAGGCGATGGACGTGAAAAACCACCGGGTCGATATCCGGGAGGTCACGTACTTTGTAGCCAAGGCCCTGTTCACCGACATCCCGGAAATGATCGAGATCGAGCGGGCGGTCTATGCCGGCAAGGCCCCGTGGGATTCGACGGCCTTTGCCAATGAATTGCGCCGCGAAAAGGACCGGCTGTACCTGGTTATTCGCAAGGAAGACAAGCTCCTGGCCTTTATCGGCAGTACGTTTGACGAACGGACCCGCGACGCGCACATCACCAACATCGCGGTCGTTCCGGAGTACCAAAACCGTGGCCTGGGCCGCTTCCTGCTGGAAACCATGATCAAAAAAGCCCGGAAGTTGAATTACAAGTCAGTTAGTCTAGAGGTGCGGGTCTCCAATCAAAATGCCCAGAAGCTCTACCGCGACTTGGACTTTGAACAAACGGGGATCAAGCGGGGGTACTACTTCGGTGACCATGAAGACGCTGCGGACATGACGCTGTATTTGGCTGAAGATTCGGCTGCGGATGACGAGTAGGCGCTTCGCCGCTCGTTTTTTTCGTGACCTGACAGCTAAATGGCGCTAACCAGTGCCTGCGGCTGCCAGGGGTTCTGCCTGCTATGAATCTGGTAACTGTCCGCCTACTGCGGCATACCAGATGCGTCGGTACGCTGTGGGCGGACGCGCCGAGCCTGAAAGACGGTCTCGGCACTCGCTTTGAGCCGAAGTCCGCGTCTCAAAGACGCCATTCTCCTAAGCGACCCCGCCACTAAGGAGAGTCCCACGGCTGAACGCAGCTGGTGCGCCGCTCACGGCCACGGTTGTGCTGGTTCAGCAGCATCGCCCGTCAGCCCGTGACCGCGGTGACGATTGGCAACCAGGCACGTTGTCGGCCAACTGTCCGTCAATACGAATTGTGCTGTGTAAGTAAGCATGCAGAAAGTTAAGCGGGGGAGCGTCACAAGAAAATACTAGATTGGGGTAAACGTGTTGTTTTGCAGACCACCAATCTCAGCCGAGAGTGGAGCGAAAGCCAGGCTCAGCCGGGGAATTTGGCAGCGATTTTGGCTGACAAATTGGTGACTTTGAGACGTGTTTTTCGGCTCAAAGCAAGGGACGAGACCGGTCTTTGGCTCGGCCCGTCCTTCCCCAGCGTTCCAGCCTGGAATTTCGCGCAACGGTAGGCGACAAATACGGACATTATCATTGAGAAAAACAAAAACAAGGATCAAGAATTTTAAAGGGAGTGAGTCCAACGGAAAAGCGAAATTTAATTTTAGCGTTTGAGTCAAGTTGTGACGAGACGAGTGTCGCGGTCATTGAGGACGGGCATAAGATCTTGTCCAACATTGTCGCGACCCAAATCAAGAGTCACCAGCGGTTTGGCGGCGTTGTGCCCGAAGTGGCCAGTCGGCACCATATCGAAGAAGTGACGTTGTGCATCAAGGATGCCTTGGATGAGGCGCAGGTGACCTACGACGACTTGGATGCCGTGGCGGTCACCTATGGTCCGGGGCTGGTCGGCGCATTGTTGATTGGGGTCACGGCCGCTAAGACGGTGGCCTTTGCCCACAACCTGCCGCTGATTCCCGTGAACCACATGGCGGGGCACATTTACGCGGCCCGTTACGTGGAACCCATTGAATTTCCGGCAATGGCTTTGCTGGTGTCCGGGGGGCACACGGAACTGGTGTACATGCCAGCCGAAAATGAATTTGAAATTATTGGCGAGACCCGCGACGATGCCGCTGGGGAGGCCTACGACAAGGTCGGCCGGGTCATGGGGGTCAACTATCCTGCCGGCAAGACTGTCGACGAATGGGCCCACCAAGGCCACGACACGTTCAATTTCCCGCGGGCCATGGAGAAAGATGATAACTTTGACTTTAGCTTTAGCGGGTTGAAGAGCGCCTTCATCAACACGACCCACCATGCGGACCAAATTGGCGAGACGTTGAATAAACAGGACCTCGCTGCCAGTTTCCAACAGGCCGTGGTCGACGTATTGGCCGAAAAGACGCAGCGCGCATTGGCCGACTACCCAGTCAAGCAGTTGATCTTGGCCGGTGGGGTCGCCGCCAACCGTGGCCTGCGCGAACGTTTGGAACACGACCTGGCCAGCAACCCCGTTACCCATCTAGTCAAGGCACCATTGAATTTGTGTGGCGATAATGCCGCCATGATTGGCGCCTTTGCTTACGTGGCTTACCAACACGGCGTCTTTGCGGATGCGACGTTGAACGCAGACCCGAGTTTAGAGTTTGATTGGGTGGCGGATCCGGTTAAATAAAATAAAAAGATGGTTTCATCCCGAGTTGAGATGAAGCCATCTTTTTTTGGCCATTTTAGGGGTCACCCACCAACGTGATGCGCTGGCGAGTTTGCTGTTCCAGGATATTCAAGGTGGTGTAGCCGATTGAACGATACGGCGTTGATAGATTAACGATTTAATAACTGATTTGTGATAAGACGAAATTGTCGGTTCTAAAAACCTCACCAGCGGCCGCACTGACCTTTTGGTGCGCATCACTGGCAAGCAAGCGCTCGAAACTAGCCTGGTCGGCGACGTCGATTACCATGCTGACGGTGTCGGCACTACCTGCCCAGCCCAACGAGCGGCCAACCGTCAGGGATTGAATTTCTGGGACCGTGTCTTTCATGGCGCGCATATCTTGAATGGCTTGTTCGACGCGGGCAGCTGACACACCGGGTTTAATCGTGGCGATAAAAATGTGTTTGATCATGATTTGATTCCTCCAAGTTCATGGGTAGTGGTTAAGCATTGCCATTAGTTTAAACGAAAAACCATTAAGTTGAAAATGCTTAATTTCTTAGATTAGTTATTCGTATTTTGTATATCTATGCTAAAATATGGCTAAATAACCCATGAAGGACGTGAAGATAAATGGATATTCGGGTGCTCAATTACTTTTTAATTACGGCGCGTGAAGAAAATGTGACGCGGGCGGCGGCCTTACTTCATATGACCCAACCGACCTTGTCGCGACAGTTAAAGGGGTTGGAGGCTGAGCTGCAAGTCGACTTGTTTCGCCGGAGTAATCATAGTATTTATCTAACGCGAGAGGGCTTGCTCTTTCGTCGGCGGGCCCAGGATATGGTGAATATTTTAGAACGGGCGCGAGACGAGCTACAAGAAAAGCAAGAACTTGCGGGGACGATTGCCATTGGCTGTAGTGAACTTCATAGTATGGCGGAAGTCGCGAAATTAATTGATGCGTTTCAAGAGCAGCATCCCCAAGTCAAATTTAACTTGAGAAGCGGTAATAATGACGACATTAAAGGTTGGATTGAGCAGGGCGTTTTAGACTTGGGGTTACTCATCGAACCGGTTGAGATTGGTAAATATGACTTTGTTCGTCTGGAGAGCCAGGAGGAGTGGGGAATCTTAGCGCATCAGGACTCAAAATTTGCGAGCTATGATGCCATTCGCCCGGGCGATCTGGTTGGTACTCGCGTTATTACGATTGCCGATCGGGTGGTTCAAAATGAACTCGTCAGCTGGTCGGGAGATTACGCAGTCAAGATGCAGAATAAGGCCCGTTACAATCTGCTTTATAGTGCGGCGATGCTGGCGCAACAAAACCACGGGGTCGTGATTTGTTTAAAGCTCAATCAGACCTTCGACCACTTAACTTTTGTGCCATTAGAGCCGGCGCTAAGATTAGATTCAGTATTAGCCTGGCGAGGTCAGCAGCCACATTCGGCGGCGACAAAAGCATTTATTGAGTTTATCCGCCAAGAAGAAAACTAAGGGTTACTGGGGAGTGGGACAGGCGTGTAAGTGCTGCTGAACTCAGAGCCCAGCTCAAAAAGGGGACCATCCAAGAATGATGCAATTTCTTGGGTGGCCCCTTTTTAGATATTTAAAATATGTATTTCTAAATGAACAAAATAAGCATTTAACATATCTGAAAAATCGCGATACACTACAGTCATCGATTAGCAAGGGCATCACCACTGATGAGTTTGCTAAGCGAGAGAATTTTGAGCAATTAGCTGTTCAGGAGAAGGCGGTGAGATTAGTGAACCGAGATGATGTTCAGGCCAAGTATCATTTTCCCAGTCAACTTTTGTCGGATTATGAATCCTGGCGAGTGAAGCAGTTTGCAGGTCAGTTAGCACCGGCCTATACGCCGACTGATATTGAAGCGTTGCGGTTGATGCTTCGGCTGCAACAAATTGGATTTTCATCACATGACATTGAAGATTTTTTGGCGCTTAATCTGCGGAAACAGGGCCCGCCTGCCGAGTTAATTGCGATGCTAACGCAGCATCGGCAAGAACGGTTAGCCGCGATTCACCACTACGAGCGACAGATTGCTGGGATTGACTATTTAAGATTTCAACTGACCGAAAATCACTAAAGGAGATTATTAAAATGGAATTTACTACTTTAAATAATGGAATCAAAATGCCTAAGTTAGGCTTGGGCGTCTTTCGGGTAACGGATTTGGCCGAAGCCGAAGAGGCGGTTTATCAAGCCATCAAGTTGGGCTACCGATTGATTGATACGGCTGCCGCGTATGGTAATGAACAAGCGGTTGGGCGTGCCATCAAGCGTAGTGGGGTTGACCGGTCGGAACTCTTCGTGACATCAAAGCTGTGGCTGACCGACAACTCTTATGAGGGGGCCCAACGAGGTCTCGAACGGTCTTTGACGAATTTGGGATTGGATTACTTAGATTTGTATTTAATCCATCAACCGGTAAGTGATTATTATGGTGCTTGGCGCTACCTGAGTGAAGCCTATCGTGCCGGCAAGGTTCGGGCCATTGGGGTCGACAATTTCACCCAACAAAAATTGGTTGATCTCATTAATTTCACGGACGTTAAGCCGGCCGTGAACATGATTGAAGCCAACGTCTTTAACCAACGTGAGGCGGACCAACAAGCCATGATCGATTATGATGTTCAAATGGAAGCCTGGGCACCGTTCTCTTCGGGGAATCATCAGGTATTTGAGCTGCCAGAATTAAAGGAAATTGCGCAAGCTCACGGTAAATCGACGGCCCAAGTGATTCTTCGCTGGTTGATGCAACGCGACATCGTTGCCATTCCCAAGAGCGTCCACGTTAACCGGCTGAAGGAAAATCTGGCTATCTTTGATTTCGAGTTACGCGACGATGAAATGGCTAAAATCGCGACATTGAATACGGGCAACGGGTTCAACATGCCGGAAGATGCCAAAGGCTTTCAAGCCATGTTAGACATGTCAAAGCAATTTTCAGTAGAATAGGAGCGAATTATTATGGATATGACTTCAACTTATACATTAAACAATGGATACAAGGTCCCAGTAGTCGGCTTCGGTACGATTATTCCGGACGGCCAAGAGACCGTGACGGCAGTTAAACAGGCGATTAAAAATGGGTATCGGCTGATCGATACGGCTGAAATCTACGGCAATGAAGTGAGTGTGGGTCAGGGGATTCGTGAGGCAATGGCCGAAAACAACCTCCAACGGGAAGATATTTTGGTTAGTACGAAAGCCTGGCACAGTCATCGGGGCTATCAACAGACGTTACAAGCATTCAATGCGTCGTTGGACAAGTTAGGGTTGGACTATGTGGATATTTACCTCATTCACTGGCCGGCTAATGCCAAATGGCATGACGATTGGCGCGAACTAAACGCTGATACTTGGCGTGCCTTGGAAGAGCTGTATCGTGCTGGTAAGATCAAAGCCATTGGCGTTTCTAACTTTTTGGCGCATCATCTGAAGGCACTGGTCGAGGATAGTGAGATTAAGCCTATGCTGAATCAAATTGAATATCACCCTGGCTTTGCCCAGACGGCAGCGGCTGAGTATGCCCAGTCCCAAGACATTCAGGTCGAAGCCTGGAGTCCCTTCGGTGGACCAGACAGCAACGTCTTACAAGACGCGACGGTTAACGAGATCGCCCAAAAATATGGCAAGCAACCCTCACAAGTGATTTTGCGGTGGCTGATTCAAAAGAACATTATCCCTTTGACCAAATCGACCAGTGATGCGCATATGCAGGCGAACTTGGATGATTTCGATTTTGCGTTGACGTCGGCGGAGATGCAAGCCATCGACGAAGCCCCGTACAGTGGCGGATTCCAATTCGATCCGGACACGGCCAGATCATAAGGGTTCAGGCCAGCAGAAACCAGAGTCACAGTGGTACAGTAAACCTAAAACTGGATGTTAGGAGATTAGTTGAATGGATGTCTATCAAGCTTTAAATGAACGTCACGCAACACGGTGGTTTACGGATCAACAAATTCCCAAGGCCACGCTGGAGAAGATTATTTCTGCGGCAGAGGAGGTCCCATCTTGGGTAAACTCACAGCCTTACCGGGTCCACGTGGTCACGGGTGAGACGCTGCAAAGTATTCGCCAGGAGCACCAACACCTGGGGGATGTCGGCGAACAGGGTCATGCCGATCTCCCCGTAATGGCGCGGTCGGCTTGGTCCGCGCAAGCGCAGGCCAATATGCAGGCGTGGTCCGACGGGATTGCCCAGTCAGTTGGCCCCGATTGGCAGAAGATTATGGGGGATGCTGCGGGTAAACTCTACAATGCCCAGGCTATCGTTTACCTGACATTACCTGAAGGCTACTCAGAGTGGTCCCTATACGACTTGGGGGCATTTGGTCTGGCACTGATGTTAGCGGCTAAGGATGCCGGGATCGATTCCATGCCCGCCTATCAATTTGTCAGTTTTCCAGAGGAAGTTCGGCACAATATTCAGCTGGAAAATGACGAGAAGCTCATCATGGGGATTGGATTCGGGTATCGTGATGCGCAGGCAGCGGTTAACCGGATTACGTCTACGCGATTACCAATTGATCAGATGACGACATTTCATGACTAACTGTCTGAACGCATTAGCATTTTCACCCCATGAACAATCGGTTCCAGTTAAATAAACCAGTATATCAAGACCGGTCGGCAGTGACTTATTTGCCGCCGGTCTTTTGCTGTATACTGACCAAAAAGGAGTGAGCAGTATGGGTAGACTAGAAAATAAAGTTGCAGTCGTCACGGGTGGTTCCTCTGGCATTGGCCTGGCCGCGATTCAAAAAATGGTGGCTGAAGGGGCCGTTGCCATTTCGGCCGACGTCAGTGCACCAAACGATGCTAGCGTGGCCTTCATTGAAACCGACGTGACCGATGAACAGTCGCTGCAAGGCATGGTGGACCAAGTGGTCAGTCAATACGGGCATTTGGACATTTTAGTTGCCAATGCCGGCGTAACCGAAAAGAAGGCCGGCGTCGCGGATATCGACGTGGCCAATTGGAACAAAGTCATCGCCATTGATTTGACCGGGGTCATGCTGACCAACAAGGTTGCCGTCGCCCAGATGGTCAAGCAGGGTAGTGGAAGCGTCATCAACATGAGCTCGATTCTGGGCGTGGTCGGTGCGGCCAAGTCCCAAGCCTATTCCGCAGCCAAGGCCGGCGTGGCCAACTATACCAAATCCCAAGCCGTGACCTACGCGGCCCAGGGCATTCGCTTTAACGCGATTGCTCCCGGCTATGTTGCAACGCCGCTTTTGAAAACGCTTCCGCCAGAAGTGACCGGGCCGATGGTCAGCAAGATGCCGATTGGCCGGTTAGCCCAGCCAGAAGAAATCGCCAACGTCATCGCGTTTGTGGCCAGCGACGAGGCCTCCTTTGTCACCGGAGCCACGATCAACGTTGACGGCGGGTACACGGCACTTTAAGCTAGTTTAAATCCTGAGCTGAAGGGTGAAAGTAGGATTAGTTGTTGAGCGTTCCACAGCAGGAGCTGGCCGCCTACCGTTCGCCAAATATGGGTTGGAACGCTGGGGCGGACGGGTCGAGCCAAAGAACGGTCTCGACGCCTCGCTTTGAGCCGAAGAACACGTCTCAAAGTGGCTTCATGGCCGAAACGTGCGCCAACAGGCAACTGGTTCCGCTTAACACTGCTAGGCAAATAATTCAGGACCAGGATTAACTGCCTAGCACCGTTAATGCTCGCCAGTTAATCGCCTGTCGTCGCACTCTTGTTAAGCGGCTGAACCCATATTTGGCGCACTCTCGGCTACGGGAGTGCGTGCCAATAACAGCCGTCTTAACCCCAGATAGTAGCTGTATTGACAACTCGTCTTTCATTAACACAGTGTTACTGACAATCGCTACTTTGCCGGAGGCAGCCAGGGTGGAGCCAGCTGTGTCGGCGGTGTTACCTGGCGTTGTTTGCCAGGTTACAGCGCGGGACGACTTGAGAGACTGGCGGGTTTTGCCAGGCTTTCAAGCGAGCCGGAAGACCGCCCCTCAGGCTGGAGGCGTTCCCCATAGCAGGTGGAACCCTGGCTGACGCAGGTGCCTGGTTTCACCAATTTTAGGTGTCAGAACACCGTCATTACGGCAATCAGCGCGTTAAGTTTACTTTCAACCGTCAGTTTTAAACACAAAATCCCCCTGAGTCGGCAATCTAGCCGTTAACTCAGGGGGATTTAATTTTGGTTTCGTGATGCTTAACTGCACGCTTGTTTAATCAAAGTCTTCCAGTGCCAGACTCTTTTCGGTCCATTCCTCTTCAGTCGTGTCCAACTCGGTGGTGACGGCCGTCAGTTGTTCTTGGAGGTCGGCCAGTTTGTCGGCGTCGTTGAAGTTCTCGGGGGAACTCATGGCGGTCTCGACTGTGGTCTTCTGCGTTTCCAGCTCGCCCAGCTTGGTTTCTAGGGCGTCGACCTGGCGACTCAGCTTCCGCTTGGCCTTGGCCTGTTCCTTTTGTTGCTGATAGTCGACCTGCGTTTGCTTGGGCGTATCCACGGTCGGGTGGGCGGCCTCGGCTTCGGCGGCTTCCTTAGCCGCGTAGGCGTCCTGTTCGGCTTTCTTTTCGACATAATAATCGTAATTGCCGAGGTAGCGGGTCGTTCCGGTCGGGGCCAGCTCAACGACTTGGGTGGCCACTTGGTTGATGAAGTATCGGTCATGGGAAACGAACAGGATCGTGCCGTCAAATTCATTCAACGCGTTTTCCAGAACCTCACGACTATCGATGTCCAAGTGGTTCGTGGGTTCGTCTAGCATTAAGAAATTGTCATGGCGCAAGGCCAGCTTGGTTAACAGTAATCGGGCCCGTTCGCCCCCACTGAGGCTATGGACGGTCTTGTCCACGTCGGCTCCGGTAAACAGGAAGCTACCGAGAATCGAGCGAATATCGCCCTCAGGCGTCGTGGGGTGGTCGTCCCACAATTCGTGAAGCACGGTCTTTTTCTCGTGCAGTGTGGCTTGGTCCTGGTCGTAGTACCCCGTGTCGACGCCGGTCCCAAAGATGATTTGGCCCTGAATGGCGGGGATCCGGCCGAGAATCGTTTTCAACAGGGTGGACTTCCCAATCCCGTTGGGGCCAACAATGGCCACGGCCTGGTGTTTCTTGATGTCCAAATTGACGGGTGCGCAGAGGACCTGGTCGTCATACCCGACCGCGCCGTTGACCACGTCGAGCACGACGTTACCGCTTTGCCGGTGAGGCTTAAAGGTGAAGCGGGCGACCTTTTCATCGCCTTCAGGTTTGGCGATGCGGTCCATCTTTTCTAGCTGCTTCCGTCGGGCCTGGGCCCGTTTGGTGGTTGAAGCCCGGACGATGTTTTTGTTCACGAAGTCTTCCAGCTTGCTGATCTCGGTCTGTTGCTTGTCGTATTCCTTCCATTCCCGCTTGAGCCGTTCGGCCTTGGCATCGATGTAGTGCGAATAGTTGCCGGGGTAGTGATCCAATCCGCCGTGAGCCATGTCGTAAACGTCATTGACTACGTGGTCCAGGAAGTAGCGGTCATGGGAAACGACTAGAATGGCGCCAGAATAGCCCTGTAAATAGCCTTCCAACCAGGTGAGCGTTTCGACGTCCAAGTGGTTGGTTGGTTCATCGAGAATCAACAGGTCGGGCTTTTCCAGCAACAGTTTGGCCAAGGCCAGTTGGGTGCGTTGCCCACCGGAAAGTTCGTTGATGGGCTTGTCGTAGTATTCTTCGCCAAATTCAAAACCGTGGAGCACGCCACGAATTTCGGCCTGGTAGCCGTAGCCGTTGTGGTCGCTAAAGTCTTGTTGGAGCTGATCGTAGGTCGCACTGATCTGTTGGAACTGTTCGGTATCCGCAATCACGGCGGGATCACTCATCTGCTGTTCCAGTTCGTGGATGCGTTTTTCGGTGGCGCGGACCTCAGCGAAGACGTCGAGCATTTCGTTCCAGACGGTCTTGGACGAGGCCAGTCCGGCGTTTTGGGCTTGGTAGCCCATGGTCAGCCCCCGTTTGGTCGTAATCTGACCGACGTCCGGGGTGGTTTCGCCGGCAATCATTTTCAGTAGGGTGGACTTCCCAGCACCGTTGCGGCCAACTAGCGCCACGCGGCCATGCTCGGGGACGTCCATGGTTACATTTTCAAATAAGACGGTCGCCCCGAAACGCCGGGTAACCTGTTGGACTTGCAAAAGAATCACGGTATGACCTCCTTGATGGGGTATTCATTATTTTTAGGGTAATTGAGATATCTTGAAAATCTTTGGTTTACGCGGCAGTTTGGGTGCCTTTCAGTCAAAACCTCAGTAGGTCTATTTTAGCATATTCTGCAATTAGACCGAAATTCCTAAAGAATTGTGAAAAAGTATTGCAATTTCTTTCACAAGGCGGGCGGTTATGCTATAATTTGTAAGAAAGTAAATTTCACAATCAGATTGTCATTTAGAGAAATGGTTATTGCCAGACTGGCAGTGACCAGCAAGATTGATTAGGAGGTCTCGTTTTTGACAGAACAAAAGATTCCCCGCGCCACAGCTAAGCGGCTCCCCATTTACTACCGCTACTTGAATATCCTGTTGGACGCGGACAAGACGCGTGTTTCCTCGACTGAATTATCTGAGGCGGTCAAAGTTGACTCTGCCACCATTCGCCGAGACTTTTCGTACTTCGGTGCCCTGGGTAAGCGGGGGTACGGCTACGATGTTGAAAGTTTAATTAAATTCTTCAAGAAGATTCTGAACCAAGATCGGCTGACCAACGTGGCCTTAATCGGGGTCGGAAATTTGGGTCATGCCCTGTTGAACTTTAACTTCCACCAGGATGGCAACGTCCGGATCAGCGCCGCTTTTGACGTGAACGCCGACATTGCCAACACGATTCAAAGCGGTGTGCCAATTTATCCGATGACGGAATTGCGGACACAGCTGGAAGAACAACAGATTCAGGTCGCTATCTTAACGGTGCCGTCCGACGTCGCCCAATCCGTCACGGATGATGCCGTCGCCGGTGGGGTGAAGGGAATTTTGAACTTCACGCCATTGCGGGTCACGGTACCCAAGGACGTCCGGGTCCAAAACGTGGACTTGACCAACGAATTACAAACGTTGATTTACTTCTTGGAACACTACAACAGCAAAGAATAGAACGGGGTCGTAATCTTTTGGGGGATTACGACTTTTTGTTTACGCTTTGTGAAAACGCCACCAGAAAAGTCAGTTCGAGGACCGCTAAATGTCCTTCACAAATCAGACTTGTGAAAGTTCAGCTATAAACAACGGGCTAAACGGATTGGTGAGCAAGGAATCACTGGCCGCTTGCCGTTTAAAAAGAGTGTGACGACAGTTGCCTGTTGGCGCACTCTCGGCTACGGTAGTGCGTGCTAGTAACAGTTGCTTTAATCCCAGGTAGTAGCTACATTGACAACTAGTCTTTCATTAACACAGTGTTACTGATAACCGTCAACCTTGCCGGAGGCAGCCAGGGCGGAGCCGGCTGTGTCGGCGGTGTTACCTGGCGTTATTTGCCAGGTTACAGCGCGGGACGACTTGAGAGACTGGTGGTCTTGCCAGGCTTTCAAGCGAACCGGAAGACCGCTCCTCAGGCTGAAGGTGTTCCCCATAGCAGGCGGAACCCTGGCTGACGCAGGCGCCTGGTTTGACCAATTTTAGATATCGGAACACCGTCATTACGACAATCAGCACGTTAATTTCAGTTTCAACCTTCAGCCAGGTGATTACCAACCCGTCAGCCAGTCCAGCCGGATATTAGAAAAATCATAGAATGAAGGATTTCGCTTAGAGCCGCAAGGGCTAGGCGAACCGGGCCGTTAGCACTCTTCAAATTGTTTGCCAAATTCCTTGATTTTTAGAACGAAAAACCATATATTAGATATTGTGATTAGCACTTATGTTAGTCAAGTGCTAACAGTGCTAAAAAGTAAGTTTATTGGAGGGATTCAAGTGTTAAAACCATTAGGAGACCGCGTCATTTTAGATCAACCACAAGAAGAAGAAACGACGGTTGGCGGCATTGTTTTAGCAAGTAATGCGCAGGAAAAGCCTTCAACGGCTAACGTTGTTGCTGTAAGTGATGGCCGTGTGTTAGACAATGGCGATAAGGTAGCCCCAGCTGTTAAGGTTGGCGACAAGGTATTGTTCGACAAGTACGCCGGTACGGAAGTTAAGTACAACGACAAGACTTACCTTGTTTTACACGAAAAGGATTTAGTCGCTGTCGTTGATTAATTTCTTTCCCACTAATACGAGAGATTATTTAAAAAATTTAGTATGAGGTGAATGTAGAAAATGGCTAAAGAACTGAAATTCTCTGAAGATGCACGCAGCAAAATGCTGGCCGGTGTTGACAAGTTAGCTGACACGGTTAAGACCACCTTAGGGCCTAAGGGTCGTAACGTTGTCTTGGAACAAAGCTACGGCAACCCAACCATCACGAACGATGGGGTCACGATTGCCAAGGCCATCGAACTCGATGACCATTTCGAAAACATGGGTGCCAAGTTGGTTTCCGAAGTTGCTTCTAAAACCAACGACATCGCTGGTGACGGGACCACGACCGCTACGGTATTGACCCAAGCCATCGTTAACGAAGGTATGAAGAACGTGACGGCCGGTGCCAACCCTGTTGGTATCCGTCGCGGGATCGAAAAGGCAACTGACGCCGCTGTTAAGGCGCTGCACAAGATGTCTATCGACGTTAAGACTAAGGACGATATCGCCCAAATCGCTTCCATTTCATCCGCTAGCAAGGAAACGGGTAAGTTAATTGCTGACGCCATGGAAAAGGTTGGTAACGATGGGGTCATCACTATTGAAGAATCTCGTGGGGTTGATACCAGCTTAGACGTTGTTGAAGGGATGCAATTCGATCGTGGGTACATGTCTCAATACATGGTTACCGACAACGATAAGATGGAAGCTAACCTCGATAACCCTTACATCTTGATCACTGACAAGAAGATCAGCAACATCCAAGACATCTTGCCATTGCTGCAATCCGTTGTTGAACAAAGCCGTTCACTGTTGATCATCGCGGATGACATCACCGGTGAAGCCTTACCTACCTTGGTCTTGAACAAGATGCGTGGGACCTTCAACGTGGTTGCTGTCAAGGCGCCTGGCTTTGGTGACCGTCGTAAGGCCCAATTGGCTGATATCGCAACCTTAACGGGTGGGACTGTGATTACCGATGACTTAGGCTTGAACTTGAAGGACACGACCATTGATCAATTAGGTCAAGCCCAAAAGGTCAACGTGACTAAGGATGACACCACCATCGTTGAAGGTGCTGGTGCTAAGGACCAAATCGCTGCTCGGGTTGCTGAAATCAAGGGTCAGATTGAAGAAACGACTTCTGACTTTGACCGCGACAAGCTGAAGGAACGTTTGGCTAAGTTATCCGGTGGGGTTGCCGTCGTTCGTGTCGGTGCCGCTACGGAAACTGAATTGAAGGAACGTAAATACCGGATTGAAGATGCCTTGAACGCGACCCGTGCCGCCGTTGAAGAAGGCTTCGTTGCTGGTGGTGGGACTGCCTTGATCAACGTCATTGGTGACGTAGCCAAGGTTGACGCTGAAGGCGACGAACAGACCGGTGTGAACATCGTGCTGCGTGCTTTGGAAGAACCAGTTCGCCAAATCGCACAAAACGCTGGTGTTGAAGGCTCCGTTGTCGTTGAACACTTGAAGAGCGAAAAGCCAGGTATTGGCTACAACGCCGCAGACGACAAGTACGAAGACATGGTTAAGGCCGGCATCACTGACCCAACCAAGGTTACTCGTTCTGCACTTCAAAACGCTGCTTCTGTTTCTGCTTTGCTGTTGACGACTGAAGCTGTTGTCGCTGAAAAGCCAGAAGACAACCCAGCACCTGCAGCCCCAGCTGCTAACCCAGGTATGGGCGGCATGATGTAAGCTGCATTTAATTAAAAATGATTGACGAGAAGTCTGAACTTGCGGGTTCAGGCTTCTTTTTTGTTGGCAGCTGAAAAAAGAGTGTGCCAACAGGCGGTTAACTGCCTAGCAGTCTTAAGTGGAACCAGGTGCCTGTCGGCGCACGTTTCGGCTATGAGGCCACTTTGAGACCGCCCTTTGGCCTCGGCCCATTCCCGCGTTCTACCCCATATTTAGCGAACGGCAGGCGGTCCAGTTCGCAGTGTGCGGCTGTAAGCGACTATTTTTAACGCCATGAGTCGCAGGATAACAAGCGTTTTAGCTGATGTTCGCCGTTCACCCTTTAGTTGGTAGAAAGTTCAGCTTTAGCTTGAATGTGGGGCGACTTAGCGTTAGAATCAAGCATTGTCGCTGAAATAGGGGAAGGGTCTCAGAAATTTCAGTTGCTAAGAGGCACCACTAGCTGAAACGCCTCGGCTAGGTCTGCATCTATACGATGACGTTCCAACTCATCTCTAGTGAACGGTAAGGCGGCCAGTACCCCCTACGTAACAACCAAAGACCGGCTGAAATTCAACCCAACAGGGTAGCAACAAAATTTGGCAAAAAGAAAGTCTTTATTTCTGCCAGACTTTGCCGGATAATGGATAAGTTCGCTAAACAATTCTACGGTTGCGAACTGCTAGAATTGTGGTAATGTGGAGCTAGTTGTAGTAGACTTACTGCACATTCAGATTTGACTGAAACAAGCTATTATTTAACGGGCCTGGTCCCGTTTTCATTATTTGTGGAGATAAGGAGTAAATAGTCATGTGGCGTTATTTAAAGCGGGTTTTAATTGGGAAACCCCTCAAGACCATGGACGAGGGCGGTCAGTCGCTAACCAAGTTTAAAGCGTTAGCCTTGTTGTCATCTGATGCGTTATCCTCCGTGGCTTATGGTACTGAGCAAATTACGACAGTCCTGATTACCTTATCAGCAGCCGCGTTGATGTATCAATTGTGGGTTGCGGCTTTGGTCTTGGTTCTGTTATTTGCGATCACGCTTTCATACCAGCAAATCATTCACGCCTATCCTTCCGGGGGTGGGGCGTATGTGGTTGCTAGCACCAACTGGGGCCAATCGGCCGGGTTAGTCGCTGGGGGCTCACTGCTGGTTGATTATATGCTGACCGTGGCGGTTTCAACGACTTCCGGGACCGAGGCGATTACCTCGGCGATTCCGGCGCTGTATCCGTATTCCGTGTTGGTGTCAGTTTTAATTGTCATTGGCATTATGCTGCTAAACTTACGGGGGATGCGCGAATCGGCGGCATTTCTGACGGTGCCGGTCTACCTATTCATTGTCATGATCATCGTGATGATTGGCGTGGGCCTGTACAACATCATGAGCGGAAACATTACGTATCACGCCTCCGCTTCGTTGGGTGCACCGGTTCAAGGCATGACCCTGTTGCTGTTCTTCCGGGCCTTCTCGTCCGGGTCATCCTCACTGACTGGGGTCGAAGCCATCAGTAATGCGGTGCCAAACTTCAAGGAACCCAAGCGTCACAACGCGGCCGCGACCTTGGCTATCATGGCCGGTATCCTGGCGATCTTCTTCGCTGGGATTACCTATCTGAGTTACTACATGGGGATTCGGCCCCAGAGTAACCAAACGGTCCTGTCACAAATCGGGGTCGGTGTATTTGGTCACGGGGTGTTCTACTACTTATTACAATTGTCAACGGCTTTGATTTTGGCCGTGGCTGCCAACACCGGGTTTTCGGCCTTTCCCATCTTGGCTTACAACCTGGCCAAGGATAAATTCCTCCCGCACGCTTACCTGGACCGGGGTGACCGGTTAGGGTACTCCAACGGGATTATTTCCTTGGCGGTCGGCGCCATCGTGCTGATCTTCATTTTCCACGGGCAAACGACCTTACTGATTCCACTGTATGCGGTGGGGGTGTTCGTGCCGTTTACGCTGTCCCAATCCGGGATGATTATTCACTGGTTCCGGACGCGTGAAGGCTGGTGGATCGGCAAATCGTTGATCAACTTACTAGGGGCCTTGATTTCGCTGGTGCTGGTGGTCTTCTTACTGCTGTTGCACTTTGCCAACGTCTGGCCTTACCTGATCATCATGCCGCTGATTTTGCTGCTGTTCTACCGCATCAATGGCCATTACCACAACGTTGCCAAGCAACTGCGGGTCGCGGAAAAAGAACGGGCCGACATTCACGAGTATGATGGGGCGACCGTCATCGTGTTGGTCAGCAACATCACCCGGGTGACGTCCGGAGCCATCAACTACGCCCGGTCAATCGGCGATTACGTCATCGCGATGCACGTGTCCTTCGATGAGAATCCGGAGAAGGAACACAAGACGGCACAGGAATTCAAGGAAGAGTTCCCGGACATCCGGTTCGTGGATATCCACTCGTCTTACCGCTCCATCGCCACGCCAACGCTGCGATTCTGCGATGTGATTGCCAAACGCGCGGCGGAACGTAACTTTACGACGACCGTCCTGGTCCCACAATTCGTTCCTCGGCACCCTTGGCAAAACGTCTTGCATAACCAAACAGCGTTGCGCTTACGGACCGTCTTGAATTCACGGGAAAACATTATTGTTTCCACTTATAACTATCACTTGAAGAAATAACTGAACTGAGGCGACTTTCCTGTGGGGAGAGCCGCCTTTTTTACGATTAATTTGAAGAGAGATTTTCCCGGGTGAAGCACTATCAGCCGTTAGCATCAGAGCCAATAAAATTCGTCATATTTCAACGCCTGTCAGCCAGTTTATGCCTCACGGGTGTACTTGCCTGTGACCGTGGGTAAGTGGCCGCTGTGACGTGTAGACGGGCAAATAACGGGGTGGTGCTGGGCATTGTTGCTTGGCGTCTGCTTGCCGGATTAATTGGGGATAGTGCCCAGTGGTCTGGAAGGAAAAAACGTTTGGTTTAGAATACACCAAGCGTTAGGAAAGCAGTTCAGTCAGTTGTACGTCACGAACAGCTGTGCAATCAATCATCAGGCTTGGAATACCTTCAGATTGGCAATTAAACGTCAACATTTCGGGAGTGTAAAGACCCGAGTTCATTTGGCTGTCGTTGATTAGTAACGTCGTATCAGCTAAGGGTAGTTAATTGAATCGATACCTAGGGTTAAGTCAGTTGTACGGGTACACACTTTTGTAGCCGGGAGTTCGCCAAATATGGGTTCAGCCGTGGGAGTTCCCTTAGCGGCACGGGTCCACGGCGCTTAGGGAACTGGCGTCTTTGAGACGCGGGCTCTCGGCTCAAAGCGAGGCCGAGACCGTCTTTCAGGCTCGGTCCGCCCACCGCGTTCCAACCCATATTTGGCGGACGGTAGGCGGGCAGGACTTACTCTGAGGCTGTAACCCACCGGTCTCATGATCCGGATGAACTTGGTTGTACAAAAAAACACCGAACCCAGAACGGATTCGGTGTTTTCGTTAATATCAGTTTTAGATCAAGCCCATCATAGATGCGAATGGTGGTACAACGATATCAACAACGATTGAGATAACAACAACGGCGATAGAAGCCATGGACCCTTGGATAGAACCAAGTTGTAAGGCCTTAGCTGAACCAACCGTGTGTCCCGCAGTACCTAAACCAAGACCGGCACCGATTGGGTCGCTGTTCACACGGAAGAACTTAACGAGCCAGTCACCCAAGGCGTAAATGATAACGGCGTTGAGGATGCAGGCCATCGCAGTAACGGCTGAGTTACCACCGATAGCAGTCGCAATTGGCATCGCGATAGCAGTCGTGGCAGCTTGTGGCATCATGGAAGCAATACCAACGTTGTCCAAGCCGATAAGCTTTGAAACGTAGTAGATAACGAACAAGGAAATGATTAACCCAACGATCAGGGAAAGTACAATTTCCAACCAGAACTTCTTAACAACGTCATTCCGACGGTACAGTGGAATAGCGAAGGCAATCGTAGCTGGGTTTAAGAACCAGAAGATAATGTTACCACCAGGTAAGTAGGCTGACTTGTAGAAAGTAGCCGTATCTGTACCGAATGCCTTAGCAAACAGGAACAGAATGAAGATCCCTAAGACCATCCCAACGAACAGAGGTTGGAATAAGAAGAAACCTTTACCGATCTTGAATAACCATTGACCGAATAAGTAAACAATTAATGATAGAAAAATACCAAATAAGGCGTTACCGGCAGAAGCACCAGCGGCGTTAGTCCCTAACGCATCACCGAGCCATTTGCCCCAAACTGCCATATGGGCGGTTCCAGTTAATGTAATCATAAATTTTCATCCTTTTCTAGTGAAAGTAGTAGCAGTCGACGAAATTATTCTTCGACGTTAACGTCACGATGGAAGACGTTCTTCCGAAGCCAGATGAATCCGGCAGTCGTGTAAGCCACAACAACCAGCAGGACAATCGTTGCAATTAAGATAACGACAACCAGTTGAACCCCTTGGGCCTTTAAGATGTCCAGGCTAGCAGCCAATTGGATACCTGAAGGCACGAACAAGAACGCGATCAAGCTGATCATGAAGTCCCCAAATTTTTCAACGTTGCGTAACTTAACGATGTGGGTAGCCAATAGGATGTAAAGGATTACCAAACCGATAACTGGCGTTGGAACTGGGAATGTTGCTGGGAACAACGGGGAAATTAGGCTGGAAACAAACAGGATTGCGGCGAAGATCCCCATTTGAATTAAGATGGGTGAAGCTTGTTCTTCTTTAGCCGTTTCTGTCTTTGTTGCTTTATCATTAGCAGCCAATAGAAAAATCTCCTTTCGAAATACAAACCAAAAGTGACGGACGACTGGAAAGGTTTCACAAGGAAATAGGATAAATAGCTTGGACACAAATGAAATGTGAAACCTTTCTCAATGGCACAAATCTATTATATGGCTTTTCACCGATTTGCACAAGATAAATCTGTGAATTTTAGGCTTTTGTCTGTATACTTGTGCACGAAATCACCCGAATGGATAGAAAGGAAACGCTTACACAAACTTTATGAATTATTTTTTTATTCACAAGTCAGATCACCGATTGCTTGTGAATTGCCAGTACGGATTACACAAAGGTTGTTTTTCGCTTACGACGTGGAAATCGCGGTTGTGTTTAATTTCAGAGATTTGTATAATTAGCAAAAGAGCTGAATGAAAGAAAGAGGACACTTTAATGAAATTTGAGATTATTGTTAGCTTATTTGCTACCATGATTATCTCCGCGGTCCTAACCCCGTTTGTACGCCGCTTTGCGTTTCAAATTGGTGCGGTGGATAAACCTAATCAGCGCCGGGTCAATAAAGTTCCCATGCCGACGCTGGGTGGCCTAGCGATTTTTATTGCGTTTACGTTTTCGACGATGTTCTTGTTGCGCGACCAGATGCCGACGCAACAGCTGTGGGGGCTATTCGGTGGTGAATGCATCATCGTGGCTGAGGGCATGATCGATGACGTCTTTGAATTAAAACCCCGCCAAAAGGTGCTGGGGCAATTGCTGGCCGCCTTAGAAGTGTACTTTGTGGCTGGCGTCCGGATGCGCTACTTGACGTTGCCCTTCGTGGGGATGTGGCATTTCGGCTGGTTGTCGCTGCCTATCACGCTGCTGTGGATCGTGGCCATCATCAATGCCATCAACCTGATCGACGGCCTGGATGGCTTAGCGACGGGGGTCTCCATCATTGCGCTGACCACGACCGGGATCACTGGATTATTCTTCTTAAACGTGGCCAATACCTGGGTCGCCATCATGATTTTCGCATTAGTCGCTGCCATGGTGGGCTTCTTACCCTATAACTTTTTCCCGGCCCGGATTTATTTAGGGGATACTGGGGCCCAATTTATTGGGTTTATGATTGCCTGTTTCTCCCTTTATGGGCTGAAAAACGTTACCTTCATTTCCGTCATCATCCCAGTCATCATCTTAGGGGTGCCCATCACGGACACGGTCTACGCCATGATTCGGCGGATCTTAAATCGCCAACCTATCTCACACGCGGACAAGCACCACTTGCATCACCGCTTGATGCAGTTGGGATTGACGCACCGGCAAACGGTTTTGGTCATCTACGGGATTGCGTTGATCTTCTCGTTCATTTCCTTACTGTACCCGCTGTCAACCATTTGGGGCTCGGTCCTGTTGACGATTGCCATCTTGATTGGCCTGGAGCTATTCGTCGAGGCCATCGGGTTGGTCGGGTCTAACCGGCAACCGTTACTCCATTGGATCAATCATATTGTCCAAAAGTTGACATCAAAAAATTCTGATTAACGGCTGCGTCCACAGGGATGACGCACGAAAAACGCTCGTCAGGTTGCTGAGGCAATCTGGCGGGCGTTTTTTTCGTTTGGTTAGGGTGGTGATCGTGCTGGTTCATGCAAGTGACGTGGACCAGGTGCTGTTGATCAGCGCTACCGTGGCCAGAGGCGACTAGTTTTGACAAAGAAGCCGCTAGTTCAAGTATTGGTTGAAGAAGCTGTCCAGCTTGGCGAACGGAATCAGATCATGGTTGACGCCACCGTCGTACAGGTCCGTGTGCACGGCACCGGGGATGGTCAGGAATTCCTTGTTGTCCGTGTAGTTGGAATTAGTCGTCATTTGCTTGAAGGCGGCCAGTTCGCATCGTGAGGCTGTAAACGACTATTCTTGACGTCACGAGGCACATAATAACAGTAGTTCCAGCTGATTTCCGACTTTCGACCTTCAGTTTAGAAGAAAACCCAAAAAGGAGCCTGGGAAAAACTTCCCAGGCTCCTTCCGCTTTACCTTTACATAGCTGAAACGTGCGCCAAAAGGCAGCCGGTTCCGCTTAAACCTGATAACCAAACAGTCCAAGCCCGAGATTATTCGGTTATCAGGTTTAATGCTCGCCAGCTAATCGCCTTTTGGCCCACTCTCGACTTTCGACTAGGGGCAGACCAGCTCAGTCGTCAGAGCGACTGCTGGCGTTGATTTCGACTGGAACCTCGTTATAGGCGATGTCGCCGAGCGTGAGGGTCAGTCGGTCGCTGAGTAGATTGGTAATCGCCGTTTGAGTGGCGGTCACGTCGGCCAGGTCAACGGCAATTGTGACGGCGACCTGATCGGTATAGCTGGTGTCCAAGATGGCCACGCTGTTTTCCGTCAGGTAGTGGTTGAGTCGGTCAAAGTTGGGGTAGTCCACGGTCAACGTCATGGCTTGTTGACGGACCAATTTGACCACGCCGACAGCCTCGATGGCCGTTGAGGTACTGTTGCTGTAGGCGCGGATCAAGCCGCCGGCGCCCAGCTTAACGCCCCCGAAATACCGGGTGACAACCGCGATGACGTTGTGGAGATGGTTGCGCTGAAGCACCGTCAAAATTGGGACGCCCGCGGTTCCGGACGGTTCGCCGTTGTCGCTTTCGCGTTGGATCTCATCGTGTTCGCCAATCAAGTAAGCCCAACAATGGTGGGTCGCCTTGGGTTCACGCGCGGTGACGGCAGCGATGAAGGCCTTGGCTTCGTCTTCGGACGTCACGCGGCCGAGGTCCCCAATGAAGCGGGATTTTTTAATTTCCAGTTCATGATTGCCGCTGGCACGGATGGTTAAGTAATCAGTTTCCATTTAAAAACACCTTTCCAAAAAAATATCGGCCCGCGATTACGGAGTTAATCTATAGACACCCTTGGAGGAGGAACTTTGGATGACAAATAATGAAGCGTTTTTTGGTCGACAGTTGCCCTTGCGCACGGCACCAACGCCTGAGTTGACGGGCACGCCCGCGCTTAAAGCGTTGGGGTCGCGGCTTCAGTGCCAACGCTGCGGACACTGGTTAGGGCCGGACGACCAGTTGGCCAATCAGGCGTGGTACTGCCGGCAATGTCTACAGTTGGGACGATTGACTTCTCAAGATAAATTATACACTATTCCCGAACCAAATCAGTTGCCGAAGTTGGCCAATGGGGGACTGACCTGGACCGGAGAGTTGAGTGCCCAGCAACGGGTCGCCGCGCAGTCGGTACTGGCCCGCGTCCAATCGCAGACCAATCACCTGTTGTGGGCGGTCACGGGTGCCGGCAAAACGGAAATCGTCTATCCGGCGTTGGCCTGGGCGTTAAGTCAGGGATGGCGGGTCGCTTGGACCTCGCCCCGCGTCGATGTGTGTTTGGAACTGGCGCCACGGTTGCAGGCAGCCTTTGCAAATGTGCCCCAGACGGTTTTGTACGGCGACCAACCGCAGCCGTATCGCTACTGTCCGTTGACGGTCTGCACGACCCACCAACTGTTGCGGTTCAAGGCGGCCTTTGATCTGATCGTAGTCGACGAGGTCGATGCCTTTCCGCTGGCCACCAGCCCCATGCTCAAACGGGCCATCGACCACGCCCAGAAGCCATCGGGATGTCATTTATACTTGACGGCGACTCCCGGAGAGCGCCTGCAACGCCGCGTGGCCCGCAAGGAATTGGCGGTGACCTACGTGCCATTGCGCTACCACGGTCATTTACTGCCGCAGATCGACTTACAAATTGCCTGGCGGTGGCGCGAACAGTTGCGACGTCGCAAATTGCCTGCCCGGTTGATTCATCAGTTGCGCGGCTATTTACGGGCTGGCCAACGATTCCTCCTGTTCGTGCCCCACGTGGCGGACCTGACGGTGGTCGATCAGGCCCTACACCTGGCCGGAATTACCGGCGGGGTGACGGTCCACGCTGCCGACGAAGCGCGTCAAGAAAAGGTTCAGGCGATGCGTGACCAAAAGGTGGCCTTCTTGGTGACGACCACGATTTTGGAGCGAGGCGTGACCTTTCCCAACGTGGCGGTCGTCATCTTGGGTGGGGATGATCCGGTATTTTCCACGGCGGCGTTGGTCCAGATTGCTGGCCGGGTCGGGCGGAGTGCCCAATTTCCCACGGGTGACGTGACCTGTTACTGTCACAGCTATGCGCGGCGGGTGCGGTTGGCCCGGGGAATGATTGCCCGCTTGAACTTGCAGGGGCGGCGTCAGGGAGGGCGGCCATGAACGCCTGTGTCTGGTGCGGTCGCCGTCTGGGTGGCGTGGTGACGGTCAGCCAGCTTTGGCGGTGGGGCCCGCTGATCAAGTCGGCCGTCTGTGCCGCGTGTCAAACGCGGTTGACGCCTATTTCTATCCTGCATTGCCCGCAGTGTGGCCGTCAGCAAACGGACGAGACAATTTGTCGGGACTGCCAGCGCTGGACGGGGCCACCGCTAGTCAATCACGCGTTATACGTCTACGATGCTGCCATGAAGGCCTATATGCAGCAGTACAAGTTCCAGGGCGATTTTGCGCTGCGGCGGGTGTTGCAGGAACCCTTGCGCTTGGCGTTGGCCCGGGAGACCTACGACGTGTTGGTGCCGATTCCGGTGGATCAGGCGACCTGGCAACAGCGCGGCTTCAATCAGGTCACCGGGTGGCTGCAGACCCAGCCCTTTCAGCAGGCCTTACTAGTGCGTGCCAGCCACAAGGACCAGCCGCAGTCGGCCAAGGATCGTGCGGCGCGATTGCAAACGGCCCAGCCGTTTATCCTAGCGCCGCATGCGGCTGACGTTTTGATGGGCCAGCGGGTATTGCTGTTAGATGACGTGTATACCACGGGACGAACGTTGCGCCATGCCGCTGCGCAAATTTATTTGGGCGGCGCGAAAGCGGTTACCAGCTTGACGTTAGCGCGTTAAGTGCCCCGAAAAAATAATTAGATTAATTGTTTCTGGTAGGGCTTTCTATTATAATAAATGTAAGCAAAGCATATTAGAAGAGTGGTCCTTCTAATGCTGAGCAAGCCAAGGAATCTCTTGGCTGAAGGGAGAGAAGTTTTATGCTCACATTTAATATTCGTGGTGAAAACATCGAAGTTACTGACGCAATACGGGATTACGTTGAAAAGCGTATCAGCAAGTTGGAGAAATATTTCGACAACAATGTTGAGGCAATTGCGCATGTCAACCTGAAGGTCTACCAAAACAAGACAGCGAAGGTTGAAGTAACAATCCCACTCCCATACTTGACATTACGGGCAGAGGAAACCTCTCCGGACTTATATGCAAGTGTTGACTTGGTTACGGACAAGCTGGAACGTCAAATTCGCAAGTACAAGACCAAGGTCAACCGTAAGTCACGGGAGAAGGGATACAAGAATCTCGACTTCTCACCAGATACTGACAGTGACAATACAGCTGACAGTAGCGATTTGGAAGTTGTCCGCACCAAGCGCGTTTCATTGAAGCCAATGGATAATGAAGAAGCCGTTCTCCAAATGGACATGTTAGGCCATGACTTCTTTATCTATGAAGATGCCGAAACCAATGGGATCAGCATCGTCTACCGTCGCAATGACGGTCGGTACGGCTTGATTGAGGCCGATGATCAAGATTAAGTAAGTTTAATTGACGAAGCGCCGCGTGTCTGCGGTGCTTTTTTTGTGGCCTGTGGTAGGCTACAAGTAAGTGACACTCAGATTTAATCTGGGTGCAATCCGGGCGCCATTTGCGTTTGGTATCCTAGATAAACGGAGCGTTTGACGTGATTTTGGGGTGAAAAGCCGAAATGGATTAAACGTTAAACTAATTTTGTTAACCCCATTTGTCGTTGCTATAACGCCAAAGAAACCGCTTCACTGTGCGGCGGCTGTGGAGATTTGTTTCATCTTGGCCGGGATAGTGGTAAAATGTAGGTTGATTTATTGCAAATAAATGGGTAACTTTAAATAGACTTACTAAATGTACTGAAGGGAATTCTCACATGGCAAATATTTTGAAACGATGGGTCGAAAGTGATCGCCGGACTTTACGACGCCTCAGTAAATTAGCGGACCAAGTTGGCGCATACGCTGACGAGTACGCAGCACTTTCAGACGATGATTTGAAAGCGAAAACGCCTGAATTTAAGAAGCGTTATCAAGACGGCGAAACGTTGGACGATTTACTGCCTGAGGCTTTCGCGGCTATCCGTGAAGGTGCCAAGCGGGTCCTCGGTCTCTATCCTTTCCACGTGCAGATCATGGGGGGAATTGTGCTTCATGAAGGGAACATTTCCGAAATGAAGACCGGTGAAGGGAAGACCTTGACCGCCACGATGCCCGTGTACCTGAATGCCTTAGCGGGTAAAGGGGTTCACGTGGTTACGGTTAACGAATACCTGTCTGCACGGGACGCAACTGAAATGGGTGAACTGTACACCTGGATGGGCTTAACGGTTGGTTTGAACTCCGCTGAAAAGTCCCCAGAAGAAAAGCGGGAAGCCTACAATGCCGACATCACCTATTCAACCAACGGGGAAATCGGGTTCGATTACCTCCGGGATAACATGGTGGTGTACAAAGAAGACATGGTGCAACGGCCATTGAACTACGCAATCGTCGATGAAGTTGACTCCATCTTAATTGATGAAGCCCGGACCCCCTTGATCATTTCTGGTCAATCCGAAGGGACGAGTGCTTTGTATCAACGGGTGGACCGGTTTGCGAAGACCTTGCACGAAAAGGAAGACTTTAAGATCGACTTGGAATCCAAGACGGTGGCGTTGACCGACACCGGGATCGAAAAGGCGGAAAAGTACTTTAACTTGAAGAACCTGTATGATACGGACAACACGGCCTTGACCCACCACATGGACCAAGCGCTGCGGGCCAACTTTATCATGCTCCGTGATAAGGACTACGTGGTCCAAGATGGCGAAGTCTTAATCGTTGATTCCTTTACTGGGCGGGTCATGGACGGTCGTCGATACTCCGACGGGCTGCACCAGGCCATTGAAGCCAAGGAAGGCGTCGAGATTCAAGAAGAAACCAAGACCATGGCGAACATTACCTACCAAAACTTGTTCCGGATGTACAAGAAGCTCGCCGGGATGACCGGGACGGCCAAGACCGAAGCGGAAGAATTCCGGGAAATCTACAACATGGAAGTCATCACCGTGCCGACCAACAAGCCGGTCGTGCGGGTCGATCAACCTGACCTGTTGTACCCAACCTTGGAATCGAAGTTCAACGCCGTGGTCAACGAGATCAAGACGCTGCACGCTAAAGGTCAACCAATGTTGATTGGGACCGTGGCCGTGGAAACGTCCGAATACCTGTCACAACGGTTGGACCAAGAAAACATCCCGCACGTGGTCTTGAACGCCAAGAACCATGCCAAGGAAGCCGACATCATTCAAAACGCCGGTCAAAAGGGTGCCGTTACCATCGCCACCAACATGGCCGGGCGGGGGACTGATATTAAATTAGGACCTGGCGTGGTTGAAATTGGTGGGTTGGCCGTTATCGGGACTGAACGTCACGAATCACGGCGGATCGATAACCAGCTTCGTGGCCGTTCCGGTCGTCAAGGGGACCCTGGTATGACGCAATTCTACCTGTCCCTGGAAGATGATTTGATGCGGCGATTCGGTTCCGACCGGGTCAAGGCCTTCTTGGAACGGATGAACGTGGATGGCGAAGATGCCGTTATCCGGAGTCGTATGATCACCAAGCAAGTGGAATCCGCCCAAAAGCGGGTTGAAGGGAACAACTACGATTCCCGGAAGAACGTCTTGCAATACGATGATGTGATGCGGCAACAACGGGACGTCATTTATGGCGAACGGAACCAAGTCATCAACCAAGACAAGTCACTGAAGTGGGTCTTAATGCCAATGATCAAACGGACCGTCGACCGCGTGGTTAACTTACACACGCAAGGCGACCAATCCGATTGGGATTTGGATACCTTACTGGACTTCGGGATTTCCGCAATGGTTTCCCCAGACAAGATTAGTTTGGATGACCTGAAGGGCAAGACCGCAGATGAAATCAAGGCCTTCTTCATGGGCTTAGCCGAAGACGTTTACGCCGAAAAGCAAAAGCAACTCTACGATCCAGCACAAATGCTTGAATTCGAAAAGGTTGTCCTCTTGCGTTGCGTGGACTCTCATTGGACCGACCACATTGATGCCATGGACCAATTACGGCAATCAATCGGGTTACGGGGTTATGGTCAGTTGAACCCGTTGGTTGAATACCAACAAGACGGGTTCCGGATGTTCGGTGAAATGATCTCCGACATCGACTACGACGCCACGCGCCTGTTCATGAAGTCTGAAATTCGACAAAATATTACCCGATAAACGGGAACGGACGAGGCGAAAGAGATTCTTTCGCCTCGTTTTTGGTAAAAAGAGTGGGACCCAAGGCGGTTAGTCGGCGAGCATTAAGGCTGCTAAGCGGATAATCCCGGTCTTGGATTATTTGCTTAGCAGTTTTAAGCGGAACCGACTGCCTTGGGTCGCACGTTTTGGCCATGTCGCCCGAGTGACTAGACAGTGGCCATTGCGATTCGTCTCGCTGGACAGTCACCCGACATCGTGATGATAATAAGGTGTGGCTGGCCACGAGAATCAAGTTACTAGTCAAGAAGAACCGCTGGCTGAATTGAACCAATAGCAAACAAATCACTTAAAAAGGAGCCAACAAACATGGAATTAAGCGATGCAAAACGCGAAATTACTGCCATGAAAGAACAACTCACCGGCTTTAGGGGGTCACTTTGACTTTGATGCCTTAAACGAAAGCATCAGTGTCAATGAAGGCCAAATGGCCCAACCTGGCTTTTGGGACGACGCGCAAGCCGCCCAGAAACTGATCGATGAGACCAATGACATGAAGAAAAAGGTGGAGGAATACCAGAAGCTGTCTGATCAAGTGGACGACCTGGAAGTCGCCTTGGAATTGTTGCAGGATGAACCAGATGCCGACATGCAAGCCGAGTTTGAAACGGACTTTGCGGCGGCCAAGAAGGCTCTGCAGCAGTACAGCTTGAACATGTTGCTCAACCAGAAATACGACCGCAACAACGCCATTTTGGAAATCCATCCCGGGGCCGGGGGAACCGAATCCCAGGACTGGGGCGAAATGCTGATGCGGATGTACACGCGTTGGGCGGAACAACATCAGTTCAAGGTGACCGTGCTGGATTACCAAGCGGGGGATGTGGCTGGGTTGAGTAGCGCCACGCTCCTGATTGCCGGGCACAACGCCTATGGGTATTTGCGTTCCGAAAAGGGTGTTCACCGGCTGGTACGGATTTCGCCATTTGATTCGGCCGGGCGCCGGCACACATCCTTCGCGTCGGTCGACGTGTTGCCTGAGCTGGACGATTCCGTGGACGTGGAGATCAATCCGGCCGACTTGAAGGTCGACGTTTACCGGGCTTCCGGAGCCGGGGGCCAGCACGTCAACAAGACGTCATCGGCCGTCCGGATCACCCACTTGCCCACGGGTATCGTGACGCAGAGTCAGGCGCAACGTTCACAGCTGCAAAACCGCCAGACGGCGCTGGGCATGTTACGGGCCAAGTTGTACGAGCGCGAGGAAGAAAAGAAAGCCGCCGAAAAGGCCAAACTTGAAGGCGACCAGATGGACATCGGCTGGGGGTCGCAGATTCGCTCCTACGTTTTCCATCCGTACACCATGGTCAAGGATCACCGGACCAATTACGAAACGGGAAACGGGCAAGCCGTGATGGACGGCGACCTCGATCCGTTCATCGACGCTTATCTGCAGTGGCAGTTGAGCCAGAAGAATCCGGATTAAGGCAGGTCGAAATAACTTCTACCGCCAATTGATGATTAAAATAATGATTAGATGGGTAACGCGAATGTCGTGTTACCCATTTTTGTTTCATGATATACTGGGGACAGCTATCTTTTCAGGAAAGGTGTCGATTTCATGCGGACATTTATTGCTTGTAGCACTTACCTGCTGCAGCCGCTGGTTTGGCTGGCGATTTTACGCGTTTGGCTGACCAGTCGCGCGCGGATCAAGTCCGAGCGTCATGATTTTGGAAGTGCCGTTTTTAGCGATCACTTCGAGTTGCGTCATCTGTTGACCCAGGGCGTCTTGCTGGGGTTGGGGTTATCGGTGGTCAATCTGGCCGTGGGCTTTAGCCTGCCGCTGTTGTGGATCATCATTTACGAGGGCTTGGCCATCCTGACGTTGGTCTTATTGCCCACGACGATCTTGCCGCTGACGTTGATTGTGGTCACCACGGTGCTGACCGTCTTTGGGGGCACTTACATAACGGCCAAGCCGGACTTATCAGCGTTGGGCCTCAACTGGTCGTCGGTTTCCGGGGCCAATTATTTGTGGTTGGCCGTGGTCTTCTTCCTTTTGTTAGGGCATTGGGTGGCCCATTACGGTGGCCGCTTTGCCAGCCCAAAGATCTACGCCAAGCAACGGGGCAAACGCATCGCGGGGTACCCGTGGCGCGAATTTTTGGTCTTGCCCATGGTGACGTTGGTTCCCGGCGACTGGTTGACCAGTCAGTGGGCCTTTTGGCCGGTCTTTCACATTCAAGGCAAGAGCTTTGCCATTTTGGTGATCCCGCTGATTCTAGGGTTACGGCTGACGGTCTTTCGTCAAGCCCCGCACGCGGTCTATCGCAAGCTAGCCCGGCAGTTCGTCTGGTTAGCCGTGGTCGCGGCGGTCTTTTGTGGGTGGACGGCATTTCGCCCGACCGATGCGCCTTACCTATTAATCATTCTGTTAGTTGGTTATGCGGTTATCCTATGGCGAGCTAAACGCTATGACGAACGGCAACAATTCTGGTATTCTCAGGTCGACGATGGTGTCCGCGTATTAGCGATTCGCCCGCGAACGCCCGCTGTCAAAATGGATTTGGCGGCTGGCGACATCATTTTGGAATGCAACCATCGTCCCGTAAATAGTGAAACGAGTTTTTATGAGGCCCTCCTTGCCAATCCGGCGTATTGTCATTTGCGCGTTCAGGACATGAATGGTGAGTTAAAGATGACGGAAACAGCGATTTATTCTGGGGCACCGCACGAAATCGGCATCGTTTTATTCAGAGATCAGGAGGGGTAAACCTATGAGTCGAGTCCTAGTCGTCGATGACGAGCCCGCAATTGTGACGTTGTTGCAGTACAACTTGGAACAAGCAGATTTTCAAGTGGTGACCGCAATCGACGGTGAGCAGGCGTTAAATTTAGCGTTACACGAAAAGTTTGATGTTATTTTGTTGGATTTAATGTTGCCTAAATTGGATGGGGTGGAGGTCACCAAACGCCTTCGCCAAGAAAAGATTCAGACGCCCATCATCATGGTGACGGCCAAGACCGGCGAGTTCGACAAGGTCTTTGGCCTGGAACTCGGCGCGGATGATTACATCACCAAGCCGTTTAGCCCGCGCGAAGTGATTGCCCGCATCAAGGCGGTCATGCGGCGCTATCACGAGGATCAACCACAAGGACAGACCCCGGGGAAGGTCGACCACCGCTTGAAGGTCGGGGACCTGACCATTGACCAGGACAAATTCCAGGTCAAGCGCGGTGACCAGCCCATCGAGTTGACCCCCAAGGAATTTGAATTACTGTTGTTTTTTGCCAAACGTCCCGGCAAGGTGTGGAGTCGTGAACAGCTGCTGGAAGGCGTCTGGGGCTTTGACTACAGTGGCCAAACGCGCATGGTCGACATTCACGTGTCGCATTTGCGCGAAAAAATCGAGTTGGACCCCAAGCATCCCGTGCTATTGAAGACGGTGCGGGGCTTTGGCTACACCTTTGAGGCCCAGTCATGATGCGCCAACTGCTGGTGGCCTTTGTTGGGCTGGGGATGGTGAATACGCTGCTGGTCTGGCTGGTGCGGGCGCCTCACGTGGCGTTGGCGACGCTGGTCGCGTGGTCCGTGGCCCTGCTGGAAACGGTGGTGCTGAGCTACGTATATCGCTGGTTAGAACAGCGAATCACGATTTTGACCAAGAAGGTGGAAGGCATTCGCCACGAAGAGACGCCAGCCCACGTGCTGTTGTCGCCCCACGACCCGTTTCAGCAATTGGCCCTGCAGATCAATTACCTGCAGACGCAACAGCGCAAGGCCCGCCGCGAGATGGCCAGTCAAAATCAGGAGTTCGCGACGTTACTGGACTACCTGCCGATTGGCGTGATGGTGATCGACCGCTACCGCAAAGTCGAGCTGGCCAATCCGGCGATGGAGCAGTTCTTACAACGCCAGATTTCTCCGCGGCGGCACCCGTTCACCCAAGACGTGCAACAGTTCGAGCTGGCCAGTCTGATCAACGCGGCGCTCAATGATCGCCAGACGCAGCACAAGACGCTGAAGTTGCCCGGGGTGGACAAGGAGCGGACGGTCGATGCGCGCGCCATTTACACCGCCACGTCGCAGGACTATTTTCAGGTGCTGGTCCTGCTCTACGACGTCACGGAGGTGTACGCCGTGGAACAGATGCAGATGGACTTCGTGTCCAATGCATCGCACGAACTGAAGACGCCGGTCACCGCCATTTCTGGCTTTGCCAAGACGTTGTTAGCGGGAGCCAAGGATGACCCGGAGAAATCAGTGGAGTTCTTGAAGATCATTGACCAACAAAGTGAGCGCCTGGTGGAACTGATCAACGACGTGTTGACCATCTCGCACATTGAGTCGGGCAACGCCGTGGAGGTGGCTGAGGTGCCAGTCGGCCAGATGGTCGCCAGCCAGGTCTCCTTACTGTCGCCATTAGCCGCGGTCAATGCCGTGACACTGATCAATCAGGTACCGGCCGAATTGGTGGCCGTGACGGACCAGCACAAGTTCGACCAAATCTTGAAAAATGTGTTGAGTAACGCCATTAAATACAATCGGCCGCAGGGCACGGTCACGTTGACCAGCCAGGAGACGCCTAAAGCCTGGTCGCTCACGATTGCGGATACGGGAATCGGCATCGCGCCCCAGGACCAACTTCGGGTGTTCGAGCGCTTCTACCGTACGGACGTGTCGCATTCTAACCAGTTGGTCAGCGGCAGCGGCCTGGGGCTAGCCATCGTGCGTGAACTGGTCCAGTCGTTGAACGGTAAGATCGACCTGCAAAGCACGCCCGACGTCGGCACCCAGGTCACTATGACTTTTCCGGTGGCTTAGGCCCGGCGGCTAAAATTAAAAAACTCATCAGGACGCAGCCAGGGGATGGTTGCGCCCTTTTGGGTCCAGTAAGGTAGCTGAGGGTTGAACCTGAAATTAACGCGCTGATTACCGTAATGACGGTGTTCTAACACCTGAAATTGGCAAAACCAGGCGCCTACGTTAGCCAGGGTTCCGGCAAGGTTGCTATCAGTAATACCGTGTAAAAGTCTATTCACTTAAAAATCATGGTCACCCAGCATGATTTCAACAAAAATTTACCCAGTACGGGATATATTTACACAACCTTTACAATACGTCTACATGACATTTACATTAGTTCGGTATACTAAATTTTGAAATGGTTGGGCCAGAGACGCGCAACCGATTTAGGAGGGTACGGTATGTCGAAAAAACGCTGGGTGCAGGGCCTAGTCTTGGTGGTACTGGTCGCATTGGGAGTCTTTGCTTACCAGACACGGCAAGTCAGCCACGCGGGTGAATCCATTACCGCAGTTGGTTCAACGGCGCTACAACCCCTGGTGGAAGCCGCGGGTGAACAGTATACGAGCGAACACCTGGGAACGTTTATCAACGTTCAAGGCGGTGGGACTGGTACTGGGTTGAGCCAAATTCAAGAAGGGGCCGTGCAGATCGGGGATTCCGACCTATTCGCCGCCGAACAAAAGGGCATCCGGGCCGCCGAGTTAGTCGATCATCGGGTGGCCGTCGTGGGGATTACGCCCATCATCAATAAGCGTGTGGGCATCAAGAATTTGTCAACGCACCAATTGATTCAAGTCTTCACGGGTCAGGTGACTAACTGGAAACAGATTGGTGGCGCTGACCTACCGATTGTTTTGATCAACCGGGCGCAAGGTAGTGGGACCCGGGCGACCTTTGAGCAATTTGGCCTAATGAAGCACCGCTCCAAGACGGCCCAAGAACAGGATTCGTCTGGGATGGTGCGCTCCATCGTGGCGACTACCCCCGGTGCCATCAGCTATGTGGCGTTTTCTTACGTGGACAAGACCGTGCAGGATGTTTCCTTAAATCACGTGGCGCCCACGGAAGACAATGTGATCACGAACAAGTGGCCGATTTGGTCTTACGAGCATCTGTACACGAAGGGCCAGCCTACGGGCTTAACCAAGGCCTTTATCGCCTACGTCCAGTCTCCCGCAATTCAAAAGACATTGGTACGCCAACTGGGATATTTATCCCCGGATCAAATGTTGGTTGAACGCAATGCCGCGGGACACATTACCAAGACGGGAGGCGCCTAAGATGAAGAGTACCCAACAATTAGAACGACAATTAAAGCGGCGCTCCAAGGCCGCCAAACTAGAAATCTGGGGCCGCATGGTTAGCCTCACGGCGCTACTGTTGATTGTGGCGGTCGTGGTGGGCATCATCGGTTTCGTGGCCTCTAAGGGGATTGCGACCTTCACCAGCAACCACGTGAACCTCTGGGACTTCCTGTCCGGTAAGAAATGGAATCCGGGCATTACCGATGCCCACGGCAAGCCGGAAGTCGGCGCTTTGCCGATGATCGTCGGGTCCTTTCTGATTACGATTTTATCCGCGCTGGTGGCGACACCATTTGCCATCGGGACGGCTGTCTTCATGAATGAAATCTCGCCGAACAAGGGCGCCAAGATCTTACAGCCGGTGACGGAACTGCTGGTGGGGATTCCCTCCGTGGTTTACGGGTTCATCGGGTTATCCGTCGTGGTCCCAACTACGCGGGCGCTCTTTGGTGGTAGTGGGTTTGGGATCCTGTCCGGGACCTGCGTACTGTTCGTCATGATCTTACCGACCGTGACTTCCATGAGCGCCGATGCCTTGCGGGCCGTTCCGCGCTACTACCGCGAGGCCTCACTAGCCCTGGGTGCCACGCAATGGCAGACCATTTACAAGGTCGTCTTACGGGCCGCCACACCGGGCTTGATGACGGCGGTGGTCTTCGGGATGGCCCGAGCCTTCGGTGAAGCCTTAGCCGTACAAATGGTGATTGGGAACGCCGCGTTGATGCCAAACAGCCTGGTATCACCGTCATCCACGTTGACGTCAGTACTGACTACCGGGATCGGTAACACGGTCATGGGGTCATTGCAAAACAATGCGCTTTGGTCCTTAGCCCTGGTACTGTTACTGATGTCGTTAGTCTTTAACTTAATTATCCGTTTGATTGGTCGAAAGGGGCGTTTGCAATAATGAATTCAAAAACGCAAAACAAGGTGGCCATCGGTGGCCTATACGGAATCGCCGGTTTCGTGGTCCTCATCTTGCTGGCCCTGCTCGGCTTCATTTTAGTGAGCGGTGTGCCGCAATTGAGCTGGCATTTTCTGACCGCCCCCGGCAAGGCCTTCTTAAAGGGCGGCGGGGTCGGCGTGCAACTGTTCAACTCCTTTTACCTGTTGATCTTAGCCATGCTGATCTCGTTTCCGATTGCCCTGGGTGCCGCGATTTATCTGTATGAATACGCCAAGGACAACTGGTTGACGACCACGATTCGCACGGCCATTGAAATCTTGAGTTCGCTGCCATCCGTGGTGGTGGGGCTCTTCGGCTTCCTGTTCTTCGTGGTCAAGCTACACCTGGGGTTCTCGATTCTGTCCGGGGCCTTTGCCCTGACGTTCTTCAACTTACCCCTGTTGACGCGGAGCATTGAAGATTCGCTGCGAACCGTCAGCGACGTGCAACGTGAAGGGGGCCTGGCCCTCGGGTTATCACGGTGGGAGACCGTGTCGCGGGTGATTTTACCCGCCGCGGTGCCAAGCATCTTGACCGGGGTCATCCTCAGTGCCGGACGGGTCTTTGGGGAAGCGGCCGCGTTGATCTATACGGCTGGCCAAAGCGCACCGGCATTGAACTTTGCCGATTGGAATCCGTTTAACATTTCCAGTCCGTTAAACCCGATGCGACCGGCCGAAACATTGGCGGTCCACATTTGGAAGATTAATTCGGAAGGCATCATGCCCGACGCCAAGGCCATTTCGTCCGGGTCGTCCGCGGTGCTAGTGATTGCCATCTTGCTGTTTAACTTTGCCGCCCGCTACTTGGGCAAGCGCTTGTACAAACGCCTCACGTCGGCGTAAAGGAGGTTCGCCCATGTTTGTCAATAACGATGTGATGAATGCCACCACCAAAGAGGAACGGCACGTCATCCAATTAAACGATCCTGAGCATCCGGTGATTTTGTCAACGGAAGGCCTCCACGTGTATTACGGTAAGAAGGAAGCCCTGTTTGAGGGGGACCTGCAATTTGCCAGTAACCAGATTACCGCGCTGATTGGGCCGTCCGGGTCCGGTAAGTCGACCTATTTGCGCTCGCTGAACCGGATGAACGACCGCATCGCCACGGTGACGGGGAAAATCATGTATCGTGGCGTGGACATCAACCAGCCCGATATCGACGTCTACGAGATGCGTCGGCGGGTGGGGATGGTGTTTCAACGGCCCAATCCCTTTGCCAAATCCATCTACGATAACATTGCCTTTGCCCTGCGGTTACGCGGGGTGACGGACCGACATCAGTTGGATGAAATCGTGGAGACGTCGTTGAAGCAAGCCGCACTTTGGGATCAGGTCAAAGACGACCTGAACAAGAGTGCGCTGGCGTTGTCTGGTGGTCAGGCGCAACGGCTGTGCATTGCCAGAGCCATTGCCATCAAGCCCGACATTTTGTTGTTAGACGAGCCGGCCAGTGCCCTTGACCCCGTGTCGACGGGCCAACTGGAAGACACGTTGTTGTCACTCAAGGCGCATTACACCATTATCATTGTCACCCACAACATGCAACAGGCCGCACGGATCAGTGAATATACGGCGTTTTTCAATCAGGGGCGGGTGTTGGAATACGACACCACGAGCCATATCTTTACCAATCCGTCGGTTCAGGTGACCAGTGATTATGTTTCGGGGAACTTCGGTTAAGAGGAGGAAGAATAATGAAAGAAGAAATTTTGACGACGCAGGACTTGCATTTGTACTACGGCGACAAGGAAGCGCTGAAAGGCATCAATTTAAATTTCGATGAAAAAGGCATTACCGCGTTAATTGGCCCATCCGGTTGTGGGAAGTCGACTTACTTGCGGACGTTGAACCGCATGAACGACCTGATTCCTAACGTGACCATCACCGGGACCATCAAGTTCAAAGGCAATGACCTGTACGCGCCTAATGCGGATACCGTGCAAATTCGTAAGGAAATCGGCATGGTCTTTCAACAACCGAATCCGTTTCCGTTTTCCATCTATGACAACGTAATCTACGGCCTGCGCATCGCCGGGGAAAAGGACAAGGAAAAGTTGGATGCCGTCGTGGAGAAATCCTTGCGGCAAGCAGCCGTGTGGGACGAAGTGAAGGATCACTTACACGAAAGCGCCTTGGCCCTGTCCGGGGGGCAACAGCAACGGGTCTGCATCGCGCGGGTCCTGGCCGTTTCGCCAGAAATTATTCTGTTGGACGAACCAACCAGTGCCCTGGATCCCGTCTCCAGTAGCCAAATTGAAGCAACCCTCTTGAATTTACGCCACGATTATACGATTATTATTGTGACCCACAACCTCCAGCAGGCGTCGCGGATTGCGGACCGGACCGCGTTCTTTATGAACGGGGAGCTGATCGAGGTGGATCAAACCAAGAACATTTTTATGAACCCAGCTAACAAGCAAACTGAAGATTACATTAGCGGTCGCTTTGGGTAAGGAGGAAGGATATGCGCAGATTATTTGATGATGAGCTTGCGGATTTAGACGCAGACTTCACGGAAATGGGGATGGTGGTCAGTGAGACCATCGAGCAGGCGGTCAACGCGTTTACCAATCGCGATGCCGTTGCTGCTCAACACCTGATCGATCACGACCACGACATCAACGAGCGCGAAATTGCGCTGGAAAAAAAGACGTTTGAAATGATTGCGTTGTACCAGCCCGTGACGACGGATCTGCGAGAAATCGTGACGATTCTCAAGGCCGTTTCCGAATTGGAACGCGCCGGCGACCACGCACGTAACATCGCGCACGCCGCGATTAAGTTTGGGACGAAACAAAAGATTCCCGTGCTGGAGCAGCTCATGAATCAAATGGGACAGATGACCACGCAAATGGTCAAGGACGTGTTGACCGCTTACGTCAATAAAGACGAGCACCAAGCCCGTCAATTGGCCGACGTTGACCGCCAGCTGGACCGCTTGAATCACCAGGTCAGGGCGGCCAGTTACGCGCAGATGCGTGAAGACCCCGCCTTTGAAACGGGCGCATCGATCTATCTGAACGTGGCGCAAGACCTGAGTCGCATCGGGGATTACGTGACTAACGTGTGTGAATGGGTCGTCTACCTGAAGTCCGGGCAGATCATTGAGTTGAACACGGCGAGCCAAGATGAAGCGAGCGAATAGCGCTGGCAAAATTGCACCTGAAGTTTAATCTAAACTGAAGATTTACCCGAACGGCCACTGAAGACTTGCTTTCAGTGGCCGCTTTGGGTATTCTTGCCCTAGCGAGTGTCTTTAGGGACTGGCCACCTTGCCGTTCGCCCGAGATGTGGCTAGATTGGTGGTTGCGCAGTTATTGAATGGAGACGACCATAATGCCCATTGAGAAGATTGGATGGCACATCCTACTAATGTGACGTGTGCAGTACCGCCTGACGTGGTGGGATAAGCTAATCGCTGCGGTATTTATCCCCGTAACGGTAGGCGGCCGGTATGAACCATGTTACTTGGAAATGCCAATCTACCGTGTAATTGTGGTGGTCCACCACAAGACGCGATGGGCAATGACCGCACTGCTGACGAGTGGGTACACGCAATCCTGCCGGAGGAGGTCAGGGGTGGAGCCAGCTGTGTCGACGGTGTTGGCTGAGGTTTTGTCTCAGCCTACAGCGTGGGGCGACTTTGGAGACTGGCGATTTTAGCCAGGCTTCAAAGCGAACCGGAAGCCCGTTTCTCAGGCTGGAGGTGTCCCCCATAGCAGGTGGAACCCCTGACAGCCGCAGGCAACTGGTTTCGCTAGCCCATCCCCATTTACCAGATTTCATCGCTCAAACCGGGGTGATTACTGGATTTACCCCCGGGGTTTCCGATATGATAGAAGCACTTAAAAACTTAAAAAAGGAGTTGTCCGCCTATGGCAGAGAAAAAACGTTTCGTCCGTTCCCGTACAAACCGCTTAGTCGGTGGGGTATTGGGCGGCATTGCTGAATACTTTAATTGGAACGCCAACTTATTACGGCTGATCTACGTGCTGGTTTCGTTAGCGATTCCGACGCACGGAGTCTTGGGCTTACTGGTGTACGTGGTGGTCATGACCTTCATGCCACTGGATGATTCACGGCCGACCACGCCGAACTTTCGCGATCTGTTTCGCGGGGGCTCCGCGGCGCCCAAGGAACCAGAGCGCAAGGTGATTCATGACGTCACCGAACAAGATGTCCATGAAAACCACAAGGATGGTGAGTAACATGCGGTTTTGGCCGAGAATTTTTGTCAATGCGTTCATCTTTTTGGCGTTAGCCGGCTTTTTCCAGAGTTCGCTAGCGGGCGGGTTTCAAAATAGTTTCTACGTCTCCAGCGTCTGGATCGCCTTGCTGGCCAGCTTCGTGCTGGCACTGCTAAATGCGGTGGTCAAGCCCATCTTGTTTGTGTTGTCGTTGCCAATCACGATTCTCACGTTGGGGTTGTTCAGCGTGGTGCTCAACGCCATCATGCTGGAGCTGACCTCGTGGTTTGTCGGCAGTAATTTTGCCTTCAGCTCGTTTGGCACGACCTTGATCATCGCCATTATCATGTCGCTGTGCAACGCGATTATTAGCGACCACTTTGCCCGGGACTAAAACCGGTTGAATTTGGTGGGAGTTCCCGCGGGAAAGTGCTAAAATTAGAGTAGTTTACTATGCAGTAAGGAGGAGCGCCCATGACAGAAAGTGTCACGGTGGCCGAGCTCGTCAAAGCCAACCGCTTAGATGTGTATTCCGGCGAAGAAAATCTGAATCGGCAGATCACAACCAGTGATATTTCCCGACCCGGTTTGGAATTAACCGGTTATTTTAACTATTATCCAGCAAAACGGGTTCAACTGCTGGGAATTACCGAAACGTCCTTTGCGAAGGGCATGAGTCATAAAAAGTTACTCGACGTGATGCGGAAGATGTGTCAACCGGAGACCCCGGCATTTGTAATTTCGACGCAACTCGATCCGCCAGAAGAATTGAAACAATCCGCTGACGAGGCCGGCATCCCCATCTTAGGAACCAAGCTAACGACCTCGCGGGTGCTCAGTAACATGACCAACTTCTTGGAAGGCAAGCTCGCGGAACGTCAGTCCGTTCATGGTGTCTTGGTTGACATCTACGGGGTCGGGGTCATGATTACCGGCGATTCCGGGGTCGGCAAGAGTGAAACGGCCCTGGAACTGGTCAAGCGGGGTCATCGACTGATTGCCGATGACCGGGTCGAAGTCTATCAACAAGACGAACAAACCCTGGTCGGCGCGGCGCCAGCCATCTTGAGTCACCTCTTGGAGATTCGCGGTATCGGAATCATCGACGTCATGAACCTGTTTGGGGCCGGTGCTGTCCGCAGCGAAACGGACATCGACTTGATCGTGCACCTGGAATTGTGGAAGGACGACAATCATTTTGATCGCCTGGGCAACAACGATGAGACGCAGCGGTTCTTTGACGTGGTCGTGCCCAAGATCAGCATTCCCGTTAAGACTGGGCGTAACCTGGCCATCATCATCGAAGCCGCGGCCATGAACTTCCGGGCTCGCTCGATGGGGTATGATGCCACCAAGGTCTTTGACGAAAACTTAAAGCGCTTAATCAAGCAAAACGGTAATAAATCATAAGGGAGATGGGCGTTATTTTTTCACCGATTGTAGCGGCACTCAACCCCATCGCCATTCACCTGGGCCCGATTGCGGTCCACTGGTACGGGGTCATCATTGCCACGGGGGTCATCATTGCGGTGACCCTGGCCGTGCGCGAAGGGAATCGACGCGGCATCGAATCCGATGACATTTACGATATGATCTTGTGGGCCTTACCCGCGGCTCTGATTGCGGCGCGCGCCTATTACGTCATCTTTCAGTGGTCGTATTATCAGCATCATCCGGGCGAGATCATTGCCATTTGGGATGGCGGCATTGCCATCTACGGCTCATTGATTGGGGCCGGGCTGGTCGTCTACTTCTTTTGTCGGTCACGGTTCATTCCGGTTTGGCTGATGCTCGACGTGGCCGCCCCGACCGTCATCTTGGGCCAGGCCATTGGCCGATGGGGCAATTTCATGAACCAAGAAGCCTTTGGCCGCATTACCAGCCTGGCCTTTTTGCAGGGCTTGCATTTGCCGCGCTGGGTCATCGACCAGATGTTTATCAACGGGGCTTACCGCCAGCCGACCTTCTTATTCGAGTCGACCTGGAGCCTGATGGGCTTCGTGGTGTTGATGAGCCTGCGGCATTACCCGGGGCTGTTCAAGCAAGGCGAGGTCTTCTTGGCCTACGTCATGTGGTATTCGTTCGGTCGCTTTTTCATTGAGGGGATGCGGACGGACAGCCTGATGCTGTTTAGCTTCATTCGGGTGTCCCAGCTGTTGTCCGTCATTTTGTTTGTCGGGGCGTTGATCATTTGGATCAGTCGGCGGCGGTCCGTTACGCCACCTATCGCCTACTTAGATGGCAATCCGTTCCAAGCAAAAACTAATCTTTCTAAATAAGGAGAATCCATTACTATGTCAGAGAAAATTGCAGTACTCGGTGCCGGTTCATGGGGATCAATCTTAGCGAGCGTTTTGGACGAAAATGGTCATGACGTCCGCCTGTGGTCTTACAATCCCAAGCAGGTTGAGGAATTAAATACGCAGCACACGAACACGCATTACATCAAAGACTTTACGTTTTCTCCGTCGTTAGTGGCTTACTCCGATTTGGCGAGTGCCCTCGACAACGTGGATGCGATTCTGTTCGTGGTGCCAACCAAGGCCATTCGTTCCGTGGCTGCGCAAGTTGCGACCATTTTAAAGGAAAAGAACTTGCAGCCAGAATTGATCCATGCCAGCAAGGGAATCGAGCAGAAGACCTACAAGCGCTTATCGCAAGTCTTGGAAGAAGAGATTCCGGCCGAAAATCGCAAGGCCGTCACGGTCGTTTCGGGACCGAGTCATGCCGAAGATGTGGCTCGCAAGGATATCACCTTGGTCACGGCGGCTAGCCTGAGTCCGGATGCGGCGAAATACGCCCAAAAAATATTCATGACGTCTTACTTCCGGGTCTACACCAACCCCGACATCATTGGGGTGGAAATCGGGGCCGCGCTAAAGAACATCATTGCGCTGGGGGCCGGGGCCTTACATGGTCTAGGCTACGGTGACAATGCCAAGGCAGCCTTGATGACCCGGGGCCTGGCAGAAATTTCACGGTTAGGGACCTCGTTTGGGGCGGATCCCATGACCTTTATCGGGCTGTCCGGGGTCGGCGACATCATCGTAACCGCAACCAGTGCCAATTCACGGAACTGGCGCGCCGGTGACGAACTGGGCCGCGGCGAGAAGCTCGATGACGTGATCAACCACATGGGGATGGTGATCGAAGGGCTGGCCACGACCAAGGCGGCCTACGAGCTCTCCCGTGAACGCGGCGTTTCCATGCCGATCACGGAAGCTATTTACCAAGTGATTTATGAGGGCAAAGACATTCGCACCGCCATTTCTGAACTGATGCAACGCGAAGGTCGCTCCGAGTTTTAAAATTTTTTTGGGGATACGAGGAAGGATAGGTTACTTATGAGAAAAGTTAGAAAAGCTGTGATTCCAGCTGCGGGCTTGGGTACCCGTTTCTTACCAGCCACCAAGGCTTTGGCCAAGGAAATGCTGCCCATTGTGGACAAACCGACGATTCAATTTATCGTGGAAGAAGCGCGCAAATCGGGTATCGAAGACATCGTGATCGTGGACGGTAAATCCAAGCGTTCCATCGAAGACCACTTTGATTCCAACCCCGAACTGGAAGCCAACCTGGAAGCTAAGCACAAGGACGAACTCTTGCGGCAGGTCCAAGAGACCACGGGCATGAACCTCTACTTCATCCGGCAACCGTATCCCCGCGGCTTGGGCGACGCGGTCTTGACGGCTAAGGCCTTCATCGGCGACGAACCCTTCGTGGTGATGTTAGGCGATGACATGACCGACAGTAAGGTACCGTTGACCAAGCAACTGATGGACCGTTACGAACAAACGGGGGCTTCCACGCTGGCCGTGATGCGAGTTCCCCACAAGGACACCGCCAAGTACGGGGTCATCAATCCTTCCGAGGAGACGGCACCAGGCCTGTACAACGTTACCAACTTTGTGGAAAAGCCACAACCAGACGAGGCGCCTAGTGATCTGGCTATCATCGGTCGTTACCTGTTTACCCCAGAGATCTTTGAGGCTTTGGAAAACACCCCAGTTGGGCTGGGCAACGAATTGCAGCTGACTGATGCCATTGACAATTTGAACAAGACACAACGGGTCTTTGCCCACGAATACACCGGTAAGCGGTTTGACGTCGGCAATAAGTTCGGCTGGATTCAGACCAACATTGAATACGGACTGAACCATCCGGAAACCAAAGACCAACTGCGCGCCTACATTAAAGAACTGGGCGCTAAACTCAGCAAGGCCGATGAAAAGGCGTCCCAAGCAAAATAGGTGACAAACTTACTTTTTAATAGTAAAGTGGACGATATCATCAAGGCATGAGTGGAAGGGAGCGTTACGCTTGAAAAATTATGATGTCATCGTGATTGGTGCTGGCCCCGGCGGAATGACGGGAGCACTGTACGCCTCACGGGCAAACTTATCCGTATTAATGTTAGACCGCGGAATCTACGGGGGCCAAATGAACAACACGGCTGCCGTGGAAAACTATCCAGGCTTTAAGTCCGTCCTCGGACCAGACTTGGCCAAGGACATGTACGAAGGCGCGACCCAATTTGGCGCTGAATTCGCCTATGGGAGTGTCGAAGCCATCGAAGACCACGGTGATCACAAGGTTGTGAAGACCGACGACGGAGATTACGCTGCGAAGGCTGTCATCATCGGCACCGGGTCCGAGTACAAGAAGCTCGGCGTTCCTGGCGAAGATAAATTTGGTGGCCGGGGCGTGTCCTACTGCGCGGTCTGCGACGGTGCGTTCTTCAAGAACCGGGAAGTCGCCGTCGTTGGTGGCGGGGACTCTGCGGTTGAAGAAAGTCTCTACCTGGCGGGATTAGCTTCCAAGGTCACGGTCTTCGTGCGGCGCGATCAATTGCGGGCCCAAAAGATTTTACAGGACCGGGCATTTGCGAACGACAAGATCGAATTCGTGTGGAACACCAACGTGACAGAAATCTTGGGTGACGACATGAAGGTCACCGGCGTGGCCATCAAGAACAACCAAACCGGCGAGACCGGTGAAAAGGCCGTGAGTGGGGTCTTCATTTACGTGGGGAACCTGCCAATGACGGACGCCTTCAAGGATCTGGGCATCACTGACGATGCCGGTTGGATCAAGACGGACGAACACATGCGCACGGCGGTTGCTGGAATCTTTGCCATCGGTGATGTGCGGCAAAAGGATTTGCGGCAGATTACGACGGCGGTCGGCGACGGTGGTATCGCGGGTCAACAAGCCTTCAACTACATCGAAGACTTAAAGGCTGCGGCCGCAAAATAATTGAGTTTGAACGAATGGCAATTGCTGGTTTCCGGTGATTGCCATTTTTTTGCGCCCGGATTGTGTAAACCAGTGCCTGCGGCTGCCAGAGGTTCCGCCTGCTATGGGGGACACCTCCAGCCTGAGGAGCGGGCTTCCGGTTCGCTTAGAAGCCTGGCACAACCCGCCAGTCTCCCAAGTCGCCCCACGCTGTAGGCTGAGACAAAACCTCAGCCAACACCGTCGACACAGCTGGCTCCACCTCTGGCCTCCTCCGGCAGGTTAGTCGTTCTCACGTAGATAGCGTTGGGCGTACAAATGGTGGAGAGATTGCGTTACCAGTAACAATATTGAGATTGTCGTTAACAGTTGTACGTTGTAGATTGTGCTCATACTTGCTTTGACGTTAAATCGGGGAATTCAGCGACATCCGTTCGCTATCATCTCCAACGGATGTATGTGACACTGATAGATTGATAAGAGCCGTGTACAACTAGTCCTAATGATAGATTGGCACACCATTCTGGCTGGGATAATCGCGTTCCAATGCCATGCTGCTGATAGTGACAAGTATGCCAGAGGCAGTTAGGGGTGGAGCCAGCTGTGTCGACCCAGTTAGCCGGTGTTTTTTACCGGGTTACTGGGTAGGGCGACTTGAGAGACTCGTGGGTTTGGCGAGGCTTTCAAGCGAACCCCCAGATCGCCTCTCAGGCTGGGGGTGTCCCTCAGAGCAGGCGGAACCCCTAACTGCCGCAGGCAACAGTTTTCCGTTATCTCCAGGCAACGGGTTCACGTTATCTCAAAGTCAAGAATGCAAGGTAGAATAGATGAACTCGACCGTAGAAAAGTGGTAAGCTGAAAGCAATCAATTAACCACGATCCAGAAACTAAAGGAGCTGACGTGAACCATGGGAATGAACCAATTTTTACAAAGCTTGAGTGATTTGGAAACGATCGACCGGGCGCCCGGCTACTTTAAATTCGAACAACACTCCGTTGCCGCTCACTCGTTTAAGGTGGCGGAAGTCGCGCAGTTCTTGGGGGATGTCGAGGAACAGGCCGGCCATGAGGTCAACTGGCGTTTGCTTTACGAAAAGGCGTTGAATCATGACTACACGGAGCGCTTCATCGGCGACATCAAGACACCGGTCAAGTACGCGACGCCGCAACTCCGCCAGATGTTGGCCGATGTGGAAACGTCTTTGACGGCCAACTTTATTAAAAATGAAATTCCGGAACAGTTCCAGGCCGCCTACACCCGGCGTTTGGGTGAGGGCAAGGACGACACCTTGGAAGGGCAGATTTTATCTGTTGCCGATAAGGTCGATTTGTTGTACGAATCCTTTGGTGAGATTCAAAAAGGCAATCCGGAACCCGTGTTTACCGAAATTTACCGGGAAAGTCTGAGTACGATTTTGAAATTCAAACAAATGGCCTGCGTGCAATACTTCCTGTCGGCCGTTCTGCCGGAAATGTTGTCGGCGGACTTTAGTGACCGGCAGAAACTGGCCGAATTGACCGATCAGTTATTGGAGGATAAGCAAAAGTGAAATTAGCAGAAGTGTGGAACCAACAGTTGACGGGAGCCACGGTGCGGCCCTTAACGCACGCGGATGATGACCTGATTTACCAATTTCAAGCGGACCATCCCGAGTACTTTGCCCATTTTCAGGACCACCCGGTGACGCGCCAAGAAGCCATTCAAGACGTGACGGACGTGCCGCTGAACGCCCAGCCGGAGCAAAAGGCTTACCTAGGCATCTTTCGCGATGACCAACTGGTGGTCCTGGTGGATCTCATCATTGACTACCCGTTGCCCAGCCTGGTGTGGTTAGGCATGTGGTTGCCGGCCAAGACGCTGGCCCCCGCTGATTCGGCCGCCTTTTATGCCAGTCTGGTCGCCACGTTGAAGGAAGCCCAGGCCGTGCAACTGCAGCTGAGCGTCTTCATGGGGGATCGCCAGATGCAACAATTTTGGCAAGACCAAGGCTTGACGGCGATGCAGACCACGGCTGTCGTGCGCGGCGAACGGGTCGCCAACGTGACGATTTACCAAGATAAATTTTAAGTAGGTCGTCAAACTGGCGAAAGTATGTTCGGTATGGTAGAATATTTGAGCGTGATGAGTTTGGATTTACGTCCAGACTCTTTTTGCGATTGACGCTGATTGCGTGTCAGCGTCCTAAAATTTAAGCGTATAAATGATACGGTAGGGAGGTTACCATGCATGATTGATCGACAAACGGACCGCAAGTTTGATCTGGTTTCTAAATACAAGCCGACCGGCGACCAGCCACAAGCCATCAAGCAGTTGACCGATGGCATTGAAAGCGGCGAGAAGGCCCAGATCTTGTTGGGGGCGACCGGGACCGGGAAGACGTTCACCATTTCGAACGTGATTAAAAATGTGAATAAACCCACGTTGGTCCTGTCCCACAACAAGACGTTGGCGGGACAACTTTACGGGGAGTTCAAACAGTTCTTCCCCAACAATGCGGTGGAATACTTTGTGAGTTACTATGATTACTATCAGCCGGAAGCCTACGTGCCTTCGAGTGATACCTACATCGAAAAGGATTCATCCATTAACGATGAGATCGATAAGCTGCGGCACTCCGCGACCAGTTCCTTGCTGGAACGTAACGACGTCATCGTCGTGGCCTCCGTGTCCTCTATCTTTGGGTTAGGGGACCCTACCGAATACAAGAACCACGTGGTCTCACTGCGGGTGGGCCAAGAAATTGAGCGCGACGCCTTATTGCGCAAATTGGTCAACATCCAATTCGAACGCAACGACTACGACTTCCAGCGGGGCCGGTTCCGGGTTCACGGCGATGTCGTTGAGATCTTCCCAGCTTCTCGGGACGAACGGGCCTTACGTATTGAATTTTTCGGCGACGAGATCGACCGGATTCGCGAAGTCGATGCGTTGACCGGCGAAATCGTGGGTGACCGCGAACACGTGGCCATTTTCCCAGCGACCCACTTTATGACCAACGAGGACACCATGGCGAAGGCCACGGCGGGCATCGAAGGCGAATTAAAGGACCGGGTCGCCGAATTAGAGAATAGCGGCAAGTTATTGGAGGCCCAACGCCTCAAGCAACGGACCACTTATGATCTGGAAATGATGCGAGAAATGGGCTACACCAGCGGCATTGAAAACTACTCACGGTGGATGGATGGCCGTAAAGCCGGCGAACCCCCATACACGCTGCTGGATTTCTTCCCCAAGGATTTCCTGTTAGTCGTCGATGAGTCTCACGTGACGATGCCTCAGGTTCGGGGGATGTACAACGGGGACCGAGCGCGTAAGCAGCAATTGATCGACTACGGTTTCCGGCTGCCGAGCGCGTTGGATAACCGGCCATTGAAGCTAGATGAAGTTGAAAAACACATCAACCAAGTCGTTTACATGTCGGCCACGCCGGGACCCTACGAAGAGGCCCAGACAGATCACGTCGTCCAACAGATCATTCGGCCGACCGGCTTGTTGGATCCCACCATTGAAGTGCGGCCCATCATGGGACAAATGGATGATCTGGTCGGTGAGATCAACGCCCGCGTCGAGAAGAACGAGCGGACCTTTGTCACGACTTTGACCAAGAAGATGGCCGAAGACTTGACGGACTACCTCAAGGACTTGGGCATCAAGGTCGCCTACTTGCATTCGGATATCAAGACGCTGGAACGAACGGAGATCATGCGCGACTTGCGGTTAGGCAAGTACGACGTCTTGGTCGGCATCAACCTGTTGCGGGAAGGCATCGATATTCCCGAAGTGTCGCTGATCGCTATTTTGGATGCCGACAAGGAAGGGTTCTTGCGTAACGAACGGTCCTTGATTCAAACGATTGGCCGGGCGGCGCGGAACTCACATGGGCACGTCATCATGTACGCCGATACCGTGACGGAATCCATGCAAGCGGCGATAGATGAAACGGCCCGGCGGCGGAAGGTCCAAATCGCCTACAATAAGGAACATGGCATTACGCCAACCACCATCATCAAGCCAATTCGCGACCTGATTGCCGTCACCAAGAAGAACGACGACACCGATGAGAAGGATGACTTCGTGGCGAGTGACTTTGAGGACATGGACAAGCCAGACCAAGAAAAGCTGATTGCGCGGTTGGAAGACGAAATGCGTGCCGCAGCCAAGAAGCTAGACTTTGAGCAGGCCGCTTCGTTGCGTGATACGATTATGGATATGAAGACCGAGATCGGTGATTAGGGAAGTAAGGAGATTTCAATTTGGCAAATGATAAAATCGTGATTCACGGGGCCCGCGCCCATAACTTAAAAGATATTGACGTGACGATTCCCAAGAACAAACTGGTCGTTATCAGTGGCCTGTCGGGTTCAGGGAAGAGCTCACTGGCCTTTGACACGCTGTATGCGGAAGGCCAGCGCCGTTACGTGGAAAGCCTGTCGTCATACGCCCGCCAGTTTCTGGGGCAAATGGACAAACCGGATGTCGATTCCATCGATGGGTTGAGTCCGGCCATTTCCATTGATCAGAAGACCACTTCCAAGAACCCGCGGTCGACCGTGGGGACGGTCACGGAGATCAACGACTACCTGCGACTCTTGTGGGCGCGGGTGGGGACCCCCATCTGTCCCAATGATGGCACGAAGATCACCAGTCAAAGCGTGGAACAGATGGTTGACCAGGTACTTGCACTGCCCGAACGGACCAAGATGCAGATCTTGTCGCCCATCGTGCGGGCCAAGAAGGGCCAACACAAGAAGATTTTTGAAAAGATCCAACGCGAAGGCTTCGTCCGGGTCCGCGTCGATGGCAAAATCATGGACATCAGCGAAGTTCCCGAACTTAACAAGAACCAAAACCACGACATCGCTATTGTGATCGATCGGGTCGTGGTCAAAAAGGGGATTCGCTCTCGGCTCTTTGACTCCTTTGAAGCCGCTTTGCGGTTGAGTGGCGGGTACGCCATTGCTGACTTGATCGACGGCGAACCGATGATTTTCTCCGAACACTATGCTTGCCCTGTCTGTGGGTTCACGGTGGGGGAATTGGAACCGCGGCTGTTCTCCTTTAACGCGCCCTTTGGTGCCTGCCCGGATTGTGACGGGTTAGGGGTGAAGTTGGAAGTCGACTTGGATCTGGTCGTGCCTGACAAGACCAAGACGCTGCGTGAGGGGGCCTTAGCGCCCTGGAACCCAATCAGCTCGCAATACTACCCAGCCTTGCTGGAACAGGCCTGTGCCGCCTTTAACGTCGATATGGACACGCCGTTTGAGCAGCTGTCCAAGTCCGACCAAGCACTGGTCCTTTATGGCTCTCAAGGCAAGGAATTCCATTTCCACTATGAAAATGACTTTGGCGGCGTACGCGACGTGGACGTTGAATTTGAAGGTGTCATCCCCAACGTCAACCGCCGTTACCACGAAACTAACAGTGACTTCACGCGCGACGTCATGCGTAAGTACATGACCGAGTTGACCTGTCAGACCTGCCACGGTTTCCGGTTGAACCGCCAAGCCTTGAGTGTCAAGATCAACCACCAGCATATTGGGGAAGTCTCCGATTTGCCGGTGGAAAAGGAATTGGCCTTCTTCCAAAATCTGAGCTTTGGCGAACAAGATGCCGTCATTGCCCAACCGATTTTAAAGGAAATTCGCGACCGGTTGACGTTCTTACGCAACGTGGGGTTGGATTACCTGACGCTGAGTCGTTCGGCGCGGACCCTGTCCGGTGGGGAAGCCCAACGGATTCGGTTGGCCACGCAAATTGGCTCCAACTTGTCCGGCGTGCTGTACATTTTGGATGAACCCTCGATTGGGCTGCATCAGCGGGACAACGACCGGTTGATCGCCTCTTTGAAGCAAATGCGCGATCTGGGCAACACCCTGATCGTCGTGGAACATGATGAGGACACCATGCGGGCCGCCGATTACATTGTCGATATCGGCCCGGGTGCCGGGGAAAACGGGGGTCACGTGATGGCCGCCGGGACACCTAAGCAGGTCATGCGGTCCCGTAAGTCGTTGACCGGGCAGTACCTGTCCGGAAAGAAGTACATTCCCGTGCCGCTTGAACGGCGGACCGGCAACGGAAAGGCCATTCGCATCACCGGTGCGGCCGAAAACAACTTAAAGGACATCACGGTCGATTTCCCACTAGGCGAATTCGTCGTGGTCACCGGGGTCTCTGGTTCCGGGAAGTCCACGCTGGTCAACACGATTTTGAAACGGGCGTTGGCGCAGAAGTTGAATCACAATTCGGAAAAACCCGGGAAATACAAGTCCATCGCCGGCGTCAAGAACATCGAACGACTGGTCGACATCGATCAAAGTCCGATTGGACGGACACCACGAAGCAACCCCGCGACTTATACCGGTGTCTTTGATGATGTGCGGACCTTGTTTGCGCAGACCAACGACGCGAAGTTGCGCGGCTACCAAAAGGGCCGGTTCAGCTTCAACACCAAGGGTGGCCGGTGTGAAGCCTGCCACGGTGACGGGATCTTGAAAATCGAAATGAACTTCTTGCCAGACGTCTACGTGCCGTGTGAAGTTTGCCACGGGACGCGGTACAATTCCGAAACGCTGGAAGTGGAATACAAGGGCAAGAACATCTCGGACGTGTTGAACATGACCGTGAGTGAGGCCCTGAAGTTCTTCGAGGCCATTCCCAAGATCACCCGCAAGCTCCAGACGATTCAAGACGTCGGCTTGGGCTACGTCAAGTTGGGGCAACCCGCCACGACCTTGTCCGGTGGGGAAGCGCAACGGATGAAGTTGGCTTCCGAATTGCACAAGCAACAAAACGGGAAGAACTTCTACATCCTGGACGAACCAACGACCGGGTTGCATACGGATGATATCAAACGCCTGTTGACAGTGCTGCACCGGTTGGTCGATAAGGGCAACACGGTGTTGGTCATCGAACACAACTTGGACGTCATCAAGACGGCGGACCACCTGATCGACTTAGGTCCTGAAGGTGGGGAAGCCGGCGGAAACGTGGTCGCCACGGGTACGCCAGAGGAACTGGCGGAGGTCGCCGAGAGTTACACCGGCCAATACCTGAAGCCAATCTTGGCCCGCGATACCGCGCGGACCAAGGAAGACCAGGCTACGACTGAGGCCAAACCAGCCCAAACCAAGTAAACTAATTGTAAATTTAGCGGCGAATGCCTACCTGCGGGTGAGGTTCGCCGCTTTTTTGTGGGCGAATCGAATTGGTAATTAAAAGTGGCTAAGCCAATTACCGGTGTCAGCAAGGGAGCCCACAGCGAACCGACGCATTTGGGTAGAGTCTAGTCATAAAAATGACCCAGAACGGTGGTAGCGTTGGCCGGACACGGTTTAATGGTCCTGTAATTGAGCCCCGAACTTGTCGCGGGGCTGAAAAACCAGTACAATGGTTGAAAACCAGTCAGCACATGGCTGGTGTTGTGAGGAGATTTTGCCAATGTTTAATATGAATCGTGCCCGTTGGGGATTTGACTGGGGCGAGTTCATTCTCGGCATCCTGTTTATCGTTGCCGCGGTTGGACTGCTGCGCTCCCCGAAAATTGGCCTAACTGGGTTAGCCATTATTTTTGCGTTCATGGCCCTCTTGAGTGGGTTGACCACGATTGCCGGGTATAAGAAATTGCATGATGCGACGGGGATCCGAGCGAACTTTGCACTGGTCTTTGGGATTTTAGATATCCTGATTGCCGTCGTGTTCTTCTTTGACATGAACAGTGCCATTGTCACTCTGGGTTATTTGTTCGCGCTGTGGTTCATCTTTGATTCCATAGAACGACTGCTAGTTGCCAGTCATTTACGCGACTTTGGTGGGCTGTGGTTCTGGCTGTCCGTCATCTTGGACGTCGTCAGCTTGGTCATCGGAATTATGCTCTTCATCCATCCGGTGGCAGCCGCGCTATCCCTGAACGTCTTGATTGCGTTCTTCTTTATCGTTTTTGGCGTCAACGCCATTTGGATTGCGATTGCGCGCAGTCGGTCATAATTAAGAAATTTGTAGCAGCTGTGGCTCATGTCATGGCTGTTTTTTTGTTGGGAAAATTGTAGGTGCCTCTCTGGAACCATCTTTTAGAAGGAGTAGCGAATATTGATACTTTTCTATTTCGTGAAATTGGAAAATAAATAATTGTAAGTGTCTGGCGTAAACTGGGGCTATTAGCGATAAAAATCTTAGTAAATAGTCATTTCCTTATGCTGAAAATTTATTAAATAATATTAACGTTTTACCAATTGACCATCATCCTTTGGTTTAGTATGCTGGTAATACGCATGTAACGTTCTTCAGTTACGTCAAGGGGAAGCTTGCCGACTAGTCAGTTCGTTAAATAAGCACGATGAACGTGCGTCTGAGGAGAAAGATGATGAAGAGAAGGTATCTGATGATCGTATCTTTGCTAGTCCTGACGATTGTGATGGTGGGGTGCGGGGCGACGGCGGAAAACCAGAAAGTAGTCGGACCAGCTAGGTCTTATGAGGCCAAGGTCGCTGCCATCAACCGGCAGGCTAAGGCCATTAAACAGGCGCATTCCGTTCCCGAACAAGTTGCGGCCTTAAAGAAGCTTGAGCATGCGGCCGCCGACTACTACCGGCGTAAGCAAAAGTCCCAGCAAGTGACGCTGGTCTATCAAAACACGGTGAAAGACATCAAGCAGCTAATTCAAACGGAGAATTTGCAGCGGCTAAAACGCCAAAGCCCTGCCAAATTGGATCAAGAAACCTCAACCGATTTAGCCAGAAAAAATACCGCACTCAAAGACCTTAAGGCTGAACTGGTCTCCCAAGAGGGGGTAGTTTATACCGCACCGGCCTTAAAACGGCTCATTGTTCGGATCGATAAGCAGCTTCTAAAGAATCAAGCTCAGGCCAAGGCCCATGGTGAGGGGCAACGAAAGTCGGTAGTAGGTAAATCTGCGAAAACAGCCACTGGCGTGCAGACGATGAACCTTCACCAAATCAAGGCGGGTGATTACACTTCGCTGATGGGTTCCTGGAAAGAAGTGGGGGAAGGTTTTAATGCGTCGGATGGCAAGGGGCCGCGGTGGTCTAAGCCATCAGGAAGAAAGTTAACTGTTTCAAAGACATCATTGCGTGATGGGTCAATTGCCCTTCGTACGGCCAGAAATGGTCGGACGACACTTACCGAAGACGATACTTCCGGAAAGACTGTTGAGAAACCGGGTAAGATTATATTTCAAGAGGGTGATGATCTTATCCGGGGTGATGTGCTCGAACTGAGTGGGAATGTAGGGGTAAATTGCTGGTCGATAGACTTTTTACCTAAAGGCTCATCTATCAAGGATTGGCCAGCTAATATTAGCCCTAGTAAGGAACATATTGAGATGGGCCATCCGCATTTTTGGGAAGTTTTTGAACGGGAGTAATTAGAAAAGTGAGCTACAGCAAGGCGATGATCGAGGCCTGCTTCATTGACCACAGAAAGTGTTGCCCAGAAAGTTAATTTGCCGGGTAAATTAGTTGCGTCATACCGGGACCGGTATATACTGAATGGCATAACGTTCTAGAAGCGGATCATGGAAGGAGCTTAGTCATGAAAGTTGTGATTGTAGGGGGCGTCGCGGGCGGCATGTCTGCGGCCACGCGGTTACGCCGGCTAGACGAAACGGCTGAGATCATCGTGTTGGAGCAAGGGCCCTATGTGTCGTTTGCCAACTGCGGGTTACCATACTATTTGAGCGGTGAAATTCAGGACCGCGCTGATTTGATTGTTCAGACACCGGCCAAACTCAAGCAACGGTTCAATATCGACGTGCGGGTCAATCAACGGGTCACTGCGGTGGTGCCCGACCAGCATCAACTCAGTGTCCAGGTCGCCGGGCAAACGGTTACGGAGAGCTACGACAAGCTCATCTTAGCACCCGGAGCCGTGCCGGTGGTCCCGGATCTTCCCGGACTGGCAACGGCGCCCAACGTGAGCGTCTTGCGCAACATTCCGGATTTGGACCGCTTGATGGCGAAATTAAGCACGACGGGGGCCCGGACCGTGACACTGGTCGGCGGTGGCTTCATCAGCCTAGAAATGGCGGAGGCCTTGCGCCGGCGGGGGTTAACCGTCACAATCGTGGAACAGGCAAGCCACGTCTTGCCGCCACTGGATGAAGAAATGGCGGCGGGCATCCAACACACCTTGACGCAACAGGGGGTGCGGGTCATCACAGGGCAGGCTGTGGCTAGCGTCCGCGATAATGGTCGAACGTTAGTCTTAGCCGACGAGACGCAAGTTCAAACGGACCAAATCGTCTTAGCCGTGGGTGTCCGGCCAGCGACAGACTTTTTGGCAACCAGCGGCATTCACCTGGGCTTGCGCGGTGGCATTGAAGTGGATGAGACGTATCAAACCAGCGCGCCGGACGTCTATGCCGTGGGGGATGCCATCGTGGTTCGTAATCAGGTCAGTGGACAACCAGCGCTGATTTCCCTGGCCTCACCCGCCAATCGGCAAGGGCGACAAGTCGCCGATAATCTCATTGGCTTGCCGCATCACAACCGCGGCAGTGTGGGGACCGCCATTGTGCGCGTCTTTGATACGGCGGCTACCATGACGGGGTTAAATGAGGCCGCCTTACAGGCCCAACAGCTGCCCTATAAGGCGGCCCATTACCGCGGCAGTGACCACGCCGATTACTTTCCAGGGGCGCAATCCTTGCTGCTAAAACTGCTGTTTAACCCGCAATCCGGGGAGCTTTACGGTGCCCAGGCGGTGGGGCACGGCGTCGACAAACGCATCGACGTGTTGGCGACCGCCATCAAGGGTCACCTGACCGTCGCAGATTTGCCAGAATTGGAATTGAGTTATGCGCCGCCATTTGGTTCAGCCAAGGATCCCGTGAATTTGGTGGGGGAGATGGCGCAAAACATCATGGATGGGCTCTCTGACAACCGCCAGTGGCACGAATTGAAAGCCGCTGAAGTGGCGGGACGGCAACTCTTAGATGTGCGCAATCCCACGGAATTAGCAGCTGGCCGGTTTCCCATGGCCATCAACATCCCGCTGGACCAGTTACGCGACCGGCTCAGTGAACTCGATCCCCAGCAACCGTACATCGTCAGCTGTCAAAGTGGGCACCGGAGCTACGTGGCCGAACGCATCTTAAAGCAACACGGCTTCGATGTGGTCAACCTGGATGGCGGTTTTGCCCTGTACCAAACGGTCCGTCCGGATGAGGTGCTGGATGACTAGGGCAATCTAATGGCGCGGTAGAGTAACAGAAGTTGCGGATCAAGGCTGTTCTTTGACTTGGATTGGCGCTCATAAAAATTGGGTGCGCCGGGGCCAGCAGCAATCTGGGGTGTTGAGAAATGCCCCGTCATAGGTACCAACGAAATTCGCTGATCATTGGTGAGCGCTTGACGGCAATCTTTAGGATTTCTTAACAAATTGCCGGTGTCCGTTCACCGTCAACCCCACTGCCATCCGGTAACGCCGAAGGTCTAGAAGCCTCAGTGAGCAAATTTAACGGTCAAACCGACCAAAATTGACTAAATTTAAGAGAATTGTTAGGAAAAGAAACACCCGGTGTGTTATACTGCTTAAAGATTGTTTTCGAAAGGAGCAGAGGAGAGCCATGACTGAAGATATTCGGCTGGTGATCATTACCGGGATGAGTGGTGCCGGTAAGACGGTCGCCATGCAAAGTTTTGAAGATTTAGGCTACTTTTGTATTGATAATATGCCGCCTTCGCTGCTGCCAAAATTTTGGGACCTGGTCCGCGAGTCCGGTAAGCTGACCAAGATCGCCCTCGTGATTGACCTGCGTTCGCGGGCCTTTTACGATGAAATCGTGCGGATGCTGAATGACGTGGCGGTCCACGGTACCATGAATGCTCAGGTACTGTTCTTGGATGCCTCTGACGAAGAATTGGTGTCACGGTACAAAGAGACGCGGCGTTCCCATCCGCTGGCCCGCAACGGTCGGGTGATGGAAGGGATTCAACGGGAACGGAAATTGCTGTCACCGATTCGTCAAGCGGCGCAATTGGTGATCGATACCACCAATCTCAGTCCGCGGAAGTTGCGAGAAGAGATTTTCCACAACTACGAAACGGAAACGACAAATTCCTTTCATATCGAGGTCATGTCCTTTGGGTTTAAGTACGGTCTGCCCATCGATGCCGACATCGTGATGGACGTGCGGTTCTTACCGAACCCGTACTACTTGCCAGAGTTGCGGGAACAAACCGGTTTGGACCAACCCGTCTACGATTACGTGATGAAGCAACCGCAGACCGAAGAGTTCTACCAACAATTTTTAGGCCTGCTACAGACCATCGTGCCTGGCTACAAAAAAGAGGGCAAGTCGAGTCTGACGATTGCCATCGGCTGTACCGGCGGTCAACACCGTTCGGTCGCGCTCACGCAACGCCTCGGCAAGGCCCTGGGGGACAGTTATCCGGTCCACGTGACCCATCGTGACATCAACAAGCGAAAGGAGTCTGCCAATCGATCATGAGAGAGCTAAATAATAGCCGCCGCCCGAAAATCGTGGTCATTGGCGGTGGCACCGGACTCCCGGTCATCTTACGTAACTTGCGCGACCAAGACGTCGATATTACGGCGGTGGTCACGGTTGCTGATGACGGGGGCTCTTCCGGCATCATTCGGCATTACGTTAACGTGGTGCCGCCTGGTGATATTCGCAACGTCATGGTGGCGCTGGCGGAAGTCCCAGACATTTATAAAGACTTGTTCCAGTACCGGTTTGAAACGACGGATGATTTCTTTGCGGGTCACGCGATTGGCAATCTGATCATTGCCGCCTTGTCGGAAATGAAGGGCGGTATTTTTGATGCGGTTCAAGAGTTGTCGCAGCTGATGCGGGTCAACGGCCACATTTATCCGGCGGCCGATGAACCGTTGGAGTTGCACGCGCAATTTGCGGATGGCAGTACCCTGAGTGGCGAGTCGGAAATCACGGCCGCCCACAAGCTGATCAAACGGGTGTGGGTCGAAACCAGTGACCATCACCAGCAGCCACAAGCCGTTCAACCGGTGATCGACGCCATCATGAACGCCGACCAAATCGTCTTGGGACCGGGGAGCTTATTTACCAGCATCCTGCCCAATCTGATGATTGAAAGCGTCGGCAAAGCGGTCAAGGAGACGACGGCGGAGGTCGTGTACATCTGCAATATCATGACGCAAAAGGGTGAAACGGAAAACTTCACCGACGCTGATCACGTGCGCGTGTTGAATCAGCACTTAAACACGAACTTTATTGATACGGTCTTGGTCAACACGCGCAAGGTGCCCGACCAATACATTGATTACCAACGCTGGGACGAAATGTCTCAACCGGTGCGACATGACTTTCAGGGACTCCGAAATCAGGGGTGCCGGGTCATTTCGACCGACTTTTTACAATTACGTGATAACGGGGCGTTCCACAACGGGCAAGAGGTCGTGCATGAACTCTTGAACCTGATTGGGCAGCCACGTTATCGGATGAAACGGAGGCCTTAACGGTGTCATATGCCAGTGAAGTCAAAAAAGAATTAACCACCCTGGAAGTTCATCGGGATAATGCCAAGGCGGAATTGGTTGCCTTGATTCGGATGAACGGCGCCTTAGGGTTGGCCAATCATCACTTCGTCTTGAACGTGCAGACGGAAAATCCGGCAATTGCCCGGCGGATGTACCAGTTGCTCAAGCAATTCTACGATTTGGAAAGTGAATTGTTGGTGCGGCGCAAGATGAAACTCAAGAAAAATAACCTGTACATTGTGCGGGTCAAGACTGGTGTGACGGAAGTCTTATCCGACCTGGGCATCTTTGACGGGATGCAGCTGTTGGAATCTGTCCCGGCTGAGATCTTAAACGATGACATGCGGGTTCGTTCCTATTTGCGGGGGGCCTTTTTGGCCGGCGGGTCCGTCAACAATCCCGAAACCAGCCGCTACCACTTGGAAATTTACTCCCTATACGAGGAGCATAACCAGATGATTGCGGAAATGATGAATCGCTACGACCTAAACGCCCGGACCATCGTGCGCCGGAGTGGCTACATCACGTACTTGAAGGGGGCAGAAAAGATTGCCGACTTCTTGTCCTTGATTGGCGCTACCACGGCCATGTTGCGGTTCGAAGACGTCCGCATCATGCGCGACATGCGTAACTCAGTCAACCGGCTGGTGAACTGTGAAAACGCCAACCTGGATAAGGTTGCCAACGCTTCAACGCGACAAATCGATAACATTCAGTTTATCGCGGCCACGGTCGGCTTAGGCCAACTGCCAACCAAGTTGCGCGAGGTCGCCGAAGCCCGGATGGCGCACCAAGAAGTGAGCCTAAAGGAATTGGGCGATCTGGTTCCCGGTGGTCCCATTTCCAAGTCCGGTATCAATCACCGTTTACGGAAAATCAATGACTACGCTAAACAGCTTCGTGAAGAAGCCACGGCGTAAAGCAAAAACGACGCTCAGCTATTGGTGCTGGGCGCCGTTTTTTTAAGGCGAGATGACCAGATAGGGATTCATTGCGCGTGCGGGTGAACCAGCAGTATGGCTACCCCCAGCTTTAAACAAAAAATAACACCAACCCAAGCTGGGCTGGTGCTATTTTTAATGCGAGGCTTACTTCTTTTGTTCGCTACTGTTGGTCATGATGTGGTCGATCAAACCATAATCAACGGCTTCTTGCGCACTCAAGTAGTTGTCCCGTTCAGTGTCTTGGTTCAGACGTTCAACGGGTTGACCTGAGTTTTCAGCCAAAATCTTGTTGATCAATTCACGCGTCTTCAAGATTTCACGCGCGGCAATTTCAATTTCAGTTTGTTGCCCTTGGGCACCACCGGATGGTTGGTGAATCATGACTTGGGCGTGTGGCAATGCAAAACGCTTGCCCTTAGTCCCGGATGAAGCCAAGACACTGGCCATGGAAGCTGCCATCCCTAACGTAATCGTTTGTACGTCGGATTGGATGAAGTTCATGGTATCGTAAATGGCCAAGCCGGAAGAAACCACACCACCTGGTGAGTTGATGTACAGCGAAATGTCCTTAGTGGAGTCTTGAGCGTCCAAGAAGAGCAGTTGCGCAATGATGGCGTTTGCCATGTCATCTTCGATTGGGCCAGATAACATAATAATCCGGTCTTTTAAGAGTCGTGAATAGATATCATAGGCCCGTTCGCCACGGGATGATTGTTCAATAACTGTTGGTACTAAATTCATGACTAGATAGCCTCCCTTATTAACTATTGAATGGCTAGCGTTTCGCTAACATGTTGTTAGTGTACCGCTATGGTCAAAGTAGGTCAAACAATATGACTTACCATTTAGACCAGAACCGATTAACTAAAACCATCATAACAGAGTTTGGCCAAACGTCACGTATTCTGTCAGTCGACTGGGGGGAGTGCTGAGTCAGTGAACGCTGTGAGCAGGGGGAAGCGTTTTTTAATAAGGGACTGGCCCGGCCACCGCGTGCCACGCCCCGAGTGGGCGAACGGCAGGCGGCCAACGCCAATCCGGTGATTGGATACGTTTCATCCGGTCAGAAGGGACGCTCACCCAACTTAATCGACCGCTTACGCCAGTTAGCTGACCAGTCACGTCATCGATATTTATTTTTGGCGGTGGGTATGGTTTACTTAAAACAACGAAAGGGGGTGGCGATTTGAAAGTCCACGTGGTAATTGATGAAACGGCGGTCGAGCCGGACGTGACCATTCGTGCGGCAGCCAATACGGACGTGAGCCAGTTGGTGGCGGCACTAGAGGCGGCGACCACGGCGGCAAAACGCTTAACGTTGCGCCAGCGTGGGCAAAGCTTTCAGGTGGTGGTCGGTGACATTTTATTTCTAGAGGCGGCGGATCATCAGGTCATGGTCCACACGGCCGACGACGTTTACGTGACGCGGCAACCCTTGTACGAACTGGCCGACGCGTTGCCCACGACCTTCCAACGGGCTTCCAAATCCGCCATCCTCAATCGTGACCAGATCCTATCGCTGACCAAGTCCGTCACGGGGAATTTGGTCAAATTTCAGAAATCACACAAACAACTTTACGTGTCGCGGCGCTACTATAAGGCGCTTAAAGAGGCACTAGAACGAGAGGGGTAAGTCTTATGTATCGAAATTGGTTTTGGGGTGTCTTCCTGGTTTTGGCGGCCGGTATTTTAATTACCAGCCAACTGGGCATCTTCACCTACCACATTGGTTTTTGGACGTTGTTGTTGGCGATGTTCTTGGTGGCGGCCTTCGTGGAAAGTCTGATTCACCTGGCCACAGGCGGGATGGTCTTCTCACTGGCCTTTCTGGCGATTATCTTCGCTAAGCCGCTGGGAATCGCTGCTTTGGCACCGTGGACGATTCTGGGGGCCGCGGTCCTGCTGACGGCGGGGCTGTCGCTGATCATTAAGCCGCGGTGGCGCTGGCACCATCACGGCCCACGGGTCATTGTCAACGGCCAGGACTGGCATCAGCATAAGTGGCACGACCACGACTGGGAAGAAGAGGACGTGCAAGACTTAGATGAGTCCGAAATTTTGGTCGACGTCAACATGAGTAGCAGCATTCGCTACCTACAGTCGCTGGATTTCAAACGCGCCGTGATCAAAGTCAACATGGGCAATGCCAAGGTCTACTTTGACAACGTTACGGTCAATCCGGACGGGGCCGACATCGTGATCGATGATTCCTTCGGTGGAACGGAACTGTTTATTCCCAAGCATTGGAACGTGCACCACAACATCAACACTGGCTTTGGTGCCATCGAAGAAAAGGGGACCGCTAAGCCCGACCCAACGGCGCCCCGGGTCTCGATTCACGGTAATGTGTCCTTTGGCGGGGTCACGCTGATTTACGTTTAATCAGGAAGAAATTTGCAACGACCCCTTGAATTTATATTCAGCATCAGGTATAGTAATTAGGTGCTCAAAAATACTGATGCTGATAGGCGCCCGTAGTGTAATGGATCGCACGTAAGATTCCGGTTCTTGAAATGGGGGTTCGATTCCCTCCGGGCGCATCAGATGGTCGTAACCGTTCGTGGTTGCGGCTTTTTTCGTCCAAAAAATGCGTTCACCAGGTTCGGGAACGCATGCGTTTAGTGATTAGATTGTGAGCGGGTCCGGCCAGACAGTGATCGTCATCTAGGCTGAACTGGTTGTTATTGAGATAGTATGGCGACCCGTTGTTAAGCAAAACTAAGCCTTGAGCCGATCCCAGCGGTTACGCAGGGGACGGGCAATCAGCGGTGCCACCAGCACATCCAAGATCAGTTCGGGAATCCCGTTGGTCAGCAGCGAAATCATCAAGACGTAGCCCAGCGTTTGATTGCCCTTGGCGCCAAACGCGGTAGCCACGGCTGGCGTCTGGTAGAAGAAAAAGACCAAGCCGAGGACTAACAAGGTGTTGACCAACGCGGCACAACCCGCGGCGACTTGCATGGCCCGGCGCTGGGACCACTGGCGGTGACGACCCCAGGTGTATAGCCCACCAGCTACCAGCCCCATGAGTAAGCGTGGCAGGATGGAAATCAACGGGTTGGTAAAGATCAGCGGGGCGACCGGACTAGACGGCCAGGTGAAGGCCCGAACGAAGGTGATCAGCCCCCAAAAGCCACCAATCACCATGCCATCCTTGGGGCCCAAGGCGGTCCCAGCCACGATGACCGTTAGACCAATTAGGGTCATGCTGAAGGGCCCGAGGGGGATGTAGCCGAGAAACGGAATGATATTTTGCAATAAAATAATCGCCATTAATAATGCGTCAACGACCAGGCGAAAAGTCTTGTGTCGCGTCATTGCGAAAACCTCCAGGAAAAGTTAATGCCGTCATTATAGCATGAATTCCGGGAGAAAAATGCCAAACTACCTTGTATTTTTATTCAAAATCAGTTATAGTAGTCAAGGTGTTGTTCATAACAATTTTTATGCGCCCGTAGTGTAATGGATCGCACGTAAGATTCCGGTTCTTGAAATGGGGGTTCGATTCCCTCCGGGCGCATCAAATAAAAGCAAAAAAGTCGTCGTCCACGGGTTACCGTGTGACGGCGATTTTTTTGCACCTGGGACAACTCCCGGATCGTTCGTATCACTTGTACCTAGCTGAAGCGTGCGCCAAAAGGTAGCCTTAATACTTGCTGTCTAATCGCCTGTCCCACTCGCGATTTTTTGCGCGCCACACTGGATTGCTCCCCAGTGGCCACGCAATCCGGTGTGGCCAGCGGTCAAAATTTTTGCGTTTCTTCTATTGTAAGGGCTTACATAAATTAACGGTCTGAATTACTTGCTAAAGGGCGAGCATGGGCTTATACTATTAATCGTAAAAGGTTGGCTCTGGTTGGCCTTAAATTTTTTGACCAGGGTGGGCGTTTATCAGCCACCATAGGTCGATTATCGTCCCACTAGGAGGTAAGCAGGATGCATGAAGATTGGCAGTGGGTAGATGCGATTATGCCCCAGATGGTCGGAAAACTGACCAGCCGCTTCCGTGTTCTGCAGGGCGTTGCCCGCCTCCAGCCCGTGGGTCGGCGGACGCTAGCGACGAAGCTGGCGTGTTCCGAGCGCACGGTGCGGACGACCACGGATGCCTTGGCAGACTTGGGCTTTATCCAAATGTCTGTCCGGGGGATGCAGATCACGGCCGCTGGTCAACGGGTCCTGCGCGGCCTAACGCCAGTCATGAATGACTTAGCCGGCCGGCAGCAGCAGGAACGTGAACTGGCACAACGCTTGGGCATTGCCCACTGTACGATTGTGCCGGGGGACAGTACCGCAGCAAACGGTTCGCTCGATGGTTTGGCCCAGGCGGCCGGGCAGGTCTTGATGGACCAGATGCCTGGTGGTCATAGCACGGTCGCCGTCATGGGCGGTCACACGCTAGCCACGGTAGCGGACGCCTTGACGCCTGCCTTGGCTGCAAACCGGGACCTGTTATTCGTTCCGGCGCGTGGTGGGGTCGGTGAGTCGCCGGCCATTCAGGCCAACACGGTGGCGGCCACCATGGCCGAACACACCAACAGCGCGTTTCGGCAGTTGTACGTGCCGGAGCAGCTGAACAGTGCCACCTACAAATCGTTATTTGCGGAACCAGCGATCCACGAAGTGTTACAACTGATTGCGCAAAGCAACGTGGTCATTCACGGTATCGGTCAGGCCTTTGTCATGGCCGAGCGGCGCCACATGGATCCGCACGTGATTGCCGATTTATCGGCAGCACACGCCGTGGGTGAGGCCTTTGGTTATTTCTACGATGACCAGGGCCACGTCGTCAGCAAGTTCCCCCGTATTGGGTTGGAAATTGGCGACTTAGCCGCTAAACAATTAGTCATCGCCGTTGCTGGCGGTGCCGAGAAGGGGGCTGCGATTGCGGCTTACATGCGTTTAGCGCCAGCACAGACTTGGTTAATTACCGATGAAGGTGCTGCTGACTTTGTTTTAAAAAAGTGATACAATGAACATGTATTGCTTTTTAAAAAAATTATCTTTGTTTGCTTCCTGAAGGAGGAAATCACAGTATGACTGTAAAGATTGGTATTAATGGTTTCGGACGTATCGGCCGTTTGGCTTTCAAGCGGATTCACGAACTCCACTCAAGTGACATCGAAGTTGTTGCCATCAACGATTTGACGACACCTTCAATGTTAGCTTACCTGTTGAAGTATGACTCAACTCATGGCCGTTTCCCTGGCGAAGTTTCCGCTACGGACAAGGGCATCGTGGTTGACGGTAAGGAATACCCTGTTTACGCTGAACCAAAGGCTCAAGACATTCCTTGGGTTAAGAACGACGGTGTTGACTTCGTCCTCGAATGTACCGGTTTCTACACTTCCGAAGAAAAGGCTCACGCCCACATCGATGCTGGTGTTAAGCGGGTATTAGTATCTGCTCCAGCCGGTGCCGTTACGACGGTTGTTCCTGGCGTTAACTTGGATGTCTTAAGCAAGGACGATGTCATCGTTTCTGCTGGTTCTTGCACCACGAACTGCTTGGCACCAATGGCTTACTTCATGAACAAGGAATTCGGTATCAAGGCTGGTACGATGACCACGATTCATGCCTTCACTGCTACCCAACAAATCTTGGATGGCCCTCGCGGCAAGAAGATGCGGAACAACCGTACTGCCAGTGTTAACACGATTCCTCACTCAACTGGTGCCGCTAAGGCTATCGGTTTGGTTATCCCTGACTTGAAGGGTAAGTTACAAGGCCATGCACAACGTGTACCTTTGACTGACGGTTCTTTGACTGAATTAGTCACTGTTCTGGACAAGAAGGTTACTGCTGACGAAATCAACGACGCTATGAAGAAGCACACTGAAGGTAACGAAGCCTTCGGTTACAACGCCGATGAAATCGTTTCTTCAGACATCGTCGATGACGATCACGGTTCTGTCTTTGACCCAACCCAAACTGAAGTTACGACTAACGGTGACACCCAACTTGTCAAGACTGTTGCTTGGTACGACAACGAATGGGGCTTCACTTGCAACATGGTTCGGACGTTATTGCACTTCGCAACTCTCTAATCCGACAGTTGTAACAGCTTTTAAATAGACTCACGAACGCGGCGGAGGGAGGAATTTCTTCGCTGCGTTTTTTGTAAAAATTTGCATAAGTCCTTTGAAATTCAAAGGTAAGTGCTGTATATTGTGAAAGTAATCTTTTAATAGATATTACTCAAGGAGGATTTCAGAATTGGCTAAATTAACAGTTTCTGATTTAGACTTAAAGGGCAAAAAAGTCCTGATGCGGGTCGACTTTAACGTCCCAATCAAAGACGGTGTGATTGGTAACGATAACCGTATCGTTGCGGCATTACCAACGATCAAGTACGTAATCGAACATGGTGGCAAGGCCATCCTCTTATCTCACTTAGGTCGGATCAAGAAGGAAGACGACAAGCCGGGCCTGTCCATGCGTCCAGTCGCAGAACGTCTGTCCAACTTGTTAAACAAGCCAGTTACGTTCGTCCCAACGACGGAAGGCAAGCAGCTTGAAGACGCCATTGACGGTTTGAATGACGGCGATGTTTTGGTTATGGAAAACACCCGTTACGAAGATGTCAAAGACGGCGAATACGTTAAGCGTGAATCCGGTAACGACCCTGAATTGGGCAAGTACTGGGCTTCATTGGGTGACGTCTTCGTTAACGATGCCTTTGGGACGGCTCACCGTTCTCACGCATCTAACGCCGGGATCGCTGCCAACATGGCCCAAACGGCTGCTGGCTTCTTGATGGAAAAGGAAATCAAGTTTATCGGTGGTGCCGTTGACAACCCTGAACACCCATTCGTTGCCATCTTGGGTGGTGCCAAGGTTTCCGACAAGATCGGTGTGATCGACAACCTGTTAGCCAAGGCTGACAAGATCCTTATCGGTGGTGGGATGACTTACACGTTCTACGCTGCTAAGGGCATCAAGATTGGGAACTCCCTGGTTGAAAAAGACAAGATTGACTTAGCTAAGGAAATCTTGGACAAGGCCGGCGACAAGTTAGTCTTGCCAGTGGACTCCGTTGTTGCTGAAAAGTTTGACAACGATGCACCTCACAAGACGGTCGAAGGCGACGTGCCGGATGGCTACATGGCCTTAGATATCGGGCCAAAGTCCATTGCCGAATTTGAAGACGTTTTGAAGTCTGCTAAGACGGTTGTTTGGAACGGCCCAATGGGTGTCTTTGAAATGAGCAACTACGCCGAAGGAACCTTGGAAATCGGTAAGTTCTTAGGGACTTTGACCGAAGCCAAGACGATTGTCGGTGGTGGTGACTCAACTGCCGCTGTGCAACAATTAGGTGTGGCTGACAAGTTGTCCCACATTTCTACTGGTGGTGGCGCTTCTCTGGAATACCTCGAAGGGAAGACCTTACCAGGAATTGCCGCAATTTCTGATAAGTAAATTTGTAAAGGGCTGTGGTGGTTGTCATCACAGCTTTTTATGGTCAAGTTTATCGATCGGTAAGGGTTTTCGCTGGCTTATCTAGCGGGAATTCGGTAAGATGATGAACGTAGTCAATTTATTTTTAGAAAGGGTGGATTAGGTTGCGGATACCACTCATTGCTGGGAACTGGAAAATGAACAAAACGGTAACGGAAGCGCGCAGTTTCGTGGAAGCTGTGCAGGGGAAATTACCGGCTGCGGACGTCGTGGAAACGGCGATTGCCGCACCAGCGTTATTTTTACAGACCATGTTAGATGCCAACCGGGAAAATATTCTGCGGATTGGCGCTGAGGCTTGTTACTACGAAGACGAGGGTGCCTATACGGGAGAAACCAGCCCCAAGGCCCTGCACGCGATGGGAATTCCTTACACCATCGTGGGCCACTCCGAACGGCGCCGTTACTTCAACGAGACCGACGATGTCATTAACCGAAAAGTCCAAGCGGTTTTTCGCAATGGCATGACGCCCATCGTTTGTTGTGACGAAACCATGGGGCGGCGCGAGTCCGGTGAGAAGATTCACTGGGTCGTCAATCAAGTTACAGCGGCCCTCAAGGGTGTCAGTTCTGCTGACGCTGCCAAGGTCGTCATTGCTTATGAACCAAGCTGGGCGATTGGCAGTGGGACCTCTGCTTCGACGGACCAAGCCGAAGAAGGGTGTTACCTGATCCGCCAGACGTTGGCTGACATCTATTCGGATGAATTAGCCAACGGCGTGCGAATTTTGTATGGTGGCAGTGTGAAACCCGACAACATTGTCGGCCTGATGGCCAAGGATAATGTTGACGGCGTCCTCGCTGGCGGGTCCAGTTTAGATGAAAACTCTTTCATTAAGCTGGCGAACTATCAAAATTTGTAATTCGGGCAAAATATAATTGAAAGTTCAATGGTAAACTTATAGAATGAAACATGGGATTGTTGTTTGTTCCCGTGAAGCCAAACACTCATAAGGAGAGAATACAAAAAATGTCTATTATTTCTGATATTTACGCACGCGAAGTCTTAGATTCTCGTGGTAACCCAACTGTCGAAGTTGAACTTTACACTGAAGCCGGGGCAATGGGCCGGGGAATCGTTCCTTCTGGTGCCTCAACCGGTGAACACGAAGCCGTTGAACTTCGTGATGGCGACAAGAGTCGTTTCATGGGTAAGGGTGTTACTAAGGCTGTTGACAACGTAAACAACATCATCGCCAAGGAAATCGTTGGCTACGATGTTACCGACCAACGTGCCATTGACCAAGCCATGATCGACTTGGACGGTACGCCAAACAAGGGTAAGTTAGGTGCTAACGCCATCTTGGGTGTTTCCTTAGCTGCTGCCCGGGCCGCTGCTGACGAATTGGGCCAACCTTTGTACAACTACTTAGGCGGGTTCAATGGTCACGTCCTTCCTACGCCAATGATGAACGTCATCAACGGTGGGAAGCACGCCAACAACAAGGTTGATTTCCAAGAATTCATGATCATGCCTGTTGGTGCCAAGACCGTCAAGGAAGCTATCCGGATGGGTTCAGAAACGTTCCACAACTTGAAGAACTTGTTGAACGAAAAGGGCTACTCCACTGCCGTTGGTGATGAAGGTGGGTTTGCACCTGACTTGAAGAACAACGAAGAACCATTCGAAATCTTAGTTGAAGCCATCAAGAACGCCGGCTACGTACCTGGTAAGGACGTTGCTATCGCCTTTGACTGTGCCTCATCAGAATTCTACAACGCTGACACCAAGAAGTACGAACTTAAGGGTGACGGCAAGGAATACACTGCTGAAGAATTTGTTAGCTTGCTGGAAAGCATCGTTGACAAGTACCCAGTTGTTTCCATCGAAGATCCTCTGGATGAAAACGAATGGGAAGACTGGCAAATGGCTACTGAACGCTTGGGCAAGAAGGTTCAAATCGTTGGTGACGACTTGTTCGTTACGAACACGGACTACTTGGCTAAGGGGATCAAGATGGGCGTTGCCAACTCTATCTTAATCAAGTTGAACCAAATCGGGACTTTGACTGAAACTGTTGAAGCCGTTGAAATGGCTAAGCAAGCTGGTTACACGGCCGTTATCTCTCACCGTTCTGGTGAAACTGAAGACACGACGATCGCTGACTTGGTTGTGGCCTTAAACGCTGGCCAAATCAAGACTGGTTCAATGAGCCGTGGCGAACGGATCGCTAAGTACAACCAATTAATGCGGATCGAAGACCAATTAGGTAAGACTTCCGAATACAAGGGGATTCACTCCTTCTACAACTTGAACGAAGACGCACGTTTGGCCATCGTTAACAAGTAATTAAATGTGAATACTGAGAAGCAGGTCCAGTGATGGGCTTGCTTCTTTTTTTTCGGAAAAATAAAATTTTCGGCCATTTTCTACGGAGTTGATTGAAAACGAGGGGGAATGGACGATGAAAATTTTGAAGCATGTGCGCATAGTTGTATTGGTAATGACGGGCGTTTCTTTGGGGATGGGGTCGGTTTCGGCTTTGGCTTCTGGAGATGTTATCCCGCAACCATCCGCCAATGTTAGCGTACAACACGTCATTCGTGGAATTGATGAGGATGGAGTATATAGAGAGACTAACTGGTATAGAAGACAACAGTCAGTTAGGCCAGGGGATCCAATTTTGGCATTAACTGAACTTATTGCGTTTAAATTCAATGGAAGTAATTATCCGGATAAGGCACCATTGGCAGGAGTGAAGGTAAACTATGACGGAAGAAGTGTATCGGCAACTGTTGATCTACATTTTGTAAACTTGGAGGGCGTTTTAGTTAGTACAAGACAAGCAGGTGGAAAATTGACTTTGGGTGGTGTTGCTGACCTAACACCTCCAAAAGGATACGAATTAGTTGACTCCAAACAACAGAATCAGATTGTGTTAATGCCTAAGGAACGTCGCCAAATCGTAGTCAAACCTGTGCCTGAGGTAAATTCAAGTGTGCAGAAGCCGAGTCATCCTGCACTACCATCGAAGCCAGACTTGCCTCAACCACAACCGGGTAAGCCATATCCAGCGCCTGGCGGCGACCGACCACAGCCGACAGATCCAACACCAGCAGTTCCTAATCCACAGCCAGCGCCGAATCCGGCAAAGCCACAACCAAGCAAGCCGACGCTGCCAACTGCACCAACACCTCAGCCACAACCAAGCAAGCCGGCGCTACCAACCCAACCGGTCATTTCACACCCGGCACCACCAGCGAGTCCAACTAACCCAACGCACCAGTCGCTGACCACCAACCTGCCAGCCGTCACCAAACCACGGCCATGGGCGCATCATTCGGCGGTAGACTTGTGGGAGGCGGCGCCGGATACCGCAGCCGACACGGCCACTACACCGTCTCAGGCGACCGCTCACCCGCACACCAGCCCAGCGACCGGCTATCATCACCAGGCGGCCCATACGGCTAATCAGCCCTCAGCGGCGCCAGCTCCGGCCAAGTCACCAGCCAAAGCGTCGTCAGCTGCTAAACGTCTGCCCCAAACCAACGATCGTTCCAACTGGCCGGCCGTTGTTATCGGCAGTCTGCTCCTCAGTTTTACCGGAATTTGGCGTAACCGGCGAATTCATCAGTAGGTCTGTGCCAAACTGTGCTACACTGGTATTTAGACTTTAAAAACTGTGGAGGAATCGCCTAATGAAACGAAAGCAACGGACCCAACATGATTTTACCCGACTCAGCGCCATCTTCTTTGGAAGTATCGTGGGGTTATTGGCCGGGGCCGTCGTGAGCACATTTCGGTTAGCTATCGAACATTTACTCAAATTGATGCAAAGCCTATACGGCTGGTTTGGCCAAAATCCGCTGTGGCTGATTCCCTGGGCCTTGTTGCTGGTGGCCATCGCGGTCTTGATTGGGCATTGGACCAAGCAAACACCGATGATCAAGGGCTCGGGGATTCCCCAGGTCGAAGGCCAGCTGGCTGGTGAACTGGATTACGCCTGGTGGCCGGTCCTGTGGAAGAAATTTGTCAGTGGCATCCTGGGCATTGGCGCCGGGCTGTTCTTAGGCCGGGAAGGACCGTCGATTCAATTGGGCGGGACTGTCGCTCAAGGGGTCGCTGAAGGCTTCCGGTTCAAGGGAAGCCAACGCCGCTTATTGATTGCCGGTGGGGCGGCTGCCGGGCTGTCAGCGGCCTTCAACGCACCCATCGCTTCGACCCTCTTCATCCTAGAAGAGGTTTATCATAATTTCTCGACGTTGGTTTGGCTGACGTCATTGACCAGCGCTGTGGTGGCTAATTTCGTGTCTAACGAAGTCTTTGGCCTGACCCCAGTGCTGCACATTACTTATCAAAGCGCGCTGCCATTGCGCTACTATGGGCTATTATTGCTGCTAGGTATCGGACTAGGTTTACTGGGGTACGTCTATCAATGGGCGACCTTGAACGGGGCCAGCTGGTACGCTAAAATCACTTGGTTGCCAAAACACCTGGACGGCATCATCCCATTTCTGTTGGTCATCCCGATTGGCCTGTTGTGGCCCGTCGCCTTGGGCGGTGGGAACGGCATGATCGTGCTGTTTGCCAAGCATACACCGCTACTGTTGCCGTTGATCGGCTACTTTATCTTGCGGTTCTGCTTTTCGACCATCAGCTATAGCTCCGGGCTTCCCGGGGGCATCTTCTTGCCGATTCTGGCGTTGGGGGCCTTACTGGGCGCCATTGGGGCACGACTCTTCGTGGCCGTGGGCTGGTTGCCACAAATTTACGTGGCGAACCTGATCATCTACGCCATGGCCGGCTACTTTGCGGGGATTTCCAAGGCGCCATTTACCGCGATCCTGTTGATTACGGAAATGGTCGGGACCTTGCATCACCTGATGCCGCTGGCTGTCGTTGCCATCGTAGCCTACATCACGGTCGACGTGCTGGGTGGCGCGCCAATCTATGAAGCCATGCTGGAACAGATGGTCAAGCCCGCCCAAGCCAAGGACGTGGGGCCGACCGACCGAATCGAATTTGCGGTCAACGAGGGCACCGACCTGGTCGGCAAGCAGGTGCGCGACATTGTGTGGCCAACCGGGTCATTACTGGTGAGCGTTCGCCGCGGTGAGCGCGCCGTGATTCCTCATGGTGACACCATCTTGCGTGCCGGTGACATGTTGGTGATTTTTACCTACCAAAATAATCGTGCTTACGTCCGCCAACAGCTTACCCACTTAAACGATTCTTCGGGGCAATTGCCCGATTAGGTGAGCGGGGGGCTGGTAAAAAGTGGCCGACTATGATAAATTGGTAAGGTATAGTTAGACCTATTAGACCTATTCGATAGGTAGGAGGCAAATTCGTGTATAACTTTTTAATGACCTGTATCTTAATTGTCGCTGTGTTGATCATCATCGCAGTCATGATGCAACCAGCCAAAACGAACGACGCATTATCCGCTTTATCTGGTGGTGCGGATGATTTATTTGCTAAGGCCAAGCCCCGTGGGTTTGAAGCTTTCATGCAAAAGGTCACAGTCGTTTTAGGCGCCCTGTTCTTTGGGCTGGCAATGGCTTTAGTTTATCTATCTTCACACTAGAGTAAAATGTAGGCCCTCCTGTTTTTCGGTACAGGGGGCTTTTTTACAGAATAATGTTAATATTGCGGAAAGTGGTGGTTTTACATGATTCGAAAACCAGCCCCGCTCTTCTTTGAAGAGGGGCCTAACGCAGTGATCTTACTGCACGCTTATTCCGGAAGTTCCAATGACATGCGCATCCTGGCGCGGCGCTTACAGAGCGAAAATTACACGGTGCTGGCGCCCATTTTTACTGGCCACGCGACCGGAGACCCCGCCGATATTTTGCGGTTAGGGTCGCCCAAGCAGTGGTGGCAGGATACGCAAGCCGCCATTGCCAAGTTACGGCAAAGTGGCTATCAGCGGATCGCCATCTTTGGTTTGTCGCTCGGCGGGCTCTTTGCGACCCGGGCCCTGCAGGAATACCCAGAGTTGTTGGGTGGTGGGACGATTGCCTCCCCCGTCATCTTCCGGGGACAGACCAACGTACCGGCGTCGTTCATTCAAATGGCGCAGGCAACTTACCGGGAGCAAAACATTACTGGCGCTGACCAAGCGCAACGGGTGGCCTGGTTAAAGGACCACTTGGATGCCCAACTGACGGCGATTCAAGCGTTTACGGACACGACAGCGACCCATTTAGACCGGATCAAGCAACGCGTCTTCATTGCCCAAGGGGACCAAGATCGCATGATTGACCCCCGTTCGGGTCAGTGGCTAGCGGACGCTTATCCAGCTAATCAAACAGATTTTCATGAGTACGCCGGTGCCGGGCACGTCTTGACGGTCAATTCGGCGCACCACGACTTAGAAACGGACATTTTAGCTTATCTCCAAACAATCTTTTAAATAACGAGGAATCGATAGTGCAAGATAATACATTGAAAACAGACTTAACAGCTTTCTTCCGGGCTCATTCGGAACAAAGCTACACAGTAGAAGACATTTCTGACGCACTCCATTACCACGGTTCAGCGGCTTTCAAGCTGATCGTGCAGGAGTTAGCGCAGTTGGAACGTGACGGGCTGGTCCAAGTGACCGACCACGGGCATTTCCAATTGGACCCTAGCCAACGGGTCTTGACCGGGATTTTCCACGGCAATGACAAGGGCTTTGGTTTCGTGGCATATGACGAAAACAAGATCGAACCGGACGCTTATATTGCACCCGACAACACGTTGCGGGCATTGAATGGCGATACCGTTAAGATTGAAATCATTCGTGCGGGTGATCCGCGCAGTGGCAAGGGGCCTGAAGGTAAGGTCACCGAAATTGTAGAACACCACTACGAACAAGTCGTCGGTGAATTTTTCAAGACCGATGATGACAACGGCTACCTGGGCCAAGTACGCTTGACTGACAAGAAGGTCATGAAGTACAAGTTCTACGTGACTGCCGTTGGGTTGAACCCCACACCGGGTGAAGTGGTGACCGCAGAAATCACCGAATACCCAAGTGCCGAACATCCCGACGCCATGGTGGGGATTGCCAAGCAGGTTATCGGGAGTGTGGATGACCCCGGGATCGATATTTTACAAATCGTGTACCAACACAACATCCCATCCGAATTCCCTGAAGAGGTCATGCAGGCCGCCGATGAGATTCCGGATCACGTCTTGCCAGAAGAAATGGCCGGTCGTGAAGACATCACGGACCAAGACCTGGTCACCATTGATGGCGAGTCATCTAAAGACTTGGATGATGCCGTTACGGTGTGGAAATTACCGAATGGCAACTACCACTTAGGGGTCCACATTGCCGACGTTTCCCACTACGTCAAGGAAGATTCCATCCTGGACAAGGAAGCCTACAAGCGGGGGACCAGTGTCTACTTGACCGACCGGGTGATTCCCATGTTGCCACGGCGCCTGTCCAACGGCATTTGTTCCTTAAACGAGGGCGAATTGCGGTTGTGCATGAGCTGTGACATGGAAATCGATGAATCTGGGAACGTGGTCAAGCACCGGATTCACCCATCTGTCATGCGTTCCAAGGCGCGGATGACCTACACGGCCGTTAACCAAATCTTGGAAGCCCACGACCCCGTTACGATGGACCGTTACAAGTCCCTCGTACCAATGTTTGAAGCCATGGGCGAGTTGCATAAGATCTTGGTCAAGCACCGGAAGCGGCGTGGGGCCATTGATTTTGACGACCGCGAAGCCGAAATCATCGTCGACGACAAGGGTCACGCCATTGACGTGAAATTGCGGACGCGTGGTGTGGCAGAACGGATGATTGAATCCTTTATGTTGGCGGCCAACGAAACCGTAGCGGAACACTACTTCCGCGCCAAGGTCCCATTCTTATACCGGGTCCACGAAACGCCAGATGGCGACCGGGTCCGCAGCTTCTTCGAATTCTTAACGGCCTTCGGGATCAACGTTAAGGGCGATCCGAACCATTTGCGGCCAAAGATGTTACAAGGCATCTTAAAGCAGGTTGCCGGTAAGCCAGAAGAGGCCATGGTTTCCGTGATGATGTTGCGGAGCCTCAAGCAGGCGCGTTACGCCGATCAATCCTTAGGTCACTTTGGGTTGGGTGCGGAATTCTACACCCACTTTACGTCGCCAATTCGGCGGTACCCAGATACCATGGTGCACCGGATGATCCATTACTACGAAGATCACGGTACCGGCCAGGCTAGCAAAGAAAAATTTGCGCCGATCCTGGAAGAAATCGGGGTCCACACGTCTGAAATGGAACGACGCTCGATCGACGCTGAACGGGATACCAACGACATGAAGATGGCCGAATACATGGCTGATCACGTCGGCGAAGAATTTGACGCCGTCGTTAGTTCCGTCATGAAGTTCGGGATGTTTGTCGAATTGCCAAACACCATCGAAGGGTTGATTCACATCAGCCGAATGAAGGATGATTACTACGAATACGTCGAAAAGTACCTGGCCTTAGTCGGGCGCAATACGCGGCGGACGTACCGGATCGGTCAAGAGATTCGGGTCAAGGTCGTTCACGTCGACAAGGAACAAAGCGAAATCGACTTTGATTTATTGAATCCAGAAAGTGCCCCAACCAGTGACTTATTGCCACACCGTGAACACCGGTCACGTGGCGGTAATTTCCACGGGCGGAACAACAATAACCATGGGAACAACAACCATGGTGGGGGTAACCGGAACGGTGGCAATCACCGCAACGGGAATCAACGATCAACGAATTCACGCGGCAACAACCAACACCGGGGCAACAATCACGGTGGCGGCCAACACCGCAACAATTCACAAGGTGATCGGCACTAAGCGAGGTGACTGAACTTGGCGAAGAAAAAGACCAAGAAAACACCAGATAACGTTTTAGCTCAAAACCGCAAGGCACGACACGACTATGCGGTCACGGATACGATTGAGGCGGGGATCGTCTTGACCGGGACCGAGATCAAGTCACTGCGCGCCCGGCGCGTGAATCTGCAAGACGGCTTCGCCCAGGTGCGCAACAACGAGGCCTGGTTGATGAACGTGCACATCAGTGAGTATGTGCAGGGCAATCGGTTCAATCACGATCCGTTGCGTAACCGGAAGCTATTGTTGCACAAGAAGGAAATCCGGCGTTTGGGACAAGCCACGATGGACAAAGGGGTCACCCTGATTCCGTTGCGGATGTACCTGAAGCACGGGTTTGCCAAAGTGTTGATTGGCGTCGCCCACGGGAAACGAGAATATGACAAGCGTGAGACCATTAAACGACGGGAACAAGACCGTCAAATTGCGCGGGTCATGAAGCGTTACTAGTCAAAAACGGAGGGGATAGTTGAACTTGGTTAGTTCGGCTACCCTCTTTTTACATAAAAATAGGAATTGGTATTTTGGGAGGTTAATTAGGATGACAACAACACCAAAGATTCAAGTAACGGACCTGCACAAGGCGTTTGGTGACAACGAAGTGTTGAAGGGCATTGATCTCAGCGTGCAAGCCCAAGAAGTGCTGTGTTTGATTGGGCCATCGGGTTCCGGGAAGAGTACCTTTTTACGCTGCTTGAACGGGCTGGAAAAGGTCACGAGTGGCACGGTCCTGGTGGAAGGCCAACGGGTTGGTGACCCCAAGGTCGATTTGAACCAGATTCGGGAGAACATTGGCATGGTCTTTCAACATTTCAATCTGTTTCCCCACTTATCGGTCTTGCAAAACGTCACACTGGGTCCCGTGCAACTGAAGGGCTTGAGCAAGGCGGACGCGAAAGTGCGGGCCGAGAAGTTGCTGGCGCAGGTGGGGTTGGCGGACAAGGCTGACGCAATGCCGCATTCCTTATCCGGTGGGCAACAGCAACGGGTCGCCATTGCCCGGGCGCTGGCCATGGAGCCCGAGATCATGTTGTTTGACGAACCCACGTCGGCACTGGACCCCGAAATGGTTGGGGATGTCTTGCAGGTCATGCAGGATTTGGCCGAAGGCGGGATGACGATGGTGGTCGTGACCCACGAAATGGGCTTCGCCAAGAACGTGGCCGACCGGGTCGCCTTCATGGATGACGGCATCATCCAAGAGGCGGGGACCCCGAGTGAGGTGTTCGACCACCCGCAGAATCCGCGGACACGGGAATTCTTGAATAAGGTGTTGAACGTGTAAAAAGGACGACAGCGGTGGCATGAGTGACTGCTGCAGTTAAGTGAATCTGTGGTAAGGATACGTCTGAGGCAATCGTCTCAGACGTGTTTTTTTAGTTGATTTAAAAAACCGCAAACCCACTGATGACGGGAGTTCTGGCCGTTGATTGACCTCAATATTATCACTTGATAAAAATTGTGAGTAAAAGTAGTTGGAAATGTTAATGAATCGTGCTATTATATGACAGGTGAATATGGTAACTAGTATACAGATTAACTTTCATCAACCGAGACAACTGACATTTGTTAAGGACGATAAGGGAATTGACACTAGCACCAGCAGAATAGAAGACGGTTGTTAGACATTGACTAGGCGGCAACCGCTGCGCACATCCACTTTTTTTAAAGCGCTTACTGTCACGGTGAGGCGCTGCAAGGTAAATCGCTACACGTTGAGGGGGGCTAACCATGAAATGGCAAGCAGCAACACTACTTTTAGGATTAACGATTGGCATGGGTCAACCGGTCAGTCAAGTGATCACGCCGCACCAACCGGCCGTCATCACTGCTAAGGCCGCAGCGACCGATGAGATTCAGTATCAAGGCGACTATGGCACTGTTCACTGGTATTTGACAACGGCGGGGGACTTGCATTTAGGGGCAGGGACTTTGCCGGATACAGCAATGAATATGGATAATATTGGGCAGTTCAACACCCAAATTGCGTTGAAGCAAGGAATAAGCGACCCTACTGAGTCGCAGACCATGTCAGCTGGAAAGTTAGTCAAGCGGGTTATTCTTGATGGAGCGGTTAAAACTGCGGCTAATGCTGGGGGCCTTTTCAGTGAAATGCTGAATGTCCAAGAATTTGTAAACTTGAATCAGTTGGATACTTCTGCGGCGACGGATATGCACAGTATGTTTTATCAGGATAGTGCAGTGACCAGCCTGGATGTCTCTAACTTTGATACGAGTCAGGTGACGCAAATGTTTGGGATGTTTGGTGGAGCGTCATCATTGGTAGATCTGGACGTGTCTAATTTTAATACAGATAATGTTGATAGTGCTTCCACAATGTTTTCGGGAACAACAAATTTAACTGAAATTGACTTTAAAAATGGGACGTTCAATAATGTGAACAATGTGGGGTTCATGTTCGCAAATTCAGGTATTGTGAAACTTAATTTAGAAAAATTTGCACCACCAGCTGGCTTTGCCGGATACGCGATGTTTAATCTTGCAGATACGAATCACATTCAACAACTTACGCTAGGCCCGGATGGCCGCTGGGTGTCTAATCCGCATTTAAACAACGCTTCGGAAACACCAGGTGAATTTACCGGCTTATGGCAAGCAGTCGGGTCGGGAACTCTCCAGAATCCGTTAGGCCAAGTGTTTGAGACGGGTAAAGCCATTACTGATTTGTACAATGGCAAAGACAATCCTACCGAGGTTGAGACCTATGTCTGGCAACCCGTCAATCGGGTCATCGAACCCACGACGCCACCAATTACACCGCCAACCGTCAGTCAAGCCCAACCGGTGACGGTCCGTTATCTGGATGGTCAGGGACAACAACTGGCCGATGACCAGGTCTTAACCGGTAACGTGGGTGAGACCTATCAAGCCAACCAGTTGACCTTTGCGGGTTACCGGCTGAGCCGGACGGAAGGCGCGGCCACCGGGACGTTTACCGATCGGGCGCAAACGATCACCTTCCATTACCAACGCGACTTGTCGTCCGGTGGTAGCGCGGCGGGCGTTGCGCCAGTGGCTAGCGTGGTCTACGCCACCAAGAAGATTGGGCTGTATTCCGGGAAAAACTTTAGTAAGAAGACCGTTAAGCATTGGTACAGCAAACAAAAGCGGACTAAGCGGCCAATGTTTGTGGTGACCGGCATCGCCGAATCCAAGCAGGGTAATCTGCGCTACAAGGTCCGTGATGTGAACCACCACTCAAAGACGGCTGGGAAGACCGGCTACATCACGGCCAAGACCAGTTACGTCGCACCGGTCTACTACGTGAAGAAGCAAGCCAAGATCAAGGTACTGGCGTCTGGGCTCAACGGCTACCGACAAAAGTCACTGAAGACCAAGGTCAAGCATTACCGTAAGGGCCAAGTGCTTAAGGTCAAGAAGATTGTGTCTCACAACAAGACCACCCGCTTCCAGTTGACCAACGGCCAGTACGTTTCCGCCAATAAGAAATTGGTGATTGTGCCGTAAAAAATGTCATTTAAAAATAACCATCCAGCTAGACGTTAGGTCTGGTTGGATGGTTATTTGTTTGCGAGATTTTTGTGGCAGGTAATACCGGTCTGAGTTGGAAAACTAGCACTGCACGCATGATACTACCGGTCACTGGCGGTGGTCATCCCAGTCGTTGTTGCTTATCATGCTAACTAGACAATGCAGTGGTGAGTGAATGCATTGCCTCGCCGGAATCAGCTAGAAGTGGAGCCAGCTGTGTCGACCCAGTTAGCTGGCGTTTTGGGCCAGGTTACTGGGTGGGACGACTTGGGAGACTGACGGGTTGTGTCAGGCTTCCAAGCGAACCGGAAGCCCGCTCTTGGGCTGCAGGTGTTCCCCATAGCAGGCGGAACTTCTAGCTGATGGAGGCACCTGGCAGGGACCGTGCTGCGCTACCGCCGCCGGTCGTCGTTGGTGTGGAACTGGGCGATGTTACCGGCCGCGGGGGCCCAGGCGTGGTTGCGCAGCGGGTTGAAGGCCTTGGACTGATGTTTGGCCCAACGGTCGAGAATCGCGGCTAAACAAATCACCAACGCCTCGTGGTCCTGCTGGTCGATGGCCAAAGCGATGGTGCCGCCACCGGACTGGCTGACCTGGTCGATGGTCGCAATTAAGTCACGTCCATGATAAATTTTAAAATGACCGCTGTTTAAGTTGCCCATGATGATCCAATTTAACCCGCGGACAAACAAGACCTCGCGAATCACGCCGAAGGTCTTGGCGACGCGGCCGACCGTTTGCCGGTGGTAGATCAGCCGAAAGCGGGGAAGTAACCCCAAGGATTCCTGCTTGACCTCGGCCTCGAGGGCCCCGGCAATCGTGTAGACGGATAAAACGTCGGCGCGCAGTCCCCATTTGCCGACTAACAGATAGCAAGATTGATTGTCCGTATCGCGGATCACGGTCGTGGCCTTGGCCGATAGCGCGGCCTGATTGAGATACAGTGTACGCATGGGGACCCTCCTTTTCGTGGCTAACCAGCATTTCGTTAGTTCCATTCTAACATGTTTCACAAGAAGTCGTTCGATAATATCATTTAGCCAAGCATTATGATAGAATAAAAGGCGAGGTGTTGGGAATGAAACCGTTTATTCATAATGACTGGTGGCCGGTGCTCGAGCCCGAGTTTGCGCAAGATTATTATCAAGAGCTGCGTAAATTTCTGGTCGAAGAGTATCAGCACTACCGTATCTACCCGGACATGTATCACATTTTTACCGCGTTCGAGTGGACGCCATTTAGTCAGGTCAAGGTGGTTATCTTGGGGCAAGACCCGTACCACAATCCTGGTCAGGCGCACGGCTGTAGCTTTTCGGTTCTACCGGGAACGCCGATTCCGCCGTCATTACAGAACATTTATAAGGAACTAGAGAGTGACCTGGGCATCAAGCCCGTCCACCACGGTTATTTAGAAAGCTGGGCCAAGCAGGGCGTCTTACTGTTGAACTCTGTGTTGACCGTGCGGGACGGTAAGGCCTTTTCCCACCGTGGAAAGGGCTGGGAACGCCTGACTGATGTGGCCATTGCCAAATTATCGGCGCGGCCAGAACCGGTGGTGTTTATCCTGTGGGGTAGCGCCGCGCGGTCCAAAATCAGTCTGATCGATACGCAAACCAATATCGTGTTACAGGCGCCCCATCCAAGTCCGTTATCCGCCTACCGCGGCTTCTTTGGGTCCAAACCATTTTCCAAAACCAACATCGCACTGACATCATTAGGTGAAACGCCCATCGACTGGCAGCTCCCAGAGCACGTCACCGTCGACGAAGGGCCGCACTCAGCATCTAACCAAGCATAAGTTGCAAGAGAATTGATTCGTGGGATATTTTATGGAGGTCATTATCTATGGAACTTTTTGATAGTCTTAAGCAAAAAATCAATGGACAACACAAAACCATCGTTTTCCCTGAAGGAGAAGATGCTCGGGTCTTAGGCGCCGCTAGTCGGTTAGCCGCTGACGGCTTGATCAAATCCGTGGTGCTCGGTAAGCAAAGCGACATCGAAGCCACTGCCAAGGATAACAACATTGACCTGAGCCCAGTGACCTTACTGGACCCTGAAGCCATTCCAGCTGACCAACACAAGGCCATGTTAGATGCCCTGGTTGCACGGCGGAAGGGGAAGAATACCCCAGAACAAGCTGCTGAAATGTTAAAGGACCCGAACTACATCGGGACCATGATGGTTTACATGGACCAAGCAGACGGCATGGTTTCTGGTGCCGTTCACGCCACCGGTGACACGGTTCGGCCAGCTCTGCAAATTATTAAGACCAAGGAAGGCGTTCACCGGATCAGTGGGGCCTTCATCATGCAAAAGGGCGATCAACGCTTCGTCTTCGCCGACTGTGCCATCAACATCGAATTGGACGCGGCTGGCATGGCCGAAGTTGCCGTTGAAAGTGCCCACACGGCCAAAGTCTTTGACATTGACCCGAAGGTTGCTTTGTTGAGCTTCTCAACGAAGGGCTCTGCCAAGGGGGACATGGTCACCAAGGTCCAAGAAGCCACAAAGATTGCGCACGAAACGGCGCCTGACTTGCCATTAGATGGTGAATTACAATTCGATGCTGCCTTCGTCCCAAGTGTTGGGGCCCAAAAGGCACCGGATTCCAAGGTTGCCGGTCACGCCAACGTCTTTGTCTTCCCAGAATTACAATCCGGGAACATTGGCTACAAGATTGCCCAACGCTTTGGTGGCTTTGAAGCCATCGGTCCAATCCTGCAAGGCCTGAACAAGCCCGTTTCTGACTTGTCTCGTGGCTGCAACGAAGAGGACGTTTACAAGGTTGCTATCATTACCGCAGCCCAATCACTCTAACGATCATTTCTTGGACACAAATGATTTGTTAAATTAAAAGATACCCGGATTGCTATTTATCAGCAGTCCGGGTATTATTTAGTCTGTTGAGAAAAGTTTGAAAGTCTAATTAAAGGGGAAAGCAAGTATGTTTGAAACGACCGTAACGAGTCCGGAACAAACCAAGGCGTTGGGCCAAGCATTGGCCCCCGCTCTGCAACCACGAGATGTCATCTTACTCGATGGGGACCTGGGGGCCGGCAAGACGACCTTTACCAAGGGGCTGGCCCTGGGCCTAGGCATTAAGCGCAACGTGAAGAGCCCGACCTTTACGATTATTCGGGAGTACCAGAGTGGCCGCATCCCCCTGTATCACATGGACGTGTACCGCCTGGAAGACGGGAGCGGCGATGAGTTGGGGCTGGATGAGTACTTCAACGGGGATGGCGTGAACGTGATCGAATGGTCACAGTTTATTGCCGATGAATTGCCCGCCCAGTACCTGCGAATCATCTTTAAACGTGACGACGCCGCCGGGGAGAATCAACGCAAATTGACGTTTGAACCAGTCGGCGCCCGTTTTGAAAAAATCGTACAGCAGTTGGAGGATAGCCAAAAATGAGTGAGGAAGTCGCGATTCGCCTACCAAATTCGGCCGACGCCAAGCCGCTACTAGTGCTGCTCGATCGGCTGCAACAAGAAAGCGATACGTTTACCCTGGCCGACGCCGATGATCCCATCACGCCGGCACAAGAGGCCGACCAATTGAGCCAAATCACCCAAAGTCCGCGGCATTTATTGCTGGTGGCCAGTTTGGGAAAACAGCTACTGGGCGTGTGCTCCATTACGCCCACGCCGCAGGGCAATGTCGGTGAACTGGGCATTGCCGTGGAGAAGGCCTATTGGCACATGGGCATCGGCACGGCCTTGGTCGACGAGGCGCTGTACTGGGCCAAAACCGCCAGTGCGCTTCAGGCGGTCGGTCTCATCGTGCAGACCCGCAACGTGGCGGCGATGAAACTGTACCAAAAGCTCGGCTTTACCCGGACCGCCACGCCGCCGAAGCTGGTCACTGATGATGACGGTGAACAGGTCACGGCGGTGGAAATGGTCTACCACATTGCAGCACAACACTAGCTCGGTGATGACCGGGCTTTTTTTACGGCCATGAAAGCGGTATCCTGGAACTAAAGCACTTTTGCTTTTGAGGAGGATCCGCATGTATCAAGCAAGTGAACAGCGTTATCAAGAAATGATTTATCATCGCGTGGGGGACAGTGGGTTAAAGCTGTCGGCCATTGGTCTGGGACTGTGGAACAACTTTGGCAGTGTCGACGCCTACGCTACCCAAAAGGCCATCGTCCACCAGGCGTTTGATTTAGGCATCACTTATTTTGACCTGGCGAACAATTATGGACCGGAACCGGGCAGTGCCGAAACCAATTTTGGCAAAATGTTGGCGACGGACCTGAAGCCTTACCGGGATGAATTGGTCATCGCCAGCAAGGCCGGTTACGTGATGTGGCCGGGGCCGTACGGCAATTGGGGGTCGCGCAAGAGCATCATTGCCAGCGCTGACCAGAGCTTACGGCGAACCGGGCTGGACTATTTTGACATTTTCTACAGTCATCGGGCCGACCCGCAGACCAACCCTGAGGAGACGGCCCTGGCGCTCGACCAGCTGGTGCGCTCCGGCAGGGCGTTGTACGTGGGATTGTCCAACTACAGTGGTGCCCAGATCAAGGTGATGGCGGGCATTTTCCGGGACTTACATACGCCATTTATCATCGACCAGCCGTGCTACAACCTCTTGAATCGACAGATCGAAACGGACGTTTTGCCCGAACTGACGGCGGAAAAGAAGGCGGCCGTTAGTTTCAGTTCGCTGTGCCAAGGCTTATTGACCAACAAATACCTGCATGGGATTCCCGCAGATTCACGGGCCATGAAGGCGACCATTCCGTTCCTGCATCCCGCGCAAGTCGAACAGACGCTGGGGACCATCAAGCGGCTCAACGATGTGGCGGCCAATCGGAACCAAAGCCTAGCGCAAATGGCGTTGGCGTGGAACCTCCGTCAGCCAGCCATCGCCAGCGTCTTGATTGGTGCCAGCCGGCCGGAACAGGTCGTGGCCAACGTGGCGGCGTTGGCGCATCTAGACTTCAGTGCGGCCGAGCTGCAGACCATCGACGACATCTTAGCCGCCCAAGCCCCCATCGACTGGTCGGCTAAGGACTAACGCTTTTGCTGTCCGCCTTACCGTTCGCTAGAGATGAGTTGGAACGCTGAGGGCGGACGGGCCGAGCCGAAGGGCGGTCTCGACACCTCGCTTTGAGCCGAAGCCCACGTCTCAAAGACGCCAGTTTCCTAAGCGCCGTAACCCGCGTCGCTAAGGAAACTCCCACAGCTGAACTCATCTCTAGCGAACTCTCGGCTACGGTAGTGGTTGCCAATGGCTGTTGGCGCGGAATCCATAACCACAGACTTGAAGTCAAAGCTGGTTAGCAGTTATTACGGCCTAATATTGTGGATGTTATCAATCGGCACGGCTGGTGACGAGGACGAGTGTTACCCACGACTCGACGCTAAGTATCCTGATCTTGCCATCTATAGCCGGAGGAGGCCAGGGATGGAGCCAGCTGTGTCGGCGGTGTTGGCCGAGGTTTTTTCTCGGCTTACAGCGCGGGGCGACTTTGGAGACTGACGGGGTTTGTCAGGCTTCAAAGCGAGACGGAAGCCCGTTTCTCAGGCTGGAGGCGCCCCCCCATAGCAGGCGGAATCCCTGGCAGCCGCAGGCGACTGGTTTAGCCAACATAATAGTAGCGCTTCTGTCTGGATCTTGGGTAACGGTAAGGCGGACAGTCGGCGCTAGTGTTGAGGGAACCATCAATTTTAGACCATCAGAAAAAACCCGTAACCCAGCAGGATTGCTTACTGCTGAGCTACGGGTTTTATGTGTCTAAGGTTAAGCCGTGACCTTCACGAACGACTTCAACGGTTGGGTGCCGAAGTGGTTGGCTTCGTACAACAGAATGTTGGCGCAAGCCAGGCTGTCGTCTAGCGCGTTGTGATGGTGGTGTAAGTCGATGTTTAATTCGTTGCAGACCGTGTCCAGCTTGTGGTTCGGAAATTCTGGGAAGAACTTCCGGCTGGTCTTGACCGTGTCTAACGTCAGGTAGCGGGCTGGCGGCAGGTTGTAGTGCTCCAGACTGCTGCGCAAGACGCCGTTGTCAAACGGGGCGTTGTGGGCAATCACGAGCCGGTCGCGTTGGAAGAAGGGGGCGACGTGCTCCCAGACTTCCGGAAAGGTCGGCGCGTTGGCCACGTCGCGTTCGTGGATGCCGTGAATCTGGACGTTACGCCAGAAGAAGTCCGTGTCCGGTTTGATCAACGAATAAAACTCATCGACGACTTGGCTGTCGCGGACGATGGTCAGAGCTAATGAGCAGGCACTGTAGCGTTTGCCGCTCGCAGTTTCAAAATCCATGGCAACAAAGTTCACTGAAGCATCTTCCTCTCTTAATGGCGGGGTTAGACGGTCAGTCCGTCTACGTCAAGTTCAACGGGACAGTGGTCCGACCCCATGATTTGGTCTAAAATATCAGCCTTTTGCAGTTGTGGTTGGAGCCGATTGCTGGTGATGAAGTAGTCGATGCGCCAGCCGGCGTTGTTATCGCGGGCGTGGAACCGGTAGCTCCACCAGGAATACCGGTCGGTGGCGTCGGGATTGAAGTAACGGAAGGTATCCGTAAAGCCGGCTGCCAAGAGGTGCGTCATTTTTTCCCGTTCGTCATCGGTAAAGCCGGCGTTCTTGTGATTGGTCTTGGGATTACGCAGATCAATTTCGGTGTGGGCCACGTTCAGGTCACCACAGAAAATGATGGGTTTCTGCGCGTCTAACTTTTGGATAAAGGCCAGAAAGGCTTTCTCCCAGCCCATCCGGAAGTCCAGGCGCTTCAAGCCACTCCCGGAATTCGGTGTGTAACAGGTTAACACATAGAAGTCGGGATATTCCAGCGTAATGGCTCGGCCTTCGTGGTCGAAGTCGGGCGCATCGATGCCGTAGATGACGTTCAACGGCTTGTGCTTGGTAAACAACGCCGTGCCGGAGTAACCCTTGCGCTCGGCGTAGTTCCAGTACTGGTAGTAGCCTGGTAGATCTAAATCAATTTGACCTTCCTGCAGCTTGGTTTCCTGGACCCCGAAGAAGTCGGCGTCGAGGTCCTGAAAGGTCTCGCCAAAGTTTTTTTTCACAATTGCGCGTAGCCCGTTTACGTTCCAAGAAATAAATTTCAATTTTCGCACCTCCACTAACTGGTTTTAGTATACCAGAAATGTTAGATTTTGCTTTGATTGATGCGTTCATTCCCGGTTGTTGGCGGATTCATGGTAAAATAGGACTATTGACCTAAAGTCGGCCGGCTACGCGCGTTCAGCACGGGTCTGTGCCGCCCATCTTGGCAAAATAACCAGGTCAGAAATATGCAATTTCGTTGGTGAGGACCGGTAGTTAAACGGCCCGCCAGCCCAAACCGTGCGCGGCATCCATGACCGCCACGGGAGAAAATTTTTTGGTGAAACGAGAGGATACATGATGATGGCAGATATCACAACGGCTTTTCCAGCAATTGAAATTTTACGGCACGAGCCGTTAGCGCACTTTACCCATACGAAAACGGGGGGACCAGCGGACTACTTGGCCTTTCCCACAAATGTTCAAGAAACCAAGTCCCTGTTGGCATACGCCAATGAATCCCACCTGCCCGTGACGGTGGTGGGCAATGCCAGCAACCTGATTGTCCGCGATGGCGGCATCCGGGGACTGGTCATGATTTTAACGAAAATGAACCAAATCACTACGGACGGGCAAACGGTGACGGCCGAAGCGGGGGCGTCACTGATCAAGACGACTCAGGTCGCCCAGGCCCACGCCCTGACCGGGTTGGAATTTGCGGCCGGAATTCCCGGCAGTGTTGGTGGAGCGGTCTTCATGAACGCTGGCGCTTACGGCGGTGAGATCAGCGAAGTGGCCTTCTCCGCGGAAGTGTTGACCACGGACGGCGAGATTCGCACGCTGAACCAAGATGAATTTGACTTCGGCTACCGGCACAGCTCGATTCAAGACTACAACGACATCGTGTTGAGCGCGACCTTTGCGTTGAAGCCGGGGGATGGCCAAGCGATTCAAGCTCAAATGGACGACCTGAACGCACGGCGGGCGGCCAAGCAGCCATTGGATCTGCCTTCTTGTGGGAGTGTCTTCAAGCGCCCAACCGGCCATTACACCGGCCAACTGATTCAAGAAGCTGGTCTGCAAGGCCTCAAGTGGGGTGGCGCGCAAGTTTCCACCAAGCACGCTGGGTTCATCGTCAACATCGACCATGCGACGGCCACCGATTATCTGGAACTGATTCACCACATTCAAGCGGTGATTTGGGAAAAGGACCAAGTCAAGTTGGAAACGGAAGTGCGGATCATCGGTGAAGCACCCGTTACGGAACACTCAAAGTAAGTTTTAATTAAAAGGGGGAACCTTATGTGCCTATAGTTGAAGCAGTGATCCTGTTGATCGTGTTAGTGTTGCTCTCTAATATTATCAGTCACTACCTCACGTTTATTCCAGTCAGTTTGATTCAAATTGCACTCGGGCTGATCGTAGCCCTGGTCTGGCAATTTGAAGTGCCACTCGAAACGGACTGGTTCTTGCTCCTATTCATCGCCCCGTTGCTGTATAACGATGGGCGGCGCTTTCCCAGACGCGAGCTCTGGCGATTGCGGGGGCCGATTTTTGCCAATGCCATCTGGCTGGTCTTTTTGACCACGATTTTAGGTGGCTTTCTGATTTATGAATTGATTCCAAAAATGCCCTTCACCGTGGCACTGGCGTTGGCGGCCATCTTGTCGCCAACCGACCCGGTGGCGGTGCAGTCGATTTCCAAACAAGCCAAGCTGCCGGACAGCCTCTTGCACCTGGTCAGTGGGGAAAGCCTCATCAACGATGCCAGTGGCCTGATTGCCTTTAAATACGCGATTGCGGCGACGGTAACCGGGGCCTTTTCCCTGGGGACTGCGGTCGGCGACTTCTTTTACATCAGTATCGTTGGCTTTTTGTCCGGGTTGATCTTCATGACGGCGATTCAGCTGTTGATGGATATCTTACGCCGTCAAGGCATCGATGACGTGATCTTTAACACGGTTCTGCAGATTGCCACGCCATTTGTGGTTTATCTGGTCACCGAAGAGATCACCCACGCTTCCGGCGTAATTGCCGTGGTGACGGCCGGTGTGCTGTACCACGCCCGGGAGAACCGTATCGTGGAAGACTCGCCCGAATTAAAATTGGTGACGGAAAAAGTTTGGGACATTATTATTTATTCCTTGAACGGGATTGTTTTCGTCATTTTGGGCATCGAATTGCCGGTTGCCACGTCTAAGGTCATCAAGGGCGGGCAGTTTAACACCTGGCAAGCGCTGTTCTTCGCCTTCATGGTCTGGCTGATCATCGTGGTCATTCGGACCGTGTGGACATATGGCTACGTGCTGTTTGAACGCCTCAACCACAAGGAACAGGCGGATAAACCGGGACTGCGGATGTCGATTCTGTCCGGATTATCCGGTGTGCGGGGGGCCGTCACCATGGCCGGGGTGCTTTCCGTGCCCATGACGATTGCCTCCGGCGCGAGCTTCCCGACGCGGTCATTGATGCTGTTCGTGGCGTCGGGGGTCATCATCATCAGTTTGGTGGCCGCGACGGTGACCTTGCCACTGATTTCCACGTCAGGCCAACCCTTGCAGACGCGGGCCAGTGCCAGTGATGAAAATGCCAACCAGGTTGATTTGGACGTCGACGGCGAAGAGATTCCCAACGAAGAGGTCCGGCAGATCAGCGAAGACGAGGCACGGGCCTACATCATGCGCCTAGCCATCTCTAAAATCGAGGAGTTGCGCCGGCCCAATAATCAGCGGGCCGCCTACGACCTAATTTTAGACTACCAGTTCGTCATTCGCCGCTTGGAAATGAATTACCGGGCGGATACGGCCATGCAGAAGGTCTTGGAAGATGAGATCAAGTTGCGTGAGGTCACGCTAGATGGCGAACGCGCGTCGTTAAAGGAACTGCGGAAGGGTGAGAAGATCACCCAGACCAGTTACGTCGGGGCCATTCGGCGAATCGAAAACATGGAAAGCCGCTTGACCCAAGTCACGGGTCACACCATGCCCAGCGTCCTGCGTTACTGGCGCGTCTTTTTCAGGCACATGTTCCGCAACGCGGCCTACTGGCTGCATTCCGAGGACACCGACCGCTTGCACGCGGAAAACAATCTGATCGAGCGTGAAACGTCCAAGGCGGCCATCAAGGCGCTGTCGCATTATCTGGCCAGTTCCGACGTGGACGAAACGCAATTTGACAACCAGGCCGTTTACCACCTGCTGGTCCAATATCGGAACCGTATCGAGCGGGCCAAGGCGGAAACGGCGCCGGACCACGAGGAACAGTATCAACACCAGGTCGAAATGCTGCGGGTCCGCGCACTGGGGGCCGAACGAACGGGGATTCAAAACCTATTGGAGGCCGGCAATATCACCTGGAACATGGCCTCGCATTTGCGCCAGTATGTCAACTATTCCGAAAACGTTCTGGTCATGTCGCTGAATGGCGAAGAAGGCTAGTTGGTGCCCCTGACGGTTGGGTGAGCTGGCCGCTTGACGGTTTTCTGACACCTAAAATTGGTGAAACCAGGAGCCTGCGTCAGCCAAGGTTCCGCCTGCTCTGGGGAACGCCTGCAGCCTGAGGGACGGTCTTCCGGCTCGCTTGCAAGCCTGGCACAAATCGCCAGTCTTCCAAGTCGTCCCACGCTGTAGGCTGAGAAAAAACCTCAGCCAACACCGTCGACACAGCTAGCTCCACCTTGGCTGCCTCCGGCAAGTTGGCGCACGTTTCAGCCATGAGGCCACTTTGAGACACCCCAGCGTTCAATTCTTATTCGGCGAGTGGTAGGCGGCCAATTGCCGCTATGACGTGGTCAATCCTAACGCCATAAGTCGCACGGTAACCATGATCTCAGCCAATTTGTGGCTTTCAACCATCAGTTAAACATGAATTAAAAAGTGATCACCACTCAGATTGGGCAGTGATCACTTTTTTACTGACTATCTTCAGGTTGACATGAAATTAATGCGTTGATTCCCGGAATAGCAGCATTTTTGCCAATAACACTAGTGAAACCGGAAGCTTACGTCAGTCAGATGTTCCGTTTACTGGGAGGAAAACCGCCAGCCCGGGAAACAGGTTGCCGGTTCACCAGGTAGCCTGGTTATATCACGATTCTTATCCGACGAGTTGATAATCAGTAACACGGTGACGGTAGGCGGCCAGTTATCACCTGAAGGTTGCAAGTGAAATTAACGCTCTGATTGCTGTAACGACGGTGTTCCGACACCTAAAATTGGCGAAACCAGACGCCTGCGTCAGCCAGGGTTCCGCCTGCTCCGGGGAACACCTCCAGACTGAGAAACAGTCTTCCGGTTCGCTTGAAAGCCTGGCTAAGCCCGCCAGTCTCTCAAATCGTCCCGCGCTGTAGGCTGAGAAAGGACCTCAGCCAACACCGCCGACGCAGCTGGCTCCACCCTGGCTGCCTCCGGCAAGGTTGAGGTCTATCAGCAACACTGTGTTAATGAAAGACTAGTTGTCAGTGCAGCTACTATCTGGGGTTAAGCCAACTGGTACTAACACGCACCACCTTAGCCGGGAGTTCGCCAAATATGGGTTCAGCCGTGGGAGTTCCCTTAGCGGCGCGGTTCATGCCGCTTAGGCAACTGGCGTCTTTGAGACGTGTTTTTCGGCTCAAAGCGAGGCGTCGAGACCGTCTTTTGGCTCGACCCGTCCGCCCCAGCGTTCCAGCCTATATTTGGCGAACGGTAGGCGGCCAGTTGTCACTATGAAGCTGTAAGCGACTAATCCCAACGCTAGGGGTTGAGAGTAAATGCTTGGCAGAATTTTGGCTTGTCAGGTATCAAAAAAGTTGTGGGCCATCGGTGATGGGACCACAACTGGGATTGGTTTTATTTAGGCGGCGTCGGCGACCTCGCGATTGCTCATGATTAGGTACAAGATCCAGTAACAGAACAGCTGAATCAGCGTCATCAAGCCCACGAAGACCCACATGTTGGGCGTCCACATGTTCATCAGCGGACGAATGAATTGTTCGGGATTGAGAAACAGGTACACCGTGTGGATTCGTAAGAAGCGGCCAATGTACAATCCGACCGATGTCAGGAAGGTCAGGACCAAGACGACGCAGACACGGGCAATGCCGTTATCTTTGGCCAACCGGTGGGTGATGGCCTGACTGACGTGATTGAGGCTCCAGAAGCCCAGAAACGAACAGCTGATGGCACTAATGATCATGTAGGTGAAGTAGATCCACAAATGCGGCGTGACCCGCAGCAAGCCGCTCACGGCGTAAGGCTGCAACAGCGACAGGTGAAAGAGGTCAGTCAGCAAGTACGGCGCGTTGGGGTAAAAGAGCAGCCACAAGACGACTAGTGGCCAAAACAGCCAGCCACGCGGACGTTTATTTCCCAGGTGAAAGCTCAATTCGATGGGGATGGCCCCCAGAAAGGTATTTAGGACTAAGAAGGAAAACGGATCCTTGGCGCGGAAAAAGAGGAAGACTAACCACGCCACAAAAAAGATGCGGATCTCCCACCGGGCTCGCCGTTTCATTACCATCACCAATCCTTTCACAAACTACTACCTTTATTTTACAGCGTTCGCCTGGTAAACGAACAGAATATGACTTCTATCTTAGCAGATTATTAAGAGAAAAATAAACGCCACCGCGCACTTTAAGGAATCCGTAAGTTTTGCAACTGACGTAACGACTTTCGCGGAATCGGGCGTAAACAGGGCGAAATGTCAGCGGTGCCGTGCTATAATGAAATTTGAATTCAATTTGGAAGGAGCAAATCATGAACCTAGATTGGGGAAATCTCCTAACTATCGGTAATCTGGTTAACCTTCTCGACATTCTTGTGGTGTGGTTCGTCATCTACGAGTTGATCGTGATGCTGCGGGGAACGAAAGCCATTCAGCTTTTCCGGGGTGTCATCTTAATTCTGATTGTCCGCTTTGTCAGTGCCTACATGGGGCTGAACACGGTGTCGTGGTTGGTCGACCAAGTGATCAACTGGGGTGTTATTGCCATTATTATTGTGTTTCAACCGGAAATCCGGCGGGGGTTGGAGCACCTCGGCCGCGGGTCCTTGTTTGTGCGGGTGCGTCATGAAAATGAGGCGGCCAACAAGATGATTGAGGGGCTCGATAAGGCGATTCAGTACATGTCCAAACGCCGGATTGGGGCGCTGATGACGATTCAGCGCGACACCGGACTGGAGGACTACATTGAAACGGGGATCGATTTGGACGCGGAATTGACCGGTGAATTACTGATCAATATCTTTATTCCCAACACGCCGTTACACGATGGGGCCGTGATCATTCGCGACAACCGCATTGCCGTGGCTGCCGCGTACCTGCCGCTATCGGAAAGCAATTTGATTCCCAAGGAATTGGGGACGCGTCACCGGGCGGCCGTGGGGATTTCTGAAGTCACGGATGCCTTGACCATCGTCATTTCTGAAGAAACGGGTGAGGTCTCCATCACCAAGAACAACGAGCTGTTGCGCGGCTTGACGCAGACCGATTACCTGAAGTTCTTACGTAACGAGCTGGTCAACGATGAGGCAACGGACACGAACAATGTCTTCTTGAAGGCGTTGGACTGGTTCGATCAACGGTTCAGAGGGGGGCGGCGTTAATGAAAAATGAACGTTACACCACGTGGCTGTATCGGATCCTCGCCCTCATTTTAGCGATTCTGTTGTTCTTTTACGTCAACAGCACCAAGTCGTCCAACAGTGGGTCGTCGACCAGCAGCACCAGCAACAACACGTCGCTGACGGCAACCAAGACGATGACGGTGTCGGTACCGCTCCAATTAAATGTGAACAGTAACAAGTATTTCGTGACGGGGTATCCCTCCAAGGTCAAGGTGAAGCTCAAGGGCCCCTTGGCGTTGGTGACCACCACGGCGAATACGCAAAATTTTAAGGTGTACGCCGCGCTGAGTGACCTGGGCGTGGGCAAACACACCGTGACCCTGCATCAGGAAGGCCTGAATCACGAGATTGATTCGACGATTTCGCCGGCGAAAATTTCGGTGGACATTGAACCGCGGCGAACGGTTTCATTCCCGGTCAAGGTTCGGTATAATAGTCAAAACATCGCGTCCGGGTATAGCGCAGGCAAGGCCACCTCGGATACGACCACGGTCAAGGCGACTGGGGCCGCCAACGAGATTGCGCGCGTCAAACAGGTCGTGGCCCAGCTGACGGTGCCAGCCAACACCAAGAAGACGGTCAAGAGTCAAGCCGTGATCGAAGCGTTGGACAGCAGTGGCAAGACGGTCAACGTCATTTTGACGCCGTCGACCACGACCGTGAATCTGCCCGTCACGTCGGATGGGGAAGGCAAGAAGGTCAACGTCAACCTGTCCGGCAAGAATGGCAGTAGCGACATGTCGTACACAATGACGGCCAGTCCCAAGCAGGTGATGGCCTACGGAAGTTCGAGTCAATTAAGTAAGCTCGGCAGCAGTGTGACGGCATCGGTCGATTTGAGCGACATCACTAAAAAGACGACCAAGACGATCACCCTGGACGCCGATGAAAACAATGTGACAGCCATTGATCCCACCACCATTAAGGTGACGGTCAACGCAACAAGTAAATAAACCAACAAACAGATTGAGAAATGAGGAATTTTGACATGAAGTATTTTGGAACTGATGGTGTGCGGGGCGTTGCGAACCAAGATTTGTCACCCGAATTAGCGTTTAAAGTCGGCCGGTTTGGCGGCTACGTCTTGACCCAACACGCCGATAGCGATAACGCCCACCCCCAAGTCTTAGTGGCCCGCGATACCCGAATCTCCGGGCAATTGCTGGAAAACGCCTTGGTGGCTGGATTACTGTCCGTCGGTATCGAAGTCCTGCGCTTGGGCGTCATCACCACGCCAGCCGTGGCCTATTTAGTCCGGACGCAGGGTGCTGCCGCGGGGGTTATGATCACGGCCTCCCACAACCCCGTTGAATACAACGGCATCAAGTACTTTGGGAACGATGGCTACAAGTTATCCGACGAAATGGAAGAAGAGATCGAAGCCCTGTTGGATGCGCCGAGTGATGATTTACCACGGCCAACCACGGATGGCTTAGGCACCGTGGAGGATTACTCCGAAGGCAGCCAAAAGTACATTCAATTCCTGGAACAAACGATTGCGGACGACCTGGACGGCTTACATATCGCGGTCGACTCCGCTAACGGGGCCACCAGTGGGCTGGTTTCGCGGCTGTACGCGGATTTGAACCTGGACTTCGACACGATTGCCACGACGCCCAACGGTTTGAACATCAACGATCAAGTGGGCTCAACGCATCCGGAACAATTACAAAAGTTCGTGGTCGAAAAGGGTGCCCAAATCGGGCTGGCCTTTGACGGCGACGGCGACCGGTGCATTGCGGTCGATGAGGATGGCAACATCGTCGACGGTGACAAGATCATGTACATTTGCGGCAAGTACATGGCAGAACATGGGCGTCTGAAGAAGGACACCATCGTGACGACCGTCATGAGTAATCTGGGGATGTACAAGGCTATGGCGGCGCACGACTTGAAGTCCGTCAAGACCAAGGTCGGTGACCGGTACGTGGTTGAAGAAATGCGCAAGTCCGGCTACAACCTGGGCGGCGAACAATCCGGGCACATTGTGTTCTTGGACTTCAACACGACCGGGGACGGCCTGTTGACCAGTTTACAATTACTGCACATCTTGAAGGTCACGGGCAAGAAGCTGTCTGAATTGGCAGCCGACGTCAAGACCTACCCGCAAAAGTTGGTCAACGTGAAGGTGGCCGACAAGCAAGCGGCCTTGGAGAACCCTCAAGTCCAAGCCATGATTGCGACGGTTGAAAAAGAAATGAACGGCGACGGCCGGGTCTTGGTACGGCCTTCCGGGACTGAACCGCTGTTACGGGTGATGGCGGAAGCGCCAACCGAAGAAACGGTGGCCGGTTACGTGGATCGCATCGCGGATGTGGTCCGGGCCGAAGTCGGCGTGGAATAAAGCAAAACCAGCAGGATTGATGACTCAGCAATGTGAGCCGCCAATCCTGTTTTGCTGTCAGAGTGGGCCAATAGGCGGTTAACTGGCGAGCATTAACGGTACTGGGCGGATAATCCTGATTTTGGATTATTGGACAAGTAGCTTTTTTGCAAACCAGGCGCCTGCGTCAGGCTAGGGTGGGGCCTGCTCTGGGGAACACCTCCAGCCTGAGGGGCGGTCTTCCGGTTCGCTTGAAAGCCTGGCAAAAATCACCAGTCTCTCAAGTCGTCCCGCGCTGTAGGCTGAGAAAGGACCTCAGCCAACACCGCCGACCCAGCTGGGGCCATCCCTGGCTGCCTCCGGCAAGGTGGAGGTCATCAGTAACACTGTGTTAATGAAAGACTAGTTGTCAACGTAACTACTATCTGGGGTTAAGACGATTGTTACCAACACGCACTACCGTAGCTGAGAGTTCGCCAAATATGGGTTCAGCCGCTTTAAAAGAGTGTGACGACAGGCGGTTAACTGCCTAGCAGTGTTAAGCGGAACCAGTTGCCTGTTGGCGCACGTTTCGGCTATGAGGCCACTTTGAGACGCGACTTTCGGCTCAAAGCGAGGTGTCGAGACCGCCCTTTGGCGCGACCCGTCCGCCCCAGCGTGCCAACTCATCTTGGGCGTGACGGTAGGCGGCCAGTACCATCTACGTAGCATCGAACGACTAGTTTTAATAATCAAGAAAGTGGTGGGATGCCCGGTTTTCAGGCGCAAAAGCAGGGGGAATTCACCCCAATTTTTGTATTGAATAACTTGATAGACCGGTTTAAGATTTTTTGATTGACAACCTTGGATAAAGGCTGTAAAGTATAGTCATTCAGGGATTGTTTTCATAAGATTTCAGTCTATACCAATTTCTGAGAAAAGGGATTCATTTCGCTAATCAAACTATCCGACCCGGCCGGTTTACCGGAATTGGTGTCGAGCAAAGGAAGATATTACTATGTGTGGAATTGTTGGTGTTACGGGGAACGACAACGCCGTTAAGATTTTAGTTGACGGTTTACAAAAATTGGAATACCGGGGTTACGATTCAGCCGGTATCTACGTTAACGACCAAAAGGGACAGGACTACTTGGTGAAGACCAAGGGCCGGATTTCCCAATTGCGGGCGAAGATTACGCCTGACGTGCACGGTTCCACGGGGATTGGGCACACGCGTTGGGCCACTCACGGGGTTGTGAGCGTGGACAATGCGCACCCACATTTTTCAAACGACAACCGGTTCTACCTGGTCCACAACGGTGTGATCGACAACTTCCAAGAATTAAAGGCGCAATACCTGAGTGATGTGCCATTCAGAAGCCAAACGGATACGGAAGTCGTTGTGCAATTGATCGACAAGTTTGCCGTGGAAGACAATTTGGATGCAAAGCAAGCCTTCTTGAAGACGCTGAGCCTGTTGAAGGGGTCTTCTTACGCCTTCTTGATGATGGACCGCGAACAACCTGATACGTTATTCGTTGCCAAGAACAAGAGCCCGCTGTTGATTGGGGTCGGCGACGGCTTCAACGTGGTCTGCTCCGATGCTTTGGCCATGTTACGGCAAACGCACGACTTCTTGGAATTGATGGACGGCGAAGTGGTGACCATCACGCCAGACAAGGTCGCCATTCAAGACGCCAACGGGCAACCCGTTGAACGCAAGACCTTCCACGTTGACATGAATCCTGACGAAGCAGACAAGGGGACTTACCCATTCTACATGCTGAAGGAAGTCGACGAACAACCGAACGTGATGCGGAAATTGGCCCAAACTTACCTGTCAGAACACGGCGAACCCGAAATTGATGACAAGTTATTGAAGGCCATGCAAGCGGCTGACCGGCTCTACATCGTGGGTGCTGGGACCAGTTACCACGCCGGTTTGATTGGCAAGCGCCTGTTTGAAAATCTGGCCCACATCCCAACGGAAGTCCACGTGTCCTCCGAATTTGCCTACGAACAACCAATGTTGTCAGAAAAGCCATTCTTCATTTTCCTGACGCAATCCGGGGAAACGGCCGACAGTCGTGAAGTGCTGGTCAACGTCAACGACGCGGGTTACCCAAGTCTGACCATCACCAACGTGCAAAACTCCACGTTATCACGGGAAGCCACTTACACGCTGTTACTGCACGCCGGTCCAGAAATCGCCGTGGCCTCAACCAAGGCCTACACTGCGCAAATCGCGCTGGAAGCTATTTTAGCCAAGGCGTTGGGTGAAGTGACGGGACAAATCATTGCCCAAAACTTTAACGTTCGTCAACAATTAGGTTTGGTGGCAACGGGGATGCAAGCCATCGTCGACGAAAAGGACAAGCTGGAAAAGATTTCCAACGACTACTTGATGAAGACCAACCGGGCCTTTTACATCGGTCGTGGCATCGACCACGCCGTTTCCTTGGAAGCCGCTTTGAAGCTGAAGGAAATCTCTTACATCCAATGTGAAGGCTTTGCTTCCGGTGAATTGAAGCACGGGACGATTGCCTTGATCGAAAAGGGCACGCCAGTCATCGGCTTCATCACTCAGGCAAAGACGGCCGGTTTGACGCGCAGCAACTTGCAAGAAACGATGGCCCGGGGCGCCAAGACCTTGACCATCGTGCGTGAAGGCTTAGCTGTGGACGGCGACGATTTGATCTTGCCAGACGTTGACGAAATGTTGATGCCATTACTGAGCGTGGTACCAGCCCAATTGCTGGCTTACTACACCAGCTTGAATAAGGGCTTAGACGTTGACAAGCCGCGGAACCTGGCCAAGAGTGTCACGGTTGAATAAGCATTAACTTAAAAATAAAATTTGGTGGTCACCTCGTAGCCTAGTCTGCGGCGTGACCACCTTTTTTGGCTTGATGCTTGGTGGGGTGGCTGCCAGCTGTTACACGAAAGTGCGCTGAAACGTGGAGGACAGGACCGGTCGAGCCGAAGGGAAGTTGCAACCGGCGTCTTTGAGACGTGGTTTTCGGCTCAAAGCGAGGGCGAGACCGTTCTTTGGCTCGACCGGTCCGCCCACCGCGTTCCAACTCATATGGGACGAACGGCAAGGTGGCCAGCGCAACCAAAGCGCGACTTTGTTCGGTGCAGATCAAGTGTTTTCCTTGCCTAAACTTAAGTTTAGTTGTATAGTAGTTCCAAATCATTCAACGAGGAACGGAGGTGCAGACCATGAAATACACGAAACGAGTCGATAGTCACAAGAACCAAAAACAACGGGATGCGACCTTTGAAAAATTCCGTAAACAGCAAAATGAATTAAGTGCCAATCGCCGCGGTATTCGGCGGAAGTAGGACGGGAGCCAGTGGCGAACGCCCTTTTTGTTTACAGAAAATTTACCAAACTCCTGAGCAAAAAGCTTGAAAAACTGGTCTAGAGCATTTATAATTGGGCTATACCATTAAGAGAGGGAGACTGAATGATATGAAACAATTAACGAACATGAATGTACAAATTGTCAGTGACAAGCAGGCAGGCGGCAAAGCGGGGTTCCAAGTCTTTGAAGATGCCTTACAAAACGGGGCAAAGGTACTGGGCTTGGCCACTGGGAGCACGCCAGTCACGATTTATGAACAACTCGTGGCCAGTGATTTGGACTTCAGTCAGTTAACGTCGGTCAACCTGGACGAATACGTGGGGCTGAGTGCGGATCATCCCCAAAGTTACCACTACTTCATGCAACAACATTTATTCAATGCCAAGCCATTCGCACACTCCTACGTGCCGGATGGGGCCAACTTGGACGCCGCGGCCGCAACCAGCGCATACGACCAAATCATCGCGGCTAATCCCATTGATCTGCAATTACTAGGCCTGGGCAAGAACGGCCACATCGGCTTTAACGAACCTGGCACAGATCCCGAATCCACGACCCACAAGGTGACCTTGACCGAATCCACGATCGAAGCCAACGCGCGGTTCTTCGATAACGCCGACGAGGTTCCCCGTTACGCCTATTCCATGGGCATCGGGTCCATCTTGAAGGCTAAGCAGATCTTGATCGTGGCTTACGGGGAAGCCAAGGCGGCCGCCGTCGCAGCCATGATTCAAGGGCCCGTGACGCCAGACGTTCCGGCCAGCTATTTGCAGACTCATCCGAACGTGACCGTGATTTTGGATGACGCTGCTGCGAGTCAGTTAGATTAAGTCTTTGTGTCAACCGCGTTTTCTCTTAAATTTCCCTTTCTGCACCCCGCCAAGATATGGTATTCTTGACCTGGAAACGATTTTAAGGGGGAAACCGGTAAAATGAAACGAACAAAAAGATGGCTCCTGGCCACGCTGATTGTGGGCGTGGGTCTCGGTGGCCTCACCATTGGCAAGGGAACGGGTCATGCGGCGACTACCGATCCCCAATCTTTCATTTCAACGTTGAAGAGTCCCGTCACCTCAGTGGCGAACAAGTATAAACTGTATCCGTCCGTCATGATGGCGCAGGCGGCTTTGGAAAGTGCCTGGGGGACCAGCACGCTGACCACGACGGCCAATAATTATTTTGGCATCAAGGGCAGCTATAACGGCCAATCCGTGACGATGCAGACGGCCGAATACGACAGTAACGGTCAGCTGTATTACACGGATGCTAATTTCCGTAAATACCCCAGTGCCAAGGCGTCCATGACCGACAATGCGACGTTGCTGCGGGGCGGCACCAGCTACAACCCCACGCTGTACAGCGGCACTTGGCGGGAAAATGCGGCCACGTATAGCGATGCGGCTAACGCCCTGACCAATACCTATGCGACGGCGCCAACTTACGGATCCAGCCTGATTTCGATTATTAAGACGTACGGGTTGAACACCCTGTTGGATGGAAGCACAAGTAGCGCCTCGTCCAGTAGCAGTGCGTCATCCGAGTCCAAACCTGCGGCCAAGCCCGAACCGACCTACGCCACGGCGAAGTATTACGGTGGTGCCAGTGGGCAAACGGCGCGGTTGAACAGCAAGTACACCAGTTACCGGCTGTACAATCACGTGAAGGGGACTCGGGCCAACATCACCAAGACGGCTTGGAAGAAGGTGCCGGCGGGCCAAGGCGTGCAGGTCTACCTGGACATGCGGGGCGTGAAGACCACGACCGCCGGTAACAAAACCACGTGGTACCGTATTCGCTTCAGCAACAGCGCCTCGGCCAAGAAGTACTGGCTCTACGGCAAGGCATTGACTCTGCCAACGGTGAAGTACAGTAAGGGCACGGCGAAGGTCAAGGTTAACAGCGCCTTGAGTGGCTACTATTATAACCACGTCTACAATTCACCGTACCTAGCCAAGTCGATGGGCAAGTTAAAGGCACTGACCGCTAAATCCTACACGGCCGATAACCAGGCCATTCGGACGCAAGACGGCGTCAAGACCACGTGGTACCGCATCAAGGTGGGCGATAAGAAGTACTGGATCGCCGCCAATGAGGCCGCGGTCAGTCCGCAGTATGACTACGTGACTTACGCCAACGCCAGCGGCACCAAGAAGCTGAGTGCCAAATACAAGAAATACCACCTCTACAATCATGTGAAGAAGACCCATTTCAACCAGCAAACTTTTGACTGGCCGAGTGGCGTCAAGAAGGGCACCAAGGTCACCGTGAATTACAAGGGCGTGAAGACGACCTACGGCACGACCTGGTACCGGTTCAAGTTCAGCGGGGACAAGACCAATTACTGGGTCGATTCACGCGCATTAGCTTAAGTAAGTTCACCGAAAGTTCTAGCCGTTATGGCTGGGGCTTTTGTTTTTTAGGGCAGGGTCCTTAACAAATCTCTAAAGCTCACTAGAAAGTACCCACAAGGGAGAAATATTTGGTATAATACTACAGACTGAGCCTGGTACGTTGACGGGCGCGTAGGTAACGCAAAAACTGAGTTAGGAAGTTTAATTCATGGATAATTCTTATAAAATTAAGGTACAACACGTCACGAAGGAATATGATCTATACAAGAGTCAAGCCGAAAAACTCCGGTCATTCTTTTCGCTACGCAATTCGACCGTGCCTCATTTCTGGTCATTGATGGGAATTTCTTTGGAAGTGAAGCCTGGTGAAACGCTGGGCTTGATTGGGGTCAACGGGTCGGGTAAGTCCACGTTGTCCAACATCATTTCCGGGATCATTCCCCAAACGACGGGGACGGTCGACGTTCGCGGCGATACCTCGATCATTGCGATTGGGGCCGGGCTACGGGGCAACTTGACCGGATTGGAAAACATCCGCTTGAAAGCCTTGATGCAGGGGCTGACCAATCCCGAAATCGACGCGCTGATGGATGACATCGTGTCGTTCGCCGACATTGGTGATTTCTTATACCAACCCGTTAAGAGCTACTCCTCAGGGATGAAGTCACGGCTGGGATTCTCTATTGCCGTGCACGTTAACCCGGACATCCTCATCATTGATGAAGCCCTGTCCGTTGGGGATGACACCTTCTACCAAAAGTGTGTGGACAAGATTTCCGAATTCAAGGATGAGGGCAAGACCATCGTCTTCGTCAGTCACTCCTTGAAGCAAGTAGAAATTCTCTGTGACCGGGTCGCTTGGATCCACTACGGAACGCTAAAGGAAATCGGCGCCACCAAGGACGTAGTCAAGCACTACCGCGAATTCACCAAGTGGTTCAAGGGTCAGACCAAGAAGGAAAAGAAGCACTTCCAACGGCAAATGAAGGCCAACCAGAAGGCATTTGACATCGACGCCTACCAAAAGCAGGTCACCGAGGAACGTCAAGCGGCGGCCCCGACGGATCGCAACGTGGCCGCCGAGGTCAAAAAAGACTTCTACGGTTCCGTCATCAGTGAAAAGATGAGCTGGGGCAACCGGCTGTTGACCAGCGTCGTGGCCGTGGTCTTTGTTGTGGCGTGCCTGGTCAATATTTCTGGTCACTCGTTGGGTGAGGTCCTCGAGCACCCAAGTAATATCGTGCACCCAGAAACGGTGCTGCACGACCAAAATAAGACGACTAACGTTAAATAAATTAGAACATGATAAGAAAATAGATAGATTTTTATCATTTATCGTGGTATCTTTAAGTTACCATTTATTTACCCCTTTATTTAATTTCCCAATGAATTGAATAAAGGTTTATCTCTCATTTGGTGAAGACTAAATGGCGGGGCTGGAGCAATCCAGCCTCTTTTTTTGATTGCCAGGATGGCTGGGAGTTGCTATACTGGGGCCAATCCATAAGTTAGGGGTGGTCCCATGATTGCGCATAAGCGGGTATTGGGCCATGTGATTTGTTGCGCTTAGCCAATTCACATGGAGGAAAGAACATGACAGCCATTTATGACAATGAAAAATTTTTTAAACGTTACCAACAGATGCCACGGAGTCAAGCGGGCCTGGCTGGTGCCGGGGAGTGGGCGACCTTAGCGCCCTTGTTGCCCGACTTCACGGATCAGGTCGTCTTGGACCTCGGCTGCGGTTACGGGTGGCACGCGCGTTATGCGGCGGCACACGGCGCACGGTCGGTCTTAGGCGTAGATATTTCGGCGAAAATGTTGGCCGTGGCCCGGCAGAAAACGACTAATCCGGTCATTACCTATCAGCAGGGCGATTTGACGCAGTTACAGTTACCGGCCCAACACTTTGATACGGTGTTTAGCTCGCTGGCCCTGCACTACGTTCCCCGGTTTGCTCCGGTGGTGGACCAGGTGGCGCGGTATTTGAAGCCGCATGGCCAGTTCATCTTTTCGGTGGAGCACCCGGTCTTCACGGCGGCGGGCAGTGAACAGTGGCACCGCGATGCTCAGGGGCAGATTCAAGACTTTCCGGTCGACCGCTACTTTGAAGAGGGTGCGCGGACCACGACCTTCTTGGACACACCGATTCGCAAATACCATCGGACGTTGACGACCTACCTGGAAACACTGTTACAACGCGGCTTTCAGCTTGAGCACGTGGTCGAACCCCAGCCGCCCGAAGCCATGTTGGACCAACCGGGGATGCGCGATGAACTGCGGCGACCGATGATGCTGATTGTGGTGGCCCGTTATCGTGGTTAAATGAACAAGATGAAATGAGAGGGAGTTGGCCTGGTGCTGGCGCCCTCTTTACGTGATTGGTTGGTAAGGTCATTTATGAATGCCACCGTCCCGGCAATCACGGACCCCAAATCATCAAGCCCCATGGCCATATCACAAAAAAATAGTGAAAATTACCAACTATTTTCTGAAAAGCATTGACAGCGCTTACAAAAACCGGTATATTATATCTCGTAAGGTATTAATAATTACCTTCTAATCAATTCTCTTTCTCTCTTATGCCGACCACTGCCATTCCCTGGTAGTGGTTTTGTTTTGCCCAAAATCACGGTATAATAGACCTACTGTGTGGAGGTGAAATTGAGATGAAAAGTCATGAAACATTTACGCTGATTGAAGAAATCACGCGCCTCGACGGGACCAAGTACATGGAGATCAGTGACATGGTCCAAAACGGTCGGGCGGAACTCGCGGTCGAACGGAAGCTGATCAAGCAAGTCCGCATCCTCCAATTAAATATTGCCCACACGCCCCACGTTCAGGCGTATGAGGACTACGTCAATGAAAATTACACGATGCCAGACGAAGACTTCACAACGTTTCAGGAGTGGAAACGCACGCCGGAGATGGAAAAAGAAGTTGCCGCCATTTTACATGAAAACCATATTGGGTAACGGGACATTGCTGGTTCCAACCAAAGGGGCTTACAAACGCGTCAACCGGGACGAGGTCTTAGGTTGTCGCGTTTTTTATGATCAGTCATCTATCTGTATATAAACCAATTGTTAGTTTGGTTGGCTACAAAATTGTGGTACTCAACTAATAATCGTGCTACTATGAAAACGGATTCATTAAACCACATATTTCTAGTTTTGGAGGGACATTTGATGAAAAGATCTTTAACTGTGATGAGTGCGTTGTTAATGCTGACTAGTGCGGGGGCTGGCATTTCCTTGAACCAGGTCGCCTCACCAACATCCACGGCGCAAGCGGCGGCCTTGAACGCGGCTAAACTGGCTAATGGTAAGTACAGCATCAAGTTCAACGTCTACAAGACGGGGACCACGACGGCTTCCGAAGCGGCCCAATACCTGAGCAACAAGGCCAGCGTAAGCGTCAAGAATAAGAAGGCTACGGTCACTATTACCGGGACCGCTGCAGGCAACAAGTTCATTCAAGCATTGACGTTGGGCGGCAAGGATGCCAAAGTCAAGAAGGTCGCAAGCGGCAATACATACACCTTCAGCAACGTTAACTTGAAGAAGGACCAAGTCATCGGCTTTAGTTTGGCCGTCCCAATGAACGGGCAAACCGTTAAGATGCAAGAATCAGCGACGTTGAAATTTAACACCAGCAGCCTGAAGGCCACCAGCAAGGCCAAGGCTAAGAAGGTGGCGCTGAGCACCAAGAAGATCAAGGCCAAGGCTAAGAAATTAAGCGGGACCACGACTAAGGGTGCTAAGGTCACGGTCAAGCACAATAAGAAGACCTTAGGCAAGGTCACGACCAAGAAGAAGGCTTACACGGTCAAGCTGAAGAAGGCCGTTAAGAAGAGCTGGAAGCTGAAAGTCACTGCCACTAAGGCGGGCTACAAGACCGTGACGAAGACTGTTACTGTTAAGTAAGTGAACACGTAAAGTCACTACCGGTTGCGGTGGTGATTTTTTGGTTATGCGAGCAAGAGTGGGCCAACAGGCGGTTAACGGGCGAGCATTAACGGTGCTAGGCGGCTAATCCCGATTCTGGATTAGGGGCCTAGCGCTGTTAAGCGGAAGCCGTTGCCTGCTGGTGCACGTTTCGACAATGGTGTGGGCTGTCCGCCTTACCGTTCGCCAAATATGGGCTGGAACGCTGGGGCGGACGGACCGAGCCAAAGGGCGGTCTCGGCACCTCGTTTTGAGCCGAAAGTCGCGTCTCAAAGACGCCAGTTCCCTAAGCGACATGAACCACGTCGCTAAGGGAACTCCCACGGCTGAGCCCATATTTGGCGAACTCTCGGCTGCGGTGATGCATGTCAGCGACGATTGTCGACGCCAGTCTTGTTGGAGCCAGTGGCATCGGTGTGGATCCGGTTTTGGCAGGCCAGTCGCCAGTATCTTGGGTTGAAGGTGGTTCTCACAGCAGACTGCGCGACTGGACCACTGGTATAGGCGACAATTTTGTACAACATAACCAATCTAAAAAAGAAATGGGGGAGCACTCATGAAACACATACAGCAATTATTCCGGCTGGTGGGCTGGTTCGTGGTGGGTCTGGCACTCTTTGCCTGGGGCCAACCGCTGAGCGGCCACGCGGCCACCTTAGCGAACGGCAGCTACCAAGTGCCGCTGAAGATTCTAAAAGCCGATAGTCAGGCAACCTCTACTGCCAGTCAATTCTTTGGCAAGTCGGCGGTCGTGCGGGTGAACGACGACCAGTACACGGTGCTGATCACCTCGACCGGCGCGCAGTACATCAAGTCCATGACCGTGGCCGGGCAAACGGTGACCAAGGTCAAGACGACCAAGTCTGCGGCCATTTATCAGTTTAATCTGACCGAGCAGAAGAGTCCGTTGACGACCACGTTTAGCCTGACCACGCCGCTGGGGGCCATGAAGGAAACGGCGCGTTTGACGCTGGGGTGGGCTCAGGCCAAGTCGTTGAGCAGTAGTTTGGCGACCAGCGACCTGATTGCCCAGGCGGTGAAATTGATCCCGGCCACCAGCAGTAGCGCCAGCATCAAGGTGCCTAAGACGACTGGGACCACGACCAGCACGCAGACGTCCAAGGCCGCTAAGACCACGACCAAGCCCGAATACTGGCGCTACCAGGTCTTGCAGGGCAGTAAGATGGCTAAGTCCGAGGCCGACCAGTACTACACCAAAGTCGCCACGGTCACGCCCCAAAGCACGGGGTATCGCGTCCTGTTAAAGGTGGCCTACGCCAAGTCGTTAAAGTTGGGCAGTAAGGCCGTCGTGCCCGAAACCATCGACGGGCAACAGCCCCAAGACGTGACGTACGGCCAGCAGGGCAAGAATTACACCATGCAGTACGCCTTTACGGTCAAACGGACCGGTCAACTGACGCAGAAATTGATTCCCGGCCGCATCCACGTGACGGTGCCGGCCATGAACATCAGTCAGACCTTCCCCGTGCGTTTCCGCTTTGCTTCCAGTGGTGCCGCGGATCAGGCGGCTGCGGCGAATGTGAGTGCGTTGCCGAAGACCACGACGGCCGCGGCCACGCCAACCAGTAGTAGCAGTGCGGCCGCCAGCAGTCACGCCCAACCGACGCGCAAGGCCGAATTGCCGGCGACCGGTGAGCAACGCAGCCTGGTCCCACTGCTCGGCGTGGTGGGCCTCGCTAGTTTAGCAATTGGAGGTCGATTCTATGTCAAAAAGCATTAACCACCTGATTTTAGGCCTGGCCTTGGGCGTGCTGGGGGTCTTGTTGCCCGTGGTGGCCCAGGCACAGTCGCTGGATTATGCGGCGCTGAAGTACGGGACCAGTCAGACCTCGATGGCTAGCGGGTACTTCGTCCATCCGGCCCAGGTGACCGTGAAAAATCACGCCTACGTAGTGACCATGGACATCAAGACCGCCAAGAAGCTGACGAGTTGGCCAGTCACGGTCTTAGCCGTGGATGGGCACGCGCCCGAAAATGTCCGCAAGACCAAGGACGGCGCGGGTAATTCCCACCTGTATTATTCATTTACCACGACGAATCTTAAACGCAAGGTCAATGCCAAATTGGCCATCGACGTGCCCGACGTCTACAAGGCCAAGCACTTGATTACGTTCAAATTCAAGACGGCGCATTTGCCAGCCTTGACGACCGCCAAGACGGCGACAACCGCGGCCAAAACGACAACCAGCAAGCCGGCCGCGCGCCACAGTCAGTCCTCCGCGACGCCCAAGGCCGCTTCAAGCAGTCAGACACCGGCCGCGTCGTCACCCAGCAAAGCGGCCACACATCACCGGCGCCAAGCCAGTCGTGCGGCCAGCTCGACCAGTCGTACCAGTCAGTCGACGCCAACCAGCAGCAGTCGCAGTCAATCAACTACGACGGTAGCGGATCAGGTGCCGCAACAAAAGACCCACTGGGGTGGCCTGATTGGTGGAACCGTGGCCATCATCGTTCTGGTTGGTGGCGGCTTCTGGTGGTACTTTGGCCGGCATTAGGAGGAATCGCACATGAAAAATCCAAGAACCATTGGGTTGGTGACCTTAGCCGTCATTTTGGTCGTGGGCCTCGCAGGCGGCGGTATCGCTTGGCACCAGCATCAACAGCGGGCTGCCCAGCCACGCATCGTGGCCACGACCTACGCCATCGTTCAAATCGCCGACAAGCTTAATTTGCCCTTAGTGGGGGTCCCCACGACGGCCAACACCTTGCCACAGCGCTATCAACACCTGACCAAGGTCGGCAGTCCCATGAATCCCAGCGTGGAGAAGATCGCCGCGCTCAAGCCCACGGCAGTGTATTCCGTGACGACGTTAAACGACCAATTTGGCAAGGCCTTTAAGGCCCAACACGTCACGCCCCATTTTTTGGACCTGACCAGCGTGGCCCATTTACAAACGACCCTGACGCAACTGGGGCAACGCTATGACCGCCAGGCGGCCGCGGCGAAACAAAATGCCCACATCGACCGGGCCAAACGCCACGCCAAAAAGCGGGCCCAGGGACGGACTCAACCGCGAGTTTTGGTCCTCATGGGCCTACCCGGGGCCAGTTACATGGTCGCCACCAATCACGCCTACGTGGGCGATCTGGTGCGGTTAGCCGGGGGCCACAACGTGTTTACCAGTCGCACGCAGGAGTACCAACAACCCAACGATGAGGCCATTCAAAAGGCCAATCCGCAGGTCATCTTGCGCTTGGAGCACGCGATGCCCAAGATGGTGACGCAACAATTTAACCAAGAATTCAAGCGTAATGCGATGTGGGCCAAGACGTCGGCGGTCAAGCACCACCGTGTCTACGACCTGCAGGAACCAATCTTTGACGCGACCGCCAACATGCGCGTCGTGACAGCCTTGGATCAAGTGAGTCGTTGGCTGTATCCGAAGGGGGCGACCGCATGAGAAAATTCAGCGGCTGGTGGTACGGCGGTGTTTTGGTGCTCTTACTGGCAACGGGCGTGCTCGCCTTGATGGCCGGTACGACCTGGATTGGCTTACCACAGGTAATTCACGCGGCTAGTCACCCGGAGAGCACGACCTTTGTGACCGTCTTCTCCTTGCGTTTACCACGGGTCTTGAGCAGTCTGATCTGCGGGGGCAGTCTCGCCGTGGCTGGGGCCTTATTTCAGGCCGTCTTTCGCAACCCCATCGCCGATCCCAGCATCTTAGGGATCAGTTCGGCCGCGGACTTCTTCAAGCTCGGTGGGGCGCTCTTGTTGCCGTGGCTACCGGGGCGTAACTGGGTGATGGCCGTGGTCGGTGGGTTGGTAGCACTGATCATCTTGACCAGTGGCCGCGCGCTCGCTGACCCGTACCGGTTGATCATCGTCGGGGTCGCGCTGGATGCGACCTTCGTGGGCCTGCAACAGCTGGTGAGCAGTGGCGCCGCACAGGTCAGCCGCAGCACCTTTAACGGCACGACCTGGACCGATGCGACGACAGTCCTGATTCTGGGCGCTCTGGGGCTCATAGGGGCCCTGTTGTTGGCACCCTGGGCCAATTACTTAAAGCTGACCGATGACGCCTTAAAGAGCGTTGGGATGCCCGTGAACGTGATTCGTTGGAGCTTGTTATTGCTGGGGATGTACCTGGCCGTGAGCGTTACCGCCGTGGTCGGGGCCATCCCGTTTGTCGGCATCGTGGTGCCCAACGTCGCTCGAAGATTGGTCGGTCACGACTACCAAACGCTGGTGCCGTTTACCATGCTGGCCGGCGCGTGGTTGATGCTGGCCGCGGACACCCTGGGGCGGACCGTGATCGTGCCCAGCGAAATTTCCGCGGCGACCATGATGGCCGTCATCGGCGGACCATTTGTCATTATTTTGCTACAACGGGGGCGAGGATTCCATGGAATGTCAACACGTTAGTTATCAGTATCCCCACCAAACGCACGGCTTGCACGATTTAACGGGAACCTTTCCGGCGGGGCAGGTCACCACGATCATTGGTCCCAACGGCGCGGGCAAGTCCACGCTGTTGAACCTGTTGGCCCAACGCCTACCGGTCCAAGCCGGGCAAATTTTACTCGACCAACAGCCCATCGCGCAGTTGAAACCCAAGGCCTTGGCTCAACAAATTGCCATGGTCACGCAACGCCACCAGCTGTACGATGAGCTGACGGTGCGTGAGGTCGTGGCGACCGGGCGCTTGCCGTACCACGGTCTGCTGCAGGCGGTACCGGACGCAGAGGTCACGCCGTACTTAGCGGCCAACGGCTTGACGGAGTTGGCCACGACGTTGATGCAAGACCTGTCCGGCGGTCAACAGCAACGCGTCTGGTTGGCGGCGGCCCTGGCCCAAGCGCCCAGCGTACTGTTGCTAGACGAGCCGACGACCTACCTGGACGTGCATTTTCAACAGGTGCTGATGGCCCAGCTCCGGCAGTTGGCGGCGCAGGGTATGACGGTGATTCAGGTGCTCCACGACATCAATCAAGCCTTTCGTGCGAGTGACTGGCTGTGGCTGCTACAGGACGGCCAATTGGTCGCCAGCGGCACGCCAGCGCAGTTGCGCGACGCCCAGTTGCTGGCACAGGTCTTCGCCACGCCGATTGAGATTGTCGACGTGCCCCAGCTCGGCCCCTACATCGTCCAGATTCCGCAGTGACCTGTGGTGCTGGTCGCCTTACCGTCCGTGCGCTGGTGGTGAAGGTGCTGTCCGCCTGCCGTTGCGCGAAAGCTAGGCTGGAACGCTGGGGGAGGACCGCCCCGAGCCTGAGAGGCGGTCTCGCGGCTTGCTTTGAGCCAGAAAATCGCTGTCTCAAAGACACCAATTTGCCAGCAAACCCCACTGGCAAATTCCCCGGCTGAGCCTAGTTTCGCTCCACTCTCGGCTACTGTGGTCGTTCACCGCATCAGCAGGTTGAGGCCCCAACTATCGGTATTCGACAAACAACTACCGACCGGGATTGTCGCTCATGGGTCAGCATCTGGTAATTTTCGGTGTAGTTGGACGGCTGCTGATGACCGCTACCGTAGCCGAGAGTCCGTGCGATATGAGCTCAGCCGTAGGAGTTTGCTTAGCGGTGGTCTTTGCCGCTTAGCAAACTGGCAACTTTGAGACGTGGGTTATCGGCTCGAAGTTGAGGTGGCGAGACCGCCCTTTGGCTCGTCCCGTCCGCCTGCCGCGTTCCAGCTCATATCGCACGGACGGTAAGGCGGCCAGCATGCACCACAGTTGCCCGGTCACCAATACCAAGTAAATTACATAAAAAGTCGCAATTAATCACCTGATTGGTGAATAATTGCGATTTTTTAGTGGGTCAATCAGTCGGTGGAAAAGCTGATAAGACCAACGTTTAGCCGCTTATCAGTCGTTAAATATATACTATTTTATATACGTTTGCGCATAAAATTATATTTACAAAACGTTGAAAGCGCTTTATCCTATCACTGTACGCAGTTTAGGCCAGCTAATTGGGGGATGCCGGCGTGTGAGCTACGCGCAAATTTTAGTGATGGAGGGAAGGTCAATGAGCACCTATCGACGGCTTAACAAAATCCTGTTGTGGGTCTTGGTGATTGCGTTTTCGATTTTGATTGCGGGCGGCCTGCTGATTTTTAAGAATGAAGCGCCGCGGCCAACGAAGATCGTTAGCCAAAATGGGACGACGCTAGTGACCAAGCAACAGTTAATTTCGGGACAAGCAGTTTACGAAAAATATGGGCTTACCGATTACGGGAGCTATTTGGGAAATGGGACTTATTTTGGCCCGGACTACACGGCCCAGGCCTTACACGTTTATATTCAGGGGATGTACCAATACTACGGCAACAAGCAGTATGGCAAGTCCTTTAAAGCCTTGAACGCCGAGCAACAATCCGGAATCAAGGGCAAGGTCAAAGAGGAGATTCGTCACAATCGCTACAATCCCAAGACGGATGAATTAACGCTGACGACCGCACAGACCGCGGGGTTAAACCATTTAACTCGCTATTATCGGCATCAATTACGTAATAACCCGCGGCAGGCTGGGATGCCAGAAAATATGATTCGCAACAACACGGATGATTTCATGCAACGGGGCGACAAGATCGACCAGCTGACGTTCTTCTTCTTCTGGGGCGCCTGGTTATCGTCGACCAATCGACCGGGGCAAACGTATTCCTACACCAACAATTGGCCGTATGACCTCGAGGCTGGCAATATCATGACCAGTGACGCGATGGTTTGGACGGCGTTGTCAGTGGCCTTACTGGTCGCTGGCGTCGGTGTGGTCATCTACTTTTACAAGAAGTACCACTTTGATATGGAATACACGCTAGATTACGACAAGATTGGCGCCATCAAGACGGATGAACCGATCACACCGTCACAACGTAAGGCCGCCAAGTACTTCCTGATCGTCATGGGGATGTTCTTCATTCAGGTCCTCTTGGGCGAGCTGCTAGCGCACTACTACGTGGAAAACGGATTCTTCGGCATTCCACTGCAAAACATTTGGCCGTTTAACCTGGCGAAGACCTGGCACTTGCAGCTGGTCATCTTCTGGGTGGCCACGGCTTGGCTGGCGACGGGGATCTACATCACGCCGCGGGTCTTGGGCCGCGAACCCAAACGGCAAGGCTTCTTGGTGGATACGTTATTTTACGCACTGCTCATCGTGGTAGCTGGCTCAATGCTGGGTGAATGGGGCTCCACGTTAGGCATCATCAACAGCAAGTGGTGGCTGTTCGGTCACTACGGCTGGGAATATGCGGAAATGGGTAAGTTCTGGCAGATTCTATTTATCTTGGGCATGGTTCTGTGGGTCATCATCCTGTGTCGGGGGTTCTTACCGGCCATCAAGATCAAGAAGAACCTGGACCGTTCGCGCCTGTTACAGCTGTTGCTGAGCGGGTCGATTGCGATTCCGGCCTTCTACCTGGCCTCACTGTTTATCCTGCCAAATTCACACGTGACCTTCGCCGATTACTGGCGGTGGTGGATCGTCCATCTCTGGGTCGAAGGGATCTTTGAATCCTTCGCTGTGATCTTGATTGGGTACTTACTGGTCGATATGAAATTAACGACCATCAAATCAACCATCCGCGCTCTGTACTTCCAGTTGATCCTGTTGCTGGGGACCGGGGTTGTCGGCATGGGGCACCACTACTTCTGGGAAGGTGACCATTCCATTTGGTTGGCTCTCGGATCGTGCTTCTCCGCGCTGGAAGTTATCCCGCTGTGTTTGTTGGTCTGGGAAGCTTACACGCACTACAAGGTCTACCGCGACAGTCAATTGGAATTCCCATACAAGGGGACCTTCATGTTCCTGGTCTCGACCGGGTTGTGGAACGCGTTGGGTGCCGGGGCTTTAGGGTTCCTGATCAACGCGCCAGCCATCAACTTCTTCGAACACGGGACGCAATGGACCTCGGCTCACGCCCACGCCTCAATGGCTGGGGTGTACGGCTTCTTCTCGATTGCCATCATGCTCTTTGCGATGCGGCACCTGACCAAGCCGGAATTCTGGACGGCCAAGGTCGAAAAATGGGTCAAATGGGCCTGCTGGTTATTTAACATCGGTCTGGCCGGCATGGTCTTCATTACCTTGATGCCAATGGGCTTCCTGCAATTAAAGGACGCCTTGGACTTCGGGTACTGGCACGCCCGGCAAATGAGCTTCTACAAGGAACCGATCATTCAGGGCTTAACGATTGCCCGGTCGGTCCCAGATCTCATCTTCACGGCCGGCGTGGTCGTCATCGGCGTCATCTTCTTGCGCGCCATGTTCCACCTGAAGCCAGCTTCCAAGAAGATTAATCCAGTGGACTACGATATTAAATAGATTGTCGTAAATTGACGAAACTAGGTGCCTGCGTCAGTTAGGGGTTCCGCCTGCTCTGGGGAACGGTTCCCGCCTGAGAAGCGGGCTTCTCCGGAAAATTGTGGATAGCCATTAGGTTGGTTTAGGCCGCATTCACTGAGAGCGAGGTTCATGGCGGCGACTGGACTTTCAGGTAGTAGTCAATCTGGAATGGGTAAATTAAAAACGCCTGACGACTCACACCGATTCGGTGCGAGTTGTCAGGCGTTTTGTGGTTGGTAATTTATGGCCAATGATGGCGATGCAAGCTGGTAGCCAGTGGAGTTGAACGCATTATCACGTGATTCAGCAGTCATGGCGACGCTGATCAAGACCGGAAGCAAGCGACTCACTACTAGCAACGACAAACGAACTAACGTTGCCTTCACCCACCACCGTAGCCGGGAGTTCGCTAGATAGGCGTTCAGCTGTGGGAGTTCCCTTGGCGGCACGATTCACGCCGCTTAGGGAACTTATGACTTGAAGGCACAGGCTACTGGATTCAATCCAGTAGCTATCCGAGACCGCTTTTCGACTCGACCCCTCGTCAAATCTAACGACCAGGGGGCACAATATCCACAACGACTAACGAACTAACGTCGCCACCAATCACCACTGTAGCCGAGAGTTCGCCAAATATGGGCTCAGCCGTGGGAGTTTTCTTAGCAGTTTGCTGCTTAGAAAACTGGCGTCTTTGAGACGTGACTTTCGGCTCAAAGCGAGAGCGAGACCGCCCTTTGGCTCGATCGGTCCGCCCACCGCGTTCCAGTCCCATACTTGGCGAACGGTAGGCGACCAGCCCCCGCCACGTTAAAGGTGGCCATTTAGTCGATTGCCGCTTTGATTTGCTCGATGCGGTCGTACAAGACACCGTCGCGCAGGCCGGCGTTGGAGAAGGTGATCTGTTGCGAATCCAACAGCCGCATCAGTAGGGCGACTGGGATCAGTCCACCGATGATGATGTCGGCCCGATCCTTGGACAACCCGGGCACCTTCTTGCGTTCGGCCAGGTTAAGGCCCAACAATTGGGTCAACGTGTTGTACACGTCGGTGGCGGTCAGCTTGTAGCCGTGCACGTCTTCTGAATTCAAGAAGTTCTTGTTGCGCCGGTTGATCTTGGCCAGCGTCCGGTTGGCACCACCTAGACCAATCACGGGCAGATTTGCCGCTTCTCGTAGCCACCAAACGTCGTTGAAGACATTGTTGACGAATGTCATAGCCGCAAAGAGGGAGTCGGCTTGAACCTTGTCGCTTTCCAAATAGGCCTGTGAGAGTGTCACGGACCCCAACGGAATGGAGACCACGTGTTTCATTTGCCGGTTTTGGACCAAAATCAATTCGGACGAGCCGCCGCCGGTATCGACCAGCAAGCCGTTGATGATGGGCAGGGTGTGGACCACGCCCACGTAATCATAACGGGCTTCGGTCGCGCCCGAGATGACGTCAAAGTCCAGATCGAACTTTTCCTTGACCTGCTTTAAGAAGGCTTTTTGGTTTGTGGCTTGGCGTACCGCCGCTGTGGCCACGGCCACGATGTGGGGGTCAGTCAGTTGGTCATAGGTTTCCTTGAAGTCGGCCAGGGCCGCTAAGGTGCGCTCGATGGCCGCCGGTTGGAGAATCTGTTCGGTGCCCATATTTTCGGACAGCCGGACGTAACGTTTCTCTTCGGCGACGGTCTTGTGGTTGCCGGCCTCGTCGATTTCACTGACGGTCATGCGGACTGAGTTGGAGCCCAAGTCGATGACAACTAAATTTTCCATTTATTCTTAACTCCGATCGATTGGGGATTCAGGCTGGTTTTTCGGACTCAGCATGGGTTTGAACTGCCGCGGGGCATTGCTGTCGTGAGGCTGGTGCGTGGCGTTGGCCTTGATCTTGGCCGTTGCTTGCGCCATGAAGGCCTCTTGGGCGTCCAGCGGTTCCAGCCCCCGCCGGTCGACGCGCCCATAGGTACGGTCGGCCAGCAGAACCCGTGTCTTGACGTTATCATGCCAGAGCGTGGCAAAAATGTCAAAGACACGTTGCCGCAGGTCATCTTGCAGGATAGGGAAGAGCAGTTCGACCCGCCGGTTTAAGTTCCGCGTCATCAGGTCGGCACTGGACAGATACAGTTGCGGGTCACCAGCGTTGGCAAATGCGTAGATCCGGCTGTGCTCCAGGAAACGGCCCACGATGGAGTGGACTTCGATATTTTCACTGACACCCGGGATGCCAACGTTTAAGCAGCAGATACCCCGGACAATCAGCTTGATCTTGACGCCCGCCGCGGAGGCTTCGTAGAGCTTGGCAATCATGGCGGAGTCAGACAGCGAGTTCATCTTCATTTCGATCCAAGCATCCTGGCCGTTTTGGGCGTGGGTAATTTCTTGGTCGATCTTAGACACGATGAAGTTGCGGATGCCATCGGGTGACATGTGCAACTGGTGGAAATACGGCGGTTCGGAGTAGCCAGACAACATGTTGAAAATGTTGGAGGCGTCGATGCCCATGTCCGTGTTGGTCGTCATCAACCCCAAGTCGGTGTAGAAGTGGGCGGTGACGTCGTTGTAGTTCCCAGTTCCCATGTGCATGTAGCGCCGGATGCCGTCGGGTTCCCGCCGAACGATCAACGTCAACTTGCAGTGGGTCTTGAGACCAATCAGGCCGTAGATTACGTGACAGCCCATCTTTTCCAATTGTTGGGCCCAGTGGACGTTGTTTTCCTCGTCAAACCGCGCCTTGACTTCGACCAGTACCGTGACTTGCTTGCCATTTTGGGCGGCGTTGCCCAGGTACTTGATGATCGGTGAATTTGAGGAGACCCGGTAGAGCGTCATTTTGATGGCCAAGACCCCGTCGTCACAGGCGGCCTGCCGAATCAGTTCGGTGACCCCCGCAAAGCTGTCGAAGGGGTGGTGGACCAAGACGTCGTGTTGCCGAATCGTTTGGAAAATGTCGTCATCGTGTTGCAGGCCTGGTGTCCGCGCGGAGGTGAAGGCCGGATAGCTTTCGTCATCGTGGTCGCTGATCTGCTTGACGAACTTGCTAAGGTAGGTCAAATCGATGGGACCGCCGATTTCGTAGACCGCGTAGTCAGCGATTTCCACGGAGGTCGTCAATCGGTGCCGTAAGGATTGACTGATGCCGGCTTCAACTTCCATCCGGACAGCGCGTCCGTGTTCCCGCTTCTTAAGTTGTTGTTCGACTTCCTTCAAGAGGTCGGACGTATCTTCCTCGGCCACATCCAAGTCCATGTCCCGGATGACCCGATAGTTCGCGGCCTCCTTGACCTGGTAGCCGATGAAGAGGTTGCCGATAAAGGTCTTGATGATGTCTTCGAGCATGATGAAGCTGTTGTCGGCGCCGGGCAGGCGGACTGTCCGCGGGAAGATATCGGGCACTTGCACGGTGGCGAAGCGCTTGTCCTTCTTGTCGCCGTTCTTGTACAGCCGCAGGGCGATGTTCAAGGTGTTGTTACCAATGAACGGAAATGGCCGCGAGCTGTCGACCGCCATGGGCGTTAGGGCCGGTGAGATTTCGTCATTAAAATACTTTTCGATAAACCGCGTCTGTTGCGGCGTCAATTCCGCCGGCGTGAGGACGTGGATATCCAGGTTGTTGAGCGCAGGAATCAACATCCGATTTAGGGTGGAATACTGCTTGATGACCTGGTCGTGGGCCTTGGCGTTGACTGCTAGAAGTTGATCTTCGGCCGTCATGCCGGAAGCATCCGGTTTCGGGTAGTTGACCGCCGCCAATTTGGATAGCGAGGCGACCCGCACCATGAAGAATTCATCAACGTTACTTTGGGTAATGCCCAAAAACCGCACCCGTTCCAGCAAGGGGTTGGCCTTGTCGCGCGCTTCCTCTAAGACCCGGTCGTTAAAGTCTAGCCAGCTCAATTCCCGGTTGGTGTAGTACTTAGGCTTGGTAAAATCTACTGTCATTATTTATGCAACCTCCTCTGTTTCAATACCGGTTGTAAGCCGAAAACGTCCGCGAAGAAATCAGCCTTGTAGTTAAAGGCCCAGCGAATGAGGGACAATTCGTCATCGCTGAAGACGGTAATAATCACTTTATTGGTCCGCACGGAAACGGAAATCCGTTGAATCGTCTGCTGGTGGGCATCGTCTAGGGCGTCCGCAATCCGTAAAATGGCGGATAACTTGGCGACGACCAGGCGTTTTTCACTGTCGAGTTGGCGGAAATGGGCCAGGTCCTCGGCTGGCGTCCGGGTACTATGGTACCGCGACACGGCGGCAATGATCTGCGTTTCTTCGGTGGATAACCCCAACATTTCCGATTGCTTGATGACGTAGTCGGAGTGTAAGTAGTGTTCGTGCGTGTCGATGAAGCCCCCGATGTCGTGGACGATGGCGGCGACTTGTAACAAGAGCCGGTCACGTGGCGTCAAATGGTGCAGCGGCTTGAGCTGATCGAACAGGTGTAGGGCAAAGCGCCGAACCAGATTCATATGGTTGGGTTCAACCCGGTAACGCCGAGCCAAGTCATCGGCGGCGGCTAAGATCTGCTTTTCAAAATGGTGCTTGTGATAGCCGGCCACGATACCTTGGTTGGTCGTCAATCCGTCCAATACGTTTAGGTTGACCAAGTGAAGCTTTTCGGCGTGAACGACGGTCAACAGCTTCTTGATCAGCAAGACGATGGGCAGGACAATTTCCACGTTTTCTTCGGTCAGGTGCAGGCGTTCCATCAAATACTGGTTGGAGGCGCCACTGACGTCATCACAGAAACGGTTGAATTCCTTGATCGACAGGTTGTAGCTGGTGTCACCCTTGGGGATGAAATAGGCGTTCAATGGGGCTGCGCCGACCAGCATGACCTGGTTAGGGACCGTTTGCATTTCATCAGGCAAGAAGCGGTAAAAGTCGTCGACCTTGCTGTTGATGTAGTCGTCTAGCACGTCGACGGGGTTGGGCGCCGTTGCCCGGAGGTTTTGGAGCACCTCTTTGATGCGGACCGGCCCCAGCTTCATGTTGTGCGACGCCACCAGTTCGCCGTGTTCAAAGAACGACAGGGTGGTGCTCCCGGAATTCAAGCCGATAATGGCCGCATGGTCCTTGACCAAGTGTCGATAGCGGTCCAGCTTCAACGCGATGGCCTCGTTGCGGACAAAGGATTCTTCGCCTAGCGAGAGCCATTCGATGTGTAGGCCCGTCCGCACGTACAGCTGGTCACGGATGAATTCCGCGTTCGGTGCGCTAGAGAGGGCTTGCGAGCCCCAAAGTTTATAGTGGGTCACGCCGTAGTCCTTTAAGATTTGCAGAAATCCGCGCAGAGCTTCGACGGCATCGCCGACAGTTTCGAAACTGATCTCTTCATGGTTGTAAATATTTTCCCCGATGGCGACGGTCGATTTTACCCGTTCAGCTTGGGTGCCGGTCCGCAGATTCACGATCGACAATTCGATGCTGGAAACATTGACGAGCATTGCGCCAAAATAGTCATCAGCCATAAACTTCATCTACTTTCTACTAAAATTAGTTAATGTAACTGGTTGGATTGTTCGCGGTTACTTGGATGGTGCTGGCCGCCTTACCGCTCGCTAGATAGGCGTTGGAACGCTGAGGGCGGACGGGCCGAGCCGAAGGGCGGTCTCGCCGCCTCGCTTTGAGCCGTAACCCACGTCTCAAAGACGCCAGTTCCCTAAGCGTCGTAACCCGCGCCGCTAAGGAAACTCCCACAGCTGAACGCCTATCTAGCGAGCTCTCGGCTACGGTTGTGCTTGGCAATAACCGATCATTTAGTTTGTAGGCGTTGTCAGTCATGTTGTCAAAAGTGTGTTAATGGTGGGTGTTGCGAGCAACGTGATTAGTCAACTTGTTTTCCGGATTAGCCGCGGTTAATTCATTTTGTTCAGCTAACTAATCATGATACCAGAACTGGTCTGGACCAGGGGGCGAAAGTCAAAATTCGTTGCTGAGCCGTTGAAATTTGATTTCGCCGTCATGAACGCCCTCAGTCAGTGAAAACCTGATTGTCCATGATGACGCGTTCCAGGTGCTTTTCCGTGCGCTGACTTTCCGGCGGTAAGGTGAGGTAGTCCCCATAAAGCCGTTGTAAAATTTTATCATAGTTGCGGGGGACTTGAACAGTTAACTGCTCGAATGGTACGGGGATTAGGTCAGTTAACTCCTTAACGTCATAAATTTCCTTATCGTAAGCGTATTGGGAAGCTAGGTTTTTGACCTGCGGCAACTGGTCGTCGTCTTGGTACTGGGTCATGACGGCCTCGCGTTGGTTCTTCAGGTCGGTCGCCGCGGCGATTTGCTGACCGGTGAGGGGACTTTGGAGCTTGCGTAAGGGGTTGTCGACCAGGTGGTAGCGCAACTGGAGCAACAGGCGGGTGTTGAGCAGCTGAAACTTGCCGAGTTGCTCACGCTGGGCGCTGGTCTCGAGCGGGATGCGGTCCAACGGGAAGATGTCAATGAAAATACCTTTGCGCGCATTGTTGACGTTATTTTTCTCCTCAATGTAAGTGTTGCGGTCGAGCAGCTTGGCGTAGCTCAACGCGTAGTTTTGGTCGCTGGCCGGCGTTTGTAAGAAGTAGTGCGTGTTCGCCAGCGCTGCGGGGGCTTGGGCGATGAACCGGTCGTAGTCGTCGCGCAGCAAGCCCACGTCCACGTCGTCATCCCAGGGGATGAAGCCCTGGTGACGAATGGCGCCGAGTAGGGAGCCTCCCATCAAAAAGTAGGGGAGGTCTAGCTCCTGGCAGAGCTGTGTGAACTGGGTCAGGTTGCCCAGCTCAACTTGATGGATTCGGTCAATTAAGCGCGGCATAAGCAGGTCCTTTCTTCGGTAAAATTTGGGTGGTGCGGGGAAAGCACTAGTTCTTGGCGACAGTATGGGGCTGGTCGCCTTACCGTCCGTCAAATATGGGACTGGAACGCGGTGGGCGGACCGTTTCGAGCCTGAGAAACGGTCTCGAAACTCGCTTTGAGCCGAGAACCCCGTCTCAAAGACGCCAGTTCCCTAAGCGCCGTGGTTCGTGGCACTAAGGGAACTCCCACGGCTGAGCCCATATTTGACGGACTCTCGGCTACGGTAGTGGTTGCCAGAGCCGTGTGTTTTGCCCGGACGGTGGTTTTGACGGTACTGTTAGCCGTGACTTTACACGTAGCAAGTTGGTTTGGTGACAGCGGCTGGGCTGGTCGCCTTACCGTCCGCCAACGGTTAACAGTATTATTGACCACGATTTGACGCTAAGTGTCCTGTTCTCACCATCGTGTCGGAGGAGGCCAGGGGTGGAGCCAGCTGTGTCGACGGTGTTAGCTGGCGTTTTGTGCCAGGTTACACCGTGGGGCGACTTGAGAGACTCGCGGTTTTTGCGAGGCTTTCAAGCGAACCGGAAGCCCGATTCTCAGGCTGGAGGTGTCCCCCATAGCAGGCGGAGCCCCTGGCAGCCGCAGACAACTGGTTTGCGCAACGTAGCGGCCAGCGTTCCAACCTAGATTTCGCGCAACGGTAGGCGGCCAGCCGGGATGTATCAGTGACAGGTACCCTAATCCAAAGTATAGTGGCTCTGGTGAATTGTGTGGCTATGCGTGTCTTGGAAAATCACGGTCACCGGTTTCGTGGACTTGGGCTCGAAGGTTGCCAAGCCATGAATCGTTTGCCCCGCCTTGACTGGCATCACAGTCCGGTTTAACTTGTTGTTGTCGCTGGTCTGACTGGTGGTGAAGGACAGGTTGCCGGTCGTGAGCTTCTTGCCGCTTTGCGTGGCGCTGACCGCGGATTGCCAGAGGTCCACGGGGACGACGGCCTTGTTTTGGTGATTGGTGAAGGTGTAGTACAACACGAACAGTTGGCGGTTAGCCGTGGCACTGGCGGTCACTTCCGAACCGGTCAGCTTAAACGTGGTCTGATCAATCGTGAACGTCTGATTGCGAAAAGTCGCGGTGGGCGCCGACTGACTGCTGGCGTGCTGCGATTGTGACGCATGACTGACTGCCACCGATGATGAGTGGTGCCGTGCCGGTTCCTGTTGGCTGCTTGGCTGTTTTTGCGCTGCCCCACAACCGCCCAGCAACAAGAGACTGCCGAGCACCGCAAGTAATTTAACGCGTGACATGAAAAACTCCCCCTAAGCATTTGATGAAAGTCGTCGGTCCCAGAAGTAAAGAATCCCTAAAAATTGGGGGACGAACGGTCAAATTTGACCGCACCGACGACAACAGACGGTACAATAGAAACAGGTCCCTGTGCGCAGTGACTCGCCACCAAAATTTGCGGCACTGCGGCGACGATGGACGTGTGGTGAATACCCGTCTGCCTTTGCCTCTATTCTAGCATAGGACGAGGGTAACCAGCGCTTAATCACCCAGGAAAAAGACTGGTATTTGCCAAGCGTAAATGCTAATATAAAAATCGTATTTTGAGAAATGTAGGTGGATAATCATGGCTGAAGCAGAAGAGCCGCTGTTGGACGCGTTTATTGATGTCTATATGAGTTCATTAAAGTATTTGGATGAGTTTGTTTCCGAACCAGCCAAAGCGTATCACTTGTCTTTTGAGCAGTACTTGATTTTGCGAGAAATTACACGCAACGATCACGTGACCTTGATGGATATTGCCAGTAAACGGCAGGTCACGCGCAGCGCCATTTCTCGGCAGATCAAGGTGCTGTTGAAGCAAGGATACCTCCAGCAGCAGCCCGATGAAAATGATCGCCGTCGGTTGTATCTGTTAGCGACACCGGCGGGCACGAAGGCGGAAAAGGCGATTCGCGCACGAATCAACCGTCGCTTTCAGGGCTGGGTCGACGTTTATGGTGATAAACGGGCGCACGAGATTTTGCATTTTATTCAAGAATTCAGCCAGATTACGCGCATGAAAAAGTAATCTGAAGTGTCACCCCCAAAAAGACTTGCGGGGGGAGAGGGAGAATGAAGAATGAGCAAAAAGCGCATGAGTGACGAAGAGGCAAAGCGCTGGCGCAAGATTGTCTTCATGGATGATGGCCACGATGAGAAGCGGTCACCACGCCAATCACGATCGTACGTGTACGGGGAACCGGCGAAACGATCCTGGTGGGAACGGTTGACGCGGCATTTCGGCCGGCGCTAAATAAAAATGACTCACACGAACCGACGACTAATCGGCTGGATGTGAGTCATTTTTTTAATCATTTTGAATGGGTTCCACCGGCGTGAATTCCTTGACCAGTTCGACCTTGACGTTGTCGCTGCCGCTCAAGAGCTTGGCCACGGGGCACCGGCGTTCGGCCAGGTCGACCATGGATTCAGCGGTCGCTTGGTCGACGCCAGGGATGCGCACCTGCGCGGTCACGTAAAATTGCAGACCGCGGGTGTCACGCGCCATCTCAACAATGGTGTGGACCTGCGAGGTGTGGGGCAAATCGCGCCGCTGTTCAATGGCTTCCAGGGTAGCGTTCAAACAGGTGCTCAGGGCCAACCCAACAAATTGTTCAGGATTGGCGCCGGGCCGGTCATTTTCCGGGCTACTGGTTAGGGCATCTAGGCCGCCCGGAACGTAGGAATGGCTCTCCAAACCGTCATCATTAATGGCAACGGTCCGGTAGCGGGGTGGGAACTTACTGCGATCAATGGCCAAAAAACATCAACTTCTTTCGTTAAATTTACTTTTAGACTACGCCGTTTGCGGGAAAAACACAATTAAAATGTAAGGGCTTCCGGTAAAACCAAACCAATAACGGTCAACTGATTAAACAGTTGCGTCCATCACAAGCCAGCCGTGGTGACAAACGTTTGCACAAATCGACTATACCAATTATAGATTAAATAGTCTGCTGTTCGGAATATTCGAACCTTGTGAGATTGTGAAAAGACTGCTAGTTCAGCTAATTAGCGTAAACGGTTTTATGTAAAAGTTTTGTAATAAATGGCGGTTAGGGGTAGACCACATAACTAATTATGTTTATAATGTAGTCAATTAGTAAGTGATAACTGACACTGGCGAACAAGTTTGGGGGGAGCCAAATGTTAAACGAAGAGGTTTTAGATGAACGCAAACGGTTTCAGATGATCACTTGGCGCGCCAAACAGCACGGGGCCCAGGTGGTTGAGAAGCAGATGATGCAACAGTTTACGGCAACGATTGCGGAACAACAAGAGATTTTAGCGGCGGCTCGGCGTCCACAAACACCAGCGGTTAGTTAGTCAACTGGGGCTACCGAAGCGGTTTTGGACAACTATCTGCCCGCCCGTGATACGCTATGGCGGGTTAGGGGGCTAAATTATGAAGCATCCGAAGATTTATTACGTCTATTACTTAGCAGGCTGGTTGTTTATTGGTTTGATGGCGGTGGTCATCGTCCACATGATCCAACTGTGGATCACCGCAAGCAGTATGTAAAAACGTGCGTCAGTAGGTGGTTAGCCGGCTTAAGCGTCGGCCACCTGCTGGCGCACGTTTTGGTTAATGACTGAAGGCTGAAAGCAGGAAATCAGCCAACTCATGACGTTAAAATTAGTCGTTGACCGCGTCATAGCGGAAACTGGCCGCCTACGGTTCGCCAAATAGGGGGTGGAACGCTGGGGCGGAGGGTCGAACCCTAAAATTAATTGGTTAGGGACTAGTCGTTTCAAAAACGCCTTTTAGACACAAAAAAGCTAGTTACGTTTGGACGCAACCAGCAGAATAGAAGTATGTGTACGGCTTCAACGGTGTTAATAATGGCTAAATGTCAATTAACTCCTCCAACGATTGAAGTCCCGTGGCAGGTTCTCACCTGAATATGTAACTACATTATAACGTTGCCGCGGGCTGCTGTAAACCACAAATTTAAAGATTCACTTAAACTAATTGTGTTAGTAAAACGATAAATGTCACTAGTGCCGGCATTCCTTGCAGCCAAAAAATTGACTTTTTTACGGTCAGGCTACCATAAATGGCAACAATCACAATGTAAACCAGTAGTAGGGCCGTCGTGATCAAACGGGCCCGACCGGTTAACACCCACTGGCTGGCGAGAATCACCACGGCCAGCATCCCGTTATAAATCCCCATGTTTCCCAGGGCGGCTTTGGCCGGGGCTTGGTGGACAAAACTCAGCGGCATGCCAAACGTCTTGGCTTGTTGCTCGGGCTTACCAAATATCTCCAATGCCATGATGCCCAAGTGCTCAATGGCGACAAAATAAATTAAGAATGTTAAAATTATAATCATTATAATTGCCTTCTTTATGATTGGTTAGTATAGTGGGAATGGATAATGATATGTTGATATATCGATTATGACCAATAATCTTTCAAACTTTAAGCTAATTTTTAGTTTGGCGTGTAGAATAATTAGTGAGGATTAAATTTAGCAAAGAAACTTGAGTCATTCACGGGGAGAATGGCGTCACAATAGCTTTTGCGAAAAATGAAATGGAGGAATTACCCATGAGACTCCTAGACTTAAGTGGACAACAATTCGGCAGACTGACGGTTATTCGTCGTGACGGCACTGCGAAGAACGGGAATGCGACTTGGCTGTGCAAGTGTAACTGTGGCAACCTGGTAACGGTTGATAGTTACCGGTTACGGCATGGCATCACGGTCAGCTGCGGCTGCTATCGGCGAGATGTCAGCAAGGCTCGGCTTACCCAAGATCCCCGGACGAAGAAACAAATTGGTAACGCGATGAACTTACCATTAGTGAATGGGAGTAACGTTGCTGCGCTGACAAAGATTAGTTCACGGAACATTTCCGGTGTTATCGGTGTCAGCTTCGACAAACGTTCCGGTAAGTGGGCGGCACGTCTATTTTACCACGGTCGCTACATTTTAAACCAGACCTTTACCGACTTTTACGATGCTGTTGCGGCGCGCAAGCAAGCGGAACTGCAACTGGCCAAGAAAAACAACTTACAACAACTCGACGCCTCCGCTGAAGGCTAATCAGAGAATTGCACCAGCACAGAAATAGAAGCCAAACCGGTCGTTCCCCGCATTGTGGGAACGACTTTTTTGGTTGGTGTAGAAATATTGAAAAAGGTGTTGACGCTTCCCCGCATCAATCGGTATGCTGGCAGAGAACGGGTTGTGCTACTAAGAAGAGTGGGCCAACAGGCGGTTAACTGGCGAGCATTAACGGTGCTAGGCAGATAATCCCGGGCCTGGATTATTTGCCTAGCAGTGTTAAGCGGAACCAGTTGCCTGTTGGCGCACGTTTCAGCTATGTGGCGGATATAGGCGTGTTCTTAGGCTCAAAAAGCGGTCGAGGCGGTCCGTCCCCACCGTGTTCCAGCGCCTATTCGCGGAACGGTAGGCGGCCAGCCCAATCAACGTAAAGTAACCAGTTTCAGAATTAACTAGAGAAAGCATTTGGAGGGGAAGCGTGCCATGAATTATCGAGAAGAAGCAGATTCGTTAGGAACGGTCAAGGTGCCTGCCACCGCGTTGTGGGGTGCCCAAACGGAACGGAGTCGCCACAACTTTACCACGGGGCCACTGATGCCCTTGCCCGTGATTCGGGCGTTGCTCCAGTTGAAACGAGCGGCCGCCATCGCTAACCGGGACTTGGGCGAGGTGGCCGAAGCCAAGGCGACGTTGATCGTCCGGGCGGCGGAGGCCTTGTTGGCGTTGCCAGATGACCAATTGCAGGCAGATTTTCCGCTCCACGTTTATCAGACCGGATCGGGAACGCAGACCAACATGAACGTTAACGAGGTGATCGCCCATCAGACGCAAAAGTTGGATCCGACCAGTGGCGTCTTACCCAATGATGACGTCAATCATGGGCAAAGCTCTAACGACACGTTCCCCACGGCCATGGTCATTACCGCCACGTTGGCCCTGCAGCCGCTCATGACGGCAGTCCAACAGCTGATCGACGAGCTGACGGCCAAGCAACGGGAATTTTGGCACGTGGTCAAGATTGGCCGAACGCATCTCCAAGACGCCACACCCCTGACGTTTGGCCAGGAAATCAGTGGCTGGGTCAGCACGTTGACGCACGACCTGGCCTACCTGAAAGAACTGGCTCCCACGCTACTGGAGCTGCCGATTGGCGGCACGGCGGTCGGGACCGGCCTCAATGCCGCGCCGGGATTTGCGGCCGAGGTGGCGGCACAATTGGCCGACGTTTACGACCAGCCATTTACCGCCAAGACCAACAAGTTCTTCGGCTTAGCGGCGCATTCCGGGTTAAATGTGGTCCACGGTGCGCTGAAGACGTTGGCCAGTGACCTACTGAAGATCGCCAACGACGTGCGTTTTCTGGCAAGTGGTCCGCGGGCCGGCTACGGTGAACTCAATATTCCCGCCAACGAGCCGGGGTCGTCCATCATGCCGGGCAAGGTCAATCCGACCCAGGCCGAGGCGCTGACCATGGCGGCGACGCGGGTGCTAGGCAATGACGTGACCATCAGTGTGGCGGCGTCGCAGGGCAATTTTGAAATGAACGTGTACAAGCCCGTGTTGATTGCGACCTTCCTGGAATCGGCCGACCTGTTGACTGGCGCGGTGACTGGATTCACGACCAAAATGATTCACGGTCTGACCGTCAATGCTGACCGGATGGCGACGTTGGTCGACCAGTCACTGATGACGGTGACCGCGCTGTCTCCCCATATCGGTTACCACGCCAGCGCGCTGATCGCCCAAGCCGCCGATCAACACGGCTGGACATTGCGGGAGGCGGCGTTGAAATCCGGCCAGGTCACGGCGGCGCAATTTGACGCCTGGGTCGACCCGTTGGCCATGACCAATGTCGACCGACCGGAATAGCAAGAGTGGGACCAGCTGCCTGTTGGCGCACGTTTCGGCAATTTAAGAGGGATGCACCCAAATGGACGGGTCCCCAGTCTGAAATTTTTATTAAAAACTATTGACATTCCTCTAATCAAAGTCTAATCTTATGGACAAGTTCATAAAGTGCGTTGATGAAGACGAGTAGATTTGGACCGGCCTGACAAGCGACTCCCGTTTGGTGTGAGGGGAGACAGGCCCCCTGATCGAAAATCACTTCGGAGCAAAACGGTGAAGAAACTCGTAACCGCGTTGGTGGCACCCATTATCGTGCAAACGGATTGCTACGGCAGTCCGCGAAGCGACGACTGATTTTCGGTCGTAAATAAGGTGGTACCGCGCAGTTAGCGCCCTTAACAGAAGTTAAATTCTGTTGAGGGCGCTTTTTTTCATCAAACTTAAGGACTGGCTGACAATTTTTAGGTTTGGAGGGATTTGAATGGGTAAGAAATTGGGATTTGGTGTATTAGGATTGTTGGTGCTGGGCACGTTGGCCGGGTGCCAGTCTGGCAAACAGGCAACCAATCAAAATAAGGCGTTGAACGTGACCATGCCGGCAGAGCTGCAGACGGCGGACCCGAACAAGGCGACGGATGCGTATTCATTTTACATGATGAAGCAGACCACCGAGGGCCTCTATCGGCAAAATAACAACGGGAAGGTGGTTCCCGCCATTGCGACCAAGGTCGTGACCCCGACCAATCACGGGAAGACCTACACCTTTACGCTGCGCCACGATGCCAAGTGGAGCAATGGCGACCAGGTGACCGCCCAAGATTTCGTCACGTCCTTCCGTCGTCAGGTCGATCCGACGACCAAGGCGCAGTACGCCAATCGCTTCGCCACCTTCACCAATTACGCGGCCGTACAAAAGGGCACCAAACAGCCCTCGGCACTGGGGGTCAAGGCATTGGGCAAATACAAGTTACGGGTGACCTTGAGTCGACAGAACCCGTCGTTTAATTACGAAGCCGCCACGGAATATTTGCCAGTCAACCGCCATTTGGTGAAAAAATATGGTTCTAAATACGGGACCAACTCCAGTCGCGTTGCTGCCAACGGCCCGTACGTGTTGAAACGCTGGAATGGGACCAAGGATACCTGGGAGTACGTCAAGAACAATCGTTATTACGACGCTAAGCAAGTGAAAATCAAGCGGGTCAACGTCCAGGTCGTCAAGACGGATTCGACGGCTGAAAAATTATTCGCCGCGGGCAAGGTCCAAGAGACCAAGATCGGCGGCACGACCGTTACCGGGACGGCCAACAACACCCAACTGAAAAAGCAGATGCGCAAGACGTTGACCACCGCCGTTTCCATCCAGTACTTCAACACCAAGACCAAACTGGGCGGCAACCAGAATTTCCGGACCGCCGCCAGTCTGGCCATCAACCGTAAAGAGTTAACGACCAAGGTCAACCAAGATGGTTCGGTGCCGTTGAAGAACATGGTTGCCCAAGGTGTGGCCAAGGATCCCAACAATGGCAAGGACTTTGCCGTCAGCACCGGAAATTATACCCGCTATGACGCCGCGAAGGCCCGCCGGTTGTGGCGCAAGGCCCGCGCAGAGTTGGGCGGTGGTAATTTCAAGATCACGCTGCTGACGAACGATTCGGATGGCTCCAAGAACGTCGCCGAGTACATCCAAAGTCAGTGGGAAAAGACCATGCCGGGGCTGACCGTTACCATCTCGTCGATGCCGCTGACCCAGCAGATCAACAAGATGTTCAAGGGCAACTTCGACGTGTCGACCTTTGGCTGGACCGGGGATGAACCGGATCCGACGACCGACCTCGACCTGTTCATGAAGGGCAATTCCATCAACTTCTCAAATTACGTCGATCAGAAATATAACCGGCTGATGTTGGCCGCGCAAACGGAGACCAACGCCAAGAAGCGTTTTGCCCTGTTGAAAGCCGCCAGTCAACGTCTGTCCAAGCTGGGCGTCTTCAACCCACTGTACCAGCAGGCGCAAGTCAACCTGGTCAGCGACAAGGTTGGGGGGATCAAGTACACCACGTTCAGCACCGCCGCCCAATACCGGTATGCTTACTGGAAATAGCGTGGCCAAGCGACACATGGGTTGCATTGGCCGCCTTGCCGTTCGCTAGAGATGGGTTGGAACGCTGAGGGCGCCGGTCCAAGCCAAAGGGCGGTCTTGGCTCGCCCCGTTCGCCCCAACGTTCCAACCCAACGGTAGGCGGCCAGTCCGCATCGTGTGGCTGTAAACGACTATTTTTGACGCCATGAGTCGCATGCTAACAGTAGCGCCAGCTGATTTTCATTTTCATTCTTTACTCACCATACGCAAAAAGCCGTGGCCAACCGGGATTAACCAGTTGGTCGCGGCTTTTTTACCGAAAGTGATGACACCTTCAGTCACTGTTTGGTGAAACTTAAGGAATCACGTAGAAGCTAGGTGTGAAGTAGGTTTGGCTGAAGACACCGATGCCATCAGTGGGGTTCTGTGCGGCGACGTAAGTGCCATCCCCGAGCGACAGGCCATCGTGATAAGGGTTGCTTTCGGAGCCCCAGAATAAGATGGCGCCGGCGGGTGCGTTGGCGACGTCATAGTGGTGTGTGCCTAATGCGGCTTGTTGCGTGGTGGTCCGGGCGCTGAGGCCGAGAGCGTATTGCACTAAGCCGGAGCAGTCAAAGCCTGCGGTGGTGTTGCCACCGTAAACGTAAGGGATGCCGCTGTTGGCAATGGCCAGCGCGGTAGCGACCCCATTACCGCCAGCGATTTGACTACCGGTGCTGGTCGTCGCAGTCGTGGTCGTGGTCGGCGTCGTGGTAGCGGTATGTTGGTAGCTGGTGTTGCTGCTAGTCTGGTAACCCGTATTGGTCGTGGTTGGGGTGGTCGTTGCGGCCGTCTGCGTGGTTTGTGTTTGCGCCGGTTGTTGGCTCGTCGCCATGTGGGCAGAAGCGGTCGTGCTGGTTCCGGCTAAGAACAGGGCGCCGGCAGCTAAGGTACTGATTAAAAAGCGAGTTTGCGTTTTGATAAGTGTCACTCCATCATCTAAGTATTTGTTGCGGACAGCAGTTGGCCGTCACAACATCTTCGAGTATAGCGGGAAAAGGTTGCGGGGCTGTATCACTGCGTTAACAGATTAAGACAGTTCGGTAACGCCAGATGTCAGCGGCGACAAATTTTTAAATCCACGAAAAGATGATACCCTCAGTCGCTAAGGGGGATATGTATTGGCTAAAGGAAAGGGCCGCTAGTTGCGGGCTGGTGGTCCTTGCGACTAACAAATGTTAGTGTTCCTTCCGCTGACGGAGATCCAGGTAACCAATGCCAAGACTAGCGCCTAACAGGCACAGTCCCAGAATGGCTAACCCGTTTTGAGAGTGTTCATTGGTTTGTGGCAAGGTCTTGGCTGACTTTGTCGTGCCAGTAGCAGGGGTCGCATTAGCTTGCCCAGCTGTTGCTTGGTTAGCACCCGCGTACATTTGCGCTTGGCGAGGTGCCGTGGTGGAAGCGGCCGTGTGATGCATGGTAGTCGTTGCACTAGGCTGCGTGGCAGTTGCGGATTGACCAGATTGAGTTGGTTGATAACCATTGTCATTAGCGGTCCCATTTTGTTCAGGGTAACTGCTGCCGGTTGTCGTGCTACTGCCAGTTGTCGTGTTGTTGCCAGTTGTGGTGTGATTACCATTGGTCGATGGTTCTTGTGTCGTTACGTGGTTGTTGGACCCATCAGGAATGTTGGGTTCAGTGACGCCAGGGGTAACTTGGCCCGGATGGCCAGGATAGGTGACACCAGGCACTTCTTCTTCCTCGTTGTCCTCGTTAGGATGTTCTGGATGTTCAACACCGGGTGCTTGCGGATATTCTGTGCCAGGGTTGGTACCAGGATGTTCCGTGCCGGGTTGTTCAGTCCCAGGTTCTTCAGTGCCAGGTTCTTCAACCCCAGGTGCTTCGGTGCCAGGATGTTCAGTTCCGGGTTCGTCAACACCAGGCGTTTCGGTGCCAGGTTCTTCAGTCCCAGGTTGTTCCGTGCCGGGTTCTTCGATGCCAGGCTCTTCAGTCCCAGGTTCTTCAACGCCAGGTTCTTCAGTCCCGGGTTCTTCAGTCCCAGGTTCCTCGGTGCCAGGTTCTTCAGTGCCAGGCTCTTCGCTACCGCCGCCATCAGCGGGGTTCTCTGGGTCAGGTTCATCGACACCAGGTGCTTCGGGTTCACCGAAGTCTTCACCAGCACCGGCAACGAACAGACGGATAAAGCCTTTCCGCATGATAGTCGTGTTGGAGAAGGTGCTGTTAAAGGTGACGATACCGACGTGAGAATCCTTCTTAATAGTGGCTTGCCCGAAGGAAACGCCTAAGATGGCCGACATTGGGAATGAGTCATCTGCTGGAACACGAACGTTTTGTGGGACATAGAAGTACATGATGTCACCACTGTCGATCTTGATCCAGTTATCAATCGACAACTTGTACTTAACGAAATAATTTAAATTGCGGGGCAAAACGGCGTCGTGTGAATAGACTTTTCCGCTTTTGTCCACGATGGTTGCGTCGCTGGCGTTCGCACCGTGTACGTCGATGACTTTGGCTTGACCGACGATCGGGTGCGCGAATAAGAAGAAGCCAACCAAACTAGCGGCGGCCAGTAAACTTAAACGCCAAAATTTCTTCATGATACATACCTCCTATCGAGATTTCTCTCTCTCTCAGCACCTATAAACTAACATGTTTATAGGTTAGACAGTTAGTCAGACGGTTCGTTCGTTAACTGGTTGAACATTGTGTTTTGCTTGATTTACCGGGGTTTGCCAGCCGAGTGATGACGGGGGTCAATGACTGATTCACAAATGAGTGGACTTTTGGTGAAAAATGTGCGCACATAATGATTTTAAACGCCGCTAATCAAGTGATCCAATCGGTCGTGCGTAAAACAGTGCGATGCAACGACTAATGGCACTTTAAGCTACTGAGAGGGTCGATACGAATGTGGTGGGCAGACGGCGATTGCCATGCTAAAATTAAAGGACAATTTCGGATTCTGGGGGTAGTGGGGATGAAAAGGATTGTCTTCGACGTCGAGGGAACGCTCAGTTTTAATGGGCAAGTCATGGCGGCAGAAATTGTCGCGGCACTGCAACGGTTGCTGGCATTGGGGCATCAGATCATTTTCACGTCGACCCGCCCGTTGCGTCACCTGTTAGCGCTCATGCCGACCTTTCACGATGCACCACTGATTGGCGCCAACGGAGCGCTGGTGGTCAAGGCCGGCAAAATTGAGGTGCTCGCGCCCATTGTACCGGCAGACTTGCGCCGGTTGCGGGGCATCATCGCCCAAGCCAACCTGGACTACGTGGTGGATGGGCAGTGGAATTACGCTGCACAAATGGCGACAGCCCACCCGCTACTTGACCAGCTCGATCCCAAGCGGTTGGCCCACCGCGTCCCGCTGGCAGAAATTACCACCGCCGTGAAGGTCACATTATTGGGGCTGACAGCGACCCAAACCACGGATCTAGCGGCCGGATTGCGGGCCCACCAGACGTTGGCGGTCAGTTCCGCCGCCGAAGGCAATCTGGCCATCACCGCCCAGCACAGTCATCAGGCCACGGCGCTCCGTCATCTGGGTGTCACCGACTATATTGCCTTTGGCAACGACCAAACCGATCCGGCGCTGTTGGCTGGGGCGCGACACAGTGTCTGGGTCACCAGCAAGCCGCAGCTGGCTCACTTGGCGCCAACGGCCACCGTCGTCACCTGTGCGCCAGACAATCGCGCTGTGGCGGCACAAATTGCCCGGTTGGCCGAGTGAGCGGCGACGTAATCAGCGGGAGGTCGTGCCTGGTGACTGCGTTTCAGGCTTCTTTGCCAAGCTGATTTCGCACGACACGTAGCGGTCGCCGGCCAAGTTTCATCCGACTCAGAACCAAATAGCGGTTGTAACTCGCGGCAACTTGTGCTAATCTGTCAACAGTTGCATAACTTTAAAAACAATAAGAACGGATAACGCCTGGATTGCACCGTGGTTTAGCGAGCTAAGGATAGTGAAAGCTTAGTGTCACGCCAGTTGAGGATAACCCCGTTTTCGTTGCCGACTGAAATCTCGAGAGTAGGTCGCGCCGTGACCCGCCACGTTATCCAGCGGAACGTATGTTAGTACGTTATTTAAAGTTGGTTTTGCATGATTAAAAACAATTTGGGTGGTACCGCGGAAAGATCTTTCGTCCCTTGGATAGGGATGTTGGGTCTTTTTTTAGTGCTCAGAGAAGGAGAATACACATGACAGAAGTTTTAGTGAAAGATTTATTCGGTAAAACGCATTTTGCCGAAAGTGAAGAAGTGGTCTTGCACGGCTGGGTCAAGACTGTGCGGGGGTCCAAGCGTGTCGGGTTCATCGAATTAGGCGACGGCTCGACGATCAAGAACGCCCAGATCGTCATGAAGAGCGACATTGATAACTACGCCGAATTGACGAAGTTGCCACTGAGCTCCACCATCAAGGTCGTGGGGACGGTCGTTTACACGCCAGACGCCAAGCAGCCGCTGGAAGTGCACGCTAAAGAAATCGTCTTAGAAGGGGCTTCCGACAATGATTATCCGCTGCAAAAGAAGAAGCATTCCTACGAATACCTGCGGACGATGGCCCACTTGCGGCCACGGACCAACACGTTCTACGCGGTCTTCCGGATTCGGTCATTGGCAGCCTTTGCCATTCACCAATACCTGCAAGAACACGGCTTCACCTACGTCAACACGCCCATCATCACCAGTAGTGATAGTGAAGGGGCCGGGGAAATGTTCCGGGTCACGACCTTAGACATGAACCACTTGCCGAAGACAGATGACGGTAAGGTTGATGACCACGAGGACTTCTTCAAGAAGGAAACGAACCTGACTGTTAGTGGTCAATTGCCAGTCGAAGCCTTCGCATTGGCATTGCGGGACGTTTATACGTTTGGCCCCGCTTTCCGGGCTGAAAACTCCCACACGGCGCGGCACGCCTCAGAGTTCTGGATGATTGAACCAGAAATGGCCTTTGCCGACCTGCAAGACACCATCAACGAATCAGAAGCCCTCTTGAAGTACGTCGTGGCTTACCTGTTGGAACACGCCAAGGACGAACTGGACTTCTTGAACGGCGCCGTGGACAACGATTTGTTGAACCGCCTGCACCAGACTTGCGAAGAGAAATTCGCCCAGATCACCTACACGCAAGCCATTGAAGAATTGAAGAAGGCCCCGGTCGACTTCGACGTGCCCGTTTACTGGGGCTTGGATCTGCAAGCCGAACACGAACGGTACTTGTGTGAACAGATTTACAAGCGCCCAACCTTCCTGACGGATTATCCTAAGGAAATCAAGGCCTTCTACATGCGCGACAACGCGGATGGCAAGACGGTCGCTGCGGCGGACCTGTTAGTTCCGCGGATCGGTGAATTGATCGGTGGGAGCCAACGGGAAGAACGGCAAGCCGAACTGGCCCAAAAGATCAAAGATTACAACCTGCCACAAGAAGAATATCAATGGTACCTCGACCTGCGGAAGTACGGCGAAACGCCACACTCCGGTTACGGTATCGGGTTCGAACGGTTACTGATGTACGTCACGGGGATGGAAAACATCCGCGACGTGATCCCTTACCCACGGACTCCAGGTAACGCTGAATTCTAAGCACAACCTTTAAGTAAGATTAAAAAGACGCTCATGCCCATCAGACAACTGATCGGGTGGGGCGTCTTTTTGGGTGAATTATGCTATTTTGGCGGACGGTAGGTTTACCGAAAAATAGAGCCAGCAAGTAACGCCGGCTCTCAGGTGAGGTGTCATTTTCAATTGTAGTCCAGTTAACGTTGCCAGTGATTTGGTTACTCGTTTGCCATAGCCAGCCAGTCCTCGTTAGAAATGAAGTCCTGGGGCTTGAGTGGCGCGACATTTTTGTCGGTCAGATGGTTCAACTCGTTGGCAAATTTAGTGGCAATAGATTTGGTGAATTCTGGTTGCGTGACGTTGAAACAAACCTTGTACTTACGCGGATTGCTGAGTGGGTGCCAGTGACCCTGCCAGAAGCTCAGAAATGCAATCAGTTGGTGATCGGTGTTCGGCGTGAAAAAGATTATCGTCTTTGGCCGACATTGCCGATAGGGTGATTCGTTAAATGCGGCAATCAGGTCGACGGAAAACAGCTCAAACCCATACTTTTCAGCAATCCGTTTCATTGCGTGTGCGAGATATTTGGTGTTCTGAAATTCAGTTTTCATTTTACACGAAAGGCCCGGCCCCCCCAGGCCTCTCTCTCCCCCTTTTGAAGACAACGCTAACAATATCTACGCGTTAAGCCTATCCCAAAAACAAGGGTGAGTGGTAGTCAGAGCGCTGGGTTTGTTCTACTAATTAACGATTTAAACTGTGATTGTAAAGAACTAAAACGGCCCGGAGTGGTGTTGATGGGACGTGTTTCCGGTGAAATATTATTGCGGTGCAATACTAAACCGGTGAAGATAGTTCAACAGTTAACAAACGCTCTGGGTATGCCTGCCGTTTAGAGTAATACATCGGCGTATAAAAAAAGACCATCGCACTGGTCGGGGGCTTTGGTGGACGTCATGTTCCAAAGCTTTCTGCAACATCAGTATAGCATATTACCTCTGTTTTTATTTGATCACTATTCAGGGTCACCCAAGTTATTGCCGTTCGAATTCCCCCGAATTTTAGGCAAAATAAAAATGCCGGCAAGCCGACATTCCATGGGGTTATTAAACTCATCGCAGTTGCGCAATGGAGCTGGCGGGGATCGAACCCGCGTCCTAGCATATTGCCAACTCAACGTCTACACGCATAGGCAGACTATTTAAAGTTTCACTGAGTAACTTGCCGCCTGTCAGGGCCCACATACTCAGCTAACCTGATTCATCTCTTCTAACGTACTTCAGGTGGGAGCCGTTAGCGTAAGCCCGTTAAAGTTAGGACCCAGATCTAGACCGCGGGCAAGCCTAGGAGGATCTACGTTAAGCGCCTATTAAGCAGCTAAAGCGTAAGAATTGTTATTATTTTTTGCAGTTATAATGAACTGGACCTTTTAACGTAGATGCCGCTACGACGCGCAGTCAAGCTTCAACCTATACCAGTCGAATCCAGAACAGCCCCATATTTGTTACTGATATAGTGTAACATATCTCAGGCTTTCTGCAAAATATTTGCCTGGTCGCCGAGAATTTAAGGGTAAATGCAGGTCGGTCGTATAGTATAATAACCAGTGAGACGGCTTCGGCAGGCGTGGGGGAGGGGCGCCCCCGTGGCAAGTTTGTTAGGTTAGTGGTAAATTAAGGTTGACGTTCCGTCTGCTGACCGTTGTTCGGTACCAGGTAACCGCAACGGGATTGCCTGAAAATACCTGATTGTCAAGAAAATGGGGTCCGCACGAAAAGTTACAGAAACTTCATAGTTCTGTCACCACCAGTTCCGTTTCCCTTGGTAGGTTTAAGACAACTATGACCCACAAACTTTTTGCCGGCTCCGAAAATAACGAAACGTGAATCTGTGGAGGTAGCAATGAAGTTATTAATGATTGAAGACAACCATTCTGTATCGCAAATGATGTCGATGTTTTTTAAGAAGGAAAAGTGGGACGCACACTTCGCCTACGATGGCAATGAAGCCATGGAGATGTTCTCAGCGACGCCCAATGATTGGGACATGATCATGCTGGACTTGAACCTCCCCGGGATGGATGGGATGCAGGTCAGCGCGGAGATCCGCAAGCTGTCGCCGACTGTGCCCATCATCATGCTGACGGCGCGCGATTCCGAAAGCGACCAGGTCTTGGGATTGGAAATGGGGGCTGACGATTATGTCACTAAGCCGTTTAGTCCCATTACACTGATTGCCCGGATCAAGGCCTTACACCGGCGCGCCGAACTGGGACCGATTTCCAAATCAAACGAGCAGGATGCCCTGAACGACACCGAGGCGTTTGACGTGGTCACGGAGAACTTCAAGTTGAACACCAAGACCCGCGAGGCCTACCTGAACGACCGGCAGATTCAGGACCTGACGCCCAAGGAATTTGATTTACTCAAGACGTTGGCCCAAAAGCCGCGGCAGGTCTTCTCCCGCGAGCAACTCCTCCAACTGGTGTGGGACTACGAATACTACGGCGATGAACGGACCGTGGACGCGCACATCAAGAAGTTACGGCAGAAAATTGAAAAGGTTGGCCCGCAAATTATTCAGACTGTTTGGGGGGTGGGTTATAAATTTGATGATAGTGGAGCAGATCAGCAATGAAACTAATGTATCAACAGATGTTAGGATTCTTTGCGGCGATTATGATTATTCTGGTGATTATGGGGGTATCCTATTCACAGATGACCCGCCACATGGTGTACAGTAACACCTGGAATTCTCTGGAAAAGTATTCAAATAGCCTGATTGAGCAGTCGCTGCGCATTAGTTCACAGAAGCCTAATACGGTTCAGTTTGATACCAATTCGCTGGAGAGTAGCGAGCAACTGCTGCAAAATCAAGCCATCAGTACCACCATTTACAGCGCCACCAATAAAATCGTTTTTCCGGCCAACGTCTATCAACAAGCCATCAATCAGTCCGACTGGAAGAAATTGGCTAAGAACCAAATCATTCACAAGGTCGTGGATCGGCGGGTGCGTAACAAAAACGGCCGGGTCAGTCCCGCGATGACTGAGGTGATGAAGCCTTACTTTTACAATCACAAATTGGTGGCGGTCGTGGTGATGGGGGCCTTCGTCTCCGACATCAACACCAACGTCAATCAGATCAATCACAACCTGATGAAGGCGCTATTAGTGTCCTTTCTGGTGGCCGTCGTGGCCAGCTACATTTTGGCGCGGTATTACACATCGCGGATCAATCGGCTGCGAAAGGCGACCAATCAAGTGGCCAAGGGCAACTATGATGTCCAAATGGCCAGTCGTGACCGGGATGAGATCGATGACCTGATCAATGATTTCAACGGCATGGCCCATTCGCTAAAGGAATCACAAGAAGAGATTCAACGCCAAGAAGAGCGGCGGCGCGAATTCATGGCCAACGCTTCTCACGAAATGCGCACGCCACTGACGACCATCAATGGCTTGCTGGAGGGCTTGGCTTACGATGCCATTCCCGAAGAAAGTAAGGAAGAAAGCATCGACTTGATGCGCAGTGAGACTAGTCGACTGATTCGTCTGGTCAACGAAAACCTGGACTACGAGAAGATTCGCTCCAATCAAATCACCTTGAATCTGCACGAGTTCAACGCGGTTGACGCGCTGCACAATATTGTCGAACAGCTGAAGCAAAAGGCGGACGATTCCGGGGATACGCTGGAATTGCAGGCGCCTAAGGAAATCGACGTGTACGCCGATTACGACCGCTTTGTTCAGATCATGTTCAACATTACGCAAAATGCCATCCAATTTACCCAGCACGGGCAGATCACCTTGTCCGCACAACGGGGATACGAGGAGACCATCGTCAAGGTCGCCGATACCGGGATGGGGATGAGCGACGAGCAGCTGCAAAATATTTGGGAACGTTATTACAAGGCTGACCCGTCGCGGAAGAACACCAAGTACGGTGAGTCCGGGTTGGGATTGTCCATCGTCCACCAGCTGGTTCAGCTCCATCACGGTAAAATCAGTGTCACCAGTAAGGAAGGGGTCGGCACGACGTTCACTGTCATCTTCCCCGACCAGCACCAAACCAATTCCCAACGGGCTAAGCCGGCGGAATAGGGACTGGTGTTCATTGCCGCCTTACCGTTCGGCAAATATGGGACTGGAACGCGGTGGGCGGACCGTTTCGAGCCTGAGAAGCGGTCTCGAAACTCGCTTTGAGCCGGAGCCTGCGTCTCAAAGACGCCAGTTCCCTAAGCGGTAAAAACCGTACCACTAAGGGAACTCCCACGGCTGAGCCCATATTTGCCGAACTCACGGCTACGGTAGTGGGCACAATTAGCAATAGGTGGCAGCCCGTTGACGATTGATTATGGCAGCGGTGGTACTGGGTGAGTGTTAAGTAAATTTAACGGCTATCATTCTCGTGCGCCAGGTAAACGCTTATTTGGCGAACGGTAGGCGGGCAGCAAGCTCCTCATCATAAAATTGTGAATGAATGAGGTTTACAGCGAAGTTGGTCCCCAAACATGGTACAATGGGAGGACCACTTAAGGAGGAAACTTTTGAAACGAGTACAAATTATCGGGAAGTCCGTTCGTAAATTTGAGGACGGCTATCCCATCGTGTCTTTAACTGACTTAGAGAATCGCAATGATTTTGAAAACGGCGCTTGGGTCCAATTGGAAAATCACGGTCATTTTGCGGCCACGGCTTACTTCGCCAAACAACACCGCGGCATCGGCTACATCTTGAGCCTGCGGGAAAACGAAGCCATCGACGAGCGCTTCTTTGCGGCCAAGTTCCGCGCCGCAGTGGGCCGGCGGATGGCCTTTGCCAACCAAGCGGCTTACCGGCTGTTCAACGGGACCGCTGACGGTCTGGGTGGTCTATCCATCGACGTCTTCAACGGCATCTACGTCTTCCGTTGGGAAAACACGGCGTTGAAGCAACAGGCGCGTTTGATCTACGCGGGCTTTGAACGGGCTGTGGGTAAGGGCCAAACGGTGGTTGCCGTGACGCCTGGCCAAGAAAAGACGCAGCTGATCACGGGCACGTTGCCCGATCATCCGCTGGCAGTCTTAGAAAATGGCGTGACCTACCCGGTTGATCTGACCGTGGGCCGGCCCCAATTGGCCTTAGAATTCCGCCAGATTCGCGACTGGGTCAAGCAGACCAGCAAGCAAAAGAAGGTCTTGAACCTGTTCAGTGCGGAAACCGGGATCGTCACGGCCGCGATGGTCGGTGGCGCTACCGAAGCCGTCACTGTTGACCCGACCAACCGGGCCACGACGGCGCTGCAAGCCCAACTGGCTGCCAACAACTTGGAACAAGCTCCCGTTGAAATGCGGACCATGGACGTGCCCAACTACCTGGACTACGCCCAAAAGCACGGTCTGACCTTCGACACGATTGCCATCAACCCGCCGGCCTTTATTCGGGGCAAGAAGCACGCCTTCACCTTGGAACAGGACCTGCCCGCCTTATTAGAACAGGCCTTTGCGGTGGCCAAAACCGGGACCAAAATTCTGGTCACGACCACGGCACCAAGTTATTCGCTAAAGCACTTGCAGCAAACAGTTAACGCTGCTGTCGAAAATTATACCGGTCATGTAACAGCTTTCAATAACTTCTTATCACCGGATGATTTTCTGACCAATGTTGCAGACCGTCAGAGTGAAGCGTTAAAGGGTTTACTCTTGTCGGTTGATTAATGAAAACGATTGAAAACAGATGCAAGGAAGACCACTTGGTAGGATAGACCATTGACCAAATGGTCTTTTTTTGCGCAATAATGGTTTACTTTTCTCAAAGAAACAATTAAACTTACAATTGCATTTAAAAAGCGCTTACAGAGAGATTGTCAGAAATGAAACGAGAGTTGAGGTTTGCATTATGGGTATATTATTAGCTTTAATCCCGGCGTTGTGTTGGGGTAGTATTGGATTGATCAGTGGCCGCTTAGGCGGGACGTCTTACCAACAAACGTTGGGGATGACCGCTGGGGCCGTTTTGTTCGGGATTTTCTCATTGGTCTACTTCCACAGTGCTTTGACCGGCATGTCAATGTTGGTCGGGGTCGCATCTGGACTCTGCTGGGCCGTGGGGCAATTTGAACAGTTCCAATCCATGAAGTTCATCGGAATTTCACGGACGGTGCCAATTTCGACCGGTTTACAACTGGTAGGGACGGCGTTGGCCGGAGTCCTGTTGTTCCACGAATGGAAGACCACCAAGATGGTCACGATGGGGACTATCGCCGTCATCGTCTTGATCATCGGGGCCGTCATGACCTCCTTGCGTGACAAGCGGGCCGCTGCTGGCACGAGCCAACCGGTTGAAGCCGGCAAAGGGGCCGTGGCCATCGTGATTTCCACGATCGGTTACGTGCTCTACACGGTTATCGTTACGGCCTCCGGATTGGATTCCAAGACCATCTTATTCCCGCAATCCTTGGGAATGGTGTTAGGCGCCTTGATCTTCGTGATGTTCTCGCGGCAAAAGGTCTGGCACAAAGCTACGGCCAAGAACATCATGACTGGTTTGGTCTGGGGCATTGGGAACTTCTTCATGTTCATGTCCATTCCAACGGTCGGCCTGGCGATCAGCTACTCCCTGGCGCAATGTGGGATCGTTATTTCCACCTTCGGGAGCATCTGGTTACTGGGTGAACGGAAGACCAGTCGCGAAATGGTCTACATCACCATCGGGTCACTTTTAGTCATCGTTGGTGGGGTTACGCTTGGTTTAATGAAATAGTTATAACGGACGGCTAACGTGGGTTGGTCGTCCTTTTTATTTTCTCTAAAATTGTGGACTAGACCATTTACATTTGGGGGGAATGCGTTATAATGGACTAGTCAATAACAATAAAAGTGAGGTTATCTGAATATGGCACATATCGCCTTTGATCGCTCCAAACTTGATCCGTTTATTCATGACAATGAACTGGGAGAAATGCAAGCGCTCGTCACGGCCGCTGACGCTGAATTACGTCAGGGCACGGGGGCTGGTAGTGACTTCCGCGACTGGTTAGCGTTACCACATGACTATGATAAGGCTGAATTTGCGCGGATTAAGGCCGCTGCTAAGCAGATTCGTTCCGACTCCGAGGTCTTAGTTGTCATCGGTATCGGTGGGTCTTACTTGGGCGCCAAGATGGCCGTGGACTTCTTACACGACACCTTCTTTAACTACCTGCCAGCTGAAAAGCGGCAAGGGCCTCAAGTCTTCTTTGCCGGGAACTCCATCAGTCCAGATTACGTTCACGATTTAATCAACCTGATTGGGGACCGCGACTTCTCCGTTAACATCATCTCGAAGTCTGGGACCACGACGGAACCGTCCATTGCCTTCCGGATCTTCAAGGATAAGTTGATCAAGAAGTACGGTGTCGATGGCGCTAAGAGTCGCATTTACGCCACGACCGATAAGCAACGGGGCGCTTTGAAGACCGAAGCCGACGCTGCTGGTTACGAAACGTTCGTCATTCCCGACGGCGTGGGTGGCCGGTACTCCGTTTTAACGGCGGTGGGCCTGTTGCCAATTGCCGCTTCTGGTGCGGACATTGATGAATTAATGAAGGGGGCTGCCGACGCCCAAGACGCCTACACCAACCCTGATTTAACGCAAAACGAAGCTTACCAATACGCTGCTTTGCGGAATATCTTATACCGTAAGGGTTACACCACCGAATTGCTGGAAAACTACGAACCACGCCTGCAATACTTCGCAGAATGGTGGAAGCAATTGATGGGTGAATCCGAAGGTAAGGACCAAAAGGGCATCTACCCATCTTCCGCTAACTTCAGTACCGACCTGCACTCCTTGGGCCAATACATCCAAGAAGGCCGCCGGAACCTGATGGAAACGGTCATCACGGTCGACAAGCCACAAAACGACGTCGACGTACCTAGCGAAGACGATGACTTGGACGGCTTGAAGTACTTGGAAGGCAAGCAAATGAGCTTTGTCAACACCAAGGCTTACCAAGGGGTCGTTTTAGCCCACACCGATGGGGGCGTGCCGAACATGAGTGTCCACATCCCTGACCAAACGCCGTACACGTTGGGCTACCTGATCTACTTCTTTGAAGTAGCGGTTGCCATTTCTGGTTACCTGAACGGGATCAACCCATTCAACCAACCAGGGGTCGAAGCTTACAAGACCAACATGTTTGCCCTGTTAGGCAAGCCTGGTTTTGAAAAGTTGGGTAAGGAATTAAACGCCCGGCTCTAAACTTAAATTGAACCGATTGAACGCCTGACTGGGACCTCCTGGTTGGGCGTTTTATGTTGCAGTCATGCAACCATAATTGGCGACAATGGTTGGTCTAGCTACACTTATGCAACGGTGATAGATTGCAAGTGTTAATGTTTTGCTACAGTCACGTTACAGTCTGTAAAGTCAGGTTACAAAATGCCGTCACCCCTTGTCGGTGGCGACCTGTCTCGTTATAGTGAAGGAGTAAGCGGCCGGTCCCTCGGGGTAAGGGGCCGCGCCGCCATTAACTTAGGTAAGGGGAGATTTTTTGAAACGGACGAGGGGTATTTATCTGGCTTATACGGGCTGTTTTCTCTTGCTCGGATTAGTCGTTTATGGGATTTTTCTATTAACGGGTAAGTCGTTCATCTGGGAGGGTGACGGCTTGGCACAACACTATCCGGTCTTAGTGAAATTTTACACCTGGTTACACCACGGTGGCCTGACGGGGTGGTCGTGGGATCTGGGCCTGGGGGCGGATAAACTCACCACGTTTTCCTACTACGTGCTGGGCGACCCTTTCAGTTATTTGATTGGCCTGTTCCCTCGACACCAGTTGGAAATGGGGTACAACCTGCTGATTTTACTGCGGCTCTACGCCAGTGGGTTGGCGTTTCTGTTTTTTGCCCACCAGCGGTCGTTTCGGCCGTTAAGCGAGCTGTTAGCGACGCTGGCGTACACATTTACCGGCTACAGCCTCTACGTTAGCATTCGCCACCCGTTTTTCCTGTTGCCGATGATTTTGTTTCCGTTGCTGGCGTACGGCATTGACCACGTCTACCGGGGGCGCTCCTGGCTACCGCTGGCGGTGGTGACCGGGCTGGCGTTGATCAGCAACTTCTACTTTGCTTACATACTCGCGATCGGCAGCCTGGTTTACGCGCTGCTGCGTTACGGCAGTCTGCGTCAACGGCTGACCGTGCCGCTGGGCCGGTTGGTGCGGCGGTTGATTAGTGCCGGACTCGTGGGCTTTTTGCTAGCCGGGGTGCTCTTCATCCCGTCGCTGCTGGGCGTGCTGTCCTCGACGCGTGCCGGTGGGCAATTTGCCAACGGGTACGGGTTGTTTCCCGTGAGCTACTACTTGCGGTTGCCCAACGCGCTACTGACGACCGGGAACCCCATGCGGTTTTGGGTCAACGTCGGCATGGCTGGCCTGTCCTTTCTAGGTGTGGTCTACGTGCTGCGGCATTTCCGGCGGTACTGGTGGCTAAATGTCAGCTTCGTTCTGCTGGGCGTAGGCACGTTATTGCCGGCGATTCCAGCGCTGATGAATGGCGGGACCACGCCATCGCAACGCTGGTTACTGTTGGCGGCGTTGCCGGTGGGCCTGGCCGGCTTGCACTTTGTTGACCACTTGACGACGCTGACGCGGGGTGACCTGCGCACGCTGGTCGTGAGCGTGATCGGACTGCTGGTGGTCGTTTGGGCGGCCAACGGCTTCGTCTACAGCAATCACCCGCATGATTTTACGATTTACGGACTGCTGTTACTGACGTTAGGCGCCGTTTTGTGGGGCACCTGGGGTCACTGGACGCTGCGGCAGTGGGGCCGCGTGCTGCTGCCCTTGTTGAGCATCAACCTGGTGGTCAACGGCTACGGGTATTTCAACCCCAACGCCGGCGGGGCCAGCCAACAACTGTTGCCGCGCGGCGTGGCCAGCAGGTATCAACGCGACGTCTTGGATGGCGCCGAGGTGGCTGTCACGCGTTCCAACGGATTCAGTCGCTCGGCCACCAGTAAGTACTACAATTACACCAATGAGGCCAAGACCAACCTGGGGATGAACCTGGGCGTCCACGACATCATGAGCTACTTCTCCGTACAAAATGCGGCGGTCGGGGACTTTAGTCAGGCGCTGGACAATGCCCAGTTCAAAATGAACAAACCCATCAATCAAGCGGATAGCCGCACGACGCTGAACAACCTGCTGGGCGTGAAGACCATCTTTGCCCGGAGCAATCAGCGGGGGCTGCAGGCCTTACCGGCGGGCTACCGACCGGCTAAGCGTCACGGCAAAGTGGTCAAGTTCCGGGATCGACCGGTCCATGGGCTGGGCAATAACTACGCCACGACGGTACTCGAGTCTAAGAATGCCTTGCCGTTGGCGTACCTGCAGACCCACCGGTTGACATCCAACCAGTTCAATCGCCTCAATGGTGTTGACCGCGAACAGGCCCTGACGACCGGTGCGCTGATCGACGGCCGCGTGGCGGGCGTGCCGCAAGCCACCTACCGGAGTCGCGCGCGGCAGATTGGCTATACGGCCAAGACCGATGACCGGTCCGTATTGGACAGCCTGAAAAAGGTGGTCACGTTCCGGCAACAGGGTAACCAACTGCTGCCTGATGAGGCCTTGCCGCAACGGCCGTCCCTGCGGAAACACAACCCGGACCGCTCCGTCAACATTCGGACCGATCACGCGCGGTTGCGGCGATTGACCCGGGCCAACCGGCAAACGCTACGGCGCAACCAGACGCAAAACCAGAACGGCTTGCGGCAGTTGACCAGCGACAATCAGAATCACCCGATCGCCGTTGACCTGCACGTCAAGACGCCCAAGCAAACGCGTAAGACGGAGCTGTATCTCGAACTCACCGGCATTCAGGCGCAGGGGTTCAGTGTGGCCGATAAGTACCGCGGTTCACAGACCACGCAGACCTTTAAGAACCAGGCTTTCACCGGGATTGCTCGGCTGAATCGGTTGCGCAACGCCTTGTGGAACGTCAACGACGGTGCCTACACCATGACCGTTGGTAGTAAGCAAAACGTGACCAGCTTCAGTCAGCTGGGGCAAAGCAACTTGTCGGATTACCAGTCCAAGCACCGGGTCTTGTTGAACTTGGGGTACACGACCAAGCCACGGCGCACGATTCGCCTGACCTTTAAAGGTGTCAAGCAGTTGTCGTTCAAGTCGGCCAAGCTGATTGCCGTGCCATTTGGCCAGTCATACACTCGTCGCATGACCCAGCTGAAACGCCAGGGCTTGCAGCAGTTGCGTGTGACCGACAATCACGTGAACGGCATCGCGGCATCACCTCGCGCCAGTATCTTGACCACGTCGATTCCGTATTCACGAGGGTGGCAGTTGACCGTCGATGGCCAGGCCACGCCACTGAAGAAGGTCAACGTCGGCTTTGTCGGCGCCCGGTTAGCACCAGGGCGGCATCACATCAAGCTGACCTACCGCACCCCGGGCTTGCGACTCGGTGACTGGCTCACTGGCCTGGGACTCGTCATCTTGGCGGGGACCGGTGGGTGGACATGGTTTTGGCGACGTCAATCTGAAAATTAAACGCAACATCGTCTGTTTAGCCAAGTAATTTTGGCTAGGTAGGCGATTTTTTTTGCGAAAAAGGCTGATTTGGGCCCAAAAATATTTTCCGAGTGACATAGTGTGTCACCCTCATAGTGTATGATTTAGATTGTTGAGGGGAAACCGGGAAGCGAGCCGTCAGTGACGGTGGCCGCCGCCCGGTAAAGCCGCAACCAGGTGGCAGTGGGTGAGCCCGTTGTCCAGTAAAAGGAGGAATTTACATATGAAGTTGAGGCAAATCGTAAGCGGTTTACTGGTGACGGTGACGCTCGGCGGGATAGTCGTGGCGAGTCCTGGGACCGTGGCACAGGCGCAGAAACGCGTCGTTAAGGCAACGCAAAGTATAGTCGATGGTAAGACATTTTGGATCTACAATGGTCAGACATACACGCCGCGGCAGGCCGCTAAGCTAGGGCTTATCAATGAAAGTGGCGTTAAGGAAAATCGCTGGACCTACGAGCTGACCAACGTGAAGGCTAAGCGCAGTAAGTCCGGTAAGACGCTGAAGGTCTCCGGCAAGCTGGTTGTCACCAATATTCCGCTAAGCGTGTTCACGCCAGCCAAAAAGGTGAAAATCACCACCAAGAACGGCATTAAGTATGCCAAGCTGACCAAGAAGCTGACGTTCAAGAAGACGTTCAAGATCAAAAAGAAGGTCAAGAAGGTCACGCTGCGGGCAGGGTTTACTGGTAAGACTGGGCTGAAGGCCTTTACCGTGTTGTCGGCGAATAAGAGCTTTAAGGTGACGAAGTAGTTAGGGGGTAGAACAGTCATGAAAAAGATACACTATGTGATCATCAGTCTTTTAGCGTTGACGGTTGGTGGGACCTTGACCTTGTCTCCAGCTGAGGCCAAGACCAAAGCCAAAACGCTGACAGAAAAACAAGCCTTTACCACTAAGGAACGGGCGACAATCAAGCGCTATCGACAGCAGGTTAAACACCTGCCGAATTCGACTAAAGGGATGTACGCAACTAAGCCATCCTTAAAGAAGAAATTTAACCCCGGCAAGCTGAGCAAAAAATACACGAATGCTGTAGTCAAGTCGGTTAATTTTTATCGCGGAATCTATGGCCTGAATAAGGTGGTTGCCAATCCACAATGGAACGTAGATGCTCAGTACGGGGCCGCAACGTTGGCTGCTGCAGATGGTGGGCTAGCTCATGGATTGGTGGGACTAAAGCGCCCTAAAGCAGTGCCGAAAGCTGCTTGGAAACGTGGGGTTGAGGCGACAGACTATAGTAATCTGGGTGAGAATGATGTCAAACCGTTTGATATTGTGTCAGCTTATATAAACGATTATGGCCAACCAGATTATATTCCGGGGCACCGCGAATGGATTTTGGGCAATACCGTTGAGGTGGGGGTCGGCCAAGTTGGCATTTATAACGATCTGAAAGTCTTTGAAGGTGGAGCTAAGTGCCGGGCCTATGGTGAACCGGCTAAGGAAGTGGCCTTTCCAAAAGCGGGGGTTTTCCCAATCAGTGCCGTTCAAGATACCACTTGGTCATTAACCTACTCAATTGGTGAGACCAAGAACACGCGGAAGCCAACAGTCAAGGTCAAGGATGAGACGACACATAAGACAGTAAAGGTTTCTCATATCACCAATTACAACAGTGAAACGGGCTATGGTTGGTTTAAGACCAGCATTTCGTATGTGCCAGCTGCAAGCAAAATCAAGGTTAACCATACTTACACGGTAAAGATTAGTCATTTGACCAATCATGAGAACGTCGAGTATCAAACGAAATTGTTTAAGTTAGCAAAATAGTGTTGGAAATACAACGGAACGAAACGTTCTAGATAGGGCTGAAAAAATCATGAAGAAGTTATTTAAAGCAAGTATCATTACCGCATTGAGCTTTGTGTTAGTCGCTCCCAGCCTGACCACCCCAGCCAGCGCCAAGAGCAAGGTCAAGGTCATTTCGACCAGTAAGGTGGCTCACAAGACGTATCACGGCAAGCACGGGAACATCTACAGCAGTGCCAAGCTAACACACCGTAAATACAAGATGAGCAAGTACCGTTACACGACTTGGACGGCGACGAAGAAGGCCGTTATCAAGAATCATGGTAAGAAGGCGACCTTGGCTTACATCAAGTCCGGGAAGAAGGCCGGTTGGATCTACAAGAAGTATTTGACGGCTGGGAAGGCGCCAATCAATAAGCAGAAGCGATTGAATAATACGTATTCTGCTTATATGAAGGCTTTGATGCAGTCTAGTGCTTCAAGTCGGAATACACCTTATTCAAAATCATATTATGATATGTCCGACTCAATCAATGGTACGTGGGAAGTCATTGATTATAACTATTGGCGTGATACACCCTTAACTGATGCTGCGAAGGATAGAAAATCCTTGGTAAAAGCATATGATGTTTTTAAAGGACGTTTTTCAGGGGCCTTACGTTCCAATTTAGATGCAATGGATAAACAGGTCAACGATATGCAAATTTCATCAGATAATTTAGACCAAGTTAGTGCTAATATTAATACGTTTGCCCAAGCTCTTGCAGATGCTGTGAGAGACTTAGATTAACGTTGAAATAGGTTTGACACATTAACGGTTAATGATTATTAGAGGAGACAACTAACATGAAACTAATGAAAATCTTTAGTGCCGTCATGGTCGCAACTACCATGGGTGCAGCGGTGACCGTCGCAACGCCGAGTATGACGGCGGATGCCAAGGCCAAAAAGTCGTTGAAGACCCTTCCTAAGTCTTTGCGGCGGACCTGGTACCACTATGAGAAGAATGATAAAGGGAAATTGGTCTACAGTAAGCTGAAGATTTCAGCCAAGAAGATTGTCGACAGCTGGAATGGCTGGGATACTAGTAAAGTTCATACGACAAAGTCTAATTTGCACCAATACAATCCGGCTAAGAAATTACAAAAGGGCAAGGATAGCTGGATCTTTGCTTACAAGTCCGGTGCTAAAACGCGGTTTGGTGGCTGGAGTCCGGAGTTCCCGAAAGACATGACTTATAAGCGAGCCCGGGAACAATACAAGGTTGTGACGGATAAGGTCAATGGTAAGAAGGTCAAGGTCTTGCATCACACTAATTTGGCATCCCTTCCCCAAAATACTGCGTACTACTACACTAGTAAGAAGCTGGCCAAACAGACCAACCCCCAGGGACACAATTACGGTGACAATTACGGCTACGGCTACAAGTAATCAGCATTGCCGCATCCCCGCGGGTGTGGCAATGCTGAAAACAGCTAACTAGCTGGGTTCACTGCGTGCTGACGGCGGCCGGTCTTTCCACACAAAAGTTCCCTGGCTGCGGACAGCCACATTGAACAGAAAACCACGAGCAAACACTGGTCTGAATTGGCGGGTGTGGCTCGTGGTTTTTGTTAGCTAAATTTTAAGACGCCGTAGCGGCCGAGCTGGCGATGACTGTGAACTGGGTGATCACCAACTGGTGGCGCTGATTGGCGTGACCAAACAAAGCCACGCGCGCCCCAACTGTGGCCTGGTAGAGAAAATTGAGACCGTGCTGGTGAATCAGGCAGTTGTGCGTCTGACCCGCATCGTCGGTGACCTTGGCGAAGATGAGCAGGGGGTTCAGCTTGAGGACCTTGGGAGAACTAGCGATGGTGCCATTGATGGCAAGTTGTTTCATGGTTATCACCTCAGTAGCATTATACGAACAAATGTTCGATAAAGCAAGTGGAAATTTTCTGCGGCGGGTCGGTGGCGATGATTACCTGGCGTCAGAGCCGGTAAATGAGCGTCTAAGGCCTTTAAAAGAAATTTCGGCGGGGTGAGTGGCTAGACTTCAGGAAAACGCCGTTAGAGCTTACAATAGCCTGGTGAGCTACCGAAACGCTCAGGCGAGTAGCTCTTGGTGGACACAAAGACGTCTAGGAGGTAAATCATGGCGAGCATCCAAAAATATCACGACAAGTACGGCCACACGCGCTACAAGGTTCAAGTCTATTTGGGCATCGATCCGCGGACTGGTAAGCCGCAACGTACCACTCGGCGGGGGATGAAGACGGCTCAAGAGGCCCGCTTGGTTGGCGACCATTTGAAGAAAACGACGACCAAGCAACAGGCGGCTAAGCGAAAGCCAAAGACGTTTCGAGACGTCTACCTGCGCTGGTTTCCGCTCTATCAAAACACGGTCAAGGAGAGCACGTGGGCGACTACCCAGCGGTTATTTCGACTACATATCCTGCCGATGCTGGGAGACGCGCGTATCAAGCAGATTGACATCAGCGATTGCCAAACGGCCATTAATACCTGGTTTGCCGCGGGGCTGACGAAATACCACACGCTGCTTGATTACGCCGCCAACGTTTTGGACTTTGCCATTAATCTCCGGCTGATCACCGACAACCCGGCCAGACGGGTCATCGTGCCCGTAAACCAGGAGAGTCGCGCTCAGAAGAATTTAGCTAACTATTTCGACCGAGCCGAGCTCAAGCACTTCTTTGCCTGCCTGAACGCCGATGACAACGACCCGCAGGCCACCGTCTTCTTCCGGTTGGCAGCGTTCAGCGGCATGCGCAAGTCGGAGATGCTGTGTCTGTTGTGGTCGGACATTGATTTTGAAAGGAACACCGTGACCGTCTCCAAGACGCAATCTCGAGGCGCTCACGCCCGCTTGCTGGTTCAGTCGCCGAAGACGTTTCACAGCAATCGAACCGTCTACCTGGACGCCAAGACGGGCCAAATTTTGCGGCAGTGGCAGATGGACCAACGACACCGGTTAGCTGGAAATGCCAATCCGCGGAGCCAACTGATCTTCACGAATACGCATAACGAGATGTGCCAGCCGACCAAGCCGCGCAAATGGTTGGAGCACACGTTGCAGAAATACGGATTGAAGCACATTACCGTGCACGCCTTTCGCCACACCTATGCCACGCTGGCGTTTGAGGCGGGGGCGTCCATCAAGTCGGTTCAAGACCAGCTCGGCCACGCCAGTTACCAAACAACGCTGGACCTCTATACCGCCGTAACGGCAAAGGAGAAAAACGAGGCCACGGCTAAATTGGCGCGCTATTTAGACTTCTAAAAAGGGCGGGCAAAAGTGACTACCAGTTTGACGACAGTTTTGGCGAAATGGTAGTCAGTGAAGCGACAATGCGGGCAAAACAAAAAGCCACCATAGCGGGCTTTAACAGCTCCTATGATGGCTTTTTTACAATTCTATGATTGGGTATACTGGGCTCGAACCAGTAAATTACGGATTCAGAGTCCGCTGCCTTACCAATTTGGCGAATACCCAATAAGTTGGTACGTTGCCGAAACAACTATTTAATAGTAACTTGTTCCGCTGGGAGTGTCAACCGATTTTGGCGAAAAAACCTGATTTCCTGTATGAATTCCCATTTCTGTGTAATTTTATTCATTCAAGGATTGACAATTTTGGGAGAATAGCGTAAATTAGGTACTGCTAGTTGATAGTATTGCCCGCTGGTCAAACTGGTTTAAGACGTCGCCCTCTCAAGGCGGAGTTACGGGTTCGAGCCCCGTGCGGGTGATAGGTGGTCCACAAACGTTGGTAAAACAACGTTTGTGGGCTTTTTTGTTACGCACAAATGATGTGGGGCGTTTGCAGGCAAAATTTCGCGGACTAGACCAATTCGAATGGCTAACGGGTATGTAGTGGCATATGTGTCTGAATATCGCTGCTGCAGATAGCAGTGGGGGTGCGTCAGTGGGGGACAGCTCAAGCGGTGAAGCAAATTACAGGTGTTACAGAAACTGATTCTTGTGAACAAATCTGTGGCAAATGCCGTTGGCTAGGGCTTGCCATTAGAGAAGGTTAACAATTTGAAAATCTTTTCTAATCGCCGCCAGCAAGGCGTTTCTGAAAAATAACAGGTCGTATACAAATCTAGTAATATTTAATCTTACAATCCCGCACGGTTGATGGTATACTATATTTATTAGGACAGTTAAATATTTCCATAAACATTGATTGTGGTCCTCCTAGTAAGTTCACTGAGAATACGGACTGGTATTGAGGGACGTTAGTGGACTACAATCAAGCAGCTAGTTGACTACTAGCTCACAAAACCAATAACAAAGTTGAGGATGACAACGTCCATTACCTTTGGACAGGGGGTTACTTGAATGAAAAGAGGAATATTGGCAGCGGTAACAACGCTAGCTGTGGCCGGACTAGGGCTGTGGTCGAGTGTGCCAGGGTATGCTGCTGAATCAGTGTATTATAACTATGATGATGCCTTGAAGGGGGCACCTCAGGGGGTTGATTTAAGCTCTGACGATTACAAGGACTATTTTTGGAATGGGGATAATGGGGTGGCTACAGTAGGTGGTAATATGGCAAAAGTGGTTGAGGCTGGCAGTCCATCTGGGGATAAGAACTCTGCTATTCAAATTTCTAAAGCTAGTCGTCAAAATAGTTGGGGCGCAATTTGGTCGAAGAAAACAGTTTTTGATTTGACTAAACCGGAGACCGCTTCCATGTGGATTTATGCTAGTACCGAGCAGCAATATCTCAAAGACTGGGGTATAGGCGATGGCATGGCATTTGTTTTGCAGAACTCCAAAGATGGTGTTAATGCCTTTTCTAAAGCGACAACTTTGGATGAAGGTAAAAACGATGTTGTTACACCTGGTGTTGGGGAAAGCATGGGAGTTTGGGGGATGGATCCTGAGGATTGGAATAAAACACAATTATCAGATAATGCAATTGATCACAGCTGGGCGTTAGAATTTGATACCTTTGGGAATGACTTCAATCCAGCCTCTTTCAGTAGTCAATGGGACTTAAATGACAGAGCACCCTCTTCATTTGACCTAGGAAAGTATTATAACAGCTTTGATGATTCCTCAGGAAATCCTAATACAGATATTGGAGGAACGATTCCTAGTGGTGAAAATCATATTGCGTCGAATTATCCGGGTTCGCCATCCACTTATACTAGTGATAACTGGTCAGGTATTAAAACCAATATTTGGGGGAAGACTGCGCTGGGTGGTTCTATATGGTATTATCCTCAACGGATTATACCTAATTATTTAGCCCAATATTATTATTACAAAATGACTCATTTGGGGTATCTGGATGAAGGGAAAAATGCAGATGCTACCACAGACAAGATGACTGATCACCGCTGGCATCACGTCACTTTAACCTATACACCACCGACTAACGGTGGCAGTATCGGAAAAATGAAGTATGTTTACGATGACAAGAATTCTGATACTGGTCAGCCCAAGGAGCCAGCCAACGAAGCAACCGTCCCACTTAAATTAGATGAATTTAAGCAGGACGAACAGGATAACTGGGACCACAAAGTTCGTTGGGGATTTACTGGTTCTACAGGGAAAAATACGGAAAATAACCTGGTAGTCTTTGATCAGGTACCTGGTGACGTTGAAAATAATGCTACAGCAACGCTTAGCACGCAGAATGTGGATTCTGATGATTTTACAGCGGTTGATACCAGTTCTACGCCAACGATTCCTGGTGGGACTGCGGTTAAACTGGATTATACTTTCTCGCGTTCGGGGGGAATACAGCCTTGGAAAGACATCAATGCGTCGTTGACTATTCCTAAGAGTATCACGTTAACCTCTGGGACTCTGACAACGCCAGATGATAAAACAAGTAAAGTTGATATTTCTAAACGCGATGGGACAACGTTGCCGGTTGCCTTAGGCAGTGATGACAAGGGGTACACTATTGCAGATCAAAGCACCGGCCACATCACGCTTTATGGAACCATTGATTATCTGGGTGATGCCACTAGCGATGTTAGTGAAGATGCGGCAGTTAGTTACTTTAACGGGTCAAATGCTTCAGCCCAAGCGGAGTTACCTGCCTTTAACGTAAAGGCCTCTAGTCTGACGATGACGATTGCGCCCGAAGAAAGTACCTTAGGCGTTGACTACAATGTATCCGGTCAGTCGGCACAAATTGTAGGTCAGGCGAAATTTCCTTATGGTACTGCTGCGGGAGCTGCGGCGATGACGAGTGATGACATCACCATTCATTTGGAAGTCAATGGTACTCGAGAGAGCAAGCCCTTAACGACTATTTTAGTCAATCCTAGTCTAGATCCGTGGGTCTTCATTTACCCTGTTGATAATAGTTTGCTAAAGGAAGGTCCAAATAAAGTCAGTCTTTACAGCACTAGCAAATCTGGTGAGAGATCCAATATTGATTCAACAACCGTTACGGCGGGATCAGTTGGCTTTGGCGACATCAGTGAGGATTTGGTATTCACGCCTACCGTGCTCAGCGGGGCCACGACGACCATTGAACGGTCGAATGACTGGTCGTTTTATATCGATGATTCACGGAAAAGCGGTGATTGGTATCTATCCGCTAAGACCACGGGGATGACGTTGAAAACGGCCGCGGATACCCGACTGGATGGCGATCTCATCTACGTTGATAGCAATAACCAGACGCAGGTGTTGAATGATGATAACGCGACGCTGATTGATTCTGGTTCGGCTAATAATGGGGAGGATAAGCAGACCAACATTGCTGCCGACTGGAAGCCGGATCAAGGCATCTTGTTGCGCGTCAATGGCAGTGCCATGCAGGGCGATTACACCGGTGTAATTCATTGGTACTTATCCAATACACCATAAAATGTCTGTTAAAAATAATGTTCTTCCGGAACTTACCGGGAGAGCATTATTTTTTATGGTCCAAGGCAATGTCCGCCTGAAACGCCTTGACCACCCGCGGTTGTGCCCGGGTGGCGGCGTCCCAGGTCAGGTTGATACGGGTCACGTCGGCGACTTCATTTAGGCGAGGCATCAAGTAGTAAATATTTCCTGCCGTCCAGGTACCTTGATTCAGGTCACCAGCGAAGACGTCGCTGTTCGACCGGTCGGCAATCAGGTGCTGACCGTCGTTGGTCGTTAGTGTTTTGGCAGCGGGATAGGTTTGGATGTTGGCGCCGGCGTGGATCCGCATGTGCACCTGGATGATGCCGTTGATGGTGAGCGGCCCGTCGTTACTGGGGATGCGGTAGGGACCATAGGTGTGGTAGACCGTGATGCGGTCAATGACAAACGTTGTGTGGGCCCAGCGGCTATCCCGGTAAGCCACGCGATACGTCCGCTGGGTCGTCAGTGAAATGTGGTGGCGCCCCAAGACGAGTTGATTGGCGGCCGTGGGTGTCACCGGTGCGGTCGCAGTCGCCGGACTGGTCGCTGATGTGGCGCCATTTAGCGCGGCGATGCCGACGAAGTTGCAGGCGATGGCGTAGAGGAGCGTGCCCCCGAACAGAGCCGTCCAGGGACGGGGATGGCGCCAGGAGGACCGTAACGTGACGGGTTGGCGGGGGCCACGACTGGGTAAGACGAGTTGGCTCCCGACGATACCCCAACCAATCACGGGACACACCAGCCACCACAGCAACCGGCCGGTCAGTTGCCGGTCGTGGAGCCGCCGGAGTGTGGCCGTGGTGGTCGCCAGTGTCGTGCCAAAGAGGCCGCCGGCGGCCACCAGGAGCACCAGCGTTTTGCCTAGGTCCAGGTAGGCCGGGTGCCAACGGAAGGCGGGGTATTGCAGAACGGTACTCATCAAGACACCGAGGAGCACCAGGGTGAGCATGAGACCGGTGCCGAAGAGTCGCCAGTAACCGGATCGGTTGAGTTGAGCTTGCGTCGTCAACAGCGCCGTGAGAATGCCGCGAACACCCAGTGGCGCACCACAGGTTGGACATAACGCCGGCGCTGGGTGGTGCGTCCCACAGACTGGGCAATACGAGTGAAAGACGGGTAGATACAGCGGAAACGCCTCCTGGTTAGACTCATCCTTAGCAAGTCTAGCTGATTTTTAGAATTCTTGGGATAATTAAAAGACTACCAGAGATTGTGGCTTAGCACAACCAATGAGTAGCCTTTAAATTAAATAATATTATTAATAAAAACTATTGCATAATTTATAATTTGAACAGGTGCGGCTTGCCGTAGTACCAGCCTTGACGGAGGTCGATTTCCAGGTCGTTAGCCATGGCATCTTCCTCAGCGTTTTCCACCCCTTCCAAGATGAGGCGGAGCTTGTAGTCTTGGGCGACCTTTTTCCAGAAGACCAGGTTGTCGGGAATCTCCTGGGCACGGCCTTCCGCCCGGAAATTTTGCATTGCAAATTTGATTTCGCTAGCGTGGGACAGAATCGGTTTGATGTGGTCAAAAGTATTGATACCGGTCCCAATATCGTCTAAACTAAGTTGAATCCCGTGGTCGTTAAAAAAGTGAACCTGATCGATAATTTGCTGATTGGAAACGTTAGTGTCGGTGCGTTCCTCAGTGACTTCCAAGATCAACTTTACGGGATAGATTTGTGTCTGGGCGGTGACGATGGCCTGCGCAATCGTGCAGTCAACGAACTGGCGTTGGTTCACGTTGTAGGAGACCGACCCAATCTTCAGCCGCAATTTTTGGGCCGTGCGTTTGATCAGGTCCGCTTGAATATCGATGGGAATCGACTCAAAGTCTTTGGGCAGGACCCATTTGCCATCGACCTGTTGGCGTATCAACATTTCGTAACCAATTAGCGAATTGTTGGAGACGTCGAGTTGGGGCTGTAGAAAATAACGGTACATAATCAGTCGTTCCTCCTTCCAAGTGTCTGCTCCCATCATACTTTATTTTGACGAATTACGGTAGGGGTAACGCGAAAAAAACGCCAGCGGGGAGAACTAGCCAAGTGGCGAATCGTTCAGCCCATGATATACTAATTTATATAAATTGTTATGGTTTTATTATATGAAATGTTCTATAGTAGGTGTTGTGAGTAAATTAATGCGGTATACTAAGACGTGAGTTGGGTGACCAACCGGTGGCTTAGCACCTTAAATCATTTAACAAGGAGATTGATTCCATGTCATGGACTATGTGGCTTGTACCGCCCATTATAACCAGTATTTTCTTTACCCTGGGAATCATCACCCTGTACTGGTCGATTTTCACTTGGGTCACGGCCAAGGTTGAATCGAGCCGGCGTCCTTACAATTTAAAACACGTTCAGGTCGCCATTGGGACCACGTGTGCGGTGGTCTCCGTATTTGCACTGCAGCTCATCGTGCGTGACAGCCATCTGTCCTGGACGTTCACGAACTTTCAATTGCTCTTATTAATTTTTGTCGCGTATTTTCTGGCCCTGAAGATTCCCAACTGGCTGATTTTATTGGCCGGGGTGGGGTTCATGCTGTTAAATGGCAACGTGACGGCCATTCTATCATGGGGTTATACGTTTATCTTCATCTTGTTTTATTGGTTTTCTTATCAACAGAGTACCCATCTTTGGCGGGCACCGTATACCCGTTACATTTCCGTGGCGACGGCCTTTGGCTTGGTTCTGTGGTTGTTTGTGAAGTTCCGCTTCCACCTGCCGTGGACCACGTATTGGATCGAAATCGGGGACTACCTGGTGTTGGCCACGCTGATGTACGGTTACTTCAAGATTCAGGACAAGGACCGGCGCATTAAGGACCGCTTGTTCCAGTCGGCTAACTGGGATGCACTGACGCACGTGCAAAATTACGCGGCGTATGACCGGGCGGTGGGTTTTCACTTCCATCAAAGCAATACGCATCACCGGGATTTGGCCATGATCATGTTTGACATCGACCATTTCAAGCACATCAATGACACGTACGGACATTTGGCCGGCGACGAAGTGCTCAAGCAAGTGGCGAGCACCGTAGCGACCGTGTTGAAACCCTTTGGCAGTGACATCGTGCTGTACCGCACGGGGGGCGAGGAGTTCAACATCTTGTTACCCGACCGCGACTTGAATCGGGCACGACCAATCGCACAGGAAGTATTTGACGCCGTGAAAGGGTTGACGACGACCTACAACGGAACGGACTTGCAGGTCACGATTTCGGTGGGGGTCTCCATCCTTCACGACGGCGACCGCAACCCGCTGGACTTCTACAAGCGAGTTGATGCCAACCTGTATCATTCCAAGCAAACGGGTCGGCACCGCATCACAGCGAGTTAAGGACTTTTAGAAAAAATTGGTAGCAATGACAACGGACCGGTCAATCGACGCGGTCCGTTTTGTTTATAAATATTTAAATAGTAAATTCGTGTCTCGCCTGCGGAAAACGTGTAAAATATCAGGTAACCAGAGGAACGCCTCTGGATAGAATGGAGCGATCATCGTGATTTTCTTACTATTACTATTGTTATTGCTGTTTCCACTGTTGCGCTTGGTCTTCGGCCTGGCCGGGTGGTTATTGGGCATCGTGGGGACGCTGATTATTGGCGCCATTGTGCTGGTGGCCTTTGCGGCGCTGTTCCGCTTCTTTATCGTGGCGGTGCTGGTCATCGGTGGCGGTATCTGGGCTTCCCACGCCCTGTTCAGCTAACCCCTGGTCTTGTGGTAGCGGTTCCTGGCGGTGTGGGTTGTGCTGGCCGCCTTACCGTTCGCTAGATATGGGTTGGAACGCTGAGGGCGCCGGCCCAAGCCAAAGAGCGGTCTTGCGCCTCACCTTGGAGCCGGTGAATCGCGTCTCCAAGGTGCCAGTTCCCTAAGCGCCATGGTTCGCGGCGCTAAGGGAACTCCCACAGCTGAACCCATATCTAGCGAACTCACGGCTACGGTAGTGCTTGCCAACAACAATCGGCTTAACTCTTGGTAGCAGCTAATTTATCAGTTAGCTTTCAGCCAACACAGTGTTGCTGATGGGTGTCAACTTGCCGGAGGCAGCCAGGGTGGCCCCAGCTGTGTCGGCGGTGTTGGCTGAGGTTTTTTCTCAGCCTACAGCGCGGGACGACTTGAGAGACTGGCGGGCTTGGCCACGCTTTCAAGCGAACCGGAAGACCGCTTCTCAGGCTGGAGGTGTTCCCCAGAGCAGGCCCCACCCTAGCCTGACGCAGGCGTCTGGTTTCACCAATTTTAGGTATTGAGACACCGTCGTTACGGTAATCAATGCGTTAGTTAACTAATGAAGACATGCAAAAGCGAGTCCGGACGGTCGATCGTCCAGGCTCGCTTTTTGAGTCCAATTATTCAAATGACATTTCCACCAGGTAGACGTGCTCGGCGGGAATGTAGCTGGTGGTGATCCAGACCTCGCGATAGCCTTCCTTTGAACTGCGCGTGCGGTCGAAGAAGTCGTTCAGAAGGTCGCCATTTTTGGCTAAAAAGTCATCGTCCATCCGATTGACCAGCAGATGGCCAATGGGGAAGTAGAGTTCTTGATTCGCTACCGGCACCGAATCGGGAACGCCAATCGCGATGACGTTACTATTACGCTGCTGAATAAAGCGGACCTGATCTTGGTGACGGTGGATATAGGTTAAGACGTTATAGATTGAATCTGAGTTGCTCGCCATGCGCTTACTCCCTTCAGTGTCCCCATTGTAACAAATATGACGAACATTACCAGTCTTATGACCAACGAAAAGATTGCCGTAAACGCTTACATGGCGGTGATTCGTCGACCTTGATCGTTCGATCACTCAGCGGGGAAACGGGTGGTGGCTAACGGCGATAATTTTTTTCATCTCAAAAGGCTGATTTCCCAACTTTTTCCAATAGTTAGATGAAACAACCCGATAATCCTTGATTGCAAACACAATTCAAGCGAGTATAATTGTCGCATATGCAATTTTGATGTTTTACAGAGTAACCTTAGAAGAAAGAAGGCCAAAATTTCATGATGCGACTTGCCCGAAAACACTTGGACTGGTGGGCAGTAGTCCTTGCTGTTGGGTTTATGATTATTCAAGTTGCCTGTGATCTTTCCTTACCGACGTTGACGTCTGACATCATCGATAAAGGGATCGCCAACAACGATATCGGCTACATCTGGCGCACGGGTGGTCTGATGCTCCTCTTGAGTTTCATTGGGGTTTTAGGCGCTGCCGGGAACGTGTATTACGCGTCTACGCAGTCGCAACGGATGGGCCAACGGATCCGAACCGATTTATTTAAGAAAGTCACCTACGCATCCACCGAAGAATTCGAAACGGTGGGGAATGCCTCATTGATTACGCGGACGACCAACGACGTGGTGCAGATTCAAAACGTCATGGTCCAAATGCTGCGGATGATGTTGATGGCACCCATCATGCTGGTAGGCGCCGGGGTCTTGGCCTACGTCAAGAGTCCGCGGCTGACCATGGTTTTCTTGGTGGCGTTACCGGTCTTGGCCTTATTTACGGGCCTGATCATGTACTTTGCGGTGCCCTTATTCAAGAGCTTGCAAAAGAAAATCGACCGCATCAACCTGGTCTTTCGTGAAGGCTTGACGGGGGTGCGGGTCATCCGTGCGTTCAATCAAGACCAGTTCGAACAAGACCGTTTTGAAGGGGCCAACCAAGATTACACCTCGACTGGGATCAAGGTCTTCATGATCGTTTCCTTGATGCTGCCAATCATCACGCTGATCGTCAGTGGGACCAACATCGGGATCGTCTGGTATGGCGGTAAGCTGATCGGCAGTCAAGCCATGGAAGTTGGTAACTTAGTGGCGTTCATGACTTATGCGACGCAACTGCTGATCAGTTTCATGATGGTTTCCATGGTCTTCGTCTTCCTGCCACGGGCCCAAGCGTCTGCAACTCGGATCAACGAAGTCATGGACTTAAAGAGCAAGATCAACGATGCCGACCAACCCGTCGACCTGGATAGCAACGAAGCCAGTCTGACCTTTGATCACGTGAACTTCCGGTACACCGGGGCGGAGAAATTAGCTCTGACCGACGTGAACTTCACGGCCACGGCGGGTCAAACCGTCGCCATTATTGGGGGGACCGGTTCTGGGAAATCCACGCTGGTCAACCTGATTCCGCGGTTATTTGACCCCGAAAATGGGCAAATCAAACTGAACGGCACGCCGCTGACCGCCTTGAGTCAAAAGGCCTTACACGATGCCATTTCAATCACCCAGCAAAAGGCCGTCCTGTTCTCCGGCACGGTCCGTAGCAACATGACCTTTGGGATGCCGGATGCCAGCGATAGCCAAATTTGGCACGCCTTAGATGTCGCGCAAGCTAGCGACTTCGTCAAAGAAGAGGGTGGCCTAGACGCGGTCGTTGAACAAAACGGGGACAACTTCTCCGGTGGACAGCGGCAACGGCTGGTCATTGCCCGGACGATTTTAAAGCGGGCGAGCGTTTACATTTTCGATGATTCGTTCTCCGCGCTGGACTTTAAGACCGATGCGCAACTGCGTCAAGAACTGCGCAAGGATGAACAGGTTCAAGCTGGTGTGACGGTCATCGTTGCCCAACGGGTCTCCACGGTTGCCGATGCGGACCTCATCTTGGTTATCGATGGCGGGAATATCGTGGGTCAAGGCACGCACGATGAGCTGAAGGCCACGAACCAGACGTACCAAGAAATCCTGGATTCACAATTGCGGAAGGGGGATACCGTCGATGCGTAATGGACGCGGTGCCGCTACCAAACAACGGCCACAAAAATTCTGGGGAACGACTTTTCGGTTGTTCCGCTACATGAAAGCCTGGCTACCCGGTATCTTCGTGGTGTTAGTCTTCGCAGTTGTCTCGGTGATCCTGCAGATCCGGACGCCGAAGATCTTGGGGGAAGCCACGACTGAATTATTTAAAGGTGTCATGAAGGGGACCGCAGAGCTGAAGGCCGGCATTGGCATTCACAGTTTGCCCGTCAACTTCGATAAAATCGGCCACATTCTGCTGGTCGTCGGCATTATGTATGCCGGAGCAGCGTTATTTGGGATCGTGCAGCAGCTGATCATGAGTTGGATCTCCCAAAAGGTTGTCTACCGGTTACGGCGCGACCTGAAGGAAAAGATGCAACGGTTGCCTATCAGCTACTACGATACCCATAGTAACGGGGACTTGATGTCGCGGATGGCCAACGATATGGATAACATCGGGGGTACGCTGCAACAGACCCTGTCGCAAATGGTCACCAGTGTCTTGACCTTCTTTGGGGTCTTGTACATGATGCTGACGATTAGTGGCTGGTTGACGTTGGTCGCTTTGATCTCCGTACCACTGAGTGTCTTAGTGGTCGGTATCGTGGCGCCCAAATCGCAACGGTTCTTCGCCAGTCAACAGAAGAATCTGGGGCTGTTGAACAACACGGTTGAAGAGACTTACGCCGGTCACACGGTGGTCAAGACCTTCAATCGGGAGGAATCCACGCAAGCCGAATTTGAAGAACACAACCAAAAGTACTACCAATCCGCGTGGAAGGCGCAGTTCGTGTCGAGCTTGATCTTCCCGCTGATGAACTTCGTGAAAAACTTAGATTACCTGGCTGTGGCCGTTATCGGGGGGATTCAAGTGGCCAACGGGACCGTTAGCTTGGGGAACGTGCAGGCCTTCCTGCAATACACCAACCAATTCTCCCAACCCATCACCCAAATGGCCAACTTGACCAACACGATTCAAGCGACGATTGCCTCTGCTGAACGGATCTTTGACGTCCTGGACGAATCCGATATGGTCGAGACCAAGACGGCGGAAGTCCCAGCGGAAACGGCACCTAATGGCAACGTCATTGAATTTGACAACGTGGCCTTCCGGTATGTGGAAAACAATCCGCTGATCGAAGACTTCAATTTGAAGGTCAAACCGGGTGATATGGTCGCTATTGTCGGGCCAACCGGGGCCGGGAAGACCACCATCATCAACCTGCTAGAACGCTTCTACGATGTCGATTCTGGTCAGATCCGGTATCGGGGCCAGGACACGCACGCCGTGGGTCGGACCGATTTGCGCCGTCACTTTGCGATGGTGCTGCAGGATACGTGGCTATTTACCGGGTCGATTTTTGACAACATCAAGTACGGTCGCGAGAATGCGACAGAAGATGACGTGTACGCTGCCGCTAAGGCCGCCCATGCCGACACCTTCATTCGCCAGTTGCCGGATGGTTACGACACCATCTTGAACGAAGCCGCGACGAACATTTCGCAAGGGCAACGCCAACTGTTGACGATTGCCCGGGCGTTCGTGGCGGATCCCGACGTCTTGATCTTGGACGAAGCCACCAGTTCGGTCGATACCCGGACGGAAATGCTGATCCAGCACGCCATGCAACGCTTGCTGGCGGGCCGGACGAGCTTCGTGGTGGCGCACCGGTTATCAACGATTCAAAACGCCGAGAACATTGTGGTCATGAACCATGGGCACATTGTGGAAACCGGGAACCACGACAGTCTGTTAGCGGCCAACGGCTTTTACGCCGACCTCTACAACAGTCAGTTCACCGGAAACGACTTGGCTTAAATTAAATGGCTTTGCAAAGCGTCTTGTCATTCGTGGCAGGGCGCTTTTGGTATGCGCGGGATTGGTAGCGGTGACACAGGGGCGTCCGTCTGACTGGTCGGCAACGTTGAGCCTGGAACGCGGTGGGCGGCCGGTTTGGGCTATCCGGCAGTTAACCATGAGTTTAAGACAATCTTGAATTGCCATTTGCCAGGCGGGATGGGTACAATGGGGACGAAGAAAGAGAGAGGTGCGGTCTATGGCGTATGTTGCAACGAAAGCGGCCCTTCAGCGGTTGGTCGCGGAGAAGGTAGTGCCGGGCGTGAGCTTTGCGTTCATTGATGGCGATCGGGTGGAAACGGGGCAGTACGGTGTTGCCGCCGTCGTGCCCCATACGGAGCCACTGCGGCCGGGCATGCTGTATGATGTGGCCTCGCTGACCAAGGTGGTGGGGACACTGAGCGTGGTCCTGCAGCTCTTGGCCACGGGCCGGCTGCGGTTGACCGACCGGGTGCACGACTACTTACCCGAGTGGCAGGATCCGCGGGTGACGGTGCGGCATTTACTGACCCACACGTCGGGCATCACGGGATACATCCCCAACCGTAATCAACTGGCGGCCCCCGAATTGACACACGCGCTGTTACAGCTGCACGTGGGGCCGACCTTTGGCCAGAAAATGGTATACGCCGACGTCAACTACATTTTCTTGGGGTGGATCGTCGAGCGACTTTTAGGCGAGCCGATTCAGGTAGCCGTGCAAAAGCGAGTGCTCACGCCGCTGGGGATGATCCACAGTACGTTTACCCCGAGCGACCCGTTGGCCTGCATCCCCACGGCCCAAACCGTCACTCGGGGATTGATTCGCGGGGAGGTCCACGACCCCAAGGGCTACGTCTTACAACGCCGCTGCGGGTCCGCGGGTTTGTTCAGCACCATCGACGATCTGACCCGCTTCTGTCAGGCGTACTGTCGGCCAGAAACGGTTCCCGCGGTCTTGCCGCCACACTACGTCGACCAGTTGACCCACGACTGGACGCCCAATGGTCACGCGGGCCGTTCACTGGGCTGGGCGTTGACCGCGACGCAGTGGCCACAAGCGCACCGCGTCATCTGGCATTCCGGTTTCACCGGCACGTATTTGGTGATCGATCCAGTGGCCAAACAGGCGATGGTTTTCCTGACCAACCGGGTCCATCCGGTAGCCCCCAACGAACCCTACCTCGACCAACGCAACGCGGTCATTGGCACGTATCTAGCAGAAAAGAGCCGGTATGTCGGTCATGATTTTGTGTAACTAAAGAATGAAAGTGAAATTACCGTGCTGATTGCCGTAATGACGGTGTTCTGACACCTAAAATTGGTGAAACTAGGCGCCTGCGTCAGGCTAGGGTGGGGCCTGCTTTGGGGAACACCTTCAGCCTGAAAAGCGGGCTTCCAGTTCGCTTTGAAGCCTTACTAAGCCCGTAAGTCTTCAAAGTCGTCCCACGCTGTAGGCTGAGACAAAACCTTAGCCAACACCGCCGACCCAGATGGGGCCATCCTGGCTGCCTCCGGCAAAGTTGCTGGCTATCAGCAACACTGTGTTAATGAAAGACTGGTCGTCATGGTAGGCGGCCAGTTCGCTTTGTGAGGCTGTAAACGACTATTTTTAATGCCATGAGGCGCATGATAACAATAGTTCCAGTTGATTTTGTCTTTCAACCTGCAGTTACGTAAAAAAGTGTCTACCCAGATTGTCACTAGGACAACCTGGGTAGACACTTTTGGGTTTGCGATGAAAAGATTGATAACACCAGTCTTCGGCAAGTACGACCAGCGACACTGGCGGTTGCCAGCAACCACTAATCTAGCCGTGAGTGAAGTGAACTCTAGGCTCAGCCGGGGAATTTAGTAGCGAACTTTGCTGCTAAATTGGTGACTTTGAGACGGTGAACTTCCGGCTCAAAGCAAGGGCCGAGACCGTACTTTGGCTCGGCCCGTCCTCCCCCAGCGTTCCAGCCTAGAGGTTCACGTAACGGTAGGCGGCCAGTACAGACAATGTTGCGCGAAACCCTAGAAGGTCGCGGGAATTGGCAGGGCTTCTTGTTGGCTGAAGTCGGTGTCCGGGTACTTGCGTTTCAAAGCGGCGACCAACAAATGCTTGGCGATGTCGCCGTTGCGAGTCAGGATGGGACCGTGGAAGTAGGAACAATAAACATTCTTGTAGATCGCGCCTTCCGTGCCGTCCTCACCGTTATTGCCCTTACCGGAGATGACGTTGCCCAGGGGACGTTCGCCCTTGCCCAGGTAAGTCAGCCCTTGGTGATTTTCAAAGCCATGGTAGGTCTCGCCGGTCTCTTGGTTCTTGATGACAATGTCGCCGATGAACCGGTTGTGGTCTTGGGCCAACGTGTAGTGGTCTAAGGCACCGATACCAGGCAGTTTTTCGCCGTCCGCACCGATGTAGTAGTGCCCCAACAGCTGGAAGCCACCACAGATGGCCAGCAGGGGACCGCCGGATTCGATAAACTTGATCAGTTCGGCTTTTTTCGTTTGGATGTCTTGGGACACGATGGTTTGTTCAAAGTCTTGGCCCCCGCCGAAGAAAGCCAGGTCGTAGTCGGCGGCGTGGAAGGACTCTTCCAGGCTGACCACCTTGACGTTTAAGGTGACATCCATTTGCTTGGCATAGTAGTTCAACGCCAGAATATTACCGACGTCACCGTAAGTGTTCATCAGGTCGCCGTACAAGTGGGCGACGTTTAATTCGTAACTCATAGTCCGAGTCCCTCCTTGACGTAGCCTTTATCAGCTAAAATTTTACGCATCTGCAGCATGGCGGTGTAGGTCGCCAGCACGTAAACGCGGTCGGTCGAGACCTTCTTGATCTCGTCAACGACCTTTTCTAGGTTCGGTTCCACAATGTGGCGGTCGTCGGGAATGCCCGCGACCTTCAGGCGGAACGTGATATCTTTGTAGCGTTCGCCCCCGGTGATGACTGTTGGGATGTCGCGGTCGGCCAGTTGTTCAAAGTCGCCGTCCCAGATCCAGCTGGTGTCGATCCCGTCGGCGTAGTTGGCATTCAGCAGGCCCACCAGTGAAAATGGGTGGGTATCCGTGCCAATCATGTGCAGAACTTGGTCTAACCCCACGGGATTCTTGACCAAGATGATGGTGACGCGTTTGCCATCGACGTTGATGACTTCTTGGCGGCCGAAGACCTGCTGGTTGGCGTTGAAGGCGTCGCTGACCTGTTCCGGCGTGACGCCCATGAAACGGCCAACCGCATAGGCGGCCAGGGCGTTGTAAATGTTGTAGGTGCCGCCCACTTGAATCTTGAAGGGGTGACCGTCGATGTCAAATTTTGAAGACGTCGGCGTTTGTTCGCCCAGCTTGGTCAAGCGGTAGGCGAGTTCTGGCCGCGAGAAGCCGCAGTTCGGGCAGAAATACTTGCCTTGGTTGCTGTAAGTTAAGGAATGGTAGTGCAAAATGTGCTCACAGTTGGGGCACAGCACGCCATCCGTGTTGGGCTTGGCCTTGAAGTCGCCGTCCGGTTGATTGTCAAAGCCGTAGTACTGAATCGGGTTCGGCAATTCCTTGGAGTGGAAAATTGGCGAGTCGCCGTTTGCGATGATGGTCGCGTTGGGCGCCAGGGCCACGCCGTCTAGAATCTTTTGATACGTGGTGTAAATTTCACCGTAGCGATCCATTTGGTCCCGGAAAATGTTCGTGAAGACGAAAGCTTTCGGTTCAATATATTGGGTCACTTTGATCACGTTGGCTTCATCAACTTCCAAAACGGCGAGTGGCCGGCCAGTCTTGGGATTTTTAGCGTTTAAGAAGGTCGTGACGATCCCTTGTTCCATGTTGGAGCCGGTGGGATTCGTCAAGATATCGGGATACTTTTCGCGCAGCACGGAGACCGTCAATGCCGTGGTCAACGTCTTCCCGTTGGTTCCTGTGATGACGATGACGTCATACTTGGCGCCCAAGGTCCGCAAAATGTTGGGATCGAGTTTTAACGTAATTTTTCCGGGGAGAGAACTTCCCCCGTGTAGAAACGTGTGGAGAAACCAGTAAGAGGATTTCCCCGCGAAGGTGGCAACGCCGCTTCTGAATGACATGCAATTCGCTCCTTAATCGCGACAAGATTTTTTAATGTCGGATTCCATAATATTCAAGCCTTAATTTTAGCATTTTTTCGGCGTTAAGGGGAGGACTCTGCTTGAACTTTCCCAAATCGCAAGGAGTTGGGCTGGTTGACTGCCCAGCTGGGGGGCAGGCGGTCGCCTTGTTGGTCGTGAAATAGGGGTGGCAGCCGACGAAAGACTGAGGAACGGTCTGAACCGAAGCACGCGTCTAATGGTCTCATAGCCAAAACGGACGCCAACAGGAAATTGGAGTTGTTTACTCCCGTCCTATTTCACGCCACCGTACGTCGGTTGGTGACGCTGGGATTGACGGCAAAACGGACTATTCTGATTGCTTGATTATTTTGGTCACTGCGATGGCTTGAATCAGATAGTAACCAGGCATTTTAGTGGGCTGCACTTACGGCACCAAACGGTTGGTTTTGGCCAACCACCCGTGTAGCCGAGAGTGAAGCGAAATAGGCGCTCAGCCGTGGGATTTTTTAAGTGTCTTTCTTAGAAAATGGCGTCTGGGAAACGTGGGCTTCGGTTCCCAGCGAGGGCTGAGACCGTCCTTTGGCTCAGACCGGTCCTGCCCACCGCGTTCCAGCACCTATTTCGCGAACGGTAAGGCGGCCAGCGACCACAATATAACCAATATCAGTAATCACCGAATTGGCAGCGGTTTCGCGGAAGAAATCTGGCACCAATTGGCCGCGACAGTCGAATTTTCTAGCGTAATCGGCTATAATAGATAGAAACTGTCAAAAAGGTGGGAGCAACGTGGCGCAGCTATTTTTTCGGTACGGCGCAATGAATAGCGGGAAGACCATTGAAATCTTGAAGGTCGCCCATAACTATGAGGAACAGGGCAAACGGGTCATCATCATGACCAGTGGCTTGGATACCAGAGATGGGGTCGGCCACGTCTCAAGTCGCATTGGCTTGAAGCGAACGGCTCATCCCATTTTCAAGGAAACCAACCTCTACGACGAGGTGCAACGCATTGATGCGCAGGCCAACTGTGTGTTGATCGATGAGGCCCAATTTATGACCAAGGAACACGTTTTTCAACTGGCCAAAGTGGTGGATGACTTACACATTCCGGTCATGACCTTTGGACTGAAGAACGATTTCAAGAATGAATTGTTTGAAGGCTCCAAGTACCTCCTGTTATACGCGGATAAGATCGAAGAAATGAAGACCATCTGCTGGTTCTGCACCAAGAAGGCCATCATGAACTTACGGTTCCATGACAATCAACCGGTCTATGAGGGCGAACAGGTCCAAATTGGCGGCAACGAGGCCTACTACCCGGTTTGCCGGCGCCATTATTTCAACCCACCATTGGATCAGATTGGCAAGTCGCGGCCAAAATAGGCTGAGAAAAGCCGATGCGAATGTACCTGGGAGGTTTTGACCCAGGCGCTTGATACTAGTTAATTTTGAAACGAGGTTAAATCGTATGGATGAAATGTTTGACAAGCTCCAAGCCGTGGCCGACCGCTACGACGAGCTCAATGAATTGATCAGTGACCCCGAAGTCATCGCGGACACGCAGAAATTCATGAAGCTGTCCAAAGAAGAAGGGGAGCTGCGCGAAACGGTGGAGAAGTACCACCAATACCAAGACGTCACCAAGCAAATTGCTGATGACGACGAAATGTTACGCGAAAAGCTCGACGATGACATGGATGCCATGGTCAAAGAAGAGCTCAAGGACTTAACGGCCCAAAAGGAAAAGCTCGAAGACGACATTAAGGTCTTACTGTTGCCGAAGGACCCCAACGATGACAAGAACATCATCATGGAAATCCACGGTGCGGCTGGTGGGGACGAAGCTAGTTTATTTGCGGCTGACCTCTTTAGCATGTACTCCAAGTACGCCGAACGTCAGGGCTGGAAGATTGAAATTGTCGATGAGAACGCCACCGAAGTTGGTGGGTTCAAGGAAATCGTCTTGATGATCACTGGGGACAAGGTTTACTCCAAGCTCAAGTACGAAAACGGCGCACACCGGGTACAACGGGTGCCCGCGACGGAATCTGCTGGTCGGGTCCACACCAGTACCGCTACGGTCGGCGTGATGCCGGAAGAAGAGGACGTGGACATCGATATCGACCCGAAGGACATTCGGACCGACGTTTACCGGTCATCTGGTGCCGGTGGGCAACACATTAACAAGACCTCATCAGCCGTGCGGATGACCCACTTGCCAACCGGAATCGTGGTTGCCATGCAAGATGAACGGTCGCAGCAACAAAACCGGGCCAAGGCCATGACTATTTTACGGGCGCGGGTCTACGACTACTACAAGCAACAAGAAGAAGACGCCTACAATGCCGAACGGAAGTCGGCCGTGGGGACCGGGGATCGTTCCGAACGGATCCGAACCTACAACTACCCGCAAAACCGGGTCACGGATCACCGTATCGGTTTGACGTTGAACAAGCTCGACCGCGTGATGAACGGCGAATTGGATGACATCATCGATGCGTTGATTCTGTCCGATCAAGCAGCCAAGCTAGAAGACTTAAAGAACAATGGCTAAGACCACCATTTTGATGGCACTGAGGGCCGCCGAGCAACAACTGACGGCGGCAGGCCAAGAGACCAGCGTTGCCGCCTACTTGATGCAGGAAGGGCAAGGCTGGTCCTTTACCCAACTGGTGCAACACTATCGCGACGAGGTGCCGCCTAAATTAGCGACGACCTATCAGCAACAAGTCGACCGGGTCTGCGCCGGTGAACCCGCCCAATACGTATTGGGGCACGCGCCGTTTTACGGTCGTGAATTTCAGGTCACCGCGGCCACGTTGATTCCCCGTCCCGAGACGGAGGAACTGGTCGAGTGGGTCTTACAAACGCCACCGGGGTCCGTTCAGCTGTTGGACGTGGGTACCGGAAGTGGGGCGATTGCGCTCACTTTAAAGGCGGAACGGCCCGACTGGACGGTTACGGCGACGGATATTTCGGCCGCCGCGATCGCCGTCGCCCGGCAAAATGCCCAGGCGTTACACACGCCAGTGACGTTGGCGGTGGGCGATTTATTCGCGCCGGTGGCGGGCCAACGATTTGACATCATCGTGTCCAACCCGCCGTACATCGATCAGGCGGAACGGCCCGTGATGGATGACTCGGTCAAGCGTTTCGAGCCAGCCACGGCGCTCTTTGCGGCTAATCACGGCCTGGCGTTTTATCAGCGGTTTGCTCAAGCGTTGCCGGATTACCTGACACCACACGGGCAGTTCTTTGCCGAGATCGGGTACCAGCAGGGGCCAGCGGTGCGCGCGGTCTTTGAAACCGCCCTGCCGCAGGCGACGGTGACCATCAAACCAGACATCAATGGCCATGATCGCATGGTGCGCGTGCAATTGTGAATTTAGATGGGAGATTAGAGAATAGTTATGGAAACCAAGATTTTTCAACCAACTGAAATCGCTGCGGCGGCCGCTGCTATTCAGGCCGGCCAACTCGTGGCCTTTCCAACGGAGACCGTCTACGGTTTAGGCGCCGACGCCACCAACGAAGCGGCGGTCAAGCAGGTTTACGTGGCCAAAGGACGGCCCAGCGACAACCCGTTGATCGTCCACGTGACGGGTGAAGAGACCGTTAAAAAGTACGCTCAGCCACTGTCTGACAAGGCCGAAGCCCTGATCAAGGCGTTTTGGCCCGGTCCCTTGACGTTGATTTTTAAGCTCCAACCGGGAGCCTTGTCCAAGGCTGTTACCGGGGGCCTGGACACCGCGGCGTTCCGGAACCCCGCCAACCAGGTCACGTTAGACCTGATCAAGGCGGCCGGGGTGCCGTTGGTCGGTCCGTCCGCCAACACCTCGGGCAAGCCAAGTCCCACGTTGGCCAAGCACGTCTACCACGACTTAAATGGGAAAATCGCCGGTATTTTAGACGATGGTCCCACCAAGGTCGGCGTCGAATCCACGGTCTTGGACATGTCCACGGACATTCCGACGATCCTGCGTCCCGGTGGTGTGACCGAAGAACAGCTGGCCGCCGTGATTGGGCCCGTGCAGTCCAACCACCACAAGGTCGGCAAGGGTGAGATTCCCAAGGCACCGGGGATGAAATACAAGCACTACGCGCCTAACGCACAGGTCACCATCGTGGATGACGAGGCCGATTGGCCCGCAGCCCTGGCCTGGGCGGCCCAACAAACTGGCACCATCGGCGTGATGGCCTTGGACCACACGTTGGCGGGAGAAACGCTCCCGAATAATACGGAGGCCTTCTCGTTAGGGGCCGACATGGCCAGTGCCAGCCACCGGTTGTTCGCCGGCCTGCGTCACTTTGACCTGGAATCACCTGTGACCGGCATCTTGGCGCAAGGCTTTGCGGCCGAAGGCTTAGGGGCGGCCTACATGAACCGGTTGAACAAATCGGCGGGGCAGCAACATTTTGAAAAGTAAGTCGAGTGGGCCAGCAGGCGGAACCAGTTGCCTGTTGGCGCACGTTTTGGCCATTTGAAGTTAGTGCATAAGGGTCTGGGATAGTTTTCCCGGGCTTTTTATTTTGAACTAAAGATCAACGCGTTGATTGTTGTAATAGCAGTGTTCCGACACCTAAAATTGGTGAACGGTAGGCGGACAGTCCGAACCGTATTTCTAAAAGCATACTAGCGTTGCCGGTGGTCAATGATTAGCTAGTTAGGTTGACGATTTATAAAATAATAAATAATGCGAAGTAGTCCCATGAACGCGAAAAATTTGGTAAAATAAGACCAATTACAGTTCAGGGGGAATTGCCAGTGAATTTCAAAGAAAAAGATCCAGAATTATGGGGCGCTATTGCCAAAGAAGAACAACGTCAAGAAGACACGATTGAATTGATTGCTTCTGAAAACATCGTCAGCGAAGCCGTGCGGACGGCGCAAGGCTCCGTTTTGACCAACAAGTACGCCGAAGGTTATCCGGGCAAACGCTACTATGGCGGGACCCAGTACATCGACGTCGTGGAACAACTGGCCATTGACCGCGCTAAGAAGCTGTTTAACGCGGAGTACGCCAATGTGCAGCCCCACTCTGGCTCCCAGGCAAACCAAGCCGTCTACGCGGCATTTTTGCAGCCTGGTGACACGATCTTGGGGATGGGCCTGGACGCCGGTGGTCATTTGACCCACGGGGCTAAGGTCAACTTCTCCGGAAAGCTGTACAATGCTTACAGCTACGCGTTAAACCCAGACACTGAGCTCCTGGACTACGACATGATTCGTGATCTGGCGCTGAAAGTGAAGCCCCAACTGATTGTGGCCGGGGCGTCCGCATATTCTCGGTTCATTGACTGGCAAGCCTTCCGTGATATTGCGGATGAAGTCGGCGCATACTTAATGGTCGACATGGCCCACATTGCGGGGTTAGTGGCGGCTGGCCTGCACCCGAGTCCAGTGGGGATTGCCGATGTGGTCACCACGACGACGCACAAGACGTTGCGCGGCCCACGGGGCGGGATGATCTTATCCCAAGCGGAAAATGCCAAGCGCATCAACTCCGCCGTCTTCCCCGGCACGCAGGGGGGACCACTGGAACACGTGATTGCTGGGAAAGCGGCGGCCTTTTTCGAAGACCTGCAGCCAGAATTCACGGATTACGGCAAGCAGATCATTGCCAACGCCCACGCCATGGCTGATGAATTCAGCAAGTTGCCTCAGGTCCGGGTCGTTTCCGGGGGGACGGACAACCATTTGATGACCTTGGATCTGTCGGCCACGGACCTTAACGGTAAGCAAGCCCAAGAACTGTTGGACAGTGTCATGATCACCACCAACAAGGAAGCCATTCCGAACGAAAAATTAAGTCCGTTCAAGACGTCCGGAATTCGGCTGGGAACCCCGGCCATCACCACGCGGGGATTCAATGCAGACGAATCCCGTGAAGTTGCGCGGTTGATTGTCAAGACGCTCTTGAATCCTACGGACGATCAGATTTTAGATGAAGTCCGGCAACGTGTGCACGCACTCACTAGTGCCCACCCGTTATCTGCGTTAGATTAAAAAATTTATGATAAAAACGTTTTCATTTGAAATTAGGCGTTTTGGTAGCGGAAATCCATGGTACAATTGTAAGAAATCATAAAGGAGCGCTCATTCATGGGGAAGTTTCAAGTACTTGACCACCCGTTGATTCAACACAAACTGACGATTATCCGGAACAAAGACTGTGGGACCCGCAGTTTTCGGGAGGTTGTCAACGAAATCTCGACCTTAATGGCCTACGAAGTTTCGCGCGATATGCCTTTAAAGGATAAGGAAATCGAAACACCAATGGGCAAGATGACTGCCAAGGAACTCTCTGGTAAGAAGGTTGCCATTGTGCCAATCTTACGTGCCGGTATTGGTATGGTAGATGGTATTTTGGAATTGATTCCAGCTGCAAAGGTCGGTCACATCGGGATGTACCGTGATGAGACGACCTTACAGCCTCATGAATACTTCGTGAAGATGCCTTCAGACATCGATCAACGGCAAATTTTCATCGTTGACCCGATGCTTGCGACCGGTGGTTCTGCCATGATGGCAATCGAAGCTTTGGAAAAGCGGGGCGCTGATCCAAAGAACATGAAGTTTGTTTGCCTGGTTTCCGCACCAGAAGGGGTTAAAGCTTTACGCGAAGCCCAACCTGACGTTGATATTTACACGGCGGCGTTAGATGATCATCTGAACGAAGACGGCTACATTGTGCCAGGTCTCGGCGATGCCGGTGACCGTTTGTTTGGAACGAAGTAAACGTTAAAGAGATTCGGCCAGTTGGTCGAGTCTCTTCTTTGTTAGGAAACCCCGTTAGCAAGATTAGTAACTTAACTGCGCTGGTCAAGTGCGACCATCAGTGTGTTGGTACCCAGAGTGGTGCTGTAAAATGCCGTTGAGGCCGGTAACGTGCCTTCCCAGATCGTTCAATCAGTCGATGGGACCCAATGACCATGGCAAAATTTAAGCCCAGCCAAACAGCAAATTTGGCCGGTTTAAGCACGACTTGCTCAGTGGGTCGTCAACTGGCTGAGTGACGATCGGTCGGCCGTTAGTTTTAATTTTTTTATCGGGGCGAGTGCGCACGCAAGTTTACCATGGAAACGATAACAACCCTTTCAAGATGGGATTTTAATCTAACTCACAGGAATGTTCATCCTGTGAAAAATTGTTTTGTCTTTTATCTAGATTGGTGGTATCATTTCCAGTGTATTTGAATGGAGCGCTCGCTTCGTTCACTATTCCGCTTTTCTTGCGAAATGCCTGACATGAGTGAGGAATTTAACAGAGAAAATGCGTTCATATAGTGTGGAAAAGAGGTGATATTCGGTGAATGGTGATCCAGTTTCAACCTTCCAATTTCTGGGACTGACTTTTAGTACTGCCAACGTGGTTTCCGGCCTAGTCGTATTTGTGCTGATGGTGGCAGTCATTTTTTTCACTTCCAGAAAATTGGCCATGAAGCCTACCAAGGGGCAAAACTTCTTGGAGTGGCTAATTGATTTTACCAACGGAATTTTGAAGGGGTCCATTCCAGCCGGCGATGTCGGCAAGTTTGGCTTGTGGGGATTCACGTTATTCCTATTTCTCTTCCTGTCTAACGAACTGGGGTTGTTTATCCAAGTGGCAACACGTGGCGGGGCAACCATCGTTCGTAGTCCAACGTCTGATCCCATGACGACGTTAACGTTCTCGTTAATGACCATGATGATCGCTCAGTTTGCAGGGGTTTGGAAATTAGGTTATAAGCGTCACTTCACAAACTACCTGAAACCTTTCGTGTTCTGGCTTCCGATTAGTATCTTTGAGGAATTCACGAACTTTCTGACGTTGGGTCTCCGTATCTTCGGGGTTATCTTCTCTGGTGAAATGCTATTAGGGGTAATCTGGGATCTGGCAGCTTCACACGGTATTGCAACGATGATCGTTGCCGTACCAATCGAAATGGCTTGGCAAGGGTTCTCCGCATTCTTGGGGGCCATCCAAGCGTTCGTTTTCGTCACGTTGTCATCAGTTTATATTTCTCAAAAGCTAGAAGTCGAGGAATAAGTTTTATCTAATTTAAGGAGGAAACAAAGATTATGGGAGCTATTGCAGCTGGTATTGCTATGTTTGGTGCCGCCGTCGGTGGGGGTATCGGTGATGGTATCGTTATTTCCAAGATGCTAGAAGGTATGGTTCGTCAACCTGAATTATCAGGTCAATTACGGACGAACATGTTTATCGGTGTTGGGCTGGTTGAAGCCATGCCTATCATTTCCTTCGTTGTTGCTTTGATGGTTATGAACAAGTAGTAACAATGAACCGGTTTAGTTTTAAATATCTGATAGCAAAAGGAGGTGTCAATAGATGCTCTCACATTTAGTAATTGGTCAGTCGCTTTACTTTGGAGATTCTCTATTCTACATTGTCACGTTCTTACTGTTGATGTGGATTATTAAGGTTGTGGCGTGGGGTCCAGTCACGAAGATGATGCAAGAACGGGCCGACAAGATCAGTAACGATATTGATTCTGCCGAAAAGTCCCGTAACGATGCTGCCGACCTGGTGCAAAAGCGCCAAGCAGCCTTAGCAAATTCTCGTTCTGAAGCCCAAACGATTGTGAATGATGCGAAGACGAACGGTCAACAACAACGCGAACAAATCGTGAACCAGGCCCAAGCAGATGTTCAAACGATGAAGCAAAATGCCCAAAAGGATATCGAACAGGAGCGTCAAGACGCGCTGTCCAATGCCCGTAACGATGTGGCGGACCTATCTATTGAGATTGCTTCCAAGATCATTCAACGAGAATTAAAAGGTGACGACCAAAAGGCATTAATTGATTCTTATATCGAAGGGTTGGGGAAGCAACATGAGTCTTAATAGGGCAACGGTAGCAAAGCGCTACTCCAAAGCATTATTTGAATTGTTGTCCGAAAAAGACCAACTGGAGTCAGGCTACACAGAGCTAGAGGAACTTCGGCGTATCTTCCAGGACAACCCACAGTTGAGCACGATGCTCTCAGACGCTAGCCTGCAGGTTGCTGAACGTGAAGCTTTGCTCCAACCACTGTTGAAGCAAGCCTCACCGTATATCAAAAACCTGATTCAAATGGCCTACGATTACGGTCGGATGGAAAACCTTGTCGATATTATCGACGCTTTCCAAAAACTGTATGACGATGCCCACGACACGGTCTACGCTGAAGTGACGACGGCAGTCGCATTGACGGCTGAACAGAAGTCACAGATCGAAACCGTCTACGCCAAGCGCGTTGGGGCAAAGAAGGTCATCTTGAGCAGCAAGGTTGACCCTGCTGTGATTGGTGGGGTTATTATCAAGGCCGCAGACACGGTGCTTGACGGTAGCCTACGAACTAAAATTAATCGTTTACGGCAGCAACTGCTAGCATAACGAATTCGGTGATAAAGAGGTGAAACTTTCATGAGCATTAAAGCTGAGGAAATCAGTGCTCTAATTAAACAACAATTAGAAAGCTACAAGGATGAAATCTCAGTTGAAGAAACTGGTACGGTTACTTACGTTGGTGATGGTGTCGCTCGGGCCCACGGTCTGAACAACGCTTTGCAAGGTGAGTTGCTGTTATTTGACAACGGGGTTTATGGAATGGTCCAAAACCTCGAAGCCAGTGATGTTGGTATCGTTATCTTGGGTGATTTCACTGGAATCACTGAAGGCGATACGGTTAAGCGGACTGGCCGAATCATGGAAGTTCCCGTTGGCGATCAATTAATTGGCCGGGTTGTTAACCCATTAGGTCAACCAATTGACGGTAAAGGGGACATTTCCACGGACAAGACGCGGCCAATTGAACATAAAGCACCAGGGGTTATGGACCGGCAAGGGGTTAGCGAACCTCTGCAAACCGGGATCAAGGCCATTGATGCCTTAGTTCCAATCGGTCGTGGCCAACGTGAATTGATCATCGGTGACCGGAAGACTGGGAAGTCCTCTATCGCCATCGATACGATCATTAACCAAAAAGACCAAGACATGATTTGTATCTACGTCGCAATTGGTCAGAAGGCTTCTACGGTGCGGTCTCAAGTACAAACGTTGGAGAAATTCGGCGCGATGGACTACACGATCGTTGTTACTGCCAGCCCTTCTGAACCAGCCCCAATGCTGTACATCGCGCCTTACGCCGGTGCAGCCATGGGTGAAGAGTTCATGTTCAACGGCAAGCACGTGTTGATCGTCTACGATGATTTAACCAAGCAAGCCGATGCTTATCGTGAACTTTCCTTGATTCTGCGGCGTGCGCCAGGTCGTGAAGCTTACCCTGGTGATATTTTCTACACCCACTCTCGTTTATTGGAACGGGCAGCGAAGTTGAACGATGAACTTGGTGGCGGTTCGATGACGGCCTTACCTGTCATTGAAACCAAGGCCGGGGACGTTTCTGCTTACATTCCAACCAACGTTATTTCCATCACCGATGGTCAGATCTTCCTGAACAGTGATTCCTTCTATTCAGGTATTCGGCCAGCCATGGATGCCGGGACTTCCGTATCTCGGGTTGGTGGGGACGCTCAGATCAAAGCCATGAAGAAGGTTGCCGGGACGTTGCGGTTGGACTTATCTGCCTACCGTGAACTGGAATCCTTTGCGCAATTCGGCTCTGATTTGGATGCCGCTACCCAAGCGCGGTTAGCACGTGGGGCCCGGACCGTGGAAGTCTTAAAGCAAGGCTTACACGAATCCGTTCCCGTTGCTAAGGAAGTTATTATCTTGTTTGCCTTGACGCATGGTCATTTGGACAAGCTGGAAGTGGCAGACGTCTTACGTTACCAAAACGAATTGTTTGATTACATGGACGCCAGTCACCAAGATCTCGAAGACACGATCACCAAGACCGGGAACTTGCCAGAAGGCGACTCCCTGGAAAAGGCTATCGCGGAATTCGATACGACTTTCCAACCAACTGCCAAGGCCGACGAATCGGCTAACGCGGCTGATTAAGATACTTGAAGGAAGGATGGTGAGAAATAATGGCTGAATCAATTCATGACGTTCAACGTCGAATTAATTCCACGAAGGCGACCCGTCAAATCACGGCGGCGATGCACATGGTTTCGACGGCGAAGTTAAATAAGATTCAGAAACAAGCAGTCGGCTACCAAGACTATGTTTCTAAGGTTAAGGCTGTCGTCATGCATCTTTCGCAGTCTCATCTATTGGATGATAATTCCTCAAGTAGCCTACAGTCGAACCGTCCAGTAAAGAAAACCGCATATTTAGTGATCACCTCCGATCGTGGAATGGTTGGGAGCTACAATAGCAGTGTCTTACGGGATGCAAATGCGTTCATTAAAGAACGGACGCCAAATCCGGACGACTACATGGTGTTAGCCGTTGGGGGAACCGGTGCTGATTTCTACAAGCACCGCGGTGTCAACGTGGCTTACGAATACCGTGGGGTCAGCGATGTGCCTGAATTCAATGAAGTTCGGGAAATCGTCAAGACCGTGACCACGATGTTTAACAACGAAGTCTTCGATGAACTCTTCGTTTGCTACAACCATTTTGTTAACCGAATTTCTTCCCGCTTCCGGGCAGAAAAGATGTTGCCAGTCGACAAGGAAACGATGACGACTGACGCGGCAAATGATACGCAAGCCTCACCGCTGACCGCTGAATACGACACGGAGCCTTCTGATGAAGCGGTGCTCCAAGTCGTCTTACCGCAATACGCGGAAAGCTTGGTCTACGGTGCGATCTTGGACGCAAAGACGGCCGAACATGCATCAAGTACCAACGCGATGCAGTCTGCCACTGATAATGCTGATGATTTAATCGCGACGCTGCAACTGCACTATAACCGTGCACGTCAAGCGCAAATCACGACTGAAATCACCGAAATTACTGGTGGGCAAGAAGCCTTAAATAATTAATGACGGGAGGAATTAACGAATAATGAGTGCTGGTAAAATTGTTCAAGTTATCGGACCTGTTGTCGACGTTGAATTCCCGTTGAATGATGAATTACCTGACATCAACACTGCCCTGAACATCAAAAAAGATGATGGTAGTGTCCTTGTAACCGAAGTTGCCTTGGAATTAGGTGACGGGGTTATGCGGACCATTGCCATGGACGGTACCGATGGTCTTCGTCGGGGACTGGAAGTAGAAAACACTGGTGCTTCTATTTCTGTTCCTGTCGGTGACGACACATTAGGTCGGGTGTTCAACGTTCTCGGAAATCCAATTGACGGCGGTGCCGAATTTGGACCAGACGCAGAACGGATGCCAATTCACCGTGATGCACCTAAATATGACGAATTAAACCCTACGACTGAAATCCTGGAAACGGGTATTAAAGTTATTGACTTACTCGAACCTTACGTTCGTGGTGGGAAGATTGGGTTGTTCGGTGGTGCCGGTGTTGGTAAGACCGTTTTAATTCAAGAATTAATTCATAACATTGCCCAAGGCCATAACGGGATTTCCGTCTTCACCGGTGTTGGTGAACGGACTCGTGAAGGTAACGATATGTACTGGGAAATGAAGGGGTCCGGGGTTCTGAAGCAAACGGCCATGGTTTATGGTCAAATGAACGAACCTCCTGGTGCCCGGATGCGGGTTGCCTTGACCGGGTTAACCATTGCGGAATACTTCCGTGATGTTAAGGGCCAAGACGTGCTGTTATTCATCGATAACATTTTCCGGTTCACGCAAGCCGGTTCTGAAGTTTCTGCCCTGTTGGGTCGGATTCCTTCAGCCGTTGGTTACCAACCAACGCTGGCTACTGAAATGGGTCAGTTACAGGAACGGATCACGTCGACCAAGAAGGGGTCAATCACCTCTATCCAAGCCGTTTACGTGCCTGCCGATGACTACACCGACCCTGCTCCTGCCACGACTTTCGCCCATTTGGATGCCACGACCAACTTGGAACGTTCTTTGACGCAACAAGGGATTTACCCAGCCGTGGACCCCTTGGCTTCGACTTCAACGGCTTTGGCCCCAGAAATCATTGGTCAAGAACACTACGAAGTGGCGACGGAAGTTCAACACGTCTTGCAACGGTACCATGAATTGCAAGATATCATCTCTATCTTAGGGATGGATGAATTATCCGACGAAGAACAAACCATTGTTAACCGTGCTCGGCGGATCCAATTCTTCCTGTCACAACCATTCTCCGTGGCTTCTCAGTTTACGGGGATGGATGGGAAGTACGTCAAGTTGGAAGACACCATCCGAAGCTTCAAGGAAATCCTTGCAGGTAAGTACGATGACCTTCCAGAAGACGCTTTCCGGAACTGTGGCGCGATTGAAGATGCCGTTGCGAAGGCTAAGCAAATGAATGACGCCGTTGCCAACAACTAGGGAGGGATTCTAATTGGCTGATAATCAATCAGTGTTATCTGTTAGTATCGTTACCCCTGATGGCCAAGTTTACGAAGGTAAGAGCGACTTATTAGTGGTGAAGACGACCATTGGTGAACTTGGGATTATGTATAACCATGTGCCCCTCATTGCTTCTCTGGAAGTCGATGAAACGCGGGTCAAGTTAGGTGAAAACGAAGATAAGATTGCCGTTAACGGTGGTTTCTTGGAATTCTCTGACAACGTGGCGACCATTGTTGCAGACAGTGCGGAACGTCAAGACGATATTGACGTCAATCGGGCTGAAAGTGCCCGGGAACGTGCCAAAGCAACGATTGAAAAGGCGCAAGCTGCGCACGATGCCGATTCCCTTGCACGGGCTGAGGTAGCGTTGCGGCGAGCAATCAACCGGATCAACGTGGCTAAGCACTAATTTAAAATACGTTCGCGTGTTTCTGGCGGCCGTTCACCTCTTTTGGTGGGCGGTCGCTTTTTGTTTAAGAGTGGGCCAGAAGGCGGTTAGCCGGCGAGCATTAAGGCTGATAGCCGAATAATCCTGGTCTTGGATTGTTTGGCTATCAGTGTTAAGCGGAACCGGCTGCCTTCTGGTGCACGTTTCGGCCCGGATTGGTGAAACCAGGTGCCTGCGTCAGCCAGGGTTCCGCCTGCTATGGGGAACGCCTGCAGCCTGAAGGGCGGGCTTCCGGCTCGCTTCAAAGCCTCACAAAGTTCGCGAGTCTCTGAAGTCGTCCCACGCTGTAGGCTGAGAAAGAACCTCAGCCAACACCGTCGTCACAGCTGGCTCCACCCTGGCTGCCTCCGGCGTAGTTGGAGCATGTCAGTAACAATGCGGTAGACCACCGAGGTGCACGTACTGGTCTCCCGTCATTTTGTCACGAAGGGTAGCCATAACCTGTGTGGCCCATTATTATGGCTACTCCAATATTTGTATCTGGTGGAATCATGCGCTAAATTACTCTCACATGTGCTGGTAAATTGATGATTTTAAGCCGCAGCCCGTCTCGAAGACGCCAGTTTCCTAAGCGCCAAAGCCCGTGTCGCTAAGGGAATTCCCACAGCTGAACTCATCTCTAGCGAACTCACGGCTACGGTGGTGGTTGTTAATAACTATTGGTATGCGGTTACCCGCCACGTAGCGATAAATTTCAGGGTAGCCTGTGTGGACCATGTGATTTCATCAGTAACTGGCATAACTGTGCCCATGATGTTTGCGGGATAGCAATCGCTGTATGGACCGAGTGGTAGTGGTCACGCTGCCGTGATTCGACGCAAAGTATCCTGCCCTTGCCATTCAAACCCCTGGCAGCCGCAGGCGACTGGTTTATCCAACGTGGTGGACAGCGTTCTAACGGTAAGGCGGCTGTACCCACAATAGTCTCGTCAGCGATGGACTCCCAGTTTACCCGAAAGTGGGAGTGAAGTGGGGATGGGGTCAAAAATGGTGATATTCACGTTTAAATTTGACGAAAATTTAAACAAGATGGCCGAAATGTTTAGAGCGACAAGGGATTGCCGCGACGACTTGCTTTTTGGTGTTGGCAACTTGCATCAATTAATTTTCGGGTTTAGTTGGGATACTTCACTAATAGTCTGACCGGTGATTTGGTTGGTCAATGACGGTGAGCCATGACCGTCGTTGACCCCCGGAGTGGTGCGGGGTAACCGGTTATTTTGAGGCATGCCTAATTAAGGGCTTAGTGGTTATCGTGGTGATTTAACCAACTGACTATGTGGTTTAAACAGTGAATTAGGGCAATTGTAATATTACAAACGCCGATTTTATGGGTATCTCAAGGACAAGGTCGCTAAATTATGCTATAGTTAGTGAGAATGTTTAGAAAGGATTGAGCGAATGTCACTCATTGGATTACAGGGAATTCTGACCATTATCAGTCACTTATTTTTTATCGGATTAGCCTTTTGGGCTATCTCTGCGTTACACATTGAGCGATTGATGACATTTTATCCGCGGCAATCACGCGTCTTAATCGTGATGCTGTCGGTTGCAGTTGGATTCGCTTGCAGTTCGTTCTTTTTGGACTTCATCGATAACGTTCGTAATCTGGGCTATCTGTTACGTTAGACCCATAAAAATCTTTGGAGGTATCCCATGGAAAAAATTATTGTTCATGGTGGGAACCGCTTAACTGGTGTGGTCCATATTGAAGGGGCCAAGAATGCCGTCCTGCCAATTCTGGCAGCGTCGATCCTGGGCGAAGAGGGCATCACTCACTTAGCAAATGTTCCGGTTTTGTCTGATGTGTATACGATGAATAAAGTCTTACGCTTCTTGAATTTGTCCGTTGATTTTGATGAGGCCAAACGAGAAGTGACGATTGACGCGACTAAACAACTTTCTAGTGAAGCGCCGTTTGAGTATGTCTCCAAGATGCGCGCTTCAATCGTGGTCATGGGGCCACTGCTGGCTCGGTTAGGCCATGCGCGTGTGGCGTTACCAGGTGGTTGTGCAATTGGCACGCGGCCGATTGATTTACACTTAAAGGGTCTGGAAGCCTTGGGTGCGCGCATCGAACAACACGATGGGTACATCGAAGCCTTTGCTGATCAGCTTAAAGGGGCGCACATTTACTTAGACTTCCCAAGTGTTGGCGCCACGCAGAACATTCTGATGGCTGCCTGCTTGGCGGAAGGCACGACCGTGATCGATAACGTTGCCCGTGAACCAGAAATCGTCGACTTGGCTAACATCCTCAACAAGATGGGCGCCCACGTCCGCGGTGCGGGGACGGAAACGTTGCGAATCGACGGGGTCGCTAAGATGCACGGCACTGAACACAGTGTGGTACAAGACCGTATCGAAGCCGGTACCTTCATGGTCGGCGCAGCGTTGACTCACGGGAACGTCTTGATTCAAGACGGCATCGTGGAACACAACAAACCATTAATTTCAAAATTACAAGAAATGGGTGCGCAAGTAATTGATGAGCCCGGTGGCATTCGTGTCATTGGCCCGGAAAAATTACAAGCCACTGACGTCAAAACGTTGCCATACCCCGGTTTCCCAACGGATATGCAACCGCAAATGACCGTTTTACAACTGGCTGCGACCGGCACCAGTACCATGACGGAAACCGTCTTTGAAAACCGTTTCATGCACCTGGAAGAATTGCGGCGAATGAACGCGCAATACCAGGTCAACGGGCGGACCGTGGTCATGCACGGGCCAACTGATTTCAACGGGGCTGAAGTGGCTGCGACCGATTTACGGGCAGCAGCGGCATTGGTTCTGGCCGGATTGGTGGCAGACGGTTACACGCAGGTCACGAACCTGAAGTACCTGGACCGGGGCTACTACGACTTCCACAAGAAGTTGGCCGCCTTGGGTGCCGAGGTCAAACGGGTCTCCGTACCTGACGATGACACCGTTGTGTTAAAGAATGCGCACGTAAATAACTAACTCACTGGAAGGTGGCAACTATTGCCGCCTTTTTCTTGTTCCCGCAAACTTACTCACAATCCACGCTGCCGCCTTACCGTTCGCTAGAGATGAGTTGGAACTGGCGCTTAGGGAACTCTCACAGCTGAACTCATCTCTAGCGAACTCTCGGCTGCGGTGGTGGTTATCAATAACTGTTGGCATGCTAATTGTTCGCAACGGCCACCAACGGCTAACAATGTCGCTGGCCGTGGTTTAACGTTAAGTATCCTGGCCTCGCCGTTTATGCCGGAGGAGGCCAGGGGTGGAGCCAGCTGTGTCGACGGTGTTGGCTGAGGTTTTGTCTCAGCCTACAGCGTGGGGCGACTTGGGAGACTCGCGGGTTTTGCGAGGCTTCCAAGCGAACCGGAAGCCCGTTTCACAGGCTGGAGGTGTCCCCCATAGCAGGCGGAATCCCTGGCAGCCGCAGGCAACTGGTTTATCTAACGTAGCAAGTAGTGTTCCAGCCTAGAATTTCACGTAACGGTAAGGCGGCCAGTAAGCGCCAGTGTTGCCACTACCGCCACCCAGTTTGGTAACCAACAGAGAAGTTTTACGGCAGCGGGGGAGAAACCGTTTAGAGTTCACGCGGTTTATGGTATAATGAAATGTTGAAAATTGGCATTAAAATTCAGGAGGACGCATAAGTATGGCGAAAGACATTGGCATTGACCTAGGTACGGCGAACGTTTTAATCTACGTGGTCGGCAAAGGAATCGTATTAAATGAACCATCAGTCGTGGCAATCGACACGAAGACTGACAAGGTATTAGCAGTGGGCTCTGAAGCCTACCGGATGGTGGGTCGGACTCCTGGTAATATCCGGGCAATTCGTCCGTTGAAGGATGGGGTCATTTCTGATTTCGACATCACCGAAGCCATGCTCTCCTATTTCATCAATAAATTAAGTGTAAAGGGCTTCTTATCCAAGCCGAACATCATGATCTGTGCGCCAACGAACATCACGGAAATCGAACGGAAGGCCATCATTCAGGCGGCCGAAAAGTCCGGTGGCGCGAAGGTTTATTTGGAAGCTGAACCCAAGGTGGCCGCTTTGGGTGCCGGCATGGACATCTTCAAGCCTAGCGGTAACATGGTCATCGACATGGGTGGGGGAACGTCTGACATCGCCATCTTGTCCTTGGGCGACATCGTTTCCAGCCGGTCGATTCGGGTCGCTGGTGACCGGATGAACAATGAGATCGTGAACTACTTGAAGCACCATCACAACTTGATCATTGGTGAACGGACCGCTGAAACCATCAAGATCAAGATTGGGACGGCTTACCCAGAACCAGGCAACGAAGAAAAGACCATGGAAGTTCGGGGTCGGGATTCGGTTAGCGGGATGCCAACCACCACGACGATCAACGCCGCTGAAGTGGAAATTGCCATCCATGATTCCGTGGAACAAATCGTGTCGGCTGCCATGGCCGTGTTGGAAACGACACCACCAGAATTGGCCGCTGACATTATCGACCGCGGCATCATGTTGACCGGTGGGGGTGCCTTGTTAGACGGCATCGACAAGCTGTTCTCCGAACGGTTGACCGTGCCTGTCATCATTTCCGAAGACCCATTAGACAACGTGGCCAAAGGGGCCGGGGTCTTACTGGAACACATGGACACCAAGACGGCCAAAGAAAATAACTAAGCATTTGAAACGATTCAGTCCAAGGGAGGTCTGACGATGCGGCAGCTGTTGACCTGGCTGGTGCGCGGCTATCAGCGGTGGATTTCACCGCTATTTCCGCCCACTTGCCGGTACTATCCGACCTGTTCCAATTACATGTTGCAGGCCTTAGCCAAGCATGGCGCGATTAAGGGCGGCCTGATGGGCATTGCCCGCATCCTGCGCTGTCAGCCATTTGTCCACGGTGGGGTCGATCCAGTCCCGGATCACTTTACCTTACGACGCAACGTGGCGGCGGAAAAAGCCTATCGTCAGGCCATGAACCTAGACGAAGAGTCACCCAACAAATAAAGGAGAGTTGGCATGAGCAAACGAGAAAAATCTGTACAGGTAACCATTGACGAGCAAAAGCTCCCAGACGGCGGCACTATGTCCGTGCTGAAAATCGGTGACGAAACCATTGGGACGGTCACCCCGGTGGAAGACCGGTTAGAAGCACAATTAAACGACGGGGATGTGTACCGCGTCAAGACCGTTGACGAAGGGGTCGAACTCCTGTTAAAGGATTACCACCTGCATCGCGGTTAATAAATTTTAGTAAAGTTGGCCGGAGCGAAACGTCGAATTTCACTTCGGCCTTTATACTAGGCTTAGGACAAATCTTAGTTTGAATTAAGGAGCAATCATTGTGGCAAAGAATGCGACAGAACGGCGAGGCGAGACGGAATCACGCATTGACTGGGGAATCATCTTCTGTGTCCTCATGTTGGCGTTGATTGGGCTCGCATCGATCTATGTGGCGGCGACCCACGATAGTAGTGCCACGAGCATTACGTCGGCCGTGGTCTCCCAGTTGGCGTGGTACGTCATTGGGACCGTCGCCATCGTTATCATCATGCAATTTGATTCGGAACAACTGTGGAAGGTGGCACCATTGCTGTATGGCTTAGGTATCTTCCTGTTAGCGGCAGTCTTGATTTTTTACAGTCGCGCGTACTACGCCAACACCGGTGCCCGGAGTTGGTTTGCGATTGGGTCGTTGACCTTCCAGCCATCAGAAGTCATGAAGCCGGCCTTCATCTTAATGCTGGCGCGGGTCGTGGCCGAACACAACAATGCCAACCCGATTCATACGGTGCGTACCGACTGGGTCTTGATTGGCAAATTGATTCTGTGGACGTTGCCAGTAGCCGTGCTCTTGAAGCTGCAAAATGACTTCGGGACCATGCTGGTGTTCTTCGCCATCGTGGGTGGGGTGATTCTGGTCTCCGGGATCACCTGGAAGATCATTGCCCCAGCGTTTAGTGCCATCGCCGTTGTCGGCGGGACCGCGCTGGCGTTGGTGACCACGGATGCCGGGCGGAAGATTTTGGAAAAGGTCGGGTTTCAGGCCTACCAATTCTCCCGGGTCGACACCTGGTTACACCCTTCTCAAGATACGTCTGACACCGGGTATCAGTTGTGGCAAAGTATGAAGGCCATCGGTTCCGGGGGCATCTTCGGCACGGGCTTCAACGTGTCACACGTCTACGTGCCCGTGCGGGAATCCGATATGATTTTCTCGGTCATCGGGGAAAACTTTGGGTTCATCGGGGGCTGTGTCCTGATCTTCTTGTATTTCTTATTGATTTACCAAATGATTCGGGTCACCTTCGATACCAAAAACGTGTTCTACGCCTACATTTCGACCGGAGTTATCATGATGATTTTGTTCCACGTGTTTGAAAACATTGGGATGAGCATTGGGCTGTTACCATTGACTGGGATTCCGTTGCCGTTTGTTAGTCAAGGGGGGTCCGCTTTAATTGGGAACCTCATAGGTATTGGCTTAATCATGTCAATGAGGTATCATTATAAGAGTTACATGTTTAGTCGTAACGAATCGTTTAAGTAGAAGGAGATTATTTAGCATGAGTGAAATGGTAAAGTATTTCTGGACCAAGGCAGTTAACGACGGTACCCGGATCGGTTTGACCACGGAAGGCCAAGATGAACTGGGCACAATCAAGTTTGCCAAATTACCAGCTGTTGGCGATGACGTGAAGAAGGGTGAAAACCTGTTAAGCGTTGAAGCTGACAAGGCGGTTTCTGACATTCCTAGCCCCGTTTCCGGTAAGGTCACGGCGGTTAACCCAGCTTTGGGCAACGATTTTGACGCTTTAAACGGTAGCGATACTGATGCTGCTTGGTTTGTCGACGTTCAAGAAGACTAATCACCAGCAGTCACACAACAAGGCCGGGGCATTTGCTCCGGCCTTGTTGCGTCCTATGCGACCGCTACGTTACGGAAGCAGGCCGCCTACCGTTCGCCAAATATGGGACTGGAACGCGGTGGGCGGACCGATCGAGCCAAAGGACGGTCTCGCTCTCGCTTTGAGCCGATAACCCGCGTCTCAAAGACGCCAGTTTCCTAAGCGGCGGAAAATCACGCCGCTAAGCAAACTCCCACGGCTGAGCCCATATTTGGCGAACTCTCGGCTCCGGTGGTGGTCGTCAATAACTGTTAGCATGCTAGTTGGTCGTAACAGTCACCAATGGCTAATAATGTTGCTGACTGCGGTTTAACGCCGAGTATCCTGACTACGTCGTCTATGCCGGAGGAGGCCAAGGGTGGAGCCAGCTGTGTCGACGGTGTTGGCTGAGGTTTTGTCTCAGCCTACAGCGTGGGGCGACTTGGGAGACTGGCGGGTCATGCCAGGCTTCCAAGCGAACCGGAAGCCCGTTTCCCAGGCTGGAGGTGTCCCCCATAGCAGGCGGAACCCCTGGCAGCCGCAGGCAACTGGTTTGGCTAACGCAGCAATCAGCGTTCCAGCCTAGAATTTCACGTAACGGCAGGCGGCCAGTACAATCAAACGGTACAGTCAAACCAGCCAATTTCAGCGCATGCTTGGGGTTTTCGCTGGGAGTCGGGTATAATGGGGGTATCAAAGCAATTGGAGGAGAGCCACATGAAGGAAAAGAATGTATTTCACATTAACGGCTATCTCGGCCTGGTCTTGGTCTTACTGGTGTTGGCCGGGGGTATCTACCTTAGCATCGCCACGGCGCCCGTGATTGGCGGCATCCTAGTGGTGCTGGCCGTGTTGGCTGCCAGCAGTCTGACGATCATCAGCCCCAACCAGTCCAAGGTGCTGACCTTCTTTGGCCGCTACATCGGCACGATTCGCGAGGCCGGGTTGTATTTGACCGTGCCGCTGACCAATAAGTCGACGGTTTCCTTGCGGGTGCGTAATTTTAACAGTGCCATCTTAAAGGTCAACGACTTACAAGGGAATCCGGTAGAAATCGCCGCCGTGATCGTGTTTAAGGTGGTCGATACCAGCAAGGCGTTGTTTGCCGTTGAGGACTACGAACAGTTCGTGGAGATTCAAAGCGAATCGGCCATTCGCCACGTGGCGTCGGAATATGCCTACGATAACTTTGGCGATGGCAAGGCGCTGACCCTGCGCAGTAACCCGACCGAGGTCTCCAACCACTTGGCGGAAGAATTACAGGAACGGCTGAACGTGGCCGGCGTGGAAATCATCGAAACGCGGCTGACACACTTAGCCTACGCGACCGAAATTGCCTCGGCCATGCTTCAACGCCAACAGTCACAGGCTATTTTGTCCGCCCGGAAGATTATCGTGGAAGGAGCGGTCTCCATCACCGAGGGCGCCATCGAGCGGTTGTCGGCGGAGACTAGCCTGAATTTGACGGACAATCAGAAGATTCAATTAATTAACAACATGATGGTTTCAATTATTAATGAACGGGGCTCGCAGCCGGTGATCAACACTGGTAAAGTCGCGGAGTAAGACAAATACTGGAGGTTTCTTGATGGATGAACAGCTACAAAAAGTGTTAAGCGACTTAACGGTTCTTAACGAGCAAGTCAGACAGGGCGAGGTGTATCAGTCGCTGGGCCCGCGGTTAGGCCAGATCATGGATGGCATCAAACGCCACCGCCGCACGACCGTCACGCTACCCGATGACCAAGACGGGGTCAAGGACGTCTTGACTGACTTTCGCCATCAACTGGACCAACAGGTGCCGGTCACGTTGCCCAACAATCAGCTCCGCTTGTTGCTGGATCACTTGGCGTCGACCGATGCCGAACTCCGCTACCAAGGCATTAATTTCACCTTTTATGATGCCTTCCAACAAGACGCGCTGGATACGCAGCAATTGACGTTTATTTTAGACGAGCTGTTGCGGCCAGAGGCGCTATTTGCCCACATCTTGGAGCCGACCAATAACGCCGTCTTTGGACGGGCCAGTCGGGTGGCCATGCTGGGCGTCGTCTTGCATTTCTTGGACCAGTACGGCGATTACAACGACGTAGACAAGCTCCACCAAGCCGTGCTGCTATCGGCGGCATACCTGTGCTTGGAAACGGACACGCGTGGTTTCGTGAACCAATCGGGCTGGGCACACGCCTTTACGGCCATTGCGGATCTCCTGGCCGTATTGAGCAACAGTCATAAATTGCCACGCGCCGAGAAGCTCTTCTTGATGACGGCACTGATGGAGCGGATAAAACGGTTGAACACGCCGCTGATCTACGGGGAAAATGACCGCATTGCCAACTACCTGGCCGAAACTACCGGTCGTAGTGGGCTGTACGCCGATGCGCTGGTGCTCATTTTAAAGAACTGGCGGCAACAGGTCGCCTTGAACCGGCGGCCGGACAACATCGGCGGCTGGAACCGTTTCTTTAATCGCAAGCGGTTATTGGATGCGCTGCGGCTGCGCCAGGATTTGCCGAAGACATTGAAGGCTTATTTGAGCTCAACTATCGATTTTTTGGGCTGATTTTATTCTCAATCAATTTGAGAAATGGTATACTGAAGGCTAACCGAAATATATACGATAGGATGAGTGACAACATGGAAAAGCAAACGAAGATTCACGTAGGTCTATTATTCGGTGGAAATTCTTCTGAGCATGACGTTTCAAAACGCTCAGCGCACAACATTTACGATGCAATGGATAAGTCCCGTTATGAGGTCAGTTTGTTCTTACTGACCCGTGACGGCTTCGTCCTGAGTGATGCCGCTTCACGCCGGGTATTTGATGGCGAAGATGAAGCGACAGTTGCGGCGGCGGAACAAACCAAAGTAGACGCTTCGAACCCATTGGCACCCATTTGGAATTTATCTCAAGCAAAGGACATCGATGTCTTCTTCCCAATTATTCACGGTAACTTGGGTGAAGACGGTACGATCCAGGGGCTTTTCCGCTTACTGAAAAAGCCTTACGTGGGGAGTGGCGTCTTGGCATCGGCCGTGTCCTTTGATAAGGATATGACGAAACAGGTCTTGACGGCTCACGGCATCCGCAACACCAAGTATCTGGTCTTAACGCCAGAAAACCGCGATGCGTATGACTACAGCACCGTTCAGGCCCAGCTGGGCGATAACGTGTTCATCAAACCGGCCAACCAAGGCTCTTCAGTCGGTATTCACAAGGCAAGCAACGCTGCGGAATACAACGACGGCATTGAAGACGCCTTCCGGTACGATTACAAGGTCTTGGTGGAACAAACGATCGACGGCCCAGAAGAAGTCGAAATTTCCATTTTGGGGAATGAAGAACCAATCGCTTCCAAATTAGGCGCCATTCGCGTGCCTGATTCTGACGTCTTCTACGACTACAATAACAAGTTCGTGGACGCCAGCGGGGTGACCTTTGAGGTGCCAGTCAAACTGCCGGCTGACCTGACCAAGGAAATCACGCAGATGGGGTTACAGACCTACGCTGCCCTGGGCTTAAAGGGGATGGCGCGGATCGATTACCTGGTCTCTAAGGATGGCGTGCCTTACGTGGGGGAAGTCAACACCTTGCCAGGGTTCACCAACATCAGCCTGTACCCACAACTGTGGCAGGCCACGGGCATTACCTACGCTGACCTGATTGACCGGTTGATCCAATTAGGCTTAGACGAGTTCAAGTACCAAGACGAACTGGCCTATGACTTTATTCCATTGGATGACCACTCGGCAGCGTCAACTTACAAGCCTAAACACTAGAGGTCTCAAAGCCGGCCAGGAGCGGAAACGTTCCCGGCCGGTTTTTGTTTAAGCGCAACTGGTTGTTATCAGGGACACGGCGTTGTACTGTTCGCCTTACCGTTCACTAGAGATGGGTTGGAACGCTGAGGGCGGACGGGACGAGCCAAAGGACGGTCTCGTCGCCTCGCTTTGAGCCGGAAGCCCCGTCTCAAAGACGCCAGTTTCCTAAGCGCCGAAGCCCGTGCCGCTAAGGGAACTCCCACAGCTGAACCCATCTCTAGCGAACTCTCGGCTACAGTGATGGTTACCAACAACGTCAGTGCACTAGTTGTCCGCAACGGAGCCGCGCACTTCACGCGAACGACAAGCCAGTGCGGTGGCGATACGTTAAATGTTGGCTGATGTGGATAGGACTAATGGTCGCTATACCCATTATTGGGTAACAGAGTTGTCTATCATGGGCCGAACACTAAGTACCTTGGTCTCACCATCTGTGCCGGAGGAGGCCAGGGGTGGAGCCAGCTGTGTCGACGGTGTTGGCTGAGGTTTTGTCTCAGCCTACAGCGTGGGGCGACTTGGGAGACTCGCGGGTTTTGCGAGGCTTCCAAGCGAACCGGAAGCCCGTTTCACCGGCTGGAGGTGTCCCCCATAGCAGGCGGAACCCCTGGTAGCCGCAGGCAACTGGTTTGCCCAACAGGGTAGGTCGCGTTCCACCCCATAGCTAGCGGACGGTAAGGCGGCCAGTCCAACTAGTGTCGTGGCAGATAACAAATTTTGTCGTAGAATCAATGAATTGGAGGGAATCAGCGTGCGGACTTGGGGACGACAACTGAAAATGGCTTGGCGGGCTGGTGTCTTGGCACCTGGCCTGGCAGTGGGGTGGTGTTTGGCCGTCCTGTTGTTTGCCGGGCTACGGTTGTTAGGCCAGCGCCCCGGGTGGCACGTTGACTTGGTAGTCCTAATACTCCTACTAATGGCCCTGAGCGCCTGGCAACTGACCCATTTGGCCCTGACGTTGATTGGGCGGCGACCCGCGGGCTGGCAAAGCTGGCAGTTGGTCTGGCGTCACAAGGGAGCCTGGTTGTTAGTAGAACTCGGGTTGACCATCTTGGCGTTACCGTTGGGGTTAGGCGGTCTCAGCAGTCGGTTGTTGGTGCGCTTACCTTTGCCGGCGGATTTCATCAACTACGTCGGCTTAAACCGGCGGCCGGTCGGTATCACGGTGGCCATCATCTACATCATCGTGGCAGGCGTTTGCCTGTTGCGTGGACCCTGGGTCTTTCGACGGCTGGCGCCACAGATCCGCCGGCCGGGGAGTTGGCGTCAAATGGCCGTGGCCCTATTGATTAGTGCCGGTTTAATGGGCGTTTGGTGGGGCCTGGCAGAAGGCATCGTGGCCCTGAATTGGTGGGGGGATGCCCGATTGGCGGCCGGCTTGGCCAAAGGATTGGCGGCTGGGTCATTATTACTGATTTTTCTGGGGTTTGTGGTCGCGGTCATTTTAGCCGCCATCACGCTGGTTTGGAGCTGGTGCGGTCAGCCGGCCGTCAGTCGGCCAATTCCGCGGCGACAAGGCTGGTGGTTGGTCACGTTGCTGGTGATTGCCGGTGGCTGTGTCAGCGCCCAGGCCCTGGAGAGTACGCCCCAGTTTGCAGCGATGGTGGCCATCAGTCACCGCGGTGTCGATCACGGGGTGGGCGTTCAAAATACCTTGGGGGCCTTGCGTCATGTCAGCCAGCAGCGACCGGATTACGTGGAAATGGATCTGCACGAGACCCGCGACCATCAGTGGGTCGTCTTGCATGATGAAAATTTGGCCGTATTAGCCCAGCGTAATGCGACCCCACACCAGTTGACGTTGGCCCAGCTAGAACGGCTGACAGTCCACGAGAATGGCTATCACGACCATTTGGTGAGCTGGTCGACCTATTTACGCACGGCGGAACGCTTGCGCCAGCCCTTATTGGTCGAAATCAAGACCACGCCGCAGGATTCCGCGGGGGCCGTTCGCCGCTTTGCCCACCAGTACGGTGCCCGGTTGCGGCGGGATGGCTCGGCCGTCCACTCACTGGATTACCGCGTGGTGGCCCAACTCAAGCGAACGGCGCCGCAACTGCAGGTGGGTTACATCACGCCCTTTAACTGGGTCGCACCGGCGTCCGTACCTGCGGATTTTTACTCTTTTCAACGCATATCGGTTAGCCAGCAGTTTATTTTGGCTGCCCATCAAGCTGGAGCACCGGCCTGGGTGTGGACGCCGGATTCGCAAGCGGCGATGGTCCGGATGTGGGCGTTGGGGGCCGACGGCGAGATCACCAATGAACTCTCACGCCTGCAGCGCGTCATGCGCCAGCGGCCCGGGAAAAACTGGTGGGCCGTGGTCCAGAACTTTGTGTTCAGCTGTGTATAACTTACGGGTGAAGTGACTTAGTGACTTAAATACGAATGATTGTGACTATTAAAAGAATTATATCCGGCATAAATGGCCGTTTATAATTCTTTTTATATAAAGATGATAAAATGGCCTAGACAGATTAGAGTTCCTTAATAAAACCGCATATCACTTGTATTCGGCGATAAATCCCTTATTATTAGTATTAATGATAAACAGCTGAATGTGGTTATCGCTTTTTCAAGGGAGAACAAGCAGCGCCAAACGGTCGGTGAACGTCTGGATGCCGTTACGCGCACTGATTGCGTAATGTTCGGCTTTATCGGAATTGGTAACTGACCAACGTGCGAGACGTGAGGGAGAGAAAGCAGATGCGTTTATTAGGGAATAAGGTAAAGCAATATCGGAAACAAAAAAATATGTCGCAGCAGGAATTGGCAGACGGCATTTGTACCCAAGCCACGGTAAGCCTGATGGAAAAGAAGAACAAGATTCCCAGCATTAAGATCATGCTGCAGGTGTGCCGGCGGTTAAATGTGTCCTTCAACGATATTTTGGCGGGCGTGGGTAGCGGGATGGACGAACAGTTCGATGAGATTTCCGCTGCCATTCGTCAGGAAAACTTTCGGGCAGCCGCAAACCTGTTGGCGGCCGTTGAGATGTCGGACGTGGCGAGTGCCTTTGACCGCGAACGCTATCATTACTACCGGGGATTCATTGAATTGGGTGCGCATGAACGGCCGGACGAGGCTATTTTCCACTTTAACTTGTTGTTACACCGCTCGTATCAAATGCCCTGGGACCTGTACGCCATCGTTGGCAACGTGGGGATGGCCGCGGCTTACTTACGCCGCCAGGAACTGGAAAAGGCCCGTTACTACCTGAGCGAAGCGGTGGGGTACCTCGATGACTTCGAGTGGCATGATGAAACGGACTTCCGCCGGTTGATCTGGGCGCGTTATCGCATCGCGCAGATGTATCTGGAACTCCAACAGCCCCAACTGGTGATTGAAAGCGTCGAATCAGCCTTGCGAGCCGTCAAGCAACAGGCGTCACTTTACCTGATCGATGTGCTTTACGAGATTCGCGGTCAGGCAGAGGTGGCTTTGAGTGCCAAGGCCGCCGCGCGTCGCAGCCTGACGATTGCCAAGACGTTGGCGTTAGTGACACACAACATCGCATTACAACAGCGGTTAGCGCCGGCCGCCGGGTCAGCATTGATGGATTAATGAATTGAATTTAGGGTAAAATAAAAACGCCACTGCCTACGCAGCGACGTTTTTCAGTATCAATCTTAACTTTTAAGCTTCGGCGTGAGTAACCTTGGCTGGTTGGTTGTTGAGGTCCGTCCGTACCACGATGACGTCGCAAACCGCCGTCCGGGTAACGTATTCGGTGACAGAACCAATCAAGAGGCGTTCCACGGCGTTTAACCCGGTAGCCCCAATCATAATCAGGTCCGTATCATTATCGCGGGGAACATCCCGGGCGATAATGGTCTTCGGTGCGCCGTATTCGATCGCGTAGTCAATGTTCTCAAGGCCATCAGCCTTCGCATCAGCCACGTACTTGTCGAGTGTCTTCTTTGCCGTTTCCGTAACTTGTTCAACCATGCTGGTATCGAAGCTGGAAATGTTTTGGAAAGCCCGCGTATCAACAACGTGAACGAGATGTAAATCAGCATCGTTACGCTTAGCCACAGCGACCGCTTTCTTGAAAGCTAATTCTGCTTCGTAAGAACCATCAACTGGGACTAAAATGTGCTTGTATTGTTGTAACATATTGTTCACCTCTCATTACTTTATACTCTTATCATACGTTATTTAACGTGAAATAAAAAGCGAAATGGTCAAAAAATGAAAGAAAAGTGAAACCGGTTACCCCTTAGGCAACCACCGCACCAGGATCAGCTGGAGGCCAATCACCACGATGACGCCCACTAATAAAACGGCGGAAATAAAGATGGTGTTGTTCATGACCGTCGCTATGGCGGCAACCACGCCGACCAGCATCATGAGGATGCCCCCAATGCTTAAGACGTTACTGAGAGCAGGGGATTTTTCGGGATGAAAAACCAGAAAAGCCCGCTTGCGGTGACTGTAAAAATACCAGCCGATACCAAGAGCTAAGAGGGTGTAGCAAATCATTAAAATCGTAATGGCCAAGGGATGACTCCTCCTTAAAAATTGGTTCTGTGAGACTAAGTATACCCGATTACGCGCCAGAACCCAAGATGGGTTTTACGCGGCCTTCTGCGGTGCGCTAGCGACACGAACAATCCTGGGGGTGTCCCAGGATTGTTTGAACCCAAAAGAAAAAGACCATTCAAAGGAATGGCCTTCAAAGCAGAGCTTTGTTGATCTAAGTGGTGCCGTTAATTGTCTAGTCATGTTGACCCGCGATGACAATGCAGGGGGGAAAGCTAGCTAGAGCGTCTGACTTCCAAGTGAAAAGGCATGTCATGTTCTCTAGCGTCTTGCAATCCCGTTTATAAATTACTTGATCGGCAACTTGTAGTGAGACAACGCGTACACCTTAGAACCACTTGTATATTAGCATATAAATATTAAAAATTCAATTAGCGACGTCGATTAGCCCGTAAAAGGCGTTGGTATTGTTCGCCCAGTTGCGTTTCAAATCGCCCGTTGGCCTTGGGATGGTAGTATTCGGCGTGCTTGAGGTCGTCCGGCAAGTATTGTTGTTGGACCCAGTCGCCGGGAAAATCGTGTGGGAACTGGTAGCCGTTGCCGTGCCCCAATTTTTTGGCGCCGCTGTAGTGGGCATCCTTGAGGTGGTCGGGGACCGCACCGTTGTGGCCGTTCATGACGTCGGCCAGGGCCGCATCGACCGCGGCGATTCCCGAATTGGATTTGGGTGACAGACACAGTTCAATGACCGCATCGGCCAGTGGAATTCGGCCCTCGGGCAATCCCAGCTGTTGGGCCGCCTGGACGGCTTGAACGGTCCGGGCCGCCGCGGGGAGGTTCGCCATACCGATATCCTCGTAGGCAATGACCATCAACCGGCGACAGATCGACGGCAGGTCACCCGCCGCCACCAGTTGGGCCAGGTAGTGCAAAGCCGCATCGGTGTCACTACCGCGAATGGACTTTTGAAAGGCAGAAATCACGTCGTAGTGGGCGTCACCATTTTTATCGCCGACCAGGGCCTTGCGTTGAAAACAGGCCTCGGCCACGGTCAAGGTGACGTGGATGGCCCCGGTGTCGTCCGGTGGCGTGGATTGCGCGGCCAATTCCAGGCCGTTCAGGGCGCTGCGCAGGTCGCCGTTGGTGGCCCCGGCCATGAAGGCCAGCGCGTCGTCGTCCACGTGCAAGTCGAGTTGGCCCAAGCCACGCTCTTTATCAGTGATGGCCCGGTTCAACGCCGTCTTGATGTCCTCGAGTGACAGCGGATGGACCTCAAAGATCTGCGTCCGACTGCGAATAGCGGGGTTGATGTTGATGTAGGGGTTCTCGGTGGTCGCCCCGATCAAGATGATGCGCCCGCTTTCCAGGTGAGGCAACAGGAAGTCTTGCTTGGTCTTGTCTAACCGGTGGATTTCGTCTAGCAGTAAAATAACGGTCCCGCTCATCTTGGCTTCTTCAGCCACGACTTGCAGGTCCTTTTTAGAATCGGTGGCCGCGTTGAGCTTGCGGAAGGCGTACTTGGTAGAACCGGCAATTGCGCTGGCGATGCTGGTCTTCCCGGTGCCCGGTGGCCCGTATAAAATCATTGATGAAAGTAGCTTAGCCGCGACCATCCGGGCGATGATCTTGCCTGGTCCGACCAGGTCTTGTTGACCCACGATATCTTCCAACCGTTGGGGCCGCATGCGGTAAGCAAGGGGATGTTGTGCCAAAAATGGGACTCCTTTCTTAGTGGCCGATTAATTTGTCGAACCAACTTTTCTTGGCGGCAGCGGGAGGCGTTGCCGGTTTGGCAGGATATTTCTTCGCTAAGCTGATGGGGTTCTGGTTGATGGCAGTGTCGCTGGCCACCACCAGCCCCAGGTCGCTATCGTTGACGCCGTAGATGGTGTCTTGGCGAATCGTGAATTTTAAGTTGTGTTGGCTCGCCAGCTTGAGGTAAGGTGCGAGGTCGGCTTGAGCGATGTGGCCATTCAAAATGACTTGATAGTCCGGATGGGCCGAGATCTCCGTGATGAACGCATCCAAGTTGGCCCGGTCCGTGACCTCCGCAATCGTCATTGCCAAAGAGACCCGTTCACGGAAGGTCCCCAGGTAGTGGCGTTGTTCGTCCGGATTGATCTTCGGGGTGCCGTAGACAGAATTCTGTAAGTGTTGTTCCATTTGACTCTTCTCAGCCATGCGTTTCCCTCTTTTCAAGTTAGTCCCACTAGTATAACATGGAATGGTAAAGAGTTTCAGGGAAGGAGACTTTGCGAAATGTATGGGGAGCAAGACTTTCGCGTCTGGGATGACACCACGTTGCCCGGACGCTTGGGAAAAATCAAGGCGCAAATTGACCCGAAGTTTCAGGCAACCGTGACGGACCTGAAACCGGTCTTTGCTAAATTGGCTGTGCCCATTTACGATCACATTTCTCAGCATCGCCGGCGCTCTAAAAATCCGCCGCCGGATACGTGGGTAGCCTTTAGCACGTCGAAGCGGGGATACAAAATGTTGCCGCACATCGAAATTGGTTTCTGGGACGACCGGTTCTTCATTTGGCTAGCGGTCTTGCAGGAGGCGAAGAATCGCCAAGCGCTTTTGAGCAGCCTGCCGGAAGACACGGTGCTCCAATTGCCGGCCGGGTTCGAATGTGGTGGGGACCACACCGATAAAAATTGTGGCCAACCGTTGACGCGGGCGACGTATCAGGAATTGATGCGTCAACAACCGCAGCGTCACGCCGAATGGCAGGTCGGTCGTAATTTCTTGCGGGGCAGTGACTTCTTTACGGGGACGCCCGCCCAGCAAGTTCAGGTGATTCGCGAGACGGTGACGGCTCTATTGCCGCTGTATGACCAATTGATTCGAATCTAAGCGAGTGAAGGGAGTTTTTCTGTGAGCAATCTATTCAAGCGGGTGTGGCAAAATCCGCTGACGATGACCTACATCGCCCTGGTCTTATTGATCATTATTGCCTGGGAGGCGCATGCCTTCTTGTCGCTGGCCCTGTTTACGGTGATTTTCATTTACCTGGGGGATGCGGCCATCATGGGCATCGAGCATCACTTTCACGTGCATCATCTGTGGTCGACGCTGCTGGTCTACGTGCTGTTCTTGGCGATTTTGGTGGCGGCCTTTGCCCAGATCATCCCGCCGCTGGTCTCCGAGGCGTCCAATTTACCCAACGCGATTGATAAATTGATCGAGACGTACCCGCAGCTACAGACGGAGTTGACGCGGTTGATCAAGAATCTGTCGCAAAACGCGTCGGTCATCAGCAATGGCAAGACACTGTTGACCAGCGGGATGGGGCAGTTATCGCGATTCAGTTCGGGCGTGGAAACGATTCTGCTGGCGTTTTTTTTCAGCTTCATCTTTAATCTGACCAAAAACCAGTTAAAGACCTTCGTGCACGCCTTTACGAAGAGTCGGTTTGCCGGGCTGTTCGTGCCCATGGGGCAGTTGATCTTAAAATTCGTCCACATCTTCGGGACCGTCATCGAAACGCAGCTGATCATCTGCACCATCAACACGATCCTGATGGTGCTGGGACTGTGGATCATCGGCATGCCGAGCCTGTTGATCTTGGGCATTATGATTTTCTTCTTGGGCTTGATTCCGGTGGCCGGGGTGCTGATCTCCTTGATTCCGTTGACCATCGTGGCCTTTTTGACGGGCGGCTTGATTCGGGTCGTAGCTGTCTTGGTCTTAGTCATTTTAATTCACATGTTCGAATCGTACTTCTTGCATCCCCGGCTGATGGCCAATGCCACCAACCTGCCCATCTTCGTGACCTTCATCACGTTGATTATCAGCGAGCGCATCTTCGGCGCCTGGGGCCTGATTGTCGGGGTACCATTAGTGGCGTTCTTCTTGGAAGTCTTTGACGTCCAGTTGAAGCCCCACCGGATTACCTCGGAGCAGGAGTGAAAGTAAGGCGCTGGGCTAGATGGCCTGGCGCTTTTTTATGGGTTTGACAAGAAGTGTTTTCAGGTATATTTTAGATAGACGGATTTGCATCAATGAATTAAGCTAAATACTGTTTGTTATTTTTAATATGGCGTAAAATAGTGATCATGAAAAAGAAAAAATTGATCTATATGGGTAAAAGATATGACTACGTTGTTTATTTAAGTTATCCTGGAGAGGAGCAGTTCGATGAACTAGGAAAACTGATATTGAACGATTACTTACACAAACACACCAGTATAGAGAAGAATAATTTAAATTTAAAAGTAAATAGATTGAACGACTATTATGCATCTATCTATATCATTAACAAGCAAGAGCGTGTAAAGAAGCGGATTCTAGTTGCGGCAAGTGATGGTGCATTGTTTCCTACGGTGGATTTAGCGATTGATGCGAATGAAAATGCGCAATCTATTTTTGAAGAAGAAGGAGTTTACGGTTCTTATGGTATAAGGGATCGTAAGCTGTTGGATAATATCATCGAGAGTACAAAGCATTCTGTTTATTTCGGAGAAGATCAAATACCCTCGTTGCTTAGAAAAGCAGCTGTTTATTGGTGGAAATTTGCACATTATCAGGTTTTTATGAATGGAAATAAACGAACGGGACTATTAGTGGCTAGTGCGTTTATGTACCTTAATTATATGACGTTAGATTTCAATCAAGATAGAATGTACGAAATTTCGAAGGGTATCGCTAGAGATGAACTAACAGTAGATGATGTTTATGGTTTTTTGTTGAAAAATACACATCTAACATATGATCGATTGCTACGGGACTACTTGAAATAAAAGGCGGTCAGGCTTTTATTACGGAGGTATTTATAACAATGAAAGAATTAAGAAATGAAATCAGTAAGCCACTTGTTGTGAAAGAGAAAGATAATAAGCTAAGTAGCAAACAAATAAAAAATGCTATCAGTGAAGTATTAAAGAATAAAGAACTAGTAGGAGCTTTAAGAAAGCTGTCCAAGGAATAATCTATAAAATGATGCCATTCTATCCAACGGGTAGGGTGGCTTTTTTTCATTTGGGAGGATTCTTAATTAATGCTCAGTTTTGTAACTTTTTTCGAGTTTTGTAGCTTCATTCTTTGCTCGGTGAAAGTCGATGCAGTAAGAAATAGCACTTAAGACAACTGTAATTAAGGGGCCGGCAATGCTAGACGTTGTTGTGCAAATTGTCCAGCCGGGGTGGAAGTGTAAGATTAGTAATAGGGCACTAAATTGAGGAATAAGCAAAATTACAATTTTTAAAAGACAGCTCTTAACGTAATTCCATTTATTAGCTTTCTTAGTTTGTGTATTAGTTGGAGCAGTAGATTAAATAGTTATTTCAATTTCCCTCCACTGGAGTCGAACCAGCGCTAAGCTACCGAGGAGGGCGGCGCATGTTTTATTTTCTAAAGAAACGAAAAAAATCCCGCCCAAAGGCGAGATTTTTTAAACCAGTCAGAATTAATCTTAACGGTTGTAGTATTCAACGATAAGAGATTCGTCAAGTTCTGCGTCTAATTCTTCACGTTGAGGGAAGCGGGTAAGGGAACCTTCCAGCTTGTCAGCATCGAATTGAACGTATTGTGGACGACCAACAACGGCTTCAACAGCGCCCTTGATGATGGCCATGTCCTTGGACTTTTCACGAACGGAGATGACTTGGCCAACTTCGACTTCGTATGAAGGGATGTCAACGCGCTTGCCATCAACAGTGATGTGACCATGGTTAACCAGTTGACGAGCTTGACGACGAGTCGTTGCCAAACCTAAACGGTAAACCATGTTGTCCAGACGACGTTCGAGCAAGATTAAGAAGTTAGTACCGTGAGTACCTTCAGAGATCTTGCCGGCACGCTTGAACAAGTTGTAGAATTGACGTTCAGTCATGCCGTAAGTGAACCGGAGCTTTTGCTTTTCACGCAATTGCGTACCGTATTCAGATAACTTTTGACGACGACCTTGACCATGATCACCAGGTGCGTAAGGACGACGGTTTAATTCTTTACCAGTGCCGGAAAGGGATACCCCTAAACGACGGGAAATACGCCAGCTTGGGCCAGTGTAACGAGACATAGATAGTTCCTCCAATAAATATTATTTGGAGTAAAATAAGCTGTTTATAAGTTTAGTATTCGTGCAGGTTGCTTTGCAAGTTTCACCCTATGCAGCCGCAGGTTACTTCTTGAACCAATGTAACGGCAACAATCTGTTGACGAGCTTACCACTTATCGCTGCATTATTTTACACAACGACCAGTATAACCAGAAAGCCTACTGGTTGTCAACGTGTTTTAACAAAACCCGGGCAAATTCTTCTAAAACGGCTTGGTCAGCGGCACTAAAACGATCCAGACTCGGGGAGTCGATGTCCATGACGCCCAGTGGTTTACCGTTGGCCAGGGTCAAAGGTACCACGACCTCGGAGTTGCTGGCGGAATCGCAAGCGATGTGACCGGCAAATTGGTGCACGTCCGCGATCCGTTGGACCTGCTGGGTGGCGAGTGCTGTGCCACAGACACCGCGATTGTTTTCAATGTGGACACAGGCGACGTTGCCTTGGAAGGGGCCTAAGATGAGGTCATCGGTGGCTGGTTGGTACAAATAAAAGCCGGCCCAGTTAACGTCATCGAGCGTTTGCTTTAGTAACGCCGAGGCGTTGGCCAGGTTGGCTACCAGATTGGTTTCGCCGTGCAAGAGGGCGTCGAGTTGTTCGGTGATTAAAGAATTTATTGCTACACTCATATGAAAGGCCTCCAAAGTTTAAAGATTAAATTATTTTGATATAGGTAAAAAAGGGTCAGGGAATCATGAAAACCTAGTGAAGCCTAGGCCTGACTTATGCTATAATCGAAATTAGATTAAATTGTAAAATGAACCGAGCGATTTTGCAACTCGTTAAACGTTGAAATGCTGATGAAGGATGGGGTCAATTATGGTAGGTGTGTTGATTGGAATCGTGATTCTGGCGATTGTCGTCTACGTGGGTGTGCTGATATACCAGCAGCGCATTCGCAAACAGGTCACGGCGTTAACCACAAAAAAAGAATCGATGGTGGCTATTCCACTAACAGATGAGCTGAACTTAGTCGGTAAGTTAAGTCTGACCGGCCAATCGTTGGCGCAGTTCCAACAGCTTCAGGCCGACTATCAAGATATTACGGAAAACCGGTTTAAGCGCATTGATCAGGAACTAGACCAATTGATGAGTGATTCACGCGGTGTGAATTTGATTCAATTGCGCCAGCGCCTGACCAAGATCACACTACTGGTTAACCAAACGGATGCATTGGTGCAAGAGGTACAGGCCCAGTTGGCGAGCCTCCAAGAGATCGATAAGCAACACCGTGAGGCCGTTCATGAATTGGAAAAGAAGTACCAGGACTTACGGAAGACGTTGCTGGCCAAGAACTTTGCATTTGGCCCCAGCATTGATGGCTTAGAAGAACGCTTAGGCCAGTTGGAAGGTAATTTTGATACCTTTACCCGGTTAACCCAAGACGGCGACCACGAGCGTGCAGCGGACGTTTTAAGCCAATTACAAACGGATACCACCAACCTGGAAGATTTGATTGCGGCGATCCCACCACTATATAAGGACTTGACGGTGGTCTTCCCGGACCAGATCAAGGAATTGAAGGGCGGCTACCAGCAATTGGCCGCGGACCATTACCAATTTGGCGACCAAGATGTGCCTGGCCTGATTCAAGACGCCGAGGAACACATCAAGGACAACGCCAATACGTTGGCGGAATTGCGGCCGTCCGATGCGGCGGTCGTCAATGATCGCATCGCCAAGCAGATCGACCACATTTACGACGTGATGCAAACGGAAATGGATGCCAAGGAACCGGTCAACCAGAACTTAGACCGAGTCGCCAAGTTCATTGCCCATGCGCAAAACCAGAGCCACGCCTTATTAAATGAGTTGGACCGATTGAGTCAAAACTACACGCTGGATCACCAAGAATTGGAAACGGCGCGGGAGTTAAATGAACAGTTACGTCACATCGACGGCACGTATCAACAGGATGTGCAGGCGTTGAGTGGCAAGCAAGCTGTCTTCTCCCAAGTGTTGGCCCATCAAAACCAACAGGAGAAGGACCTGAAGCAGATTGAAGAGCAACAGGCCGATATCTTAAAGAGCGTGGCGGGTTTGGCCGACGAAGAACGGCAGGCGCGCGACACCTTACAACAGTTTGATTTTAATCTACATAGTTTACGGCGGCAGGTTGAGAACCTGAATTTGCCGGGGATTCCCCAAGAATATTTGGATTACTTCTTCGTAGTCCGTGATGAGGTCGCCCAGTTAGCGACGGACATGGACCAACCCCAGATTGACATGGAGCGGATCACCAAACAATTGTTGATTATTCAAACAGATTTGGACACGTTACAGGAGAAAACGGACGACTTGGTCGACAGTTCCCAGTTGGCCGAACAACTTCTGCAGTACGCCAACCGGTACCAGACCAGCCACGAAGATGTGGCCGCGGCTAGTCACACGGCGGCTGACCTGTTCGAACACAAGTACCAGTACGCCCAGTCGCTAGAAACTATCGCCACGGCCTTAGAACAGGTCGAACCCGGGGCCTACAAGCGCTTGGAAGATGCCTATTACGACCGCAAAGGTACGGCTAAGCCCAAACGGCGGCAAACTGAAAAAGATTAAGCTCACTTAGCAGCGCTACTCGGACCCCATCCGGTAGCGCTGCTTTGTTTGTCATCAGAGTGGTCCAAAAGGCGATTCGTCGGCGAACGTTAGGGCGGCAGCGGGGGACAAGTAGTTCAGAATAACCAGTTTGGCGATAATGTCGATTTGCTGCGGGTAAGGTATCGCTTACATGACGGACTTCCGGTTGAAAGGCTTGTGGTCAGCAGCGTTTGTGTTTATAATGAGAAGGAATTTCTATCGGAGTCGAACCAATAGAAAAAGGATAAGAGGGTTCAGCATGATTTATTTTGATAACAGTGCGACTACCAAGGCAGCGCCCGAAGTAGTCGATACTTACGCGAAGGTCAGCGCGAATTACTGGGGAAACCCATCGAGTTTGCACAAATTTGGGGAACAGGCTTTTAACCTGTTGGAACAGTCCCGCCAGCAAATCGCTGATCTCGTGGGAGCCAAGCTGAGTGAGATTTTGTTCACCAGTGGCGGTACCGAAGGCGATAACTGGGCTATCAAGGGCACGGCGATGGCCAAACGTGAATTTGGGAACCATTTGATCACGACCGAGGTGGAACATCCGGCCGTCCACAATTCCATGGAACAGTTGAAGCAAGAAGGGTTCGAAGTGACCTATCTGCCAGTTGATGAAAACGGCCGGGTCTCTGCGGACGACTTGCGCGCCGCCATCAAGCCGACCACGATTCTAGTGTCGACCATGGCCGTCAACAATGAAATCGGCGCGGTCCAACCGCTCGACGAAATTGCGGACGTCATGCGTGACTTTCCGCGGATCCACTGGCACATCGATGCGGTTCAAGGCATTGGGAAGGGCTTAGCCGACAAGATCTTTAACGACCGGGTCGACTTCGTCACGTTCTCCGGGCACAAGTTCCATGCACCCCGGGGTATTGGCTTTATGTACAAACGCCAAGGTCGCAAGATTACGCCACTGATGGCCGGTGGGGGTCAGGAACGAAATTTGCGTTCCGGGACCGAAAACCTGCCAGCCATTGCGGCAATGGCCAAGGCTTTACGCTTGTTGTTAGATGATGAAGCGGCTAAGGTCGAACGGCAACGTGCCATTCGCTTGGCTATTTTGCATCACGTGGAACAGTTTCCAAACGTCACGGTCTTCTCCAAGGACCTGCCAGTTTTTGCGCCACACATTTTGTGCTTTGCGATTGCCGGCGTTCGGGGGGAAACCATCGTCCACGCGTTTGAGGAACACGACATTTACATTTCCACGACCAGTGCTTGCTCCTCCAAGAAGCATGTGGAATCCAGTACGCTACAGGCCATGAAGGTCGATGACAGCATTGCCACCAGTGCCGTACGGATCTCGCTAGATGAACACAACACCATGGCAGAGGCGGAGAAATTCAACCAAGTCTTTGATGAACTTTACACGCAATTTGCCAAATTAAACTAACTCACGAAAGGGGTCGCGCAATGGAATACAGTGAAATTATGGTCCGTTACGGCGAGCTGTCGACGAAGGGAAAAAACAAGAAAGACTTCATCAAACAGCTTGGCCAAAACGTCCGTAAGGCGCTCAGTAGTTTTGAGGGCCTAGAAGTGAAAGCCCAGCATGATCGCTTGCACGTCACCTTAAATGGGGCGGATTCAGACGCTGTCATGGACCGACTGAAGGGCGTTTTCGGGATTGAAAACTTCTCGCCATCGGTCAAGGTCGATAAGGATATCGACGCCATCAAGGAAACAGCCGTGGCAATGGTCAAGGAAGCCTTCAAACCAGGCATGACCTTTAAAATCAACACGCGCCGGCAAGACAAGGAATTTGCCTACGACACGTACCAAATGAACGAGATCCTCGGGAGCACGATTTTAGAAAACGTACCGGGATTGACCGTGCAAATGAAGCATCCCGACCTGGAACTACGGGTCGAAGTGCGGATGAACGGGGTCTTCTTGTCCGGAGAGACCATCCAAGGCGCTGGCGGGTTGCCAGTCGGGACCGGGGGTAAGGCGGTCATGATGCTGTCTGGTGGAATCGATTCACCGGTAGCGTCTTACTACGCCTTGCGCCGCGGCGTGAAAATTGACATGGTCCACTTCTTCAGTCCGCCATACACGTCCGAACAAGCCCTGGCCAAGGCCAAGGAATTAACGGCGCGGCTAGCGGGTTACTCAGGGGGCATCCAGTTCATTCAGGTGCCATTTACCAAGATCCAAGAGACCATCAAGGAAAAGGTACCCGAGGGTTATTTGATGACGGTCCAACGGCGGTTGATGTTGCGCTTGACGGCGGCCATTGCAGAGATGCGCCACGCCAAGGGTATCTTCAACGGTGAGTCGCTGGGGCAAGTGGCCTCACAGACGCTGGAAAGCATGGCGGCCATCAACGATGTGACGTCGATGCCAATCCTGCGGCCCCTGCTGTCGATGGACAAGACGGAGATCATCAAGGTGGCCGAAAATATCGACACTTACGACCTGTCCATCTTGCCATACGAAGACTGCTGCACCATCTTCACGCCACCAGCACCCAAGACGCATCCGAGCCTAGAAAAGTCCCGGAAGTACGAAGGGTACATTGACGTGGAAGGCTTGATGAAAGAGGCCTTGGACGGCATCACCATTACGGAGATCCGGCCCGGGGACAACTACCTCAACCAAAATGAGGATGTTTTTGCTGAATTGCTATAGGCAATAAGCGTGGCCGCAAGGGCGGTTAATCGGTGCGCATTAAGGCTATTACGCGAACAATTCTGGCTTGGGATTGTTCGGGTAGTCGGCCTAAGCGAAACCGGTTGCTTGGGAGACACGTGTCGACTAATTAGAGTTGCTGAATAAGGGCCTGGGATTTTTCCCAGGCCTTTTTCTTGTAGAGTTTTAGTTGAGAACTCAGCGGATTTAGGCTATGCTGGTAAAAACGAAGTTAAATGAATTTCGGGTTTTCGCGAAAATGAAATGCCGGTCTGACGGGACTTGTTTAGTGTATTCCCCACAGGTGTGGGGGTGATCCCAACTAAATAATCTTCACGAGACAACAACTCAGGTATTCCCCACAGGTGTGGGGGTGATCCCTACAGCTTACACAAACAGCAACGACAACAGAAGTATTCCCCACAGGTGTGGGGGTGATCCCTACCACCTTTTTTATCCAACTTGTTGCCACCAGTATTCCCCACAGGTGTGGGGGTGATCCTACACACGGTTTTATTTTATTGTATGGTGAGAGGTATTCCCCACAGGTGTGGGGGTGATCCTACATCAGAAAACTGTAACTACAGTATAGTGCAGTATTCCCCACAGGTGTGGGGGTGATCCTCAAAGACGGCACTTGGGAGGGTGATGACTGACGTATTCCCCACAGGTGTGGGGGTGATCCTTTAAGTGAGTCGGTCACTGACCACAAGGTGAAGTATTCCCCACAGGTGTGGGGGTGATCCCGGTATGAAGTACTCAGAACAACTTGCTATTTTTGTATTCCCCACAGGTGTGGGGGTGATCCTGACCGTTCAGGGACCTTTACTTTGAATACGGTGTATTCCCCACAGGTGTGGGGGTGATTCCTTGACGTACAGGTCCTCGGAGTAAGCCACTAGGTATTCCCCGCAAGCGTGGGAGTAAGCCACCAGAGTTTTTCACAATTTTATGGCAAAATGCTTGTCATTACCCCTGGAGTTGCGCGATAATTAAAGCAATTAGTCGGTGAGAGCCGATAAATAACTGAAGGGGTTGATCTGCGTGGAAGTCACACGACTCGGCGATACATTCTCCTTATCTGGTACGTTGCCAGAAGTAGGGGATCAGTTACCAAAGTTTAAGGTATTCGATCAGGAAAATAAGAAGGTCAAGACGGCTAACTTGATTGGCAAAGTGACCTTGATTAGCGTGGTTCCGGACCTGGATACACCAGTATGTACCATTCAAACGCGAAAGTTCACCCAGCAGGCGGACCACTATCCAGATGCGCGGTTTGCGACGATCTCGAACAACTCGATTGCGGAACAAACGGGCTGGTGCGCGGCTCAAGGCGTGGAAAACGTTGATTTGTTGTCAGACGAAGAATTGTCGTTTGGCTACGAAATGGGGCTGTACGTCCCGAACTTGGGTAATTTGGCCCGGTCGATTTGGATCATTGATGACACGGGTAAGATTGTTTACCGGCAAATCGTGACTGAACAAACTGACGAACCTGACTATCTGGCGGCCATTGATGCCCTGGAAAAGTTGGTCAAACGTGTTGACCTTTAGTCGGAAATTGCGTAAACTGTGAAAGTAGCATTGAGCAAGTCAGTAGCGTGAAGCGGTCTGTTGAAGAGAGCCGGGGATTGGTGGAAGCCTGGTGAGATTCTCACGTGAACGTAGCTTGTGAGCTGTTGGGCTGAACCGATAGTAAGCCCGAACCGGAGCACTCTCCGTTAACAAAGAAGTTAAGTGGGGCATGAACGCCCAATTTAGGTGGTACCGCGAAGACTCTTCGTCCTAATTTTTAGGATGGGGAGTCTTTTTTGTACACCTAGACCGGTCGCTTCCCTAGTCAAGAAAGGAATTGATTTACATGGCAGACAAGCAAATTGATATGCCGACCAAGTATGATCCGACCGCCGTTGAAGCGGGTCGGTACCAGACTTGGCTCGATGAAGATGTGTTCAAACCCAGTGGGGACAAAAAGGCGACCCCGTATTCTATCGTATTGCCGCCGCCGAATGTCACGGGTAAGTTGCATTTAGGCCATGCCTGGGACACGACGCTCCAAGACATGATCATCCGGCAAAAGCGGATGCAGGGCTTCGACACGTTATGGGTACCAGGGATGGACCATGCCGGAATCGCCACGCAAGCCAAGGTGGAAGCCCGTTTGCGGGAACAAGGCGTTACCCGTTATGACCTCGGCCGAGAAAAATTTGTCGACAAGGTTTGGGAATGGAAGGACGAGTACGCCGCAACGATTCACAAGCAGTGGGCCAAGATGGGCTTATCCATGGACTACTCCCGCGAGCGGTTCACACTGGATGACGGCCTGTCTGACGCGGTCAAGAAAGTCTTCGTGGCCTTGTACAAGAAGGGGCTCATTTACCGGGGCGAATACATCATCAACTGGGATCCGCAAGCGCGGACAGCCCTGTCTGATATCGAAGTTATTCACCAAGACGACAAAGGGGCCTTCTACCACGTGAAGTACCCATTTGCTGACCCAGATTACACGTTTAATGGCAAGCACTACATTGAAATTGCGACGACGCGTCCTGAAACCATGATGGGGGACACGGCCGTGGCGGTCAACCCGGACGACGAGCGTTACAAGGACTTAGTCGGCAAGGAAGTCATCTTGCCACTGGCTAACCGCAAGATTCCAATCATCGCTGACCAATATGTTGACATCAACTTTGGGACAGGGATGGTAAAGATCACGCCCGCCCATGACCCGAACGACTTCTTAGTCGGTAACCGGCACAACCTGGAACGGATCAACACCATGAACGAAGACGCATCCATGAACGAAAAGGCCGGCAAGTACGCTGGCATGGACCGGTTTGACGCCCGCAAGGCCATGGTTGCTGACTTGGATGACCAAGGCTTACTGTTGAAGGTCGACCCCATCGTCCACTCCGTTGGGCATTCCGAACGGACCGGGGTCCAAGTCGAAGCCCGGTTATCCACGCAATGGTTCGTGAAAATGAAGCCGTTGGCCGAAGCCGCCATCAAGAACCAACAAGGCGACGATGCGGTTGACTTCGTGCCAGAACGCTTTGAACACACCTTCACGCAATGGATGGAAAACGTCCACGACTGGGTTATTTCCCGGCAACTCTGGTGGGGCCACCGGATTCCAGCCTGGTACAACAAGAAGACCGGCGAAGTTTACGTCAACGAAGAAGCGCCGAAAGACATTGAAAACTGGGAACAAGACCCTGACGTTTTGGATACCTGGTTCTCCAGTGCGCTGTGGCCATTCTCCACGATGGGGTGGCCAAATGAAGATAGCGCTGATTTCAAACGCTACTTCCCAACCGACACGTTGGTCACCGGTTATGACATCATCTTCTTCTGGGTTTCCCGGATGATCTTCCAAAGCCTGGAATTCACCGGCAAGCGGCCGTTCAAACACGTTCTCTTGCATGGCTTGATTCGGGCCGAAGATGGGCGCAAGATGAGTAAGTCTTTGGGCAACGGGATTGACCCGATGGATGTCATTGACAAGTACGGTGCCGACGCGCTGCGGTGGTTCTTGTCCACCGGCTCCACGGCGGGCCAAGACGTGCGGTTCAGCTACGACAAGATGGATGCGGCCTGGAACTTCATCAACAAGATCTGGAACGCCAGCCGGTTTGTTATCATGAACCTGGGTGACAACACCAAGCCGGTCGTCCCCGCTGCTGACAAGTGGGACCTGACTGACAAATGGATCTTGAGTCGCTTAAACGACACGGTCAAGCACGTCACGGAAATGTTTGACAAGTTTGAATTCGGTGAAGCCGGCCGTTCCCTGTACAACTTCATTTGGAACGACTTCTGTGACTGGTACATCGAAATGAGTAAGGAAGTCTTGAACGGTGATGACGCGGTGGCTAAGGCCACTAAGCAAGATCTGCTGGCCTACGTGCTTGATCAGACCCTGCGCCTGTTACAACCGATCATGCCATTCGTGACGGAAGCCATTTGGCAAGCTATGCCGCATGACGGCAAGTCACTGGTAACGGCGGCTTACCCAGTCGACCACCCAGAATTTGACAACCCAACGGCGGAAACGGATATGACCAGTCTGATTGACTTGATCAAGGCCGTGCGGAACATTCGGGCCGAAGCCAACGCGCCAATGTCCACGCCAATCGACTTGCAGATCAAGTCCAGTGACGACAAGCTGCAACACGTCTTCGAGACCAACCGCGACTACATCGACCGGTTCGTTCACCCGAAGAACTTGCAAATTGGTGCCGACCTGGTCGCTCCGAAGTTAGCCATGACGGCGGTCATCACCGGCGCCGAAGTCTCAGTGCCACTGGCCGAATTGGTCGACTTAAACGACGAAGCCAAGCGTCTGGACAAGGAAGTTGCCAAGTTCACGTCTGAAGTTGAACGGGCAACCAAGAAGTTAGGCAACGAACGCTTCGTGGCCAACGCCCCAGAAGACGTGGTCAACGCCGAACGCGAGAAGCAAGCCGACAACGAAAAGAAGTTGGCCGCTACCAAGCAACGGTTGGCCGACATTAAGGCCCAACTTTAACAACTGAATTTTTAAACAAAGCGGAACTCTGACCAGTGATGGTTGGGGTGCCGCTTTTTGGGTTGGCGTTGGACATTGTGGTTTGGGAACAGGTCTCGTGGGAAAAGGAGCGGCAAGAGGGATGACCGCAGTTCCGGTAGGGCGGCCAGTACCCACCAAGGTTGCCAGCCGCCAGGAAAAATCCCCCACAAAAGCTAGGCAATGACTGGGGGAATCTGCTAAACTGGGAGGCAGTGACTATCCGGGAGGTTTTCAAATTGATAAAAACGTATGCCGAGGCATTACAGTTTATTCACGGGCGCGACCGCTTCAAGAAGAAGCCGACGCTGACCCGCATGCGGGAGTTCATGGCCTTGCTGGGTAATCCCCAGGACCAACTCAAGATGATTCACGTCGCCGGGACCAACGGCAAGGGCTCCACGGTGGCCTTCTTGCGCGACCTGTTTTTAGCCGAAGGGGCAACGGTGGGGACCTTTACCTCGCCGTTCATTACCCGCTTCAACGAGCGGATCAGCGTAAATGGTGAGCCCATCAGTGACGCCGATTTATTGGCCGACGTACAGCACATTGAACCCATCGTGGCCCAACTGGACGCGCAATTAGGGCCAGAGGGACCGACAGAATTTGAAATCGACACCGCCTTGATGTTCAGCTACTTTGCGGCCCATCCGGTCGATGTGGTCGTGGTCGAGGTCGGGTTGGGCGGCAAGTATGATTCGACCAACATCATTACGCCGGCCGTGTCCGTCATTACCACGATTGGCATGGATCACATGAAGATCTTGGGGGACACGATTCCCAAGATTGCGGCGCAAAAGGCTGGCATCATCAAGCCCGGCGTCCCGGTCGTTTGTGGTCGTTTAACGCCTGATGCGCTGGCGGTGATGGACCAAACGGCCGCGGCCAATGACACCCAGGTTCGGGCACTGGACCGCGACTTTCGGGTGACCAACCGGCCCGAGCACGAATGGGGCGAACGCTTTGACTACGCCTGGGGCGATCATCGCTGGCGGCGGCTACAGATTGATTTGTTAGGTCAATATCAAATCGACAACGCGGCGACGGCTTTGACGGCCTACATCACGTATCATCAATTAACGCAGACCCGCGTCAAGATTGCCGAGATTCGCCAGGGCCTCCAACATACCACGTGGCCCGGTCGGTTTGAGCGGTTAGCGAACGAACCGCTGATTGCCATTGATGGCGCGCACAACGAGCCGGCGATGGTCGAAATGGCCCAGTTGTTGCGGCAACATTTTTCTGGTCACGACATCTACATTATTTTGGCTGTGCTGGCGGACAAGCAGTACACCCAAATGGTCAAGACCTTGATGAAGGTCCCCCAAGTCCACCTGGTCGTGACGCAGTTTCAGGGGCCGGGCAAACGGGCGGCGGCCACGCCTAAAGAGCTGGAAGACGCGGTGGCCAGCCACAAACGCATCACCATGGCACCGGATTGGCCCACGGCACTCAAATCGGTGCTGGCCAGCATTTCGGCCGATGACCTGGTGTTATTGACGGGGTCATTGTACTTTATTTCCGAGGTTCGGCAATATTTTAAGGGGACCGACGAATAAATTCGCCTTTTTTACGGAGTTAATCCGTAGAGGGGTGAAGAGAGATGCAACGACAAAAAATGACGATCCACAATGAACGCCAACTGGTCGGCCAGGTCCTTAAGAGCCTGGGACTGCCGCACATCGCGGAGAGTGACCGGTTCTTTCGCTACTTCCACAGCGTGGCGAATCTCCGCTATGCCAGTCACCGCCAGTGTCGCGCCTACGTTGGCGGCCATTCTCAGCGCCGCAGCCTGTTGACGGCCATCGACCTGGGACGCTGGGTCCAGCAGGCACCGCGGCCCATCTTGGGAGAGGTGACGGCTAGCAGCCAGTTGGGCCAGGCGTTGATGGATGACCTGCGTTATTTGCAGCAGGAACGCGTTGAGGTCTTGGTCCTCGATGCCAAGCACCGCATCATTGACCGGCAAACGGTCTTTCAAGGGACGTTAGATAGTTGTCCTGTCCATCCTCGCGAGATCTTTCAACTGGCCGTGATGAACGGCGCCGCGGCCATCGTGGTCGCCCACAACCATCCCAGCGGAGTCCCACAACCGTCGCCGAACGACCTGGCCTTCATGCAGCGCCTGGCCGATTGTGGGCGACTGATGGGCATTCCCTTGCTGGACGGCTTTGTGATCGGCATTCACAGTTATTTTAGCCTGCGCGAGGCGGGCCAATTACCGGACAACGGTGAAGAAAATGCGGCAGAACCTTTAAAAACTGATTAAAATCCGGTTTTCCTATTTCTTTCTCGTTAAAAGTTCGGTATTCTTGACATTGACGACGTGTTCTCACGTAGATAGGTATGTTATAATACGTCTATCAATGTACAAAAATAAAAATCAATTAAAGTTTTGTTGACAATGAAGGGATGAAACACATTGTTCGGATTAGGAACGAAAAATATTGGGATCGATCTGGGTACCGCCAATACGATTGTCTACGTTGACGGGAAAGGTATCGTTCTTCGCGAACCTTCCGTTGTCGCCAAGAACACAAAGTCTGGGGAAATTGTGTCCGTTGGTGAAGACGCACGCGCAATGATTGGCCGGACCCCGGCTAGCATCGTTGCCATTCGGCCCATGAAAGACGGCGTGATTGCCGATTACGATACGACCGTTGCCATGATGAAGTACTTCATCGAAAAAACTGTGGGCAAGTCAAACGGCAAGCCTTACGTGATGGTCTGTGTCCCAAGCGGCGTAACGGAAGTTGAAAAGCGGGCCGTGATCGACGCGACCCGGGTAGCTGGTGCGCGTGATGCTTATGTCATCGAAGAACCATTTGCAGCGGCCATCGGTGCCGGGTTGCCCGTTATGGACCCTACCGGTAGCATGGTCGTTGACATGGGTGGTGGGACGACCGACGTTGCCACTATTTCCTTGGGTGGGATCGTTTCCAGTCGTTCCATCCGGGTAGCCGGTGACAAGTTAGACGACGCCATTGCGACGTACGTCCGGTCTAACTTCAACCTGTTGATTGGTGAACGGACCGCTGAAAAGCTGAAGATGGACATCGGTTCTGCTTCCGTGGAAGCGGCCGAAAAGATCGATGGCGCCACGATTCGTGGGCGTGATTTGGTCACTGGTTTACCTAAGGCCGTGGAAGTCTCCGCAGTCGACGTTGCCAAAGCCATCCAAGAACCCGTTCAAGACGTCATTACAGCTATCAAAGAAACCCTGGAAGAGACGTCACCAGAAATCGCTGCCGATGTGATTGATCACGGTATCGTCTTGACTGGTGGGGGCGCATTGCTGCAGAACTTATCTGAAGTGATTGCGGACGCAACCAAGGTGCCAGTTTCCATTGCCAACGACCCGTTAGATTGTGTGGCTGCTGGTACTGGGGAATCATTAAAGAGTATCGATGTCATGAAGAAAAAATAGGGACTAGCGGGAAGGCAGCTTCCCGCTTCTTTATTGTGACGGTAGGGGGTAAACGAAAGCCTTACCCACAAGATGGAGGTCTAACATGCAGAAATTTTCTCTCAATCGCCGGCTGGTCATTATTATTGTCTGCGTGATTGTTAGCTTTGCTTTGATGACGGTGTCCGTGACGCTACGCAACAAGAAGTCCACGCCGCCGTTGGTGCAGCAATTTGGCAATGACATTGTTGGCTTAGTCGACCGGGTCGTGGCGATTCCGACCAACGGGTTGAGCGGCTCCGTCAGTGCCGTTTCGGAATTGTTGAACACGTACCAGGAAAATCAACAGTTGAAGAAGCAAGTGAGTGAGTTGGCGCAGACCAAGGTCCGTGACCAAACACTTGCCAAGGAAAACAAGCAACTGAAAAAGGAAATGAAGTTGAACGCCTCATTGACGGACTACACCGCCGTTTCTGCCGCCGTGATCACCCGGACGCCATCTTCATGGCAAAGCCAAGTGATCATTAACAAGGGGGCCGCTGCGGGGGTCAAGAAGAACATGCCCGTCATGTCTGGGTCCGGCCTGATTGGTCGGGTCGCTGAGGTCAACAAGACCAATTCCAAGGTGGAACTGATCACTGACAACAATGATTCCGCCAATCGGTTCGCGGTCCAAATCACCACGAAATCCGGCAAGACGGTCAACGGGGTCCTGAGTGGTTATAAGGCCACCACGGGCCAGATTACGATGGACAACATTACGACCAAGGCCAAGCTCGCCAAGGGCGACAAGGTCGTGACGAGTGGTCTGGGTGGCGTGACGCCAAAGGGCCTGTACGTCGGGACGGTAGCTAAGGCGACCGGGTCTGACTACGGGTTGGCAACGAAGCTGTACATCAATCCAGCCACGGATCTCAGTGCGCTGAACATCGTCACCGTTGCCGTCAGCAAGCAGTAGGGGGGACTAGTCGTGTATCGATTATCAAAGTTACGCTTCGGCTTGCCCGTCTTCTTGTTTTTGGCGCTATTTCTAGACGGATCGATTAGCCAAGTCTTTAGTGTCCAAATGTTTCGTTACCCCAACGCCATGGTCAGCCACTTGGTGGTGTTATGGCTCGTGTGCGGGGTGCTCTTTGAAGCCGACGATGGCACGTTTGACCTGCCACTAGGTCGATGGGCGGCGGTCGCGGGGGCCGTGTTTGATTTGTACTACACCGGCATCTTCGGGGTAGCCGTCTTCATCTTCCCGCTCGTCGTGTATGTGACCCGCCGACTAGCGAGTTGGATTCGCCCGAACTTTTTGAGTGGCTTGTTGATTTACTTTATCGACATTACCGTGGTGGAAGGTCTGGGCTACTTGGCTAGCCGCGCGATGCGGTTAAATTCCGGAGCTGGCAGCGCGTTTTTAGTAAACACGTTGGGCCCGACTTTGGCCTTTAACTTAGCAATGTTTGTGATTTTATATTTCCCGATTCGTTGGGTGTATAATTGGTTAAAATAGGTGAAGGGAACGAACGCTATGCAGGCTGCCGTATTACGCGGAACGCAAAACGGCTATGACTTGGTCCTCAAGCAATCAGCGAGTCTGGACCAAATCTTGGTTGATTTAAAAGCATTATTAGAAAATCTCAAGGTGGACCCCCAGGCTTTGGCAGCATCCAAAATTTCGCTGGATGTGTTAACTGAAGACCGGATCTTGACCGCGGAAGAAAAGTCACGCATCGAACAGATGGTGGCACAGTATCCGCGCTTTGAGATCCATAAGATCGCCGCTAACGTCATGACGATTGCCGATGCAATCCAGTTACGCGAGCGGGAAAACGTTCACCTGTTAAGCAAAGTGATTCGTAACGGGCAGGAGGTCGTCATGAAAGGCGACGTCCTGTTCTTGGGGACGATTCACGAAGGTGGTAAGCTCCGGACGACGGGCAACATCTTTTCCATGGGGGATGTCGCTGGAATTCTTCAGGCGGGGTATCCCGATGACGAGTCCAAGCTGATTATGGGAAATCTTCAGACCGCACAACAGGTGCGCATCGCCGAGCAGTTCGATATCATTGAACCGGAAACGGTCACTGATTCGCAGCAAACGGTGGCTTATGTAAATGATCTGCACGTCTTGTCGTACGGCAAGTTGGCGCAATTAAAGAAGATTAATCCGAAGTTGTATAACCAGATTGGAGGAATTTAAAAATGGGAAAAGCAATTGTGATCACCTCCGGTAAAGGTGGGGTCGGTAAGACGACGACCAGTGCCAACATCGGGACCGCGCTGGCCTTGATGGGCAAACGGGTCTGCTTGATGGACCTGGACATTGGGTTGCGGAACTTAGACGTGGTCTTGGGGTTAGACAACCGCATCATCTACGATATCGTGGACGTGGCGGAAGGCCGGGCCAAGTTGCCCCAAGCGCTGGTCAAGGACAAGCGCTTTGACGACAAGCTCTACTTGTTGCCAGCTGCCCAAAATACGGACAAGACGGCCTTAATGCCGGAACAGGTCAAGGAAATTGTTGACGAGCTCAAGCCCGAATACGATTACGTCCTGATCGACTGTCCAGCCGGTATCGAACAAGGCTTTATCAACGCGGTTTCCGGGGCCGACGCCGCCATCGTAGTCACGACACCAGAAATCTCTGCCGTGCGGGATGCCGACCGGGTCGTGGGCTTGTTGGAACAACACCCATTGACCGAGGCACCACGGTTGTTGATCAACCGGATTCGCCGCAATATGATGCAAGACGGGTCCATGATGGATATCGACGAGATCACCCATCACCTGGGCATCGAATTACTGGGCATTATCTTTGACGATGATGCCGTGATCACGACCTCCAACCAAGGGGAACCCGTGGTCATGCAAACGGACAACCCCGCTGGGCAAGGCTACCGTAACGTGGCCCGCCGCCTGGAGGGCGAGACCGTGCCATTGATGAAGATCGAAGAACAAGAGGATACCGGTTTCTGGCATCGCGTCAGCAGCTGGTTCCATCGCGGATAAATTTTATGAAACCAGGTGTTCGCTGGAGAAATTGGCCGGTTGAACACCTTTTTTCATTTTCATGGGTTGACACGATCCCTGAAAAAAAGTAATATACTGTCAATGAATGAAAAACGTTGAACGGAAGAGTAGAGTTGTTCAAGTTCTCCAGAAAGCCCCGCGGATGGAAACGGGCGGACTGAGCGATTCGAACCACATCTGTGAGTTGGCTGTCTGAAATGAGTAAGACGGCTCGGGAAAAGCCCCGTTATCGCTGGAGTTGCTAGCAACTCGCTGAGGTTTTCGTAGTGATACGGAAACAAATATGAGGTGGAACCACGATGTGATCGTCCTCTTAGGTCTTTGGACCTAGGAGGGCGATTTTTTTGATTCCACCGACTCAGCGAGGCTAGGAACTCACTGAGTCGGCGTGGCGTGAGCGCGTCGAGAATTTGAGGTGGCACAGCGTTGAGACGCCCTCTTGAGAAGTTATTTCTCGAGAGGGCTTTTTTTTTGGCGAAGGAGGAATCATTATGAATTACGTGACGCAGATTTTACCATCATTACTTTCCGGGACGGGGATGACCTTATCCATCTTCTTCTGGACCATTATTATCGCCATTCCACTAGGTATCCTGGTAGGATTGGGCATGACGACGCGGTTTAAACCGTTGACCTGGATCATTAACATCTACGTATGGTTGATGCGGGGGACCCCACTGTTACTGCAATTAATTTTCGTCTTTTATGGGTTGCCTATCATCGGCATCGTCTTCCAGCGGTATGACGCGGCGTTATTCGCCTTTATCTTAAATTACACGGCGTACTTCGCTGAAATCTTCCGGGGCGGCTTACAGGCTATTCCGGCAGGACAATACGAAAGCGCGCGGGTCCTGCGGCTAACCAAGTGGCAGACGTTGCGTAAGATCGTGATTCCCCAAGTGGTCAAGATCGTCTTACCGTCCATCGGGAACGAAGTCATCAACCTGGTGAAGGATTCATCTTTGGTTTATGTGATCGGGTTGGGCGACCTGTTACGGGCCGGCAACGTGGCCATGGCGCGTGACGTGACGCTGGTACCGATGTTACTGGTCGGGGTCATTTACCTGTTACTGACAGCGGTTTGCACGCTGGTCTTGAAGCGACTCGAACGGCACTACAGTTTCTGGCGTTAAGGAAAGGATGGTCAAAACATGTTAGAACTTAAAGGGATTACGAAAAAATTTGGTGGCAAGACCATCCTCGACGACGTGAATTTAACCGTAGAAGATGGCAAGATCTTAACGATTGTCGGGCCGTCTGGGGCCGGTAAGACGACGCTGCTACGATGCATCAGCGGACTGGCTAGCGTTGACAGCGGCCAATTCTTGTTAGACGGACAACCCTTTGATCCGGCGACGAACCGCGACAATGACGCCGTGATCGGGGTGGTCTTCCAGGATTATCAACTGTTCCCGAACCTGACCGTGCGCCAAAACGTAACGCTGGCGCCGACCATGGTGCTCAAGCAATCCACCCAAGCTGCCAATGCCGAGGCGGACCGCTTGCTGACACAATTGGACCTGGGCGACAAGGCGGACCTGTTCCCGTACGAATTATCCGGGGGGCAAAAGCAACGGGTCGCCATCGTGCGGGCGTTAGCGATGCACCCCAAGCTGCTGTGCTACGATGAACCCACGTCGGCACTGGATCCGGACCTACGTAAAGAGGTCGAACAAATTATCTTGAAGTTACGTGACGAGGGCATCACGCAAATCGTCGTGACCCACGACATGCCGTTTGCAAAAGCCATTGCGGATCAAATGTTGCGGGTGGAACCCAAGAACTAGGGAGGTCATTTGATGAGAAAGTACTTACGATTCTGGGCCTTGCTGGTGGTCATCGCGGGCCTCGGCGGTATCTTAGCGGGCTGCAACAACGTCACGCAACGGGCCAATCAAGACGACACCTGGTCTAACGTCGTCAAAAAGAAAAAGGTCGTGGTCGGGCTGGACGACAGCTTTGTTCCGATGGGCTTTCGCCAAAAGAGTGGCAAGCTGGTCGGCTACGACATCGACCTGGCGCGGGCCGTCTTTAAACTGTACGGCGTCAAGGTCGATTTCCAATCGATCGACTGGAGCATGAACGTGACCGAGCTGCACAACGGCACGATCGATTTGATTTGGAACGGCTTTTCCATCACGCCACAGCGTCAAAAGCAGGTGGCCTTTTCCGACACCTATTTGAACAACGACCAGGTCTTGGTCACGCTGAAGAAAAATCACATTAGCTCGTATCAAGACATGACCGGCAAAGTCTTGGGCGCACAAACGGGGTCGTCTGGGGCCAACGATATTGAAGCGCACCCTAAGCTGTTGAAGGACCGCATCAAAAATCACGAGGCCGTGACCTATGATTCCTTCACCAACGCCTTCATCGACTTAAATGTCGGCCGGATTCAAGGGCTGCTGATCGATAGCACGTACGCCAATTACTACATCAAGCACCAGGCCCACCCCGAAGATTACCGGGTCACGGTCGGCAGCTTCCCCAAAGAAAAGTTTGCGGTGGGGATGCGCAAAGGCGACGTCACCATGCGCCGCAAGATCAACGCGGGCCTGAAGCGACTAGCCGCCAACGGGACGCTGGAGAAGATCAACCAGAAATGGTTTGGTAGCAACGTGGACACGCCACTGTTGCCGCAGAAATAGAATTGACTGAAGGTTGGAAGTGAAATTAACGTGTTGATTGCCGTAATGACGGTGTCCTGACGCCTAAAACTGGTGAGACCAGGCGCCTGCATCAGCCAGGGTTGACGGCTATCAGTATTAATAAAAGACAGTCGTCAATGCAGCTATTATCTGGGTTTAAGACGGCTACTACTGGCAAGCACTACCGTAGCCGAGAGTTCGCATTGTGAGGACGAAACCGACTATCTTCGACGCCATGAGCCGCATGATAACAATAGTTCCAGTTGATTTTCGTCTTTTGACCTTCAGATCACAATCAGTAGCGACAATCCATTCGTTTTTGAGTGGGGTTGTCGCTTTTTTGTTCAGGCGAAGTTGAAGCTTTTCTTAAGAAGATGGCGCAAGGGGTCATTGCTTGCTGTTGGTTTTCGTTAGTATTAATAGAGGGAGTGGTGTCGGATTGGAATCGGTTGGGAAGACGCAATCGCACTGAAAGTATAATTGTGACGGAACACAGTGTGTAAACGATTGGTGCTGAACCATCGCCACCGTAGCCGAGAGTTCGCTAGAGATGAGTTCAGCTGTGGGAGTTCCTTTAGCGGGGTGGTTTACCACGCTTAGGGAACTGGCAACTTGGAGACGCGATTCATCGGCTCCAAGTTGAGGGTCGAGACCGTCCTTTGGCTCGACCCGGCGCCCTCAGCGTTCCAACTCATCTCTAGCGAACGGTAAGGCGGCCAGCCGACACCTGTTTCGGCAAAATCCCACAATTTCAGCGCGGTTGCTTGTATTTCTGGCGCGCTTCCCTTAAAATTAAACACCGATTAGTATTTTGCTAGAGGAGGCAATTGCGCGTGCATTTTCGCATACGAGACGGGGTAACGCTCGACCTGTTACCCACTAAACAATTTAAAACAATTGGCATTAAGGTGGACTTTGTGGCGCCACTGACGGCCACGGCGATCACCGCGCGGGCGCTGTTAGCGCAAGTTCTAGAGACCAGTACGGCGGCTTATCCGACCCAAACGGCCTTGGCCCGGCAACTGTCACGCCTGTATGGGGCCAGTTTTGGTATCAGCGTGGTGAAGCTCGGGACCAAGCACGTGATTCGGTTAACGTGTTCGGTGGTCGATGAACAGTATTTGGACCACTTTGCGGACACCACCCCGTTGTTTGAACAGGGGATGGCGCTGCTCAAGGCGGTCTTGTTCAATCCCTTGTTGCCAAACGGGCAATTTGACCCGGCAACCTTTACCCAACAGCGCCAGAACCTCTTGACGGCAATCAAATCGTTAGACGATGACAAACAATATTTGGCGAACCGGCGGCTACAGGAATTGTTGTTCACCGGTCAGCCGGCCCAGGCCATGAGTGCCTTGGGTGACACCACGACCTTAGGTGAATTGACGGCGACTGATATCTTAGGGACCTACCATGACATGTTGGCCAACGACGCGATCCACGTGGCCGTGGTTGGCGACGTGACGGCCGATCGGGTGCAGGCTGCACTTAAGTCTTGGCCGTTGACGGACCGCCAACTCGTCGATGACTCCCCGTACTATCGTTGGGAGCAGCGTACCGAGGTGCAGGCCGGCGACGATGTGGCCCCTGTGGTTCAGGCCAAGTTGAATTTGGCCTACCAATTGCCAATTTACCGCGACGATGCGGACTTTATGGCCGCCGTGGTCTTTAATGCGGCCTTTGGCGGGACGCCGCTGTCGCTGTTATTTACCAACGTGCGCGAAAAGGCCAGTCTGGCCTACTACGCCAGCAGCAGTTACAACCCGTTCACCGGGACGTTGGGCGTGCAAAGCGGTATCCAAGCGGAGAATCAAGACCGCGTCGTGGCCATCATTGGCGAACAGCTGGCGGCCTTACAGCGCGGTGAGTTATCCGCCAACCTGTTAGCCGAGGTCAAGGCCAGTCTCTTGAATGCGCGCTTGGCCGGGCTCGACAGTCCGCAACGCAAACTGGTCAGTCTGCTCAACAGTGAACTGACCCATTTAACGGAACCATTACAAACTTGGCAGGAAAAATTAGCGGCAGTCTCCATTGCCGATGTGCAACGGGTGGCCCAACAGGTCACGTTGCAGGCGACGTACTGCCTACACGGGGGTGATCAGCATGCTGAATAAACAAACTTATTCGCGGTTAGGCGAGACCGTCTTTCAAACGACGCTGGCCAACGGCTTAAAGGTCATCCTGGTCCCTAAGGCTGGGTTTCACAAGACCTTTGCCGTGATGACCACTAATTACGGGTCAACCGATAATGAATTTGTGCCGCGGGGCCAAAGCGAGGCCGTGCGCTTCCCCGATGGGATTGCCCACTTTTTGGAACACAAGTTATTTGAAAAAAAGGACCACGACGCCTTTGACCTGTTTGGCCAGTATGGTGCCAGTGCCAACGCCTTCACCAGTTTTACGCAAACCAGCTATCTGTTTGCGACGACCAGCCACTTGCACGAAAATCTGGACATCTTGTTAGACTTCGTGCAAGATCCGTATTTCACGGCGGCGACCGTCAACAAGGAAAAGGGCATCATTGGCCAAGAAATTGAAATGTACGATGATGACCCGGGTTGGCAAAGCTACTTTGGCATGATTGGCCAACTGTATCCGCGTGAACCGTTACACATCGACATTGCCGGGACCGTGGATTCCATCGATAAGATTACTGCCGATGACCTCTATGCGGCGTACAACACGTTCTATCACCCCAGCAATATGAATTTAATTGTGGTGGGGCAACTCGATCCCGAGGAGACCTTGGCGTGGATCTCGGCGAACCAGGACGGCAAGACGTTCGGGCCGAGTCAACCGATTCAACGTGTGGCTTCCCCACAAACGCCGGCGGCCGAGATCGTGCCAACCACGACGCGCCACCTCACCGTCAACCGGCCCAAGGTCAGCATTGGCCTGCGCGGTTACGATGACGTGCCCGCGGGTCAAGCGGGGTTGACCTACAACGTGGCGGTATCTTTGGCCTTTGACTTATTGTTCAATGATACCAGTGACAACTACCTGCGGCTGTATGACGCCAACGTGATCGACGACAGCTTTGGCTATGACTTCCAGATTCAACGCGGCGCGCATTTTGCCCAACTGGCCGGTGATACGGATCATCCGGAATCTTTTGTCAGTGAACTAACTGCCATCTTAACTGATGCGCCTGCGCAATTGTTGGCGGCTAAAGCCCAATTTGACCTGGTCAAACGCGAAGCCATCGGCCGGACGATTGGGGCCATCAACTCGGTCGAAGCCATCGCCAATCAGTACGACGGCCCGCTATTTGACGGGGCCACCATTTTTGATGAACTGACCGTGCTCGAGGGGATGACCTTTGAAACCGTCCAAGCAGCCTTGGCACAATTTCAGGCAGCCAGCCGGCAAACCGTCTATACGATTTTGCCGTAACGGAGGTTAAGAAACCGTTAAATCCTGAATTCTGGGTGTTGTGGCTGAAAATGCGGCGATGCCTATGCTATACTGCTTATAGAGAAATTTTGAACAGGTGGAGAATTAAATCATGAGTGATAACAGCAAAATTACATTGGGAAAAACGCTGCGTGATGCCCGGATTGCCAAAGGGTACACGCTGGACGACCTGCAACAGACGACGAAGATTCAAAAGCGTTATCTGATTGCCATTGAAGACCAAAACTTCGATGAGTTGCCCGGGGACTTTTACGTGCGCGCATTTATCAAGCAGTACGCCGATATGGTCGACCTGGATGGGGCGGAGCTGTTAAAGCAATTTGACAGTGCTTTGCCAAGCACCCAGACGCAAGAATACGTCGATAAGGTGAATGAAAACAATCCTGAGACTCGCTCGCAACAACGGCAGGTCGATGAACGTTACGTGAAATTACGGCGGACGATTCCGGTGATTGGGATCGTCATCGTCGTCCTGGTCATCTTGGTCGGTATCTGGGTCGCCGCTTCGCATAACGGTGGGGGGACCACGAAGGACAACGTCGACAGCAGTTCGGTCAGCGTTTCTGGCAGCAGCTCGAATAAGACCAAGAGTAGCAGTAGCAGCAGTAAGTCTTCCTCGAAGAAGTCTTCTTCCAAGAAGGCCACCAAGACGCCTAGCTTCAAGCAATTGAGTTCGACGACTTCCGGCTCCACTTGGGAAATGAAGAATGCTTCTGCTAAGCCAAAGATGAGTCTGTCAGCTACTGGCAGTGCTTGGATGTCCGTGACGGTCAGCGGCTCGACCGTTTGGCAAGGGACGTTGTCATCTTCTACCTCACACTCCCTGACGATTCCAAGTTCAGCGACGAGTGTGACCCTGAAGTTTGGGAACGCACCAGCGACGAAGGTGAAGGTTGACGGTAAGAACTTCGACTTCACGTCCGCAACCAGCACGAGCAACGCCACGAGTTCCAGTTCAACCACTGGCACCACGACGAGCTCCAGCAGCACCACGACCTCGCAGGTCCAAACTGTGACGTTGGAATTTAAGTAAGACTCAAGGCGGGTCGGTCCGTGGCGACCGGCGCGCCTTTTTATTGAGAAATTTTAAGGAGGAACTTTCCGTGAATCTGCCAAATCGTTTAACAATTGTTCGTATCATCTTGATCCCCATCTTCATCCTCTTGTTGGTCCTGCCACTGGACTGGGGTCAGGTGACCTGGTTGGGGACCGCGATTCCCGTTGCCCAGGTCTGGGGCGCAGTCGTGTTTGCGGCGGCATCCATCACCGACTTCTTGGATGGCCAAATCGCTCGGCGCAACCACTTGGTCACCAACTTCGGTAAATTTGCCGACCCGCTGGCAGATAAGATGATCGTCATGACGGCGTTCATTATCTTGGTATCAATGGGCGCCGTGCCAGCTTGGGCAGTCGCCATCATCGTCTGCCGGGAGCTAGCCGTGACCGGCTTGCGGTTGATCGTCGTAGAAACCGGGGGCAAGGTCTTAGCCGCCGCCTGGCCAGGCAAAATCAAGACGACAACTCAGATGGTCGGGATCATCTTATTACTACTGAACAACATTGGCTTTGGCACCATCAACATCCCAATGGCTCTAATCTTCTTCTACATCTGCCTGTTCTTCACCATCTACTCGGGCATCGACTACTTCGTGCAAAATCGCCAGGTGTTCGCGGAATCTTCTGCGGAGTAATTGTGTGTGTCCGATAAGCAAGTTAAAGGAAATCCGGGGTTGGACGAAATTGAAATGCCGGTTTGACGGGATTTGTTTAGTGTGTTCCCCACAGGTGTGGGGGTGATCCCGTCTTGATGCCCATTCTGTGTTGCTCCTGATGGTGTTCCCCACAGGTGTGGGGGTGATCCTTGGAGTATTGATAAGGTAACCCCTTATGATAAGTGTTCCCCACAGGTGTGGGGGTGATCCCTGGGAGGGGGGGAGGAGAAGGCCATGGCGTGCGTGTTCCCCACAGGTGTGGGGGTGATCCCGAACAGACAGTTAATGCTTTGAATGCTGGTCAGTGTTCCCCACAGGTGTGGGGTGATCCTAGTGTGCTAATGATGCACGATGATCCCCAGGGGTGTTCCCCACAGGTGTGGGGGTGATCCTATTCCCGTTGAGTACATCGACTCGCAGCAAAAGTGTTCCCCACAGGTGTGGGGGTGATCCCCAAGCGAACGCTTATTTTAAGGGCTCTGCTGAGTGTTCCCCACATGTGTGGGGGTGATCCCATCTCAATTTGCTTGGCGTCATCCACAGCCTTGTGTTCCCCACAGGTGTGGGCAGATTAAAGGTAGCAGTCCCCAGCGGCTGTTGCCTTTTTTGTAAAATTTCTGGTTCCGTGAGGTAAGATTAGCCGAGCCAGTCAGTTTTGTGGTACGATTTCAGTACAAGCGCTTTTCACGAACTAGGTGAAAATAAATTTCAAAAAAATAAAAAATTTACGCGTATTTTTACGGAGTTAACTTTAAGTCACCTCAGGAGGGGTCAGCATGCAAGCGGAAATTATTGCGGTCGGAACGGAAATTTTATTGGGGCAAATCGTTGATACCAATTCGGCGTTTATTGCCCAGGAACTCGCCCAAGCGGGGATTGAAGTGTACTACCATTCATTGGTGGGCGACAATGCTGACCGCCTGACTGCGGTGGTGAATCAGGCCCGTTCGCGCAGTGACCTGGTGATTATTAGCGGTGGACTGGGACCGACTAAGGATGACCTGACCAAGCAGACTGTTGCGCATTTGTTAGGCGTTAAATTAGTGGAGAATGCCCCGGCGATGGCCAAGATTCGCCAGCACTTTTCCACGGCAGAACGGCCGATGACGCCGAATAACCGGTTACAGGCCCTTTATCCGGAAGGCAGCCAACCACTCAAGAATCGGACTGGCATGGCTGTGGGGGCCTTCTATCAGGATCCTAACGCGGCTGATATCATGTTACTGCCGGGACCGCCCAGTGAGGCTGAGCCCATGTTTGCTGAACAGGGGGTACCGCTGTTAAAGGCGACCTATCACCGGAGCGAATTTTTGGAGTCACGAGTTCTGCGGTTCTTTGGGATTGGTGAGGGCAAATTGGTGACGGAGCTGGCTGATTTGATCGACCAGCAGACCAACCCGACGATTGCCCCGTACGCCAAGGTCAATGAGGTCACGCTCAGACTGACGGCCCAGGCGCATGAACGGGCCACGGCGGTCAAGCTGCTGGACAAAATGACGGCCACGATTCAAGACCGGGTCGGTGACTACCTGTACGGCTTCGGGGATGATAACACCTTGGCCGCCGTGGTCGTCAACGAGCTGATTGACCGACACTTGACGATTACCGGGGCCGAAAGTCTGACTGCCGGAAAATTCCAGAGCACGCTGGGGGATGTTCCCGGCGTTTCCGCCATTTTTCCTGGGGGCTTTGTGACCTACGCCAATTCAGCCAAACACGACTTGTTGGGGATTCCTCAAGCCATCATTGACCGTGATGGGGTCGTGAGCGCCGCGACGGCTCAACAAATGGCCGAACGCTCGCGGGCCATCCTGGATACCGACTTCTCCTTGAGCTTCACGGGAGTCGCCGGGCCCGATAGCCTGGAGGGCCATCCGGCCGGCACGGTTTGGCTAGGTTTAGCGCAACGGGGACATGAACCGCGCGCCCGCCTGGTCCATCTGACCGGCACCCGGGCCGCGATCCGGGAACGGTCGGTCATGACGGGATTGGACTGGTTACGGCGCGTTTTGAACGGGTCAAAATAAAGGGGAACTTTTGTTCTATTTTTACTTGCATTTTGCGAACAAAACCCGTATAGTGTTACTTGAATATTGATGCATCAAAGGAGGATTTGGATGGCTGACGAACGACAAGCGGCGTTGGATAAAGCGCTGAAGAAGATTGAAAAGGATTTTGGTAAAGGGTCGATCATGCGCCTAGGTGACAACAGTAACTTAGACGTGGAAACCGTACCATCTGGCTCGTTGGCTCTCGACGTGGCCTTGGGTGTCGGTGGTTACCCTCGGGGCCGGATCGTGGAAATTTACGGTCCAGAATCATCCGGGAAAACGACTGTGGCCCTTCACGCGGTTGCCGAAGTGCAAAAGCGTGGCGGGACTGCTGCATATATCGATGCCGAAAACGCCTTGGACCCGGCTTACGCGACGGCACTGGGCGTCAACATCGATCAGTTACTACTTTCTCAACCGGACACCGGTGAACAAGGGCTGCAAATTGCGGATGCCTTGATCTCCAGTGGTGCCGTGGACATCGTGGTTGTCGACTCTGTCGCCGCTCTGGTTCCTCGTGCAGAAATCGAAGGGGAAATGGGTGACGCCCACGTTGGGTTGCAAGCCCGGTTGATGTCTCAGGCCTTACGGAAGCTGTCCGGGACCATCAACAAGACCAAGACGATTGCTCTGTTTATTAACCAGATTCGGGAAAAAGTTGGGGTCATGTTTGGGAACCCTGAAACCACGCCTGGTGGTCGTGCGCTGAAGTTCTATTCGACGGTTCGACTAGAAGTACGGCGGGCTGAACAGATCAAGGACGGGACCGATGTTATCGGGAACCGGACGCGGATCAAGGTCGTCAAGAACAAGGTGGCCGCGCCATTCAAGCGGGCCGAAGTCGACATCATGTACGGTAAGGGGATTTCTCAAACCGGTGAATTGCTCGACATGGCGGTTGAAAAAGACATCGTCGATAAGAGTGGGTCCTGGTACTCTTATGGTGATGATCGGATTGGCCAAGGCCGTGAGAATGCCAAGGGTTACTTGGCGGACCATCCAGACGTGATGGCCGAAATCAATCAACGGGTCCGCGCCGCTTATGGTGTGGGTGAAGGTGATGACGCCGCTGACGCTGGCAAGAAAGATGCCACCGATAGGGCCGGTAAGAAGACCGATGCCAAGACTGACGGTAAAGCCAGTGCCCCTAAGGACAAGGCTAAACCACAACAAAGCGAATTGATTCCGGACGGTAAGCCCGGTCATAAATAAGAAAATGCACTGACTGCCACGAGTAGTCGGTGTTTTTTCATCTCATCATGATAAAAAAACGAATAAATCCGACCAGACCCACCAGTTTCCAGCGAGTTTAGTTGACAGCGTTCATGGCAACCATTAAAATTGAGGTTGTGTCAGTTATCAAATCAACATCTTAAAAAAGTCTGATTTTAAATTAGTCATTTTTGATGATGCGGAGGTGGAATCATGAGTGTTCCAAGTATAATCCTCGCAATCATCGCTATCGTTGTTGGTGTTGTGGGCGGGTATTATTTACGTAAATCTGTCCATGAAAAAAAGCTAGATGCGGCTAAGTACACTGCTGAAGGTGTGCTGGCTGAAGCGAAGAAGCAAGCCGAGACTGCGACCAAGGAATCTTTATTAGAGGCCAAGGAAGACAGCCATAAGTACCGGGCAGAGGTCGAAACCGAGCTGAAAGAACGTCGTGCCGAAGTTCAGAAGCAAGAAGACCGCTTGATTCAACGAGAAGAAACGTTAGACCGCAAAGATAATTCGCTGGAAAAACGGGAAAACTCCTTGAATCGCCGGGACAAGAAGCTGAGTGCTGAAGAGCAGAATTTAGCCAAAAAGCAACAACAAGCAGACTCACTGATTGAAAAACGCCAGTCTGCGGTGGAAGCCGTGGCTGCTTTATCCCAGGAAGATGCACGAGACCTGATTATTTCTGAAGCCAAATCGGCTTTAGCGGGTGAGCGTGCCAAAATGATTAAGGAAAGCGAAGAGACGGCTCGCAAGACGGCCCAGGCAAATGCCAAGGACCTGATTGTTTCCGCCATCCAACGCAGTGCCGCCGATATGGTCACCGAAACCACGATTTCCGTGGTCACGTTGCCTAACGACGACATGAAGGGCCGAATCATCGGTCGCGAAGGACGGAATATTCGGACGTTAGAGACTTTGACCGGGATCGACCTGATCATTGATGATACGCCAGAAGCCGTCGTCTTGAGTGGCTTTGACCCGTTACGGCGCGAAGTTGCCAAGATTGCCTTAGAGAAATTGATTCAAGACGGTCGGATTCATCCCGCCCGGATTGAAGAAATGGTCGCCAAAGCCAAGAAAGAACTGGACGAACATGTCCGGGAGCTTGGCGAGCAAGCAACCTTTGACCTTGGGATTCATTCCATGCATCCTGAATTGATCAAATTGGTTGGGCGCTTGAACTTCCGTATTTCTCATGGGCAAAATGCGTTGGCCCATTCAATCGAAGTTGCTAAGATCACTGGGGTCTTAGCGGCTGAACTAGGTGAGGATGTTACGTTAGCAAAGCGTGCAGGATTGTTACATGATATTGGCCGCGCCGCTGAGCATGAAGATGATAGTTCTTACATCACAACTGGTATGGAACTGGCAAAGAAATACCGGGAAAGTGCTGTTGTGGTAAACGCTATCGCCGCTCAAGCAGATCAAACGGCTCCGCAATCTGTCATTGCGGAACTGGTCGGGACAGCTGATGTTATTTCAGCTACGCGACCAGGCGCACGCTCTGATTCTCTGGAAAGTTACATCCACCGGTTGGACAAGCTGGAAACCATCGCCAATTCATTTGATGGCGTGGATCACAGCTTTGCCATCCAGGCGGGACGAGAGGTTCGAGTGATTGTGCGGCCTGAGAAGATTTCCGACACGGATGCCGTTGTCTTGGCACGTGACATTAAGAAACAAATTGAAGGCGACCTGGATTATCCAGGTCACGTCAAAGTTTCCGTTATCCGGGAAGTCCGGTCAGTTGAATATGCGAAATAAATAGCTCTTTGTCGACGGTTGTTGATGAATAGTTTTATGAGAAACCAATTCACTTACGAATTGGTTTCTTTTTCGATTTTGATTGTAGATTCAATGCGAAGCCATTAGATACACAGTCAATTTACAATTGTTATTTCTCTAATGATTATTTCGCAAACATGCTATAATGTTTAAAACAGTTTCCGGGGCCCTAAATGACAAAGGAGAAATATCATGAAGAAGTTGTTAATCACTGGAGTTATCGCAATTGCAGCCATCCTTGGCCTTGTCCAATCCGGTTCAGCCCAGACAAAATACACCATTCAAAAGCAATCTTTTTGGCAAAAAACGACCATTAACAAAGCTAAATACCCTAAGAAATCAATTGCGGTTTGGAACGCAAAGCATACTAAAGTGAAATTCTATTTGAAAGATTATCCAAATAATACTTGGTACGGACGTGGTAGCGAAACCCTAAAGCATGGGAAAACTACCGCTAAGTACATTTACATTCAAGGTAATAATAAAAAGCATACTGACCTAGTCAAAGGATATGTCTGGCATGGCTACTTAGAAGCCGGTTTTGGTGAAGAAACGTATAGCCATAAATATTTATCTTTAGACAGTATGACAAAGAATGCTGATTACCTGAAGTATATAAAGAAATCACCTTCTCAAAAAGTAACTCGGGAAATTGTTAAACTATTCCCAAATAACAAAGTCACACTTAAAATGAGCAAATACGCAGCGGCTTCAGGTGCATATTACTTTGAAGACATTGCTCCCAAAACTTATTTTACTAAACCTGATTTAACAGGCTACACAATTGTTAAGTTTCCCAAAGTCATTGATTATCTAAAGAGTAGCAAAAATGTTTCCGCCACGATCCGAGCAAAAAAGGTCAAATCCATTTTAGCATCGTACGGATATACAACCAGTAAGCTCAAAAAATTATCCAGTAAGTATCAAATTGGCATCAACATTGTCGATAGCACGTATATTACATCGGATAGCCCAGAATGTGGGTATGCCTTCATCATCGGTAAAGCCAAATAGTCATCAATTTCGATAACAAAAGGGCGGCCACATTGAAAATTCAGTCAGAGAAGAGAGTGAGACAGGCTGCCCTTTGGCGCACGTTTCAGTTAGGTGAAGATGACGCGAACGAGCCTGGGAGGTTTGTCCCAAGCTCGTTTTTACGTCTGTTGGCATAAGCGTAGAATCGGGCTGACTCGGGGACCACGCTGAGGCTACTTCAGGTTGGTGTAGACGACAACTTGAAGAGGACCTTTGCGCGATAGGGATAGGCTGTTGATAGCAGCTCGGCCGTACAGTCAAGCCCAAATGGCAGCATATAAAAATCGTCCGCAAATTCGCCGAGCTAGTAGCAACTTGAAGACGGGCTAAACCGATGTCTCGGCAGACCACTGATTTAACCCGACCGAATTTGGGCGACGCAGAATGCGGCGAAGCATGGTAAAATAGAGTTTATTTAATAGAACTGGTCAACAGACCAGACGGGCCGAAAAGCGGTCTAGATAGGGGAACGAAGATGCGAATTCTGTTTGTTGGTGACGTTGTGGGTAACATTGGTGTGGACATGATTCATGAGTATTTGCCCCAACTCAAGCGTGACTTGAAGCCACAGGTCACCATCGTTAACGGGGAGAACTCAACCCCGGTTGGTCGCGGTATCAGCCAGAGTATTTATAAGCAATTATTAAAAGACGGGGCCGACGTGGTCACCATGGGCAACCATACCTGGGATAACGCCGAGCTGTATGATTTTATCGGCAGTGCGAACCGCTTAGTGCGACCGGCCAACTTTCCCGGGGACACTCCCGGGCAGGGCTGGACGAAGGTCAAGGTCAATCAACAGGTCTTAGCCGTGGTTAATTTGCAAGGGCGGGTCTTCATGAATCCCATGGATGACCCCTTTGCCAAGATGCAGGCACTCCTGCCAGAACTCGACACGGACTTTGTCTTTGTCGACTTTCACGCGGAAACGACCAGTGAAAAGCGGGCCTTTGCCATGCGTTTTGCCGGGCAACTTTCCGCGGTCGTGGGCACGCACACCCACGTGCAGACCAGCGACGCGCAAGTCTTAAAGGGTGGCACCGCCTTTATGACGGAGGCCGGTATGACCGGTCCCGCCGATAGTGTGTTGGGCATGCAGGCCGACAGTGTGATCGAGCGCTTTGAAAATCAGCGACCGACCCGTTACACGGTCCAGGCGGCCGGCCCGGGATTACTCTCCGGCGCCGTCATCGACCTCAACGACAAGACCGGGCACGCATCGAGCATCAAGCCCATCTTGATCAGCCCGCAACACCCGTACCAGAGCTAGGAAAAAACGGAAGGATGAACCATTTTTCATGACGAAAACGAAGACAACGCCCATGATGGAGCAGTATCAAAAAATCAAAGACCAATACCCCGATGCATTTTTATTCTATCGGCTGGGCGACTTCTATGAAATGTTTAATGAAGACGCGGTCAAGGGGTCCCAATTACTCGAGTTGACGCTGACCACGCGGAGTCACAGCGCCAAGAATCCGATTCCGATGTGTGGGGTCCCGCACAAGGCCGTGCAAAATTACATCGACATCTTAGTCGACCAAGGCTATAAAGTCGCCATTTGTGAACAGATGGAAGACCCTAAGCTGGCCAAGGGCATGGTCAAACGTGAGGTCATCCAGTTGGTCACGCCGGGGACGCAAACCGATACCGGTGCCGCGGGGGCTAAGCGCAACAACTATTTAACGGCGCTCACCATGAGCACCAAGTCCCATTACGGGTTGGCCTACACCGACCTGTCGACCGGGGAACTCAAGGCCGCGGAAATCACGGGCGACGACCCGGTGATCAACGAATTGATGAGCCTGCAGACCAAGGAAGTCGTGGTCGATACCACGATTGCGGCCGACCTGCAAGATCGGATGAAACAGCTGGGGATGATGATTTCAAACCAGCCGGACATTCAGGCCAGTGCCGAGGTCAGTTACGTGGAACAAGACCTCACCAGCGACCTCTTACAACAGGTCGTGGGCGTGCTAGTGACCTACGTGACGGTGACCCAAAAGCGCAGTCTGGCGCATCTCCAGCGCGCGGTGGCTTACCAACCACAGGCCTTCTTGAAGCTAGACCATTCCTCACAAAGTAACCTGGAGATCACGCAGAACTTGCGGACCAAGAAGAAGTCTGGGACACTGTTGTGGCTGCTAGACCAAACCAAAACGGCCATGGGCGGTCGGCTGCTCAAACAGTGGCTAGATCGGCCCTTGATCGACCGCCAACAGATCGAAACGCGTCAGGCCAAGGTCGGCGCCTTACTCGACCACTACTTCGAACGCAACAATTTACAAGAAGAACTGGTCAAGGTCTATGACTTGGAACGGTTGGCCGGCCGGGTGGCGTTCGGTAGCGTCAACGGGCGCGACTTGATTCAGCTCCAGACGTCACTGGAACAGGTGCCGCAGATCCAACATACGATTGAAGAACTGGGCGACCCCGTCTTTGACGATACGCTGGCGGGCTTAGACCCCGTAGACGACGTGGCCGATGCCATTCGCGAAGCCATTGTGCCCGAGCCGCCCATCTCCGTTTCCGACGGTGGGGTGATTCGCGACGGCTTCAACGCCCAACTGGACGAGTACCGCGACGCCATGCGCAACGGGAAGACCTGGCTGGCCGAGATGGAAGCCCACGAACGTGAAGTCACCGGCATCAACAACTTAAAGATTGGCTACAATCACGTCTTTGGCTACTACATCGAGGTCACCAAGGTCAATTTGGACAAGCTGCCGGCCGACCGGTATGAACGTAAGCAAACGTTGGCCAACGCGGAACGGTTCTCCACGCCAGAACTGAAGGAAAAGGAGCGCCTGATCTTAGAAGCGGAAGAAAAATCCGTGGCGTTGGAATACAAATTATTCGTGGACCTGCGCGAACAGGTCAAGTCCGCCATCACGCGGCTGCAAAAATTAGCGGCCACGATTGCGGCCTTGGACGTATTTCAAAGTTTTGCCGTGGTCAGTGAAGACTACCATTTCGTCAAGCCCACGCTGGTCAGTGGTCACAGCCTGAAGATCGTGCAAGGGCGGCATCCGGTGGTGGAAAAGGTCTTGGGTCGGCAATCCTACGTGCCTAACGACGTCACCATGGACACCGACACCAACATCTTGCTGATCACCGGGCCCAACATGTCCGGGAAGAGTACCTACATGCGCCAACTGGCCTTGACCGTCATCATGGCCCAAATGGGGTGCTTCGTGCCGGCCGAATCGGCGTCGATGCCGGTATTTGACCAGATCTTCACGCGAATTGGCGCGGCCGATGATCTGATCTCGGGTCAAAGTACCTTCATGGTCGAGATGCAAGAGGCCAACCGCGCCTTGAGTCAAGCGACCGCCAACAGTCTGATCTTATTTGATGAAATCGGGCGGGGGACGGCCACCTATGATGGGATGGCGTTGGCCCAAGCCATCATTGAGTTCGTCCACAACCGGGTCCACGCCAAGACGCTGTTTTCGACCCACTACCATGAGCTGACGGCCTTGGACCAATCCTTAAAGCAACTGCGCAACGTCCACGTCGGCGCCGTCGAACGCGATGGTGACTTGGTCTTCTTGCATCAGATGCAACCGGGTCCCGCCGACAAGTCCTACGGGATTCACGTGGCTAAATTAGCGGGAATGCCCGCCAAGCTGTTAGACCGCGCTGAAGTCATCTTAGAGCAATTGGAACAGACGGCCGAAGACCAACCCGCCGTCGCACCGGAAACGGCCCAGACAGCCGCAGAGGCCCCGACACAGCCGACTGAAACGCCGACACCGGAACCAGCCAAAGCTGACCCTGTGTCGTCAGCGGCCGCTGCGCCAGTGGAACCAGCGAAGACCGAGACGCCGGTCGCACCGGTCGCCGCGGATCAACAGCTGTCCTTGTTTACCGATGAGCCCGAGCTGAATCCGGCCCAGGCCAAGGTGCTGAGTCAGATCAGCGACCTAAACCTGATGGGGATGACCCCCATGGCCGTCATGAACCAGGTCTACCAATGGCAACAAAAGCTGGCGAAGAAATAAGTTCCCAGACTGGCATCGTTGAGGTGGGCTGGTCGCCTGCGGCTGTCAGGGGTTCCGCCTGCTATGGGGAACACCTCCAGCCAAAGAGCGGGCTTCCGGTTCGCTTCAAAGCCTCGCAAAAACCACGAGTCTCTGAAGTCGTCCCACCCAGTAACCTGGCAAAAAACGCCAGCTAACTGGGTCGACACAGCTGGATCCACCCCTGACTGCCTCCGGCTAGGGTTGGAAGGGGAGTCGGAAACTGGTTTAGCCAGTTTAATTGCCACGGGTGACGGTTTCCTGGTCGGCTCTGTGACGGCTGCGGACTCTGGTAATTTCGCTAACGAGTGACGTCGTGTTTCAGGTAGTTGGTAATTGCCGCAGCTATGGTAACAGCTAATTTTCAGTTTATTGAGCTGTGGCAGTGACGCCATAGGTCGGCTGCTCACTCACTGGCTTGAACTAAGCCAGTGCGGCCATTAACAACTAAACGTAGCCGGAGGAGGCCAGGGGTGGCGTTTGCTGTGTCGGCGGTGTTGGCTGAGGTTTTTTCTCAGCCTACAGCGTGGGACGACTTGGGAGACTGGTGGGCTTTGCCAGGCTTCCAAGCGAGGCCGGAGCCCGTTTCTCAGGCGGAATCCGGTCCCCATAGCGAACAGAACCCCTGGCAGCCGCAGGCGGGACACACAAACAAATTTAAAATGAAACATCAAAGCACAAAGCAAAAAAGAGAGGAAGGGGTCGTTGATGACCAAGATTCATGAACTAGCGTCGGTCCTAGCCGACCAAATTGCCGCGGGTGAAGTGGTCGAACGCCCCGCATCCGTGGTCAAGGAACTGGTGGAAAACGCCGTGGACGCCCACAGTACGCAGATCGACATCACAGTCGAAGAGGCCGGCTTGAAGCTGATCACGGTCGTCGATGATGGTGACGGCATTGCCGATGAGGATACCGAGATGGCCTTTAAACGCCATGCCACCAGCAAAATCACCGACCGTCGCGACCTGTTTCGCATCAAGTCACTGGGGTTCCGGGGCGAAGCGCTTCCCAGTATTGCCTCCGTGGCGGACGTCACGCTGACGACTTCGACCGGTGGCGTGGGGACCTTGATCCACAACGTTGGCGGCGTGATCCAAGAACACACCGCGGCGGCTGCGCGTAAGGGAACCACGGTGACGGTGCGCGATTTATTCGGCAACGTACCGGCCCGGTTGAAATACCTGAAGTCTCCGGTGACGGAATTGGCGCGGATCACGGACATCGTGAACCGCCTGGCGCTGAGCTATCCCAACGTGGCCTTTTCCCTGGTCCATAACGGTCGGGAGCTGACCCGGACCACCGGCCGTGGCGACCTCCAACAGGTGATTGCCGGTATTTATGGCGTGCAGAGCGCCCGCAAGATGGTGGCCGTCAATGGCAAGAATCCCGACTTTCAGGTCAAGGGTTATGTTAGTTTACCCGAGTTGACCCGGGCCAGTCGCCAGTACATTTCGCTGTTGTTAAACGGGCGTTACATCCACAACTTTCAGCTGAGTAAGGCCTTGATTGCGGGGTACGGCTCTAAGCTAATGGTGGGGCGTTATCCGCTGGCCGTGTTAGACATTACCATGGACCCGTTGCTGGTCGATGTGAACGTGCATCCCACCAAGCAGGAGGTCCGCATCAGTCAGGAACCCGAATTGACCCAGCTGATCCAAGAGACCGTGTTCAAACGTCTCTCGCAGGAAAATTTGATTCCGGACGTGTTCGACGAGATGCCGGTCAAGAAACGCGAGGCCCGGACCACGGACCAACTGACCATGGCGCTAAACGATGTGTCGGCCAAATACGATATGTCGGCCCAGCACACGCAGTCCGTGACCCCACCGGCTGAAAGCGCAGCCCCGACGCCGACCCCAGCGCAACCGACCACGCCCAAGCCGACGCCCGCAGCGGGACCGCAACCCCTACAGACGCCGGAAGAGGTGCCGGTCGAGCCCGTGGTCATTCATGACAAACACGACTTCGGCTTGCCCGCGGCGCAGGCGTTTGATGCCAAATACCAAACGGAACAGGTGGCCGCACCACTCGGCCGGTCAGTGACGCCTGTCGCGACGCCGATCCCCGATGCTGAAAGTGCGGCAGTGACCGCGCCGACGCCACCCGCGCAACGGTTCCCGCAGTTACGCTATTTGGGCCAGGTCCACGGCACGTATCTGTTGGCTGAAGCCGACGACGGACTGTATTTGATCGACCAACACGCCGCTCAGGAGCGGGTGAACTACGAATTTTACCGCCAGGCCATCGGTGAGGTCAGCGACGACGAGCAAAAATTGTTAGTGCCCATCGTGCTGGACTATCCGACGACCGACGTCTTGGAATTGACCAACCACTTAGAAACGCTGGCCAGTGTCGGCATCCATTTGGAATCCTTTGGCCCCAACAGCTTCATCGTTCACGAACACCCGACCTGGTTCAAGGCCGGCCAAGAGACCGACACCATCAAGGAAATGATCGATTGGGTGCTCAAGGACGGCAAGATCAGCGTGGCGGCCTTTCGCGAGAAGACGGCCATCATGATGAGCTGTAAACGCGCCATCAAGGCCAACCACCATCTGGATGACCAGCAGGCCCGCGCCTTGCTCAAGAAGCTGGCAACGGCGGAAAATCCGTTCAATTGCCCCCACGGCCGGCCGGTGCTGGTCCACTTCACCGATCAGGACCTGGAAAAACTGTTCAAACGCATCCAAGATCCGCACCATTCCGGGGACGATTGGGGCGAGTAGCAACAAACTGCCCACTCACTCGGCAAATGTGGTACAATTTAAAAAGCAAACATATGTTTCTTTAAAGGAGATTAACGGGCATGTATGAATACCTTCACGGCACGATTGCGGCGGTCTATCCGGACCACGTGGTCGTGGACGTTAACGGCGTGGGCTACCTGGTCAACACGGCCAATCCGTACCGCTACGCTGTGGGCACCGAAGCAGTGACGATTTACGTGTATCAAGCCGTAAGCGACACGGCACAGACGCTGTATGGCTTTGCGGATTTTGCGGAAAAGCAGTTATTTTTGAAATTGATCAACGTGAACGGCATTGGCCCCAAGAGTGCCCTGGCGATTCTGGCCAACCCCGACCATCAAGGGCTGATGCTGGCCATCAAGACCAACGACGTTAGCTTCTTGACGAAGTTCCCGGGCATTGGCAAGAAGACGGCCGGGCAGATCGTGTTGGACCTGCAAAACAAATTGGATGACCTGGCACCGGTTGACGATGGGGCGTTATTTACGCCAGAAGTCGCAACCGGCGACGGGGACAATCCCGAGCTAGACGATGCCGTGGCCGCCTTGACCGCATTGGGCTACAAGGCCGCAGCGGTCAAGAAGATCACGCCCAAGTTGCGGCAATTTGCCGGCAAAGATACCAATGATTATTTAAGCGAAGGCTTACGTTTACTGACGGAATAAAACGAAAGGAGGCTGACCCATGGCTGATGATGACCGCATCATTTCCCCGGAACCCGCGGATGACAAGGAAGATTCGATTGAAAAGTCGCTGCGTCCGCAGACCCTGGCCCAGTACATTGGTCAGGATCCCATCAAACACGAATTATCCGTGTACATTCAGGCGGCCAAGCAACGGGAGGAGTCCCTGGATCACGTGCTGTTGTACGGCCCGCCCGGTTTAGGAAAGACCACGCTGGCAATGGTGATTGCCAACGAAATGGGCGTGCACATTCGCACGACCAGCGGCCCCGCGATCGAAAAACCCGGTGACCTGGTGGCGTTATTAAACGAACTCCAACCCGGCGATATTTTATTCATCGACGAAATTCACCGCCTGCCCAAGATCGTGGAAGAAATGTTGTACTCGGCGATGGAAGACTTTTACATCGACATCGTGGTCGGCCAAGGACCGACTGCGCACCCCGTGCATTTCCCGTTGCCGCCATTCACGCTGATTGGGGCCACGACGCGAGCGGGCCTGTTGTCGTCGCCACTGCGCGATCGCTTCGGCATCGTGGAGCACATGGCGTACTACCAGACCCGTGACCTGCAAGAAATCGTGACGCGTTCGGCGGACATCTTTAACACCAAGATTGCCACGGAGGGCGCCCACGAGATTGCTTTGCGTTCCCGGGGGACGCCACGAATCGCCAACCGGTTGTTGAAACGGATTCGGGATTTCGCTGAGGTGTCGCCCAATCACAGCGCCATCGACCTGGCCATCGTCGACCACGCGTTGACGTTATTGCGGGTGGATTCGGCGGGATTAGACGCCACAGATATCAAGTTACTGGAGACCATGATTGATTTTTACGACGGCGGACCGGTCGGGTTGAACACCTTGGCCGCCAACGTTGGTGAAGAAACGGAAACGGTCGCGGCCATGTACGAACCGTATTTGCTGCAGCGGGGGTATTTGAAACGCACCGCGCGCGGCCGGGTCGTTACGGCTGCCGGTTATGAGCACTTGGGGCGGACCATGCCCCACCAGGACAACGCGTAAAGGAGCTGAACCACCTTGGGATACACCTTAGATGATTTTGATTACGACTTACCACATGAACTGATTGCGCAGACCCCCATCAAACAACGCGACACCTCGCGGCTATTGGTGTTGGACCACACGGCGGGGACCTTAGCGGACAAACATTTCTACGACATTCTCGACGAGTTACACGCGGGGGATGCCTTAGTCATGAACAATTCGCGGGTCATGCCGGCTCGGTTGTACGGCACTAAGCCCGACACCGGCGGCCACGTGGAAGTGCTGTTGTTGCACAACGTGGCAGGCGACGTCTGGGAAACGTTGATGAAGCCGGCCAAGCGCCTGCGTGTCGGCCAACAAGTGGTCTTTGGCGATGGCCAACTGACCGCTACCGTGACCGAGGAACGCGACGACGGCATTCGCTTGATTGAATTTCACTACGACGGCATCTTCATGGAGATCTTAGAGCGGTTGGGCGAAACGCCACTGCCGCCATACATCAAGGAAAAACTCGACGACCCGGACCGTTACCAAACGGTCTACGCCAAGGAAAATGGGTCGGCTGCCGCACCCACGGCGGGCTTGCACTGGACGGCCGACCTGTTGGCTAAGGTCGCAGCCAAGGGCGTCAAATTGGTCTACGTGACCTTGCACGTCGGGTTGGGGACCTTCCGCCCGGTCGAAGAGGCCAACATTGAAGACCACACCATGCACAGTGAGTTTTACCGGCTAGATGCCGACGCCGCGGCCACGCTCAATGAAGTGCGGGCCAACGGCGGCCGGATCATCGCGACGGGGACCACGTCGATTCGGACCCTGGAGACCATTGGCACCAAATTCAATGGCCAAATCCAGGCCGATTCCGGCTGGACGGACATTTTCATCAAGCCCGGTTATCACTGGCAAGTGGTCGATGCCTTCATCACCAATTTCCACCTGCCCAAGTCGACGCTGGTCATGCTGGTGGCGGCCTTTACCGGGCGTGATCAGATCCTGCACGCATACCACCACGCAATCGAAGAGAAGTACCGCTTCTTCAGCTTCGGCGACGCCATGTTTATCAAGTAGTGCATGTCTGGTCCGTCGCGGTCAGTATTGTGGGTGCTGGCGCCTTGCCGTTCGCCCAATCTGGGCTGGAACGCTGGGGGAGGACGACACAAGCCAAAGGGCGGTCTTGTGTCTTGCTTTGAGCCGGTAAACCCACCGTCTCAAAGTCACCAATTTACCAGCAAAGAACGCTGATAAATTCCCCGGCTGAGCCCAGATTGGACTTCACTCACGGCTCAGATGGTGGACGCGTGACGACAGTGACGTAGTGATGACTACTTGTTGAAGGCTTCATGGCCTTGATACTGAATGTATCTGCCGAGTAGGCGGCCTGACCCAAGCCGAAGACCCCGTCTTTAACTTGTCCCGTGGTGTAAGGCCGCTGAAAAACGTGGCCTAACACCACCGACACAGGGTTCCGCACCTGCCTGACCGCGACTCACACAGTGGCACTGACTGGATGTTGGAGAGGATAGTCAATCTATGTTGTTGCTATCCATAAGCTCAGATGGTGGATTCGTGACGATAGTGATGTAGCGATGACTACTCTTAGCACACTTCACGTGGGCACCAGTTTTGTTGGTGCAAATCGCTACCTAATGACGACTCGGCTAAGACACTACCGGATTAACCTCGCTGGCATTACTTGTTGGTTTGGGTTAATCCGTGTTGCGGATCGTAATGCTAATCGGCATAATCTTGCTGGTATGGCGCCGATAAGGATTGGTTCGTGTTGTGAGCATCCGCTAACTTAGCCGAGAGTGGAGCGATTCTAGGCTCAGCCGGGGAATTTAGCAGTGGTTTTTACTGCTAAATTGGTGACTTTAAGACGGTGATTTTCCGGCTTAAAGCAAGGGCCGAGACCGCTTTTTGGCTCGGACCGTCCTCCCCCAGCGTTCCAGCCTAGAAATCGCGTAACGGTAGGCGACCAGCACAGCCGATGTTGCCCAAAGCTAAAACTAAAACCAAAACCGAATACCAAAAAGAATTAACGGAGGATGATCCATGGAACCCGCGATTAAGTATCGCCTGATTAAAACTGAAAAACACACCGGCGCACGGCTGGGGGAATTGATTACCCCGCACGGCACGTTTCAAACGCCGATGTTTATGCCGGTCGGCACCCAGGCCGCAATGAAGGGGGCCATTAGTCCCGAAGAACTGGACGAGATGGGCTCTCAGGTCATTTTGGCCAACACCTATCACCTGTGGCTCCAACCTGGGCCGGACCTGGTTCAAGAAGCCGGGGGTCTGCATAAATTTATGAACTGGGACAAGGGCATTTTGACCGATTCCGGGGGCTTTCAGGTCTTCTCGCTGGCCAAGCACCGCAAGCTGACCGAGGAAGGCGTCCATTTCAGAAATGAAGTCAACGGTGATCGGTTGTTCTTGTCACCCGAAAAGGCCATCGACATCGAGAATAAATTGGGTCCTGACATTATGATGAGTCTGGACGAATGTCCGCCGTTCTTTGAAAGCTATGACTACGTGAAGCATTCGGTCGAACGGACCAGTCGCTGGGCGGAGCGGGGCTTAAAGGCCCACGCCAATCCCGACACGCAAGGCCTCTTCGGTATCGTGCAAGGGGCCGGCTTCGAAGACCTGCGCCGGCAATCCGCTAAGGACCTGGTCAGTTTAGACTTTCCGGGTTACTCGATTGGTGGCCTGTCTGTCGGCGAATCCAAGGCAGAAATGAACCGCATCTTAGCGTTTACCACGCCACTGTTGCCGGAGAATAAACCCCGCTATCTCATGGGCGTGGGGACCGCGGATTCCTTGATTGATGGTGTGATGCGCGGCGTCGACATGTTTGACTGCGTGTTGCCGACACGGATTGCCCGTAAAGGAACCTGCATGACCAGTCACGGTCGCGTGGTGGTCAAAAATGCCGTGTACACCCACGACTTTGGCCCCATCGACGACGAGTGTGATTGTTACGTTTGCCGGCACTATACCCGGGCCTACCTGCGGCATTTGTTCAAGGCAGACGAGGACTTCGGTCGCCGGTTGACCAGTTACCACAACCTGTACTTCTTGCATCATTTGATGAAGCGCGTGCGTCAGGCGATTTTGGACGACAATTTATTAGACTTACGCGAAGAAGTGTTTGAAAAGTACGGCTACAACGCCGAACATCCGAAGAATTTCTAGAAATAATTGGACGGATTCCTTGGATTCTGGTAAAGTTGTCCAATAGATAGAACATAAAGGGGTGAACAAATGTGTTAGGAAACTTAACGATTGCTGCCGGCGGTGCTGGTGGTGGTTACTCAACGTTGATCATCTTAGTTGTCTTCTTAGCGTTGATGTACTTCTTGATGTTGCGGCCACAACAAAAGCAACAAAAGAAGCACCGTGACATGATGAGCCAACTTAAAAAAGGCGATCACGTCATCACGATTGGCCGGTTACACGGTGTGATCGACGAAATCAACCAAGCGGACCAAACGGCAACTTTGGACTGTGACGGTATCTACTTAGTCTTTGACCTGCGGGCCATTGCGCAAGTTACGTCACAAGCACCACAAGCTGTGACGGCCCCAGCCGCTGAAGAAGCCACCAGTGAAGCTGCTAGCGACGACAAGTCAGCTGACAGCGCTGCTGATGATGCCGCTAGTGACGCCAAAGCCACTGACGACGCAACTGATTCGACTGATGACTCAGCTAAATAGTGCGAAAAGTACGGTCTCTCGGAGGCCGTTTTTTTGTTTAAGCAAAACTGGCTGCTGGCGCCCATTTCGGCCAGTTTAAGTTCACAAGGGTCGGGAAGGTTATCCGGACCTTTTTTCGCATAAAGTTGGCGTTTACCCGTCGCCAGGTGCTAGGAGTTAGAGACCTTTCCCGCAGTCCCTCACTAGTACTAACGAAATTGCGGACGAAAAAGTCACCCCCTTAGTGAAAATAACGGTAAAAAATGATTACGATCCCCGAGGCACAGCGTTTAGCGAAGGAACATCCTACCACTTTTCGTTACGTACCCAACCATTTTTGATTGAAGACAAACGTTTGTTTGGGTATAATTTAATTATTAAAAGACCAGCCACGAGTCGCCCTAAGCGCAGGCGGCCAGTTTGAATAATGTTGCCAAGGAAAGACAGACTTAGCAAACACCAAAGAAAGGGGGTGGCCCGCGTGGTGCCGGAGAAGTATACGCAACGCAAAATTATTCACGTCGACATGGATGCCTTTTACGCCTCCATCGAAGAGCGCGACCACCCCGAATTCAAGGGCCACGCGCTGATTATTGCCCGCGACCCGCGCACGACTGGCGGCCGTGGCGTGGTGACCACCGCCAATTATGTGGCCCGGCAACTGGGCGTGCACTCGGCGATGAATGCCAACGAAGCCTTTAAGCTGGCGCCGAAGGCCACGTTTAAGACGCCGGATTTTCCGCATTACCGCGAGATTTCCGATCAGATTCACGCCATTTTTCATGAATATACCGATAAGATTGAGACCGTGGCGTTTGATGAAGCCTATTTGGACGTGACCGAGAACAAAAAGCACCTGCACTCCGCGGTTCAGGTCGCCCATGAGATTCAAGTGGAGATCTTTGATAAGACCCATTTGACCTGTTCGACCGGCATTTCTTACAGTAAGTTTTTGGCCAAGGAGGCCTCGGACTTTCGCAAACCAGTCGGTGTGAGCGTCATTTTACCCGAGGACGCCCACGACTTCTTGATGGCACTGCCGATTGAACGGTACCGTGGTGTTGGGAAGAAGACGGTCCCTAAGATGCATGAGCTGGGCATTTTGACTGGGGCCGACCTGTATCAGCGCTCGCAACTGGAATTGATTCATGACTTCGGCAAATTCGGCTACGTGCTTTACCAGCGGGTCCGTGGCATCGATGAGCGACCGGTCGAGTACCAACGCGAACGCAAGTCGATCGGCAAGGAACGGACTTACGGGCCGCCATTGACGTCGGTGGGGGAAGTGGAAAGCCAACTCCGCCGCCTGGCCGAAATGGTCGCGGTGACGGTCAAACAAAAGCAGCGCCACGGCAAGACGCTGGTCTTAAAGCTGCGCGACAGCCAGTTCAACACCATCACCAAGCGCGTGACGCAGACCGATTTCATCGACAACGACCCCGCGGTGTATTACGACCTGGCCTTAGACCTGTATCACAGCGTGGCTAGCGCCGATGAACAGGTTCGCCTGCTAGGCATCACACTGACGGGATTGGCCGCCCAAACGTTTGAAAACGTGCGGCTCCCGTTGTTTGACGGCGACCGCCGTGACCGTGATTGAGCGAAAAGCCGCGGGTTTTAACAGACTTTCTTTGAAATTAGGCGCCAAAACTTGTATACTGAAACGCGGTATCGACGCGTCTTGGTCGAAAAAATCGGATAGAAAACGGGTGAAATTATGGCTATTGAAGCTGCCATTTTAGAAGAAATCAAGAAATATCAAACGATTATGATTCACCGTCACCAACGGCCAGATCCTGATTGTATTGGGGCGCAACTGGCCTTACGGGACATTTTACGGGCGAGTTTCCCCGACAAGAAGATCTACGCTGTGGGCAAACACTATCCTGGCTTTGATTGGATGGGGCAGGCCGACCAAGATGTGCCTGACGACGCGTATCACGGGGCATTAGTGATCGTTGTGGACACGGCTAACCAACCGCGAATTGATGACGAACGTTGGTCAACGGGGGCGGCGGTCATTAAGATCGACCACCATCCCAATGACGATGCCTTTGGCGACATCCAATGGGTCTTGGACCAAGCGTCCAGCACCTCAGAAATCATGTACGATTGGTACGCCGCTAATCAAGCAGACCTGACCTTGCCCGACGACGCCGCGCGGTTACTGTACGCCGGCATCATTGGCGACACTGGGCGCTTCATGTACCCGGCGACCTCGGCCAATACGTTCGCCGTGGCCAGCAAGCTGTTGACGTACGACTTCTCGATGACCGACGTTAACCAGGCGGAAGACGAAATTTCGCCCGCCATGGCGCGGTTATCCGCTTACGTTTACCAGAACTTAGAAATTTTGCCTAGTGGGGCGGCTTACCTGAAGCTGACCGACGAAATCGTGGAATCCTTTGGCTTAGCGGCCAAGGATTCGACGTCCGCGGTCGTGCCATTACCCGGTAAGATCACCACGGTGGTGGCTTGGGCTATCTTCGTGGAGTCCAAGGACAAGACGTTCCGGATTCGGCTCCGTTCCAAGGGCCCATCCATCAATGAACTGGCAAAGAACCACGGTGGGGGCGGCCACGCCCTGGCCAGTGGCGCAACGGCCCACGATCAGGCAGAAATTGACCAGGTTGTCCGCGAGCTCGATGAGTTGGTGGCCAACACTAAAGGAGAAAATGAATGACCGCAGATTTTAAAGAATTCAAGTTACAGCCGTACATCATGACGGCGTTGCACAAGATTGGCTTCACCAAGCCGACCAAGGTCCAAGAAAAGTTAATCCCCGTGATTGCGGCGGGTAAAGACGTTGTGGGCCAATCACAAACCGGGAGTGGGAAGACGCACACCTTCCTGTTGCCTATCTTCAACCAATTAACGTCAGACAACCAGGTTCAGGCCGTCATCACCACGCCGAGCCGGGAGCTGGCTTATCAGATCCACACGGCGGCCGAACAGCTAGCCGCAGAAGCCCCATTTGAAATTCGAATCGGCAATTACGTCGGCGGGACCGACAAGAAGCGCCAAGTTGAAAAGCTGCACCATTTCCAACCGCAATTGGTTATCGGGACGCCCGGTCGGGTCATGGACTTGATTCAATCGGATGCCTTAGACGTGCACACCGCGCGCCAATTTGTCGTCGATGAAGCCGACATGACCTTGGACCTCGGGTTCTTGGATCAGGTGGACCGAATCGCCGGACGGATGCCCAAGGACCTGCAGATGATGGTCTTTTCCGCCACGATTCCCCAACGGTTGAACCCGTTCTTGCAAAAATACATGAACCATCCCGTTAGAGAAGAGATTCCCACCGACACGATCATTTCGGATACCATCGATAACTGGTTGATTTCGACTAAGGGCCAAAACCGCAATCAGTTGATCTACCAGCTGATCACGATGGGCGAGCCTTACTTAGTCTTGATCTTTGCCAACACCAAAACGCGTGTCGAACAGATCCATGATTTCCTACAGGCCCAGGGCATGAAGGTCGCCATGATTCACGGGGGCATCAAGCCACGGGAACGGAAGCGCGTCATGCGTGAAGTCAAGAACCTGCAGTATCAATTCGTCGTGGCCACCGACTTGGCGGCCCGGGGCATCGATATTGAAGGGGTCTCGCACGTCATCAACGACGACATCCCCGAAGACTTGGACTTCTTCGTCCACCGGGTCGGCCGAACGGGTCGTCAGGGCATGCACGGCACGGCCATCACGCTGTACTCGCCAGATGAGGAAGCTAAGGTCGCTGAAATTGAAGCGATGGGCATCAAGTTCCAACCCAAGCGCATCAGCAACAATGAGATCGTGGATTCCTACGACCGCAACCGTCGGACCAAGCGAAACAAGAGCACGGAAAAGCTGGATCCAGGCTTGATCGGTTACGTGAAGAAAAAGAAGAAGAAGATCAAACCAGGCTACAAGCACCAAATCAAGCAAGAAATTCACCGCAGAAAAGACCAAGAACGCCGAATCGCCCAACGCCAAAGCGCAAGAAACGAGCGAAAGCGCCGGAAGCGCGAGTCGGAGCGGTATCAGTAAAAGAGTGCGGAGCGAACCGCTTAGACTCTGAGCATTAGAGGAATAAGGTGTTCCTATTCGGCAAAGCCGAATAGGGGCACCTTATTTTTCTAAGCGCAGGAGTCTGGTTCGCGGAGCACGTTTCGGA
>NZ_JALCJA010000006.1:0-201664 GCF_022646225.1 Levilactobacillus sp.
TAGCTGCATTGACGACTAGTCTTTCATTAACACAGTGTTGCTGACAGGTATCAACTTGCCGGAGGCAGCCAGGGTGGAGCCAGCTGTGTCGGCGGTGTTGGCTGAGGTTCTTTCTCAGCCTACAGCGCGGGGCGACTTTGAAGACTTACGGGTTTAGTGAGGCTTCAAAGCGAACCGGAAGCCCGCTTCTCAGGCTGGAGGTGTCCCCCATAGCAGGTGGAACCCTGGCTGACGCAGGCGCCTGGTTTCACCAATTTTAGCTTCAACCTTCACCTGGGCAAATTAAAAGAGCACTGCCAGCTCAGTGGACGTGCTCCCAATCGACAAATTTTATCATTTAATCCGGCTAAATCACCATCATCACCGCTTGGTACAACAGGTAGGCCCCGTACACCATGACGATGCCGCCGGAAACGATGTTGACCCACATCAAGAACTTCTGCGGCAACCGTTCCTTGAGCAGACCCAAGATCAGCGTGATGCCAAAGAACCAGATGGCCGTGGCGGATACGACCCCGGTGATGAAGGGGGTGACCTCGTTGTCGGCCAGCGACCCGCGTAAGGCCCCGAACATCAGGCTGGTGTCGATGATGGCCTGGGGATTGGCCCAGGTCACGACCCAAGCGTTGACCAGCGACTTTTTCATCGTCAACGGCGTATTGGCACTTTCCAATTTGAAACTGGCCGCCGAGCGCAGGATGCCAAAGCCAATCCAGATGACCAGCAGGCCCCCCAGAAACATGATGATCAGCTTGAACAGCTGGTGGGAACTGATGATGGCCCCCATACCAAAGAAGGCGGCCAGCGTCAGTGCCGTGTCGGCGAACCACACCATGATGGTGACGGGCCAAGCCCGCTTCAATGGCTGGTTAATGGCGTTGTTAAAGACGAATAAATTTTGCATCCCAATCGAGGATACCAGAGCCAGACTCAACAGTAGGCCCTTCAAGTACATTGCGGACATGATAACTCGCTTTCCCTCCAGGCCCACTCCGATAGTCGCCCGAGTTTTTTTCAGTATTCGATTAGCATACCAAATATTCTGTGAAAATTAAAGATAAACGAAAAAGAAACGGGCCCCTATCCCCCATCGTGAAGGACCGACACCGTTCAGGGGCAACCCGCCTAATCCCCACGGCTTTAATTGCCAGATGCGTGGTCCCGGTGACCCAACTGGTGACCGGCGACTAACTAGAGTTGATTTTAATCTAATTTTAATCTAAAATTCACTTTGAGATGGCTGAGTCATCCCCACACTAAACCGAAAGAACGCGATTCACGTGAAAAACCTAACGCAGAACACCCCATTATTGCGGAAACCTAGCCAACCAAGATGGGAAGTCTCGTTATATGCCCAAAGTTTCATTACACCAATTGACCTTCGGCTTTGCGTCGAACACCGACTTACTCTTTGATCACGTGGATCTAGACCTCGATACCCGTTGGAAACTCGGCTTGGTCGGCCGTAACGGGCGGGGCAAGACCACCCTGTTCAACCTCTTACAAGGCCACTACCCCTATCAGGGGCACATCACCAGCACCACACCCTACACCTATTTTCCCGCCCCGGTCCCCGACCCCACTTTGCCAGCGATGACCGTCCTACAAGCCACTGCGGACGTGGCCGACTGGCAAGTGGTCCGCGAATTGCGGCAACTTCAGCTGGACCCGCAGCGCTTGGAGCAGCCCTTTGCCGCGCTGTCGGGCGGGGAACAGACCAAGGCTTTGCTCGCGATTTTATTTGCCGACGAAACAGCCCTGCCCCTGATCGACGAACCGACCAATCACCTGGACCTGGCCAGTCGCCAACAGGTCGCGGACTACCTCAAACGCCAACGCCGCGGCTTCATCGTCGTCAGTCACGACCGGCATTTTCTCAATCAGGTCACCGACCACACGCTGGCCATTGAACGCCGCCAGATTCGACTGTATCAGGGGAACTTCGCCGTTTACGAGGACCAAAAGCAGCGCCAAGACGCCTTTGAAGCGCAACAAGACGCCAAGTTAAAAAAGGAGGCCGACCGCTTGAAACAAGTCGCCGTCGACCGGACCAACTGGGCCCAGGTCACCGAGAGCCGCAAGCACGGCAATCCGCACCAAAAGAACAGCGGCTGGCAGGCGGCCGGGGCTAGTGCCTTACCGGCTAAGATGATGAAACGCGCCAAGAACCTCGAACGCCGGCGGGATCGCGAACTCCAGGCCACCGAGGGACTGCGGCAAAATATCGAACACGTGGCCGCGCTGTCCCTGACGCCGATGACCACGCACTACCAGCCGCTGATCCACGTCGCCGACTTTGCGTTGTGGTACGGCGACCGACAGCTATTTCAGCCCGTGTCCTTTGACCTCAACGCTGGCGACCGGCTTGCCTTGGTGGGACCCAACGGCTGCGGCAAGTCCTCGTTCATCCACTACCTCCAGGGGACCTTCACCGGCCAGCACACTGGTAGTGCCACGATCCACCAGCAGCTCACCTTGAGCGTGACCCGCCAGTTGACCGCCGAAAACGGCTCCCTGACGGCATTTGCCGCGGCCCATCACCTGAACTATCGTGAGTTGTTGAATACCTTGAAAAAACTCGGCCTGCCTCGCGACGTCTTCGCCACGCCCATCGACCAGATGAGTCTGGGTCAGCAGAAAAAAATCGAGCTCGCCCAATCGCTCATGACGCCGGCCAACCTCTTCATTTGGGATGAGCCGCTAAATTACTTGGACGTGTTCAACCAAGACCAGCTGGCCACCCTGCTCACGCAGACGCAGCCCACCCTCCTGTTGGTCGAACACGACCAGGATTTTATCGCCGCTGTGGCCACGAAGGTGGTGCGGTTGCGGCCGTAAAAAGCTAGAAAAAAGGCACCTGTGGCGGTGTCTTTTTTAGTCCGAGAGTATTTACATATTTGGTTTCGTACAACATGCAAGATTCAAAATTTCTAATTTTTATCCAGTATACTGGATAAAATCCAGAATTCCCCAGTTTCTTCCAGTATACTGAAAGAAATCCAGACCGTTCATCGGCCGATTCCAGACGGAACACATCTGGGCGGTGCTGATCAAGTCCGTGGGGAAGGTCACGTCGACGTTCGCCATGATGTTTCACATGAAACATTTAACCTAATCCAGCGTCTTCACAACCTTAGCTGGCACCCCTACGGCGACCGCATTATCGGGGATATCCTTGGTGACCACAGCGCCCGTCCCCACAATGGCATTCTCCCCAATCGTTACGCCCGGCAAGAGACTAACCCGGGCGCCAATCCAGGCATTACGCTTAATGTGAATCTCCTTGGTCAAGATTGTTCGAATATTTTTGGGCTCATGATTGACCGTAAAGAACCCCACTTCCGGCCCCATCATGACGCCATCGTCAATAGTAATGGTGCCCGCCGCCATCATGGTCAAGCCGTGATTGGCGTAAACATTTTTGCCCAGAAAGACCCGGCTGGCCGTATCGATGTGCATCGGCGGCGTAAAGAAGGTGCCGTCGGTCATTTGCCCGTGAAGTAAGCGATTTTCCAAATCCAAGATACGCTGTTTTTGCTTAGGATTGGTTTGGTTAATTTGAAATTGTAACGCATCCGACCGATCAATTTCACCGTGAACTTCTTTTAAATAGGCCGCGTCGTGGATATCGTAAGCCTGGCCCGCTCTTAAATTTTCAAATACACCCATGATTAATGCCTTCCTTTCTAATACGTCGTGACAACCGCTGACAAAATCTGCCACCGACCATCAATTTGCGAAACCGTCATGACCGTATTCAACGGCCACTCATGCCGCCCGCTACCATGAATGCTGGCTACGACCCGGTTTTGACCGGTCACCTGCCAGCCTGACGCGGTCGCTCGCATCGCCACGTGGTCTTCGATAGAAGAAAAGTAATGCATGGTTCCCCGTTTCAACTCACCCAGCCATTCCGCGCGTGGCTGCACGTATCCCGTCATGTGGGTCAGCGTGAAGTCCGGCCCCAGTAAGCGGTCCAAGGCCGCCGTGTCATCTGCCGCCATGGCTTGGTTGTAGTCCCGGTAAAGTTGTAAGATTTCTGTGTTCATGTTAAAACCGCCTCTCAATCCATTTTCATTTAATAAAACCTTACTGTAGTTCCTTGCAGTTACTTCAAGGCAAGGCCCATTGCCCTAAGAATGATAAACGAGCCCATAAAAAACGTCCCAATCGCCTCGGAGGAGGCGTTCGAGACGTTCACAGTCAGTCTTTTCTACCCTGTCTAGCCTATTCGCCCGCCGGAAAATCCGTCGAGGCGGCCAGATCCGTTTGTGTCTTGAAATCGGCGACTCGCTTTTCCAGCGTCGCAATCGTATTTTCCAGCGCTTGGGAACCCAAGACCATCCGCAATGGCGCTGGGTCTTGCGCAACACTTTCGATGATGCGACTGGCCATACGCTTAGGGTCGCCAGGCGCGAGTCCATTGGCCGGGTCTAGCATCGTTTGAAAGGCGTGCGCCGGATTGCCTTCGTACGCTGGCATCGCCTTGGCCACCTGCGCACTGCCATAACGAAATTCAGTCCGCGCACCACCGGGTTCAACGATGGTCACGCCAATGTTAAAGCTGGCCACTTCCTGGGCAACGGCCTCCATGAAACCTTCAATCCCAAACTTGGCGGCATGATACATCGCATTCCCCGGAAAGGCCACCTGACCACCGTAGGAAGAAATCTGAATCAAGCGGCCATGTCCCTGATGCCGCATGCTAGGTAAAATGGCCCGCACCATTTGAATGGATCCCGTCAGGTCAGTCGCGATGATCCGATTGATCTCGTCATCGCTCAATTCCTCAGCGGCACCAAATAACCCGTAGCCAGCATTGTTGACCAATACATCAATCTGATAATCCTGCGTTAACTTGGCGACTAAGCGATGAATGGCCGAAACATCCGTCACATCAAGGATTTCACTAACAAAGGTGTCGGGATACTGGTCCATCAAGTCCTGCACCTTGGCAACGTTACGGACGGTGCCAATGACCGTCTTCCCCTGAGCCAAGAGTTGCTCGGTCATCGCGTGACCAAATCCACTGCTAACACCAGTAATCAACCATGTTTTATTTTCCATTTCTACAATACTCCTTTAATTCAAGTCCACCGTTATCTACTTGCGGTTAATACCTAGGCTATCGCGAGACCCCAACGTCTCGTCGTGGGCCAAACGCATGACCAGGTCGGCAATGCTTTACCGGGAAACATCATGGCCGCCGAAGGGTTCGCCCTTCTTGGTCACCTGGTAGTCGGTGTCATTACCGTTGTCAAACCAGCCGGGCCGGATGACCGTGTAGTTCAGATCAGATGCTTCGATCACGTCGGCGGCGTTGCGGTAACCTTGCAGCATCGGGTTAGTGGCCAAATTGCCGCTGGCGCCCACGCTCGCCGGAATTTCGTTGTAAATCCCCATCGAGGCAATGAATAAGAGGCGCTTGACGCCCGTCTCATCCATAGCGGTAACGAGACTCTTTGCCATACCAGCAAGGTTCCCACTCAAGGCAGCAAAAACCACGTCCTGACCCTTAAGTGCATCCTTCAACGTTGCCGTATCCGTGACGCTGCCAGTGACTGCACGTTCGCGGTCGGACAATTGGCCCAAGCGACGGGTGTTCCGCGCCATCAAGGTCAGTTGGTCAGCCGTGTGGTCCAAGAAATATTGACGGGTAACGCTACCCACAGAACCCGTTGCCCCAATAACTAAAACGTTTGTCATGATTCATTTCCTCCAATTCATTCGTTGATAAATTCAGTGTAGCCCCTTGCAGTTACTTCAAGGCAAGGCCCATTTCAACTTATTTTTAATTTTTTTGACGTTCACCCGGCACAATTAGGAAGATGGCGGCTAATAAGGCCAGTAACAGCAAGCCGGCACCCGTCAGGATAGCGTGTTGGAACCCTGGTACTTGACCACCAAAGAGATCTTGCATGGTCACCAGAATCGACAACCCTACGGAGCCACCAATCTGATGCATGACGTTGACCACCCCAGAAGCGGCACCAGCGTCAGCCCCTTGCGTGTGCGCGACTCCGGCCGCCGTGAAGGGACTCAGGGAGAAGCCTTGACCAATTCCGACGACGACCATTGGCGCGGCGATTCCCCACCAGTAGCCGGTCGTCGGCGTAAACCAACTCAGCCAAAGCATGCCAAGCGCCGTCAGCGCAATCCCGATGACCAGTAGGCCGCCATTACCCCATCGCGCCGTCAGTCGGGCAACCTGAAGCGCAATGATAAAGTTCACCACGGTTAAGGGGAAGAACGCGACCCCTGCCATCAACGCGCTGAATCCCAATTGATTTTGCATGAGTTGTGGCGTGATGAACCAAAAGCCCATCATGGCCCCGAGGTAAAGGAAACGCCCCACGTAAGCCCCAATCCGTTCACGGTCAGTAAACAATCGTAACGGCATGATCGGTTGCCCCGTCCGGTGTTCCTGATAAATGAAGATACCCAAGAATACGACGGCCAAGAGTAAGGCCGGCAGCTTGGCCCAATTTCCAATAATACTGTAGACCAGTACACTCATCCCAATCAAAGAGCTCAGGGTGCCGACCCAATCCAATTTGCCAGATTGACCGCGATCCGCGCTGAGCTTCTTAACCGCCAAATAATACATCCAGATACTGATGGGAACGTTCATGAAGAAACCAACCCGCCAGGTTAACAGACTGGCGAAGACGCCGCCAATGACCAGACTGACGCTAGCACCAATGCCGGCCATGGCGCCATAATAAGCGATGGCTTTGACGCGTTCAGCCCCCTCGTAAGTATCCATCAAGATTGCCAGCGTGGTTGGCGCCAGAATAGCCGACCCAATGCCTTGAAAGGCCCGAGCGGCAATGATCATCGGCGCATTTACCGCCAGCCCGACCAAAAGTGACCCCAGGCCAAAGATGATCAGTCCTAATTTAAAGACCCGTCGCCGACCAAATAGATCTCCGGCCCGGCCCCCTAACAACAAGAAACCACCGAACGTCAGCGAATAAGCACTGCTGACCCAAGATAGCGTCGCCTGATTCAGGCTTAAATCTTGGGCAATTTTAACCGTCCCCGTGAAGATGATTGAATTGTCCAAGAGAATCATGAAATAACTCATTAAGATGACCAGTAAGATCCAGTCAACTCGTTTTTGCTTTGCCATGTGTATTTGCTCCTCGTCTTTAAGTGAATGATTAGGAGTTTAGACCTTCATCCGTACTTCAAGGCAAGAAGAAATTTGAAATAAATTAAAAAGCTCTCGGCGAATCCCACATTTCACGCCAGTCACTCATTTTCAAAAAGACAGACTTGTAAGGAATTCTAAAGTCTTGTCGCCCAGGGGTTACAAATTCCTCACCAATTTCGTTAGTAAGCGTAGAGAGGGTATTTTTCCCATTAAAAAGGGGCCTGCAGCTACTGCCACACGCCCGTTTTTATTATTAATAATTGAATTTAATTATTAGTCACTGATAATTAACAATGATTTAATTGCTTCTCGCTTGTCCATGGCCTCATAGGCGTCCTGGACGTGATCAAGGTCAAAGCGTTGCGTGAAGACCTTGCCCGGGTGAATTTCACCTTTCAAAACGGCGTCCAGCAGAACAGCCCGGTCGTAAGTTGTGACCGAAGCGATTCCACCGCGCAGGCCAATGTTCTTCCAGAACAAGTTGTTGGTGTTCATTTCAGCCTTTTGCGGCACACCCACACGACCAACCACGGCACCCGGACGGCCTACCTTGACGGCCGTATCGACGGATTGTTCAGTCCCGACACATTCCAAGACGGCATCGGCACCAGCACCAGCCGTCAGGGCCATGACACGTTCAACGGCTTCATCGCCGCGTTCGGCTACGATATCGGTCGCGCCAAATTCCTTGACCAACGCCTGGCGATCGGCGTGGCGGCTCATGGCAATAATTCGCTTAGCCCCACGAAGCTTGGCAGCAATCACCCCGCACAGACCCACGGCGCCGTCACCCATAACGACCACCGTATCGCCGTCCTTAACTTCGGCGGTCGCGGCGGCGTGGTAACCCGTAGCCATCACGTCGGCCAGCGTTAACAGGTCGTTGAGTTGGGCATCGGAGTAGTCACTGGGTTGACCGGGCACCTTGACTAGGGCCCAGTCGGCGTTCTTGAAGCGTAAGTATTCGCCTTGGTAGCCGACGATTTCGTCATCGGTCCGTGCATTTTCACAATCGCCGTCAAAGCCGGCCAGGCAAGCCGCACAGTGACCGCAACCATGGGTGAACGGGGCGACGACAAAGTCACCGGGCTTCACGTTGGTGACATCGCTACCCACACTCTCCACGACTCCGATAGCTTCGTGACCCACCGGCGTGTTCTTTTGCCGGTCGTTGATGCCGCGATACCACCACAGGTCGGAGCCGCAAACACAGGCGCGGACGATTTTTAGAACGGCGTCCGTGGGATTCTTCACTTCTGGTTTAGGTAATTCTTGGGCTTCTACCTTGCCTGGTTCAACAAATACGGCTGTTTTCATTTGAAATTCCTCCAATTATTTAATTAGGTTCTGCCACCAACTGGTCAGCTGCTGCTCGGCGTCCCGCAGTTCTCCCGCTGTCAAACCAATTCCCGGGACCACAGTAGCGGTCGTGACCAGACTGGCAAAGTCATCCTCATAACCACCGGGAGTACCGGCGTCCGTGTAGAACGGCGCGACGGTGCCCTGGAAGTTCGTAAGCTGCTGTAAGAATGACCGGACCGGCGTCGACACCTTCGCCGACCAGACGGGACCGCCCACGAGCAACACGTCATAGGCGCTAACATCGGGGAGCACATTGGTTAAGGCCGGTAACTGCTGCGTTATCAGCTGCTGGTTCGCCACATCAGAGGTAGCGTACATATCGTTAGGAAAGGTTTCTGCGGCGACCGTCAAGTCCACCCGATCACCGCCAGTCACGTGCTGCAGAGCAGTCGCTAGCTTGGCGGTAGTCCCGGACCATGAATAATCGACAATTAACGTTTTCGTTGCCATGTGCAGATCTCCTTTATCTATTCAATGGTTCCAGTTTAGACCTTGAAGTAGACTTTAAGGCAAGCGTTTTTTCAAAAAAACAGACTTGGGCTTCATTACTTGTCGACGCGTTCTGATTACCACGGCGCTACACGGCATGCCCCCCTATCACCAGCCAGCCTGTCGCTTAAGCTAGGCATACACCGGCGTATCGCCATCCGTACCCGCCTTCGCAATGCCAAGGCTACTGCGGCTGTGCAGGGCCGGATTCTTAGCAATCTTCACGATCAAATCGGCAATACTTTGCCGCGAGATGGTCGTTCCCTTGAAAGTTTCGCCCTTTTCCGTCAGCTCGTAATCGATCTCGTCCTTGTTGGTCATGTAGCCAGCCCGGATGATGGTGTAATCGAGCGGTGAATCTTCGATAATTTTGGCCGCTCGCCGTGTATCCTCCATGACGGCGTGCCCAATCGACCGTTCCAACCAGGCATCAAACTTTGCTGGCAATTCGTGGTACAGGCCCAATCCCGTAATATACAGTAAGCGTTTCACGCCAGTTTCCTCCATGGCTTGCACGATATTTTTGGCCATGGGTTCAAACGTCCCACCCAAATCAGCTAGTACCAGGTCTTGACCGGCCATGGCGGCCTTTAGGGTGGCGTAATCATTGACATCACCTTCGACAACCGTTTCTCGTTGTGCGTCAACCGCGTTTAGTCGCGTTGCTTGGCGTAGGTACAAAGTCAACGTCGCATTCGTTTCGGCCAGCAACCGCGTCCGGACCAATTGGGCAATTTGACCATGCGCACCTAGAATTAAAATTTTCATCATGACACACTCCTTTTGACTGATTACGCTCACGATAAACCTTCGAGTCGACTCGAAGACAAGTCTTTTAAACCATTCGGCTGTAAGGGTCCACCACCAAGGCTTCCGACATCAAAACTTCCGTGTAAATATCGTGTAACAACGTCACATCAACGACGTGGCGGCGTGCCTGGTCGGCCAAGAAGGCCCGTTCACTAGCAAATGCTTGCATCATGGCCCAGCGTTGATCACGACTTTGGAGAAAACTGATGGCTTCATGATGACTAATAATACCGCGCCAACGTCGGAGATAGGCCTGCAACGGATTGCGTTTGTTTTGGTCCTGAAGATCATAGATGACCACGTGCTTAACACTTTCTGGTAAATCCAACTCCTGAACCCGTTGAATTCCCACGGCCGTCATCTCGCGACGAATCTGCGCCAGAATCTTAGTTTTGCTGAGTGCATCGCCGTCTTGAGGCAACAACCGTTTGAACAACACGGTCGGTACCAACATACTCAGAATAATGACCACCGTTTCCATCAAGATTACTTGCTGAAATTGACTGGTGGGCAGCATCCCCAGAACGGAAAAGGTCATGGCTAACGTCACCGTCCCGTGAACACCACCCAGTGCAAACAACCAACTGGTTCGCCACCGATGCTGAGCAATAAAGAAATAGGCGTAAATGGTCCGGCAGAGGAGCAAGGCTAAATAAACCGTTACCCCCCACCACAGCCACTGGAGCGACTGAAACATTTGCTGATACTGTTCCTGAACAATGCGTTCCAAACTAATGCCGAGAATCACAAAGACCGCACCATTTAGAATTTCTGAAATAAAATTCATCAGCTGCGTCCCCAGATACATCTGCCGCGGCGCCGTAAACCGACTACCGTTAGCTTCCCCATTGTGAATCAAGCCCGCGACCACAACCGCGATGATCCCTGACACGCCCAGTTGCTCCGCAATCAAATAAATCACGATTGGTGTCAGCAGATAGATGAGGGTCTGGGAAGAAATCACGTTTTCTTCGGTTCGCACCAAGGCCTGCCGAAATAACATGATAGCCACTGCTAGCACAGCACCCACGAGGGTACCACCAACTGCGGAGATTAAGAGTTTACCGATGTTTTGACTAAAAGAAAACTCGCTGGTCTTCAGCCATAGCAACCCAGCTTGTAGCAGAATCAGCCCGGTGGCATCATTAAATAAGGACTCCATTTTTAACTGGTTACTCAGTCGATCACTGATTTTTCTCCCGGTAATGACGGATTCAAATGCCGTGGCATCCGTTGGCGTACTAATCGCCACCATCACCAGTGCTAAAGGCAAACTGACCGCGAAGATGCCATGTAACCCAACAGTTGCGACCACGGCTGACCCGATGGCCAAGGCAAAAGCCGTTCCCAAGATACTGGGAATTCCTTTCCCCACCTTAACCATTGGCGTCGTTTGACCTTCGAAAAATAGCAGCGGTGCTAGAATCAAGACCATAAAGATTTCATTTTCAAAATTCAAGACCAAATGATTTAACCCTGGAATCAGCGCGACCACAATTCCCGCCAGTAATGCCAAATACGTCTTAGGAATCGGTAACCATTGCGCTACCAGATTCGCTAAAGCGACTGTTACTAACAAAACGAATGTCGAAGTGAAAAGTGCCATTCGACCGACCTCCTAATTATATTGACCCCACAACCTCAAAAAGAGCGACCATTCACAAATAGTCGCTCTTCGTTATCAATTCAGTTCATCGTCGGCCTGCTCTGTCGACTCCAGCTTTTCCGCGTGTTGCTTTTCCAATTCCCGCAGTTCGGCTTCTGTGGTTTCCATATGATCATAGAAGTGGTTGAGCTTGTAGTTCAAGTGGTCGATGGCCGCCTGCAGATCGTCGCGCTTTTCTTCCATGACGGCCAGCTGCTCTTTCAACAGAGCCTTTTGTTCCTTGGTGTTGTCCTCTTGCGCGTCAAACAATTCAATGTAGCGCCGCAGGTTTTCGATACTCATCCCTGCTGCGCGCATTTGCGTGACAAAGCGAATCCGCCGAATGATGCGGTCGTCGATATCACGATTACCCACCTCGGTCCGGTCGATGGCGGGAATCAGGGATTCCTTTTCGTAATACCGAATGGCTGCGGCGGAGACCCCCGTCTTTTCGCTTGCTTCTTTAATGTTCATTTCCCATCGCTCCTTTAGTAAACCGGTCGGTCGTTGCCCGCCGTAGTGGGGTCGGCCATGCCAATGCTATCGCGACTGTAACGGGTCGGGTCCGCGATGATCTGCAAGACCACATCGGCGACGCTCGCCCGGGATCCCGAGACCCCCTCGTACAGCTGGTCCTTGGCCGTCACCGTGTAATTGACGTCGCGATCATTCAACCACGGCAACCGCAGCGTCGTGTAGTCCAGCCCCGAATCGGCCAATAATTGGTCAGATCGCCGGGCTGGCGCCATCCCTGCGCCAATCATCTCCAAGTTCCAGCGACCAAATTCGCCGCCGACTTCATTATACAACCCCAAGACGTTGGTAAACAGCACCCGATCAACGTGGTTGGCTTGCATCCCAGCAATCACGTTTTTCGTTAACCGGTTTTGTCGGTCATGGTCCACCACGGCCACGAAGACCAGATCTTGGCCGGCCATTGCCTTGGCCACAGCGTCAGCATCCGTAATGTCCCCCTCGATCAACGTGACGCGGGGATTGTCCTGCAGATCGTTCAACCGACTGGCGTGACGCAAGAACAGCGTCAAGGCGACGTCTTGAAAGGCCGCCTCCGTTAAGATCCGGTGTTCCACGAGTCGCGCAATTTGGCCGTTAGCGGCGAGAATCAATACCTGTTTTGTCATCCGTGTCATTTCCTTTCATGTCACTTGAATGACCTTAGGATAGACCTTGATGTGTACTTCAAGGCAAGGGGAAAGTTTAAAAATTTTTCTTCCCTACAAAATCAGCGCATAGGTCTCCCGGAACTTCCGCAAAACCGCCGCTTCCAGGCCGGCCACCTGCTTGACGTCCAGGCGTGCCTGGCTGTTGGCTGCCAACAGACTGACTAGTTGCAGGTGCAAGGTCGCTTCCACATACCGTCCCGCCTGGTCAACTGCCAGCTGGCGATGCTGCACCCGAGTCAAGATGCCTTGAATCAGCGTTTGGGCCTGAAAAATCACAAAGTCGGCGGGGTAGACGTCCATCAACACTTTTTGCGCCTGACCCTGAGTGATGTAAGTCTCTAGTTGGGCGAAGTAATCCTGCTGGGCTTCGCTGACCGCCTGAAAGTGTTCTGGGTAGTGGGTCCGCAGGTCGGCCATAAACCGTTCGGTGGTCATTCCCATCAGCTGGAGCGACGCCAACCAAATCGGTAGGAAGGTCGCCGGGGAAAATTGCTGCGGCACGGGATGTTCCGCGATGAAGCCCAAATGGCGTTCGACCACGGCCTGAACGACCTCATCTTTGTTCTTGAAATACAGATACAGACTGGCCCGGCTAATGCCTACCGCGGCGGCCAGTTTCCCCATGGATAATTTTTGAAAGCCTTCAATTAAGACGACTTGGTTCAGCTTGCGCATTAAGTCTTTTTGATTGATCACGTCTAGTCACTCCTTATGTAACCAGCATAGCATTTCTTGGCGTTTTAGACTACTTAAAATCTTATCTGTCTAATCATAAACGTAACCACGAGATTCTCACAAACAAATAACTTCGCTTTTTCCCGCCAGTCCCGTAGACTAGACCTAAGACAATTTACCGAAAGGATGAAGCATTATGAATATTGGTGTTGTGGGTTCCGGAACGGTCGGTACGATTTTGACGCAGACCTTCAGTCGTGGCGAAAACACCATCGTCTTGAGTCATCAGGGTGGAGCGGCCAGTCTGACACCCCGTCGCGCAGAATTTGCGGCCAACGTGACCTTTGGTGAGGTCGCCGTGGCCCTCCAACAGCCCTTAGTCATCATTGCCGTACCGTTTACGGTGGCACCGACTGTTTTAAGCCAAGTCGCCGATTACCAACAACGTATCGTGGTCGATGTGACCAATCAATTTACCGCGGACTTTAAGAAGATCGACACGCGCCCATTGACCAGTAGCGAAGTCATTGCGCAGGCCGCGCACAACGCCCGGGTCATCAAGGCCTTTAACACCTTGCCCCATGAGCTGATGACCGGGCACGTCGACGGTCCCGGCCAACGGGTCCTGTTCTACGCCGGCGACGATCGCCCCGCCAAAAAGCAGTTCGCCGAGCTGGTCAAGCCACTGAATTTCCACCCGGTCAACCTAGGCAAGCTCCGTCACGGTGGCAGCGTCATGCAGGTCGGTGGCGGCTTGGGTCATACGGCGTTCGTGCAATTGGATGAATCACTGGACTAGTTGGGTTTAAAAAAGTTTGGGACAAACTCCCCACTCGCATAAAAAGGGACCACCCAAGAAATTGTGTAACTTCTTGGGTGGTCCCCTGTTTGTGCTTATGTATACACAGAGATGGCAATCCCTGCTAGTCTTTAGGTGCTGAACCAAAAAAGAAAAGAGATAACCAACCCCATGCAACTGAATTATACCAGTAATCGCACCATTTTAAAAATCAGCCTGACCTGGAGTAAGTGTCTAGTTTTCCCCGGTCATCTCTAATTCGATTTATTCCCATTCTGTTGATTTTAGTTAGAGCATGTCGTGTGAACCCGTGTTTAGCACTAACAATGTAATCTCGTCTTCATTGACGATCTCGTATAGCAAAAGCCAGTTGGCATCTAAGTGAATTTCGTTGACACCGGCATGGTTGCCTTTGAGCGTGTGCCACTTAAACTGTCGAGTCAACGTTTCATGGTCTTCAGCAACGATTAAAGCAATCGCTTAGGTCATTTTCGCGGTATCATAGTTTTTTCGCAGCTTTTTCCAGGTTCTTAAAAACAGCTTGGGATATCTGACCTTTTTAATCATCAGGATTGTCAAGGAGCTTCATGAAGTCATCAACGGAGACGGTTTTAGTATCGCCATTTTTAACTTCTGCTAACGCTTGATCTAATTCAATTGCCCAGTTATTACGCGTTACATAGTGGTTATCGATTTGGGTTCACCTCTTTCTCAAATTGTTGATCCAGCAGTTGCGCCAACTGTGTTTCTGTTAAATCGGGCTGCTTTTCAGTATTTTCCATCTGACTCACTTCTCAGCTAATTGGTAGCTAAATCATATCATCTAGATAGTCGATTGCAACTAAAAAGAACCTGAGACAAAAACTTGCCCAGGTTCTTTCGCGTTATTTTTACCTAGCTGAAACGTACGCCCAAAGGCAGCCCGGTTCCGCTTAAAACTGCTAAGGCTTATTCGGTCAGCAGCCTTAATACTCGCCTACTAATCACCTTTTGGCTCACTCTCTTTGACGATGCGCTATTCAACGCCCGCAATCACAAACTTCACCTCATGGTCGGTATCCCCGGCCACGTGGTATTGCGGTTCAACGTCAGCGCCCCAACTGTCGATGCCACCGACACCGCGGGTAGCCCCGTAGATGGTCAGGACCGTCCGCCGAGCGAGCGGCAACTCTTCCATGTGCGTCGCATTTTCCAGTTCCTCCGGCGTGTACGGCAGGCAGCTGAAGGCAAACGGTTGGTCGGCTTGGGCAAACGTCAGGCTAAATGGCTGGTGATCGGGGTCGGCGTTATTTTGCGTCGTGGCCCGCGTGACCTTGACCCAGTCATTTTGCATGTGCATCCCGCATTCCTGCGGCACCATGTACGGCGTCACCGGAAGACCAGCGACGTGGTAGGTGCCCGGTTTGCCGCCAGCTTGGCGGTCCGGATACGTTTCGCCCGACAGGCCTTGGTAATCAAAGCCCGTGGCGCGCGTTGGCATCACGAAACGTAACCCGAAGACTGGCAGCTCTGGTAAGCCCGCGGCCCCGTGGTAGTGGGCGGTCACGGTCATTTGGCCACTGCCATCAACCGTGTAGGCCACGGTCACCGTGGTAGCGGGAACCGTCGGCGTGGTGTAGGTGAAGGTGATCGTCACTGAATCCGCCGTTTCGTGGTCGGAATACTTGTTGTTTTCCGGCGCGATGGGCAGCGGAATGGCCTGACCATCCACCGCCACGTCTACACTGGTACAGGTGCTGAACATGTCGGCCCCCAACCAGGCAGCCGACTTCGTGGAAAAGCCGTTACCCCGGTCGTTATCGGTCGTCGCGCGCCAGAAAGCGGGCATCGGCGTCCGGTACAGCCACTCCTTGCCGTAACGCACCAGCGACTCCAAGCCGCCGCGGTCATAGGCAAAAATGTAGTGGAATCCCGGACCGCTGAGTCCTAGCGTCACGTCGCCGTAAATCACGTTTAATTTAGTCGTGTTGGCCATAGTAGTAGTCCACCTCCTGTAGTGCTGGCTTAGGCGTCCGGTCGGCAAAGAGCAGGCCGTCGCCCGAGAATTCGTAATCCGAGTGCCGGTCGTCGAAGTCCCCACCGTAGCGCAGAACCGGCTGGCCGGTCACCTCATCTTTGGTCCAAAGCGCCTGGTCGATGTAATCCCAAATGAAGCCGCCCTGATACATGGGGTACTTATCGATCAAGTCGATGTAACTGTTCATGCCGCCAATGGAATTGCCCATGTCGTGCATGTATTCACAGTTGACAAACGGCTTGTCCGGATCATTTTTCAGGTATTCTTCGATGGCGCGCGGCGGATCATACATCATACTTTCCATGTCGGAAATGCGGTCCGCGTAGACCCGGTTGCGGCAAACGCCCTCGTAATGGGTCAAGCGTGTCGGGTCGGCGTCGTGGTAGAACTTGTCCATGGCCGCGATGTCATCGCCAGCGTAGGATTCGTTCCCCAGTGACCAGAACAAAACGGCCGGGTGGTTCTTGAACATTTCGTAGTTGCTCTTGGCGCGATCCAAGACGGCCAATTGCCATTGCGGCAGGCTGCCAGGCACGTTGTAAGACGGTTCCACGGCGCCCATCTTTTGCCAGGTCCCGTGGGTTTCCAGGTTATTTTCGGCCATCATGTAGATACCATTTTGGTCACACAGGTGGTACCAGGCATCCTGGTCCGGGTAGTGACAGGTCCGCACGGCGTTGATGTGGTTGTCGTGAAAGACCTGCATGTCGTGGGCCATGTCCGCGGCGGTCACGGCGCGGCCGCGGTGGGCGTCCCATTCGTGGCGGTTGACGCCGTTGATGATCAAACGGTGACCGTTCAATTGCATGATCTTATTTTTCAGTTCAATGCGACGGAACCCGACCTGATAAGGCACGACTTCGACCAGTTGGCCGAGGGTATCGCGCAATTCGATCTGCAGCTGGTACAAATACGGGTCGTGGTGTTGCCACAGGTGGACCGCGTCAACGGTCGTCTCGAGGTCTAGGTTCGCGGCCACGGGCGACTCGGTGGTCCACACGGTGGTGCCGTCGGCCGTCAAGAGGCTCGCCGTCACGGTGCCGGCCAATTGGTCAGCCGCGGACAACTGCAGCTTAACCTTTAAATCGCCGGTCTTAAAGGCATCGTCGACCCCGGCGCGAATCGTCAGATCCTCGACGTGCAAGGCAGGCTTGGCCACCAACCGCACGCTACGGAAGATCCCGGAGAAGCGGAACATGTCTTGGTCCTCGAGAAAGGCCGCGGTACTGTGTTTGAAGACTTCGACGGCCAACAGATTGTCGCCGTCTTGCAGGTAAGGCGTCAGGTCAAATTCGGAGCGGCTGAAACTATCTTCGGCATAGCCCACGAAATGGCCGTTCAACCACAGGTACATGGCCTGTTCGACACCATCAAATTCGACGCTGACCCGTTGCCCCTGCAATTCGGAGTTCAGGGTGAAATGCTTCACGTACGCGCCGACCGTATTTTGCGGGTCGGTACTGAACATCCCTTTTTCGGGGTAATCGGCGCCCATGCTGTAGGCCGGCCGCCGATAATGCTTACCCTCCCACGGATAGGCCGTGTTGATGTATTGAATCTGGCCGTAACCCGCTAGCTCGATGTGGCCAGGAACGGTCAACCGATCGAAGTCCGCCCGGTCAAAGTCTGGCTGATAAAAGCCGACTGGCCGATGTTGCGGGTCTTGCGCAAAGGCAAATTCCCAAGCACCGTCAAGACTTTGGACCAGACTGCTCTGCTGGTTTTGCGCCTCCGCAACCGTCGCGTAGCCGCGGTGATCACTATGTGCGGGTAACTGGTTGACCCGAAAAGTCTGGGGGTCATCCAGCCATGAAATTTCTGCTTTCAAAAGTCTTCCTCCTTTTTAAAACGCTTACATTGGTTATTATACAACAGAATTGATGAGATGCCAGCGAAGTCGTCGGTAATTGTCAGTTGTTGAGTGACAAATTAAAAAGCAGTCTCTCCGGCTACTGGACCGGAAAAACTGCTGGAATTGTTGCCTTTATTTGGTGACCTAGCTCACCTGCTGGTGGCGGTCCTGAACATCTTGGATCATATCGGCGACGGTCAACTGGCGCATTTCGGCCTCGGCCGCGCGCTGAATACGGGTGTACGCCGCATCCAGGGTTTGCTGGATGTGCGCGCCGACCGGACAATCCGCATTAGTCCGCGGATCCACGTGATACAACATCTGCCCGGGTTCCACGGCGCGGGCGACCTCAAGCAACGTGATGTCGTGGGGGTCACACGCCAGGCGCGGTTCGGCGGCCCCGGCATGACTGATGATCAGCCCCGTGTGCTTCAACGTGGCCATCAACCGCCGCACCACGCTGGGATTAGCGCCAATGCTGGCCGCAATCGTTTGACTGTCCAAGAGGCCTTGCGGGGCGATATAGATGTAGACCAAAATGTGAATGGCATCACTCAATTTATACGAATATTTCATGGGTTTTCCTCCAAAATTTGGGCACCATTTCGCCGCAACGCTCTAGCGCTGTAAGATCTCGTGGATGGCGTCCGGTAGGCTAGTCAACGGCCGCCCCAACACGTCTGGCAAATCCGAACTGGTCACGTCTAATTCGCCAGCACGCATCATCGCCTGCATGCTACTCAATACAGCCACTAGCCCCTGGTCCATACCGGCAGCCTGCAGCGATTCCCGGTAGGCCGCGTCGTCAACGGACTTAAAGGTAAACGACTTGCCCGTCACCTGACTGAGTGCTGCGGCCAAGTCGGCATAGGTCCGTGGTTCGCCCCCGAATTCGTAGACTTCCTTCGGCGCCGGGGTCATCAAGACCTGAGCGGCCGCCTCCGCATACTCGCGTTCCAAAGCAAAGCTGATGCGACCCTGACCGGCGGCGTAGACGGCATTTTGGCCGTTGGCGCCGGCTTGCAGGTAGCTGGATTCGTTTTCCAAATACCAAGCGTTGCGCAGGAAGCTGTGCCGCAGTCCGCTAGCCCGTAAGGCTTTTTCCGTGGCCACGTGATCCGTGGACAACGGCGACTGCGCCGTATCGGCGTGGGCAAAGCTGGTGTAGGCCACGAAAGCAACACCGGCCGTTTGCGCCGCTTGGATCACGTTGGCGTGTTGTTGCTGGCGTGAAGGCTCCCCACCCGGCACGGATGAGATGAACAGCAGCCGGTCAACACCGGTCAGGGCCTGGGTCAAGGCAGCTTCGTCGCCGTAATCGGCTTGGCGAACCGTCACACCAGCCGGCAAAACGCTGCGACCCTTAGCGGCATTGCGGACAATGGCCACGATGTCACCGGCATCGACGACCTTAAGTAGATATGAGATGGCAAGTTGACCGAAGCGCCCGGTCGCGGCAGAAATGGCATATTTCAAAATTAACGTCTCCTTATTTTAACATCTGTTATCCTGAACACAACAGCTACAGGATAAATACTGGTTGTTATTTTATAAACCACAGGTTACAGCATAATCGGTTGTGCTTTTAAAGTCAACAGGTTTGTGTGCCTTTTTGAAAAAGACCCAGGAAGCGCATCCCAGGTCTTAAAATGAAGTGTATTAGTTATTTATGATACCAACCCAAATAATCATACTTACTCGACCACGCATTCTTGAATTCGAGCTTGTGATTCTTCAGGACGATTTGGAGCCGGGCATCCTTATCGGTCAGATCCTTGCTCTTGAACGTCCCCTTTAACTTGTAGGTCTGCTTGCCCACCTTTTGGTATTTCAACTGCGACCAGGTACTCGTGGTCGCGTGCTTGCGCGTCAGATGAATCGTCTTAGCTTTTACCTGAAAATGCATCACAATCTTGGTCCCTTGATCCTTGTAGGCCCGTTGCCAATTGCCACGCAGGGCTTTGGGCGTACCATTGTGCCACGTCGCCGCATCAGCGGTCGTGGCGGCAACGCCCCCTACCATGATGGTCGTTAAGGCAATGACCATGACTTGTCCCAACTTTTTCATGTTTTCCATCCTCCAGGAAAATCGATTCAGCTTTTAACGACTTCCGTTGACTGGTCACTACCCAAATTATACACGCCGGGCTTGAAAATTACCGCCATTAACTATCGGAATATTTGGTGTCAAAAATCGATTGGCCGTTTAATCGCCTCTTCCAGCAACTGATGCCAGCACAATTGGTTTGACCGGTGGCGATTGTAAGGTCAGCGGCGAAACGACGCAGCCTGATGGGCACTGCCGCAATGAAGGGGTTATCACCCGGGTTAAGCAGCATTTCCCTCGGTCTCCTTGCCCCGGTTAACCCGGGTTATATTTCCCAATTTAACCCGCATGCCCGCTTTCACCCGGTGCATTTCCACGACATTTCAGGTATACTGAAGTTGATGAAATTTCTTGAAAGGAGTCGGTTCCCATTTTCAAACAGCTTGTCAAAGGCAGCTTGGGTGCCCTCGTCGTTGGGCTTATTGTGGGTGGCGGTTATCTCGCCGCACAGGCCCAAACGGAGAAGCCCAGCGCCATCGTTAAGGTCGGCGATTACGCCGCCAGTACTGACTTTCTCAATTTGAGTGCCTACTACCAAACGACCCGACCCGTGACGGTCAAGGTGGCCTATTTTCCAACTTACAAATCCGGCCACGCCATTCGCCAAAAACTGACCCTGCCTACGGGTATCACGGTCGCGGGGAACCTGACGTCCACCAAATCCGGCAGCTATTTAGTGCCCAGCCTGCAGCTATTTTTGGCACGGCTGAGCTACACGGCCTTGGCTGGCAGCGCCAAACCCGGCTACACGATTGACCCCGGCGCTAGCGCGTATGATCCGCAAGCAACCATCACCGACACGACCAGGCTGAGCGCCTTCAAACGGGTGCCCGCCCCCGACTACATGCCGGGCTACAGTCACGGCGACCTCTACATCGGCGGGGCCAAGGCGGCCTTGAGTCCGGTGGAGCCGCAGACCAAAAGCATTCGGGTAACGCCGGACGGCTACCTGGAGGTCCTCAAGTATGACCGCCGAGCGAACACAGGCTTGGGCTTTTACCAAAAACCCGTTGGCATGGGCAAGATCGTGAAGACCGACTTCAAGGATCCCAACCGCACGCTGTATTTCAGCCACGACATTGCCGGCGTTAAGACCCAACGCGTGACGCGTGACGGCCAAACACTTTACCGTCTGACCTTAAAGAACCTCCATCAACCCCAACACATTGCGGGCAATCCGGAAACGGGGACCGCGGGCACGTTCGACAGTCTGTACCGCATCGGTGGCCAGCTTTACTACACGTTCATTGGCTATGATGGTGTCAGTGATTAAGTTAAGCGATTCGTATCGAGTTGGCTAAAAGGCGATTAGCCGGTTCCGCTATATAAAGATGAAACGAACAAGCTTGGGATGTTTGTGGAGCTGCCGAAAAAGTCAGAAATCCGGCATTTGCAAAATCGAACTCCCCAAAATATAATCAAATAGCCAGCAAAGTGGGGGAAACCATCCACTTTGCTGGCTATTTTTAGGTTTAAATGGTGATTCTTCAAATAACAATTTAGTTTTTCAGCGGTCCCATGTTTGCCCTGTTTTTTTGATTTCAGTGTGTCAGGCGTTTGCAAAAATACGTGGTCGTGACCCCGGCAAACGGGAGATCTGGCAGGGTACCGTAAATTTGATAGCCACATTTTTCGTAGAACCCCACCGCCTGATAGCTCCGCGTCGACAGGGTGATATTGATGACGTGGCGGTCGCGGGCGAGTCGTTCCGCCGCACGTATCAGTTGGGTGCCGATCTTTTGGCCACGATAGGCCCGGTCGATCGCCAGTTGCGTGATGGCCAGATGGTCGTAGCGCCGCCGCATGATGATGCCGCCAATCAGCCGGTCACCATCATAGGCCCCCATTGCCAGTAACTCGCCCACCTTACCGTCATAGGCCAAGTGGTTTTCAGTAAATTGTTGCGTAAAAATCGTGTTTAAATACAGTTCCAGTGTCGTCGAGTCTGTGCGTTTTAAAGTTGCCATCGCTGCGTCCTCCTTAGACCAAGTTGCCTTCATTTTAACGAATTCATCCGGACTTAGCGATAACTAATTTGCCATTAAGTGACTTATGGGGTAAAACGACTCTTTCCCATCCCACCTGAATCCATGCTACAATGACAGTAATCTTACCTGGGGAGGAATCAGGGATGCTCATTAAAATTGTCTCATCTTTTGCCGCTTTGTTTATTACGGTCAGCCTCTTGACGTTCGGCAGTTGTCAGCCACTGCCTCGTCACCGCACCAAATAAGAGCCTGGGATAAAACCTCCCAGGCTCGTTGGCATGACCTTTATATAGCTGAAACGTGCGCCAAAAGGCAGCTGGTTCCGCTTAAAACTGCTAACCAAACAATCCAAAACCGGGATTATTCGGTTAGCAGCCTTAATGCTCGCCAGCTAATCGCCTTTTGGCCCACTCTCCGATTTGGCTAACCACTGCGTTATCAGGGGCTCATACGTGGCAATCAGCTGTTCTTGTTCGACGAACTTGCCCAAGAGGTTGAGCGAGTTGAGTTCTTTTTGAAAGACTGGGTTTTGAATCGCCAGCGACCGGGTTCGCTGGCGATTGGCTTTTCCCTTTAGCGTTAGCCATTGCACCACGTTGACCGGCGACTGGATCGCGGTGAACGTGGCAATTGGCGTTTGTCGCAAGACGCTAAACAGGTGGTCGGCCATCTGAATCCCCCGACTGTCCAAGTCGCCCAAATACGTGAGGGCCACGTGGCGCTGTTCCAGGGACCGAATCAACGCTAGGTACGTGGTGTTAAAGTCGTTGCCCGACTGGTTGATGAGCGGCCAATTGGGATGCAACTGTAGCAACCACGCGAAGACCCCGTTGTTTTCGACAATGATGGCTCGGTCGGTCCGCAATGGAAAATCTCGCATCGCGGTGACCTGCCACGGATTGATCGTCAGGGGTTGGGGCAGGTCGGTTTGAAAGACATTGGCACACGTGAATACGCGGCCAATCAATTTGGCGGTCAATTCCGTGATCTGTTCCGGCTGAAAGCAGTTGGTCAACACCCACCGGTAGTAGTCGTAGACGGCGGGATTTTCCTGCGGGTCGTTGAGGCTATGGGCCGTCAAGCCTAGATCCACGGCCTGTTGGCCCCGCGGCGGCAAGACCTCACCGGCCGCAATGCGGTCAAACAACTTGGCCAACTGAGCAGCTTCTTGCGGGGCACGTTTGCCCGTAGCCGTTTCGTAGGCCTGTTGATAAGTCATCACTGGACATCCCCCCAACTCAAGGCCGGCCGCACGACGTTTTCATGAAAGCGACCGTCATCTTGCTTGGCGGGCGCAATTACGTCATAGGCAATGTTGTCGACGCCATCGGCCAAGATCTTATTTTGCGCCCCACTCGGCATGGTTGCAATAAAGTTGAAGCCAAACCGGGCAATCGTCTTGGCAAACGACTTGGCGGTTTCCGGGTCCAGTTTGTCGGCAAACTCATCGAACATGACCAGATAAGGCGCATCCGGCAGCTTAGCGCGTTGCAGGACCATCTTAGGCACCAGCAACAGTGGTAACACCATGGCCTGGGCCTTTTCCGCCCCGGAGCCTCCGGACTGAACGAACTTGTCGTCGACTTCTTCGTAGTGGTCCTCATCGCTTTGCCGCCGTTTGATCATGACCTTAAAGGCCGACCACTGGCGCGTATCCAACAATCGTTGGGCGGCCGCCATGAACAGTTCGTCATCGTCGGCCACGGTCAGGTCATTGGCCAATTTCTCCAAGCGATTTTGAACCTCCGCCAATAACGTCGGCCGCTCTTGGCGCTGGGGATCACAGGCTTCCGTGATGACCTGGGCATCAACGTCCACCGGCGTCAGGGTGATCTTCAATTTGATACTCTGCTCGCGGCTGACACCCTCCATTAACATCTGGTTGTAATCGCCAATCAACCGGTATTGCGAGGTGATTCGCTGTACGGCCGCAGCCATATAGGTGTCCTGGGCGACGTTGTTGCCAGTCGTGAGTTCCTGCAATGCCCGTTTGACGTGACTTTCATCGGTCGACATCAAGAGCAGCGCCTTGTTGATGTCAAAGGCCACGACCGTCAAGCCGTTGCGGTTAACGGAACGTTGTTGGCGCATGGCACTGGCAAAGTCGTTATACCCCCGCTCCTCAAACAGCGTATCCAAGGCGTTACGGTCGATACCATCGCTATTGTTCTTATGAATCAAGCGGCCGATTCAATCACTGATATCAGCATAGTCACTGTTACGGACCTCGCTACGATGCTGTTGGACAAACGCCAGGGCTTCCAGAATCGTGGTCAGCGGCGTCTCGGCGGGAACGTACGGTGCTAAAGTCTGCAGGATCGCCTGCCCATCCGTTTCCAGCTGGTCCAGTTGGTCCCTGAGACCCACCATATCTTCCTTGGCGGAGCTGATGCGGCCTTCTGCTTGGGCTTGCTGATTACTCAGTTTCGCTTGTTCCCGTTCGAATTGATGTTGCGCCTGTTCGGCCTGGGCAATCTTTTGGTCGATTTGCGTATCGATGACCAGGGCATCCCGGCGTTGTTGCGTGTCGACAATTGTGTCTTGCGCCTGTTGCGCGTCAAAATCAGGGTCCATTTGGGCCTGCACGTCATCGACCTGTTGTTCATAGAGAGCTTGCGTATTAGCCAAGCTCTCTAACTGCCGACTCAGATCCGCCAAGTGCTGAACCAGCTGAGCTAATGACCGCTGCTGTTGCCCCAATTCTGATAAGAAATCAGCCTGGTCTAAGATGACCTTCAAATCAGGATGCGCACGCAACGCCGCCTGTTGTTTCGCCAAGATTTCTTGAAACTGGTCATTCATCTTGGCTGCACCGGCTTCGTGGACGTCAACGTTATCTTGTTGCAGATCCTTGCGCACCCGTCCCTGGAGCGGCCCTTGGAGTCGTTGATCAATGCGTTGGCCTAAAGTCTCCCGCATCTCACTCACGATTTGAACGTCACGGCTGACCCGTTCCTTGGCGCGTTCATCGGCCTGATATTGCGTCAAGACTTTCTTCATTTGTCGAATGTAGTCGGCCAGGCCCACGTTAACGTCGGTCGGCTCAACTTCGGTCACCACGTCCATCAGCTCGGGCAAGTCCGTGGCCCGCGTGGCCAACTGCGTCAATAGCGGCCGCAATTGTTGTTCTTGGACGGCTTGTTGTTGCGTGGTGAGGGCCGCTTGTTGCTGGACCACCTCGGCTAATTGCGCTCGGACCTTTTTTAACTGCTTCTGTTGGGCCTGGTAGATCGCCAACTGCTTAGTGAGACTTTGAATTTGGGCTTGGTATTGGTCGCGTAAGACCACGATACTTTGCTGATCCGCCTTGGCTTGGCGTAATTGCCGTAACTGTTCGGTCACCTGGGTCAGACTCGTCGTCACCAACTGCAACTGTTCCTGCACCGTGGCAATCATCTGCCGCGCCTGGTCAATGACTTCTTGTTTCTTTTCATGGTCCTGGCGCACCCGACTATACGGGATCAGCGTGGTTTCGCGAATGTGATTCAGGTTGCGCCAGAAAATTTCTTTTTTCATTCTCTGGAGGCGTGTTTGGGCCTGTTTCAGTCGTTCCAAGACGCCCTTGGTGCGGTTCACCTCGCGCTGGCTGTCGGCGACCTGTTGAATGATTTGGGGATCGATGCCCTCTTGTGCATGCTTTAGGGCCTCGCGAATCGGCGTAAAGCGGGCATTGCCGGCTGTTAAAATCGGTGAAGCCAACAGGCGATACACCGCGGCTAATTTACCCAGTGATTCGCCACTGGTAAAGCCGTAGACCTGCGTGGCTGCGTATTCCCGATAATTGATGGCTTGGTTGAAAAGCCGTAATTGGTTGCCCAAACCGGCATTGGCTTCACGAAATTCGGCCTCGTTTAGCCCGGTGCCATCAGTGCGCGTCGTGATCAACGGCAACTCGGCGTCGGGCCGATTGCTGATGACGACGAACCACCAGGTGGGCTTACGGATCTCGCCGACAGCCCGGTGCGCCCCCAGGCCTAAAATGACCTGGCGTTTTTGCGACCGCAACCGCATGTAACTGTAGCCCGTCCGCACCTTCATGGCACCGCTGCCCCAGCCCAGTAACATGCTTTCAAAGTTCCGCGATTCGCGGGCACTGTTGCGCGGATTCCCCGTCTGCGTCAATTTGTCGGTACCCTTAGCGGAGTTGAAGGACGGCGTCGCAATCGACCCATCGATCAACATCGGGAAGAAGCAGTTGGCCAGTGTCGTTTTCCCGGCGGCATTTTCCCCAATCAGCGTTAAATTTCCGTTTTCGGCCGCTGGTAGATCCAGGGACCTGTACTTGTTGAAGCTACGCAGGTGAAAACTGACCGGCGTCAAATGTTCCTTTAGTTCCATCATGTTATGCTTCCCCCTCATCTGGCGTCTTGGCGTCCTGTTCTACCATCGTCCGCATGACAAAGCGACTGACGATGGGCGTGGGACTGACGTACTGGTTTTCTTCCTTGACCAAACCGTTATCCGTCAGTGCTTGCTTGACCAGGCTTACTGACACATCGGTTTCTGGAAAAATTTGGCGGGTTAACAAATGAATCCGCGTCGTTAACATATCGCTGGGGATGCCGACCCCCAAGGAATTGGCCACGGCAATCGCCACCACAAACGGCTTGGCCTTGCTGGGCTGACGGGTATTATCCAATAGCAACGCGTAGTCATCCCCGCACTCCAAATCAAATCGCCCCAATTGCGCCCACTGCTCCGCGATTTCTGCCTTGTGTACCAGCAGATCCGGCCACAATTTAGAGGATCGACTCAAGTAGCGTTGCGTCAACAGCGCCCGGTTGACCCGTTGGACCGCCGTCAACGGCTGCGTATCCGTTTGCGCCTGAAGATGGTTGACCAGGCATTGGGCAAAGTAGTTGAAATCCGGACTGACATCCCAGTAATCTTCCACCGTTTGGGTCTGCTCGCTGGGCCCCAGATCGGGCAGGTCGGGCACAAACAACGCGAAGCGGTCCACGAACAAGGCCGTGATCTGCCGGCGAATCTCCTTTTCGTTGAGCGTGACGACCTCACTGTGGACTTGCCGAATGATCGTCTGGGTCGCCACCACCCGGTCGCTTTGGGTATTTTGCAATTCCGGAAGGTTAATGACTGCTTTGATGGTCGCCAGTAATACGTGCACCGCCTCTGGCTCTAAGCGTTGCGTGCCAAACAAGAACAGGAGGTTTTCCTGATAGTTGTCCGGGACCACCCCGAGTAAATTCTTAAAATAGCTGTTCAGCCGCTGTTGGTTAGCTGGTTTCTTTAAAGCATTGATGGCATCCACCATCGGCCCCGTGGTCTTGGGCGTAATCGTCCGGGTGAAGACACCATTATTAAAAAGTTGATTGATAATTAAGCGATCCGTCGCGCGTAAATTACTCATGGTCTTCATCTCCCTTGGCAAACCAGACGGCAAACGACCCCGGCAAGGTCACCGTATACTGCTCATCGACACAGTGGATCCGCACCGGTTCGGCCTTGAGTAGCGCCACCTTGACGACCGGCCGACCAAACGGCGCAAAGCTATCGTAGTGACTGTACCCGGTGGCACTGTAAAGGCGGATAACTTCATCGCGGGCGTGGCGCGAATGAAAGGTCAGGTCATGATCCACGACGCCATAATCCGCGTCTTGCATCACGAGTTGCTGAAATTCCACCAGGCCTGCTTGAGCATCCGGCACTTCAGGGTCATCCGTTGCCAGGGGCGGGTTATCCGCTTCGGTCGCGACCTTGGTCGTGCGCGTTTGGGCCGCATAGACCACGGGTCCCATCGTCGTGGCGTTCAAAAGATCCGCACTATCGTCTAAGTCCTCGCGATCATTGGGCAGGTGGCGGGGAATCGGCTGACGCACGATCAACGATTGATAGTGCGTCAATAGGTGGTCGATTTGTCCCGTCAAGGCCTTGACGTCAACGGTCTGGCTTTGAATGTGGTCGTACTCCTGACTGAGCAAGCGAATCGCGCCCAGAATCGTTTGAAACAAGAGATAGACCGTATCCAGACTGTTGTCAATGGCCGTTGCACTGGGGTCAAAACTCCCCGCGAGTCGTTCCAGTTGGCGCTGGGTGTACGCCTGCACATTTTGAAAACGCAAGAGCATCTTCGCCTGGTCGCCCGTCGCGTGAGCCGCGTCAAGGTCGTCGCTCCCCTGTTGGCTGCGGGCGACGCGTTTGCTAAAGCTAGTGGAATCCGCCAGGGCTTGAATGCGCGGGCCCTGACTCAACAGCTGCTTAAAGGCTGGGATGGCCTTGTCTTGCAGCATCTGTTGTAACTGCTCGGCCGCGGCCCCGCCATGATTGAAGGCCAGGTCGTTAGCCAACTCACTGAGGTCTTCGTCGAGCTTGTGCATTCCCTTCATCACGTCCGCGTAAGCCGCCAGCATATTTTGAAAATCGTTGAACAGCTGCGTATCTTCCGCCGACAGTTCCGGATCGGCCAATTTCGCCACCAACACACAGTACTCCTGAATCCGCGTGATGTTGGCCGTCACCGTGTTATCGGCATCGATGACCTTGACCATCAGGGTTAAATACTCAATACCACTACTCGTAATCTTGTAAACGTAGGATTGGTGAATGTGGTATCCCCCATTCATCATGCGTTTGCGGACCTTTTGGGGAGACACTTCAATCAAGCCCGCCTGAGTGCTCAACACGTCCAAGATGCGTTTCAGAACCTCATCGGTGATGGGCTTTTCTTCCTCATCCAGGTACTCGTTGTTATATTTCTGAGAGAGGTAGTTTAAATCCGTGACCTCGCCACTGGCAGCGCCGTCGTGGTAGAGAATCGTCAACACATTCCAACCGGCCAACCGGTGATCTCTGCTCAACCCGAGATTGTTGGCCAGCAATAACTCTCTTAATTTTGGATCAAGTGCAACTGCGATGATGCTCCCCTCCTCTATGTCGCAGGTTTTCTGCGAGACTTTCATCTCTCCAGTATACCGACAACGCCCGATTAGCGTCTAGTTTACCGGTGAAATTGTTCCGGCAGCTTAATCAGCTTACCAATCTAAATATAAGAATTTTAATTTAACGCATCTGATTAATTATGCGTAGTGTTTACTATACAGAACAGGTGTTCCGGCGTCAACCTTTTTTTGGCGACAGCACCCGATAACATGATTACCCGTTTAATGATTTTGCCACGCGAAAAAAAGGTCTGGGACAAAACTTCCCAGACGCTTCGCATCACCTTTACCTAGCTGAAACGTGCGCCAAAAGGCAGCCCGGTTCCGCTTAAAACAACCAACCAGTCCCAACCCGAGATTATTCGGTTAGCAGCCTTAGTGCTCGCTGGCTAATCGCCTTTTGGTCCATTCCTCTTTTTGTTAGCGATTACATTTCAAGCCTTAACCGGCCTCACTCATGACTGCTTTAACTGAAGTCGCGCGTAATCTGAAAATTCGGCCACGCTTGGGTATTCACCTGACTTGACCACTTCATCTCCCACCATCGTTATTGGTAAACAAGCCATCCCCCGGGTAGCCAATAGTTCTTGGACCACCGCTTGATGGGCAAAGGCCCCGGGATTTTGTGCCAAATTATAGCGAATCACCCGCACGTCTTTGGACGCGTTCACTTCCTTTTGGACCGCCGTCATGCGCAATAAGTCTTGACGAACGACCGGACCACAAACCCCAGTCGGACAACACAGTGCTTCCTCATAAACTTGAATCTTTCGCATAAGCCATCTCGCCTCCCAAGTAAAGAATCTTAGTCACTTTAAACAATTCGTTGTCAATTTTGTCAAACCCGCAAGCGTTGTGCTTCAAAGTCCGGCTGCCAGCCTTCAACCGCAAAGTGCCCGCCCGATACAGCCTCAACCTTGGCTACCCACTTTTTCTCGGCTGTCGCCTTGGCCTGTAATAGCGGACTAGTCGTAGTTGTTGCTAGCAAACTCTCATTGATTAACCACCATTTATGCGGCATTTGCGCGCGATTCAGGTCCGCACTTAATCTTTCGGTTTCATAAACCGGTGTCGCTTCGGGCAGCGTGACCATGACCACTTCAACGTCTTGGGCGTGACGTAATCGCGCCAGTAGGTCGGTGACCGCTACCGGAACAGTGCCCACCGTTCGTCTAACTTCTGCTTCATATTCTCGAGTCGTGTTCAACAACAATAAAGTGTGTCCCGTTGGCGCCGTATCTACCACCGTCACCTCGCACTTGGTCTGGGCAATTTCATCCGCGAACACCCTGAATAAAGCAACTTCTTGGGTACACGGTGACCGTAAATCTTCCTTCACGTAGTCTAAATCATCCGCACTCATCGTTTGCGCCGCCTGCTGGATCACCTGATCTTGATAGTCCTGTAAAACGTGCTGCTGATCAACGTGAGTCACCTGGACCCGGGCGTCCACTTTAAATAACCCCAAATGATCTGCCGGATCAGTCGTAATCAATTGCACCGATTTTCCTCTAGCCACTAAGCCTTGCGCAATCTGCACTGCCGTGGCGGTTTTACCCACGCCGCCCTTCCCCATCGTAAAGATCAGTCGCTTGTCCTGCCGGTCCAAATCAGCAATAATCGTCGCTAACGTTGGTAATTGGGGAGTTGGCTGCCGCAATTGTTGGTGCGGTTCAACCGTTTCTGGCTCTAAAATCTGTCGCACATTGGCGATACCGACCGTACTCCCCGCCCGTAAATAAACTTCGCTTTGCGGGGATGCCGCCAACCGTGGTAATAACTCGGCCAGATCTTGTTGTTGCTGGCGCCGGATTTGCGCCGTCACCTCGTCATCGGCTACTGGGATAACCCCATTAACAATGACTTTCTGCTGCGTCATGCCTAAGCGGTTTAGTTCTGACGCTGTGCGCACAGTCTCTAATAACGAGGTCCGCTGGGGCCGGGTCACTAACAGCATCGTCGTCTTTTGCCCGTCCGCCAACGTTGCCACCGCCTGCCGATAAATTTGCCGGTTATCCGCTAATCCCGCCAGTTGTCCCAAGCAAGAAGTCCCCGTGACGTTCGTATCCAAGTAACTGGTCCAGGCCGCTGGCAGCTGCAACATTCTTAACGTATGCCCAGTGGGAGCCGTATCAAAAATAATATAATCAAAGCTTTGGTCCACCGTCTCATCAGTCAGGAAATGCGTAAACTCATTGAACGCGGCCACTTCAGTTGTACAAGAACCTGATAATTGTTCTTGCATATTTGCTAGTGCTGCCGCTGGTAAGACGCCACGGTACGGCGCCACCACCGACTCACGATAGGCTTTAGCTGCCGCCATGGGATTGAAATTTGCCACTTGCAGATTGGCCACCCCAGGGATGGCTCGCGGCTGGTCGGTCAATGATGTCTGAAAAACATCTTGCAAATTGCTCGCGGGATCAGTCGAAACGAGCATGACTCGAGCACCTTCATCTGCCAGCTTAATGGCGGTTGCGCTCGCAATCGTGGTCTTACCCACACCGCCTTTACCCGTAAAAAATAGATAGTGTGTTAACGCTGAATCTAACGGATCATACCGTTTCACCTTAACCTACCTCCTCACAGTCAGAACCTGCTTGCGTTTTCTCATGACAAATACAGTTCTCATCACGCTGTAACAGCCGTTGGGCGAACTGGGGAAATTCTGTTGTAAATGCCGCAACTAACGTGTAATACTGCCAACGCCCCCGCTTTTCAGCGCGAACAATCCCCGCATCTTGAAGAACCTTCATGTGATGGGACAATGTTGGCTGGGTGAATGAAAAATGCGCTAAAATATCACAAGCACACAACGTCCCACACGAGAGTAGGTCGACGATCTCCAGTCGTTTCGCATTGGCCAATGCTTTGAGCGTCTGAGCATACCCTTCATAATCCACGAAATTCACCCCCAATACATAGATAAGTATCTATACATAAAATATAGATGCCTATCTATGTAAAGTCAAGTTGCGTGATTCAGTAATCGTTCACCCTGACGAAAAAAGGGCCTGGGAAAACTTCCCAGACCCTTCGCGTCACTTTTACCTAGCTGAACCGTGCGCCAAAAGGCGGCCGGCGTTTAAAACTGTTAACCAAACAATCCCAACCCGGGATTATTCGGTTAGTAGCCTTATGCTCGCCGGCTAATCGCCTTTTGGCCCACCCCCTAGTGTTTCACATGAAACATTTAATTAAGGCCGCCGGGATATTGCAACGTCAGGTCTTGAACGTGGAGTAAAACCGGATAATGGGTCGCCAGTGGGGTCAGTGTTAGGGGCGCGATGTGTTCAAAGAGTGGTGCTGTACCAGCGAAGCCAAATGTGAGGTGCTGAATGGTAATTTTGGTCATGTAAAAGAACTTCCCATCTATGGTGACTAAGTATCGGGTGATATGGGATGAAACGAGAACGGTTCTTCACAGTGATCGCATTCTTTCGGTTTAATTTACACCATTCTCGCCTAATTCTAACAATTAGACGTTGATTGTCTTTCAAGTGGCGCAGTTGAGCTGATTTTAAATGATAAAACAATTAAAATCAGTAAAATCCATCTCGTCTTGCAAATTAATTTAATTATAGAATCATCTGCGCCGATCACATGTAATCATTCGGTTAAAGCAGCCGTATAACTAGGGAGCAGGACTGTTTGTACGAAATCGGTTAGTTGGCGATCATCGATTGGTTGATTGACAAAGCGTTGGTAACGAATCCAATCAAAGGGTAATAATTTAAGATTATCAGGAAGATTGGTCCGTGTGAGTTCGTGCCGTTGCTGCGCCCGTTGTAAAACATGGTCGATGGCGTGACTATCAATCTCTTTGACGGCCGTTAACATTTGTTGTAGTTGCGCAGTTTGTTCATGATCTAGGCCGGTAAACCAAGTGTTCATAAGTGCCTGGCCGTAAGCGTCCATGCTCAGGGTAAATCGTTTGAGTACTTGAAAAAGATCAGTCGCTAGATTATGACCAGTTAAAGTGAGCTGATCGAGACGACCGTGATTATCAGTTTTAATTTTATCCTGAATAGCCAGTAAGGCCAAAGTAAATGGTGAATCCCAGTGACGATAGATAACGGGTTTGCTGGTTCCGGCTACTTCGGCAACTTTGGCAAAGGTTAATTGTGCGAGGCCATCCTGTTCTAGAATAGTCCGAGTGGCCTGATAAATGGCGGCATTAAGTTCTGCTCCGCGACGGCGGGTTTTCGTCATATGATAACCTCCAAATTAAGAAACTATATAGTTTCTTATTGACTTTTTCTATCTAGGGTGTATTATACGCTTTGCGTTATTAAGATACCAAAAAGTTTCTTAAAAGGAGAACAAAAATGTCTAAAGAAAATCAGATTCCTAAGTCAACCATTGTGATAGCCTTGGTCATTGTTTTTGGTGCCATGGCACCATTATTGGATTCAACGATGATGAATATCGCCCTTAACAATCTCGTTCATAGCTTTGGTAGTTCGGTGACTACGGTTCAATGGACGGTTACCTGCTATTTACTTGCAACGGGGGTGGCGGTTCCGTTTTCTAGTTGGTTTTTGAATAAGTTTGATGGGAAACATGTTTTCATGGCCGGTGAGATTTTATTTGGTCTCGGTTCAATCATGTCCGCTTTAGCGCCAAGTATTGAGGCTTTAATTGTGGCACGACTCATTCAGGGATTTGCTGGTGGGATTATTATGCCACTGCTGACAACGCTATTAGTGCAAACGGCGGGAACTGCCGTTATGGGACAGATGATGGCAACGGTCGGATTGCCGATGATTTTGGGACCGTTATTTGGCCCCATTATTGGCGGTATCATTATAAAAGTGGCATCGTGGCGGTGGATTTTTTGGGTAAATGTTCCGGTTGTGGTGATTGCGATTGCTTTGATTCTGTGGAAGATGCCCCATTATCCGGCTCAAAATAAGACCGCTAAAATGGATTTTGTGGGGATTCTATTATTGATTCTATCTTCCAGTGCTTTAATTTATGGTATTGTTCAGGCAGCACACCGTGGTAGTTTTATGAATCACACCAGTGTCCTCTTTGTTGGCTCGGGAATCGTTGCGGCGTTATTTTATCTTGGATGGGCCAGCTATCAAGGAAAACAAGCCGTGCTGCCATTATCGCTCTTTAAATTTCGTTCCTTCGATGGCTCTGGTCTGGGGTTATTCATGGCGGGAACCGTGTTAAATGGGGCGATGCTGCTCTTGCCACTGTATTTTCAAAATATTCAAAATATGTCAGTAATCATGGCAGCCTTGGCCTTGTTGCCACAAGGGATTGGCATGTTAATTTCACGAGGATTAACGGGAAAGTTAACCGATAGCTTGGGTGCAAAATATGTGGTCTTAGTGAGTGTCGTCATTACCTTTGTGGGAACGCTCCCCTTTTATTGGTTTGATCAGCACACAGCCTATTGGGTAATCGCGTTAGTCCTGTTCATTAGAGGAATTGGTGCCGGTGGAATCTTAATGCCACTGATGGCGGATGCTTATACCGGTATGCGGAAAGACCAGATTCCGGCAGCCACGATTGGTTCTCGAATTATTCAAAACATTGGGAGTGCTTTTGGTTCAGCCTTAATTACAACGGTGGTAACAGCTGATGCGACGACACGGATTCATACCTTTGCGGAACAATTAAAAGCCGGGAAGTTCCACGTAACGGCTGAACATTTATCAGCTTTTGCGGCCAGTCATGTGCTAGCTTTAAAGATTCAGGCCTTTCAGAATGGTTTTTTGTTAATCTCAATTGTGGCTCTGCTGATTACGTTACCGACATTACTTTTAACCAATAAACGGCACGGTGCCTAACGATAGCCGTGTTTCACGTGAAACCGGACAAGGCAGCAACACTACCCTTTTTAACGACTTCATGTTTGCCACACCGTGGGCAAACACTAAGGGTGTAGGAAAGATCCGCGTAAATACGTAAGGCATCACGTGATTCGTCTAAGACCTTGAAGTTATTAATGTTTTGGTCTTTAATTTGTAAGAGTTTTCTTGTAAACTGTTCTTGGGACATATCATTTTCCTCGCTTTCAATTGGTTTCGACGACTTGATTGTAGCACAGAGGTGATATGCCTCTTTTTTATACAAAAATGGCGTCGATGGAGTTCTCCATCAACACCAAATATCATAGAACCTAATTAAGTTGTCCCCGGCGTTGCATGCTCCAGACGTTGGGCAAGATGACCGCCCCAATGATGATCAGCACGCCGATAATCTGCGGCCAACTGACCGTTTCGCCCAGGATGACAAACGCCACGATGATGGACGATGGCAATTCCAGCGACGATAAGATGGGACCGATGCCCAGCTCCAGGTAAGGCATGAAGATGGAGTAGGCCACCAGGGGGAAGACCATGGAAAACAGCGCAATCAGCACGCCCCACTTGATGGTGTTGCCGGTTACCGGCGCCGTCACGATTTGTGGCCCCCACACAATGGAGATCAACAAGAAAGCCCCAATACACAACAGCCAGGTCTTGCTCAAGGCATCCAAATTGTTCCCCAAGCTGGCCGTAAACTGCATGGTACAAGCGTACGCGCAGGCTGCTAGAAAACTAAAGAACAGGCCTAGCGGCGACAACGCCTGGGTGATGGGAAACAGGCCCGCGGCCAAGACCGTCCCGGCCAGGACCAAGACAATGCTGACGACCTGAACCCGGGATGGCCATTGCCGATGGATGATGGATCCCAGTAGGACCGACAACCAAACGGCCTGCATTAACATGACCGCCGCTGCGGCGACCGGAATTAATTTCAACGACTGAATATAAAAGGTATTGGTAAATCCGGAGGCCGTGCCAGCCGCAATCACCAGCAGAATCTGCTTCCAATTGGTGTGCTGATACCGCAGCCACTGCCGGCGTGCAAAATGGATCACGCCGAGAATGATCACAGCGCTGAGAAACGACCAGAACAATAACGGTCCGTTGACCACGCCTTCGCGGGCAGCAATCTTAAACAGCGTCGCGGGAATCCCGAAACTTACCGCGCCTAACCCTACAAATAGGGGTGCTAACTTCTTCAAAAACTCACCTCATCTAAAAAACTCACCCTTTCATTATACAACACTGGGTCGGTTCGTTAGACCCGGAAAAAATCGGCTGACTGATTCACAGGCATTGACTACACCAATTCCCTTGCAGACTTCCCTTGAATCCCCCACTCAGACTCGTATACTAAAGTTATCATTATGAAAGGGGATTCATCATGAAGAAGATTGTTTACACGACGCTCGCCATTGGCTTGGCGGTGACTGGCCTCGGGGTTGCGAACCCAACCACTGCCAGCGCCAAGACGACCTACCTACCTAAAACCGTTCGCAGCCACACTTGGTATCGCCTGACCGATGGTGCCCAAGGCGGCTTCCATGACAAGACGACCTTTAAGGGAAACCACTTCACGGTCAAAGTCAAGGGGTCCAGTCTGCGTTATCACTGGCACTTTACCGGCCTCAAGAAACACACCAAGACCACTTACTACGGCCGCTTACACTACTCCAAAAAGCGCTCCGAACTTGTTAAGGTTAAGATTTTCAGTCACAAACATTTCGATATTATTCCGAAACATGTCTTCCACCTGGCCGGCAACTACACCGGCAATGAAAGTTACGGCGCCATGATTTTCAAGCGCTAGCCCCACTACGCGACCAGTCACTTGACCCGGCCGCGTTTTTTCATCCCCTCAACTCTGACAAAATTTATAAACGAACAGTGAAATTCCCCATGGCCAGCGACTTTATCCTCCGTTATATTAAAGGTAATTATTTAGTGAGCAAGCAAATGTAACCGCTATCATAAAAGCTCACCACACCATTAAATTTGGAGGTCATACCCATGAAAGGTTCCACGAAGATTCAACCACAAGACGTCATCGCACCGATCGACCGGCGCATCTACGGCTCATTCATCGAACAACTGGGCCGCGCGGTGTACACCGGCGTTTACCAACCCGGACACCCGGCTGCGGACGAAGATGGTTTTCGGACCGACGTGATCAACGCCGTGAAGGAACTCAACGTGCCGCTGATTCGCTACCCCGGTGGGAATTTTCTGTCACAATATCGCTGGGAAGACGGCATTGGTCCGAAAGACCAGCGGCCCACACGACTTGACTTGGCTTGGCGCGAAATCGAAACCAATCAATTTGGCCTCCACGAATTCATGAAGTGGGCGGACAAGGTCAATGCGGTCCCCAACATGGCCGTCAACCTCGGGACCCGCGGGATTCAAGAAGCCGCCGATCTGGTCGAATACTGCAACTTCCCTAAGGGCACCTACCTGAGCGACCTGCGCCGGCAAAACGGGGCGGAACAGCCCTTTGCCATCAAGACCTGGTGCTTAGGCAACGAAATGGATGGTCCGTGGGAAATCGGCGCCAAGACCGCCAGCGAATACGCCCACCTGGCCAACGAAACGGCCAAGGCCATGCGCCGCGTCGACGATTCGCTGGAGCTCGTGGCCTGCGGCAGTTCGTCGATGGACAACCCGACCTTTGGTGAATGGGAAGAAACCGTGCTCGACGAATGCTACGACAACGTCGATTACCTGTCACTGCACCGCTACTACGGCTATTACAACGACGATGACCCGACTGAACTGGACAATTTCTTGGGCAAGAACCTCGACCTCGATGCCTTCATCAAGGGAGTCGTTGCCATGTGTGATGCCGTGAAGGCGCGCAAACGGTCGACCAAAACCATCAACCTGTCCTTTGACGAATGGAACGTGTGGTACCACTCCAACGATGCCGACACCAAGGTCGAACCGTGGCAAGTCGGCCCACATTTGCTGGAAGACGTCTACAACTTCGAAGACGCCCTGCTGGTCGGCAGCCTCTTAATGACGCTGTTACGCAACGCCGACCGGGTCAAAATTGCCTGCCTGGCCCAACTGGTCAACGTGATTGCGCCGATCATGACCGATACCGACGGCGGCGTGTGGAAGCAGTCCATCTTCTTCCCGTTCATGCAGGTCGCTAACTACGGCCAAGGCAAGGTCCTGGTCGATCACAGCCAGTCGGCCACCTACAATTCCCGGGAATTCAAGGATATTCCGTACTTAGACACCGTCACGACCTACGATGAGGCCAGCCAAACGCTCACGGTCTTTGCCGAAAACAAACACCAGACCGATACGCTGGACTTCGACTTAGATCTGACCGACTTCACGGTCGACCACGTCATCGATGCCACTCAGTTCTACGGCTACGACATCAAGGCCGACAACCGTGACGGCAAGATGCAGCTCCAACCACTCGCCGTCAACGCCAGTGGCCACCAAGCAGCCGTGACGCTACAGCCACTGTCCTGGAACGTCCTGCGGTTCGCTGTTAAATAGTCATTTCCAATCACTCGCCATCGAAATTAAACTCACTCACCGCGTAATTTTGCCGGTGGGTGAGTTTTGCTATCCGCTACTGATACAAACGAAACTCAATCATTTTTTGTAACCCCTAACGCAAAAAAAGCTTGAGACAACCGCCCAAGCTCCTTGCGAATGCTACTATACAATTTACCTGTCATTTACAACCGCAACAACGCCTTAGCCACCGCCTGGTCCACGATCAACACGTTGGCGTGATGGCCCACGAGCGCCGCGTGGATTGGCTGCAATTTGGCCTGACCGCCCGCCACTAAAATAGCGTAACGCTTCTTGCTCAGCCGCTCGAGTGGAATCGACACCGTGCGTTGGTCTAGGTCTGGTGCGGCCAAGGCTCCGGTCGCCGTGATGTAGTGGGACAAGACGTCACCCACCGCATCGGTCTGGAGCTGGTGAATCTGCTGGTCATCCAGATAGCCCGACTGAAACAACATCGCCGTGGGCCGCGTCGTGCCGACCGTGTACAGCGCAATGTCGGCGGCATCCCCCTGCGCCACGACCTGCTTGATGAATTGGTCGGTCATGGCCAGTTGCTTGATCCGTGCGTCGCTGAACACGATGGGCAGCGGTAAGAGACTCGCCTGCGTGTGAAAGGCCCGGTTGAATTTCTGGGTGATGTCGGCCGAAAAGTTATCTTCGCTAGAATTGGTCACGCTTCCCTTGAGCTGGACCAACCGGACGTTGCGGTTGTGACTGGCATGCAGGTGATTGGCCACGGCCTCCATGGTCCGCCCCCAGTTGATGCCAATGGTCACGCCGTCCGTGACGATCTCATCGAGGTAATCGGCGGTGACGGCTCCCAACTGTTCCAAAATCCCCTGCTCATCGTAGTTGGCCTGTTCGGCGATCACGACGTCTTTCAGCTGATACTTGGTCCGCAACTGCTCGCGCATGACCCCGGTATCTTCAAACGGGTCGTGAATGTTGATGGTCACGATGTGGTTATCGCGCGCTAACTGGAGTGATTTGGACACCGTGGGCCGCGACAGGTCCATCTTGCGGGCGATCTCTTGTTGGCTCAGGTCATCTTGATAGTAATACCGGCTGACAGCCAAGATTCGTTCGATCTGTTTCTTGGTTAATGCCATGGGTTTCCCTCCTTCGTCTGAATAATTTTTGTCGTTAACCTATTCTACCACACTTTACATTTGTTATTTTTATTACTTTACATTTGTAAAAATACGTGTTAAATTAAGTGGGTAAATAACTTAACATTGAAAAGAGGAACTCACATGACCACATTAAATCGCACCATCGACCACACCTTACTGGCCCCAGAAGCCACGCAAGCCGACATCGACCGCATCATTCGTGAAGCTAAGGAACACCATTTTCGCTCTGTCATGCTCAACCCTTACTGGGTCGCCTACGCCCATCAACAATTGGCTGATACCGACGTGAACACCGACACGGTCATCGGCTTTCCTTTGGGGGCCAACACCACGGCCATCAAGGTTGCCGAGACGAAACAAGCCATCCACGATGGGGTCGACGAGATCGACGTGGTCATGAACATCGGTGAATTCAAGAGTGGCCATTTTGCCACCGTGACCAGTGATTTGAAAGCGGTTATTCAAACGGCTCACGACCATGACAAATTGGCCAAAGTCATCATCGAAACAGCCCTGTTGAGCGATGCCGAAATCACCCGGGCATCTGAACTCGTGGTCGACGCCGGCGCAGAATTCGTCAAGACCTCCACTGGTTTTTCCACCCGCGGCGCCAGCGTCCATGACGTGATTTTGATGAAGCAAGCCGTCGGTGACCGCATCCAAGTCAAGGCGTCCGGCGGCGTCCACACTAAGGCAGAAGCCGAAGCCATGCTAGCCGCCGGGGCCACGCGGCTGGGCACCAGCTCAGGCATTGCCGTCGTCAGCGAATAGCCCACGAACTTTAACTTGACGCCACCGCCACCACGTGCGATACTACTCGTGGTGCCAAACCACGGTGGGGGTACGCGATCGGTGCGCAAGCATTCCGAAGGTCGCCGCACCTCACCACAGCAGTCTCGAGTAGAACGCGAGGCTGTTTTTATTTACAAATTTATCTTGAAAAGAAGGCCCCCTCGTGAAAATCATCATTGCGCCCGCCAAGAAGATGGTCGTCGATCCCGACACGTTTGGCGTCGACGCGCTCCCCCAATACTTAGCCCAAACGCAACAGCTTCTTGCGGCCCTGCGGCAACTGGATTATCCGGCGGCCAAGGCGTTGTGGCACTGTAGCGACAAGCTGGCGCGGCCCAACTTCGACTGGCTGCAACGGCTCGACTTGACCCACCAGCTCACTCCGGCGTTGCTGGCCTTCTCCGGCATTCAGTACCAGTACATGGCCCCGGACCTGTTCACCGCGCCGGCCTTGGCTTACGTGCGGGCCAATTTACGCATCCTGTCGGGCTTTTACGGCATCTTGCGGCCCTTTGACGGCGTCGTACCCTACCGCTTGGAAATGCAATCTAAGCTCAACGTGGCGGGAACTCGCAGCTTGTACGATTTCTGGGGCGACCGGTTGTATCGTGTGTTGACCCTTAAATCAGAGCCCATCATCAATCTGGCCTCGCAGGAATACGCCAAGGCCATCACGCCTTACCTGCAGCCCGACCAACCACTGATCACCGTGGTCTTTGCCAGTTTGGTGGATGGCAAACTCAAGACCAAGGCCACCCTCGCCAAGATGGCCCGCGGCGAAATGGTCCGCTTTTTGGCCGAACACCAGGCCAGCGACCCGGCGGAGATCCAGGCCTTCGACCACCCCGACTGGGCCTTTGCGCCGGAGCGGTCGACCGCGCGGAAATTGGTGTTTGTTTATCAAAAATGACAATCAAAAAACTCACTAGCCCCCTCCGCCGAGAGTCGCTAGTGAGTTTTACTTTTGCTTTGAAGGCTGAAAGACAAAAATCAGCTGGAACTACTGTTAGCACACGATTTATGGCGTCAAAAATAGTCGTTTACAGCCACATGATGCGAGTGCATGTCAGTAACAGTCGTCTTAACTCCAGATAGTAACTACAGTGGCAACTAGCCTTTAATTAACACAGTGTTACTGATAACCGTCAACCTTGCCGGAGGCAGCCAGGGTGGAGCCAGCTGTGTCGGCGGTGTTGGCTGAGGTCCTTTCTCAGCCTACAGCGCGGGACGACTTGAGAGACTGGCGATTTTTGCCAGGCTTTCAAGCGAACCGGAAGACCGCTCCTCAGGCTGGAGGTGTTCCCCAGAGCAGGCGGAACCCTGGCTGACGCAGGCGCCTGGTTTCACCAATTTAGGTGTCAGAACACCGTCGTTACGGCAATCGACGCGTTAATTTTACTTGCAACCTTCAGTTTTGCTTTGTTAACGCCAACAACCCCTGCATCCCCGACAAATTCAACGCCACCAAGCGTTGGCGAAAGGCCGGCTTGGATAGGTCGATCTGCTTCGTGATGTACAAGCGAAACAGCGTCATTGTGCTGTCGATCAGGAAGTTCACGCCGATTTGGGCATCAGTAGCGCTCAGCTGGTAATCGCGCTGAAAATCCGCGGCCATTCCTTCAGCCACGCGATTTTTAACCCGTCGCGATAGGAAACTATAGTCATCTGACGTCAGGATGAACGTGTAAAAGGCCGGTGCCTCGTCGAAGAACTCCCCCAGCCGTTGCGCCCAGATGCCGGGATGTTCCAACGGTTCGTGGTCGGCTGGCGCTTGGAGCAACAGCGTCAAGAGCTGGTCGGCGATTTCTGTAGTGAAACTTTCCGCCAGGTCATCGATCGAGTCAAAATGTAAGTAAAATGTCTTACGATTGATATTGGCCTCATCGGTCAGCTGCTGGACCGTGATGTCGTGGTACGGATACTGCTGGGCCAGCTTTCTGAAGGCCGCGCGCAGTGCCTGGTTCGTTCGGACAACTCGTCTATCCGTCATCTAATCCCTCCCGTTAAACCCCAGATGTGGCGAAAGTGAGGTTTAATCCTCAAAGTGCCAATATCTGTTGTGGACGCTTGGCCACTCCCTGCGTATGCTTTACCCACAAATGAGGCAGATCCTTTGCCCATAGAATACCACAAGAGTTAGGGGGGCGTCGCCGATGATCCGTGCAGAATGGCGCTATTTGTTAAAACACAAACTATTATTGGTGGTGTTGGTGGTAGTCATGTTGATTCCATCCATCTACGCCGTGACTTTTTTAAAATCCATGTGGGACCCGTACGGCAAGCTCGCAGACTTACCCGTCGCGGTCGTCAACCAAGATCGCCCGGTCACCTATCAGGGAAAGCACCTGACAGCCGGACAAGACCTCACCCACAATTTGACCCACTCCAGCGCGCTACATTTCACCACGACTAGCGCAGCCGCCGCCCACCGCGGTCTCACCAACGGCAAGTACTATATGGTCGTGACGATCCCGCAGAACTTTTCGCACAACGCCACGACGCTGATGGCCAAAGACCCGCACCAAATGGTTCTGCACTACCAAACCAGCGCCGGGCACAACTACACCGCCTCGAAGATGACCGCTTCGGCCGCCCAATCAGCGGCCACGGCCGTCGGCGACCAGGTCACGCGTACCTACGCGCACACCCTATTTACGGACATCAAGCGGTTAGGGAGCGGTCTGAATACGGCCGGTCGCGGCAGTCAAAAGCTCGCTACCGGTAGCCAGCAACTGACGGCGGCCGACCAGAAGATTGCGCGGGGCCTCACGACCCTGGCGACCAGCACCGTGAAATTAACCAACGGTGAGCGCACCATTTCCCAAAAGCTCAGCCAATACGTCAACGGCGTTCAGCAAGCGCAAACCGGTAGCCAGCAGCTGACCACCGGATTGGACCGCCTGCTGAGTCAGTCGCACCAACTTATCGCCGGTCTCAATCAACTGGCCACCGGCAGTCACCAGCTCGCCAGTGGCGTGAGTGCCTATACGGCCGGCGCTGGTCAGCTCAACACCGCCGCGACCCGGTTGTCCAGTGGCAGCCAAACCGTTGACACTAGTACCCACCGCTACGTCAACGGCGTCACCAGTGCTAATGAAGGCGCCCAACAGCTCGCGACCCAGTTGACCACCTTACATGCCGGCACCCAACAACTCACTAGTGGCGTGAACCAACTGGCCACGGGTAGTCAAACGCTCACCCAAAACTTCGGCAAGCTCACGACTGGCAGTGCCGCTTTAACCCAAGGCCTCCAAAAGCTCCAGGCCGGCGTGAAAACGTCGCAGGCCCAACAGGCAACGATGAAACAGGCCGCTAGTCAGCTGGCCACCAGCACCGCCAGCACCCAGGCGCTCAAGCAAGACGCGACCAGCCTGCAGACGGCATTGACGGCCCTGGCCAGCGCCGATGACACCACCAAGCTGCAAAGCAAGGTCGCCGCGGCCGCCGACGCCCAAGACCTGACCGCCAGTCAAAAGGCCGCCATGTTAAAGGCCGTTAGCGCCACCACGACTACCAGCACCCTCACGGCCGTCCAAACCGCCGCCAAGCACCTTAACAGCGACCTCAGCGCGCTGACGACCGGGGCCAATGCCGCCAAAACGCTACAGACCGGGTTGACCCAAGCCGCTAGCGCCCAAACGCAACTGGGACAAGGGCTAACGACCCTCACCACCAATGCTCAAAGCCTGACCAGTGGGCTGAAACAGACCAATCAGGCGTTAACCACCCTGACCACAGGCCTGCACACGCTAAACACTCAAGCCCCCGCCCTCAATACTGGCGCCGGACAACTGGCTACCGGCGCCACCACCCTGGTCAACGGCACGCAACGGCTAGCCACGAGCGGGACCCAATTGACCGCTGGGACCGGCCAGTTGGCCGCCAGGAGCACGCAACTCGCCGCGGGAGCGCACCAATTGACCGCCAAGAGCACCGCGCTGAATACCGGGGCGACCACCTTAGCCAATGGCCTGGCCACGCTGAATGAACGGGCGCCGCAGCTGACCCAGGGTGTCGGTCAATTGGCCACTGGGGCCACCACACTCAATGCCGGACTGACGACTCTGGCCACGACGGGTCCGCAACTCACGGCGGCCACGCAAAGTGCCACATCCGGGAGCACACAGGTCACGAGTGGCGCTTCGCAATTGGCTACCGGAGCCCATCAGGCCGCCAATGGGGCCACGACCGTACAAGCTGGCAACGCCCACCTCGCACAATCCTTGAATCAAGCCGGGCACCAGGCGGCCGTCCACCCGTCCCAGCTGACCTACCGGCAATTTGCCAAACCCGCGACTACCAGTCACACTGATCACGATGACGCCCCGGACAACGGCACGGGGATGGCCCCGTACATGATGTCCGTGTCCCTCTTCGTGGGTGCGCTGGCGTTTAACCTGATGTTTGATATGTACACGCCCCGCAAGTATCCGCGCAGTGGCTGGCGGTGGTGGCTGGGCAAGGCGTCCATCATGTGCGCCTTCGTCTTGGGCGAAGCCCTGTTCATGACCGGCCTTTTGGCGGCCATCGACGGACTGGCGCCGATCCACCCGTGGGCAACCTTCCTGACACTGCTGATGACTGGCGGCGCCTTCATGAGCATCGTCTACTGGCTCAACCTCGTGCTCGGCAAGCCCGGCGCCTTCTTCAGTATGGTGCTCTTGGTGCTCCAGCTTGGCGGCTCTGCCGGAACTTACCCGCTGCAAATGACCAACGGCTTCTTCCAGGCCCTACACCCGTGGCTGCCAATGAGCTACTCGGTGGCCGGGCTGCGTGAAACGCTGATGATCGGCAATTCCGCCTTGCCAGAAATCGCCGTCCTCGGAGGCATCGTGGCCGCCTTCTCCTTACTCAGCGTGCTCTTCTACGCGCGCCGGCACGGCCACTTGTCGGCAATGGATGTGGAAGAAATCTAGCCGAATTTAAACGTTTAAAGCCACGCCGGAGAAATTTTTTCTTCGGCGTGGCTTTTTTGTCAGAAACCGCCGCAAGCGCCGGTATCACAGCATTTGGCCCACAACTTTTTTGGATGAATTGCGCCCGTCGCGGGAAAAATTCACAATTTCTTAACACTTAGTCGGCTAATCACTGGTACAATCTTTCTTATCACTGTTAAAAGGTAGGTTCCAAAACAATGTCGACGCTACACCAACTCCCCCACTTAAATCATCGGCTCAATCGCCACTTGCTCCTGAGCACGGCCGCACTGGTCGTCTTGGGCGCAGTCCTGCTGCTGGCATCTTGGACCACCAAGACGACGGCCAAGGCAGAGACCTTAACCATCGCCAACACGCCCACCGATCTGGCCACGGACCAGCCCAAGCGCGTTTATCAATACTTCCACGTGGAAAAAAACACTCCCGCCAAGCCAAAATTAACCAGCTTGGCAACGGCCCAACAACCCGCGACGCAATCCGAGTCCACCACCGAATGGGGCTGGCCCTACACCGGTGGCCGCTACGTGACGTCAACCTTTGGCAAACGTGACCTGGCAGATTCTCCTTGGCACGACGGCGTTGACTTCAACGCGGGCGTTGGCAGCAAGATTCACGCCATCCACGCCGGCAAGGTCATCTTCGTGGGCAATCCCATGAAGCGGGGCGTGACCGACGCCTATCCGCTGGGCCTGGGCAAGGACGTCGTGGTCACCAAGACCGCCGCGGGCGACGAAATCATCTACCAGGAATTTGCGATGGGCAAACAGACTCACACCGTCCACGTGGGCGATACCGTCAAGACCGGCCAAGTCATCGCAACGCAGGCCAGTGGTCATTTGCATTTGGGCATCACCAACCACAAGAGTTGGGTCAGCGCCCAAAACGATTGGCAAAATCCAGCGGCACACTCCTGGCAAGATCCGTTGAAACTGCTGAAAACGGCGGCGTAAATACAACGATTTTTGAACAATTAATCATGAAAAAAGAGTTGATTTGGTCATTGGACCGAGTCTACTCTTTTGGTATCTGCTATTAAATTTGCAATAATGCCTTTCCTCACCGAACCGCTTTGTCGAGCAGGTGACCGTCATTATCTTGTTCCACGTGAAACACTACCGCCGCGGCCAGTGCCACGGATCTGCCCGCCACTGTTGTAAGGAGGCAAACTCTGCCGCGGACATGTCGCCTTCGGCTCGCGCTACCGCAATTAGAGTGCTGTAGGTGGTCAGCGGCGTCAAGGTCAGGCCAGCTTGGCGAAAGTTGACGACGCTGTCGGGCAGTTCGTACGAAAAGATGGCGACGACGCCCAATACGGTGGCCCCCGCCGCCTGAACGGCCTGGGCGGCGGCTAACACACTGCCGCCAGTCGAAATGAGGTCATCGATCAAGACCACCTGATCTGCCGCTGATAATTGGCCCTCAATCTGCTTGCCCTGCCCGTGGTCCTTGGGTTTGGCCCGGACGTAATTCATGGGGAGGTCCAGCCGGTCGGCGACCAGCGCCGCGTGCGGAATTCCCGCGGTGGCGACCCCGCCAATCACGGTTGCACTGGGATAGTGGTCTTCAATCAGTGCGGCTAACCCGTCGGCAATGGCCGCTCGTACGCGCGGATAGGCAATCGTTTGCCGATTGTCCGTGTAAATGGGCGCCTGCATGCCACTCGCCCACAAGAAGGGGTCCTGGGGTGCCAGACTGACCGCGCCAATGTGCAAGAGGTCCGCTGCAATTTTATCCGTAATCGTCATCATTTTCCTGCCTCCCATTCTGCTATTACCTGATGATACGCCGCAACCGCATCGGCGGCTTGCGTGATCGACCGCCCGACAACGATGCCATCGCTCCCTAGACGTGCGGCCTGGGCGGGCGTAACGACCCGTTGCTGGTCATCGGCCGCATCCGTGGCCAGCCGGATCCCCGGATTGATACATAGAAATTCCGGAGCGGTCGCCGCATGAATCACCGGATCCTCTAAAGCTGAGGCAATGACGCCGTCCGCACCGTTGGCCTGGGCCAGCTGGGCCAAATGCCGCACACTCGTGGGGAGGTCGGCAGCGACCAATTGTTCGGCTTGCATCTGCGCTTCCGTCGTCGAGGTCAGTTGGGTAATGGCCAGTAGCTTTGCCGGCGCCACCCCTGCCTCTTGGCTCCCCTGATTCAATCCGCGACGGGCCGCCGCAATCATCGCCGCGCCCCCGGCCGCATGGATGGTCACCATCGCGACGCCTTGCCGCCCCAGTTGGCGCATAGCCCGCTCGACGGTGTGGGGAATATCATACAACTTCAGGTCTAAGAAAATCTGGAGTCCCCGTTGCCGTAATGTTCGTAAAATGCTGGGACCGGTCGCGTAAAAGAGTTCCATCCCCACCTTGACCATTGGCTGGTCCGTAGCGGGAAATTGCGCTAAAAAGTCGGTGACGACCTGTTGATTTTCGAAGTCTAAAGCCACAATTACTGGGCGCATGTGAAGGGTCCTTTCTCTAAAAAAAATCCGGCTAGCGCCTGTGGTGGGCTAGCCGGATTTCGCCCGCAAATCGGTCTACTGCGGGTTTTACCGTCCAACTTTTTAGTCTCACAGGGCTAAGTTAAAGGTTTAGTTGCTATTGAGTTTAGCGAAAATCCAGGTCCGCGTCAACCTCAAGTTTCAGGTTAGACGATTTACCTAGAAAAATAAAGGCACACCGTCTTTGTTCGCCAAAATAGTTAATTTTCCTAATGATTGACAAATCTAAGAACCCGTATAATTAATTTAATATCCGGATTAACGGTTGCTTTTCACTGACGTCCATGGCATAATATGCCCAACGTCCGGTTTGCCGGCAAAAATAACGAATGTCCGTGAACATTCATTTTGGAGGAACTGAATAATGGAAACCACCACGCAAGACCACGCGCTTAACACGCACCAGAAATGGACGATTGCTTCGACTTCGGCGGGATTCGCCCTGGAGAATATGGACGTCATGTTCTTATCATTCGCCCTCTCCTCAATCATCGCCGATCTGCACATCAGCGGAGCCCAGGCCGGTCTGATCTCATCGATCACCAACCTGGGGATGCTCGTGGGGGGCGTTTTGTTTGGCATCTTGGCCGACCGCTTCGGCCGCGTCCGCACCTTCTCGCACACCATCTTCATTTTCGCCTTCGCAACGGCGGCCATGGGGTTCGCCAGCAATATCACCTGGATCTACGTCTTCCGGTTTCTGGCTGGCGTCGGCGCCGGTGGGGAATACGGCGTGGGCATCACGCTGATTGCTGAAAGCTTCTCGCGTGACAAGATTGGCAAAATGACCTCGGTGGCCGCGATTGGCGGTCAAATTGGCGCCATCCTGGCCGCCGTGGCTGCAGCATTTATCATCCCCGCGCTGGGCTGGAAAGCCCTGTTCGTCTTGGGCCTGGTCCCAGTGGCTCTGACCTACTTCATCCGGCGGCACCTGCACGAAAGCGATGAATTCTTGGCCGCCAAGCAAGCACCCCGCGACCAACAAAAGCCGGTCCAGATTCGTGCCCTGTTCAAGACGCCCAAGCTGGCCTACCAAACGGTGGCACTGATGATCATGGTCATCGTTCAAATCGCCGGTTACTTTGGGCTGATGAACTGGTTGCCAGCCATCATGCAACAAAAACTGGGCCTGACGGTTTCCGGGTCCTCGGTCTGGATGATTGCGACGATCGTCGGCATGAGCATTGGCATGATGACCTTTGGGAGCATCCTGGATTACTTCGGGCCGCGACGCGCATTTGGCATCTTCCTGATTGCCTCGGCCATCGCCGTCTTCAGTATCACTCTGGCCTTCAACCAACTGACTTTAGTACTGGCCGGCGCCATCATCGGTTTCTTCTCTAACGGGATGTTCGGCGGATACGGCGCGGTCATCAGCCGCCTCTACCCGACCGAGATTCGCTCAACGGCCAACAACGTGATTGTCAATGTTGGGCGGGCCATCGGCGGATTCTCCTCCGTGGCCATCGGTTTTTTGATGGACCACTACACGCTGACCGTGGTCATGGGCTTCCTGTCCGTACTCTACATCATCAGCTTCACGGTCATGCTCACGATTCCCAGCCTTCGTAAAATGGGCGTTGTCAACGAAGATTAAGTAAACACAAAACTGGCCCCCGATGCCGTCGTTTGGACGGTGCCGGGGGCCTTTTCCTTTGCCTAATCTTGTGCCGCCAACCACGCCGTTAAGCGTGCGAAATACGCCGGTGTCTCGTCGATAAACGCCATGTGACGACTGTGGGCAAACAACGTCCAGGTCGCGTGGGGCAAGGCATCGACCATGGTCTTGGCGACTAGCGGTGTGCATAGGTCATTGGTGCCGCTGGTCACCAACGTGGGCGTCGTCACCCGCGCTAATTTGGCCGTGTAATCATAGTCGCTGAGCGTGCCCGTGGGAACGTACTCGTTGGGCCCCCACGCCACGTTGTACGCGGCCGTACCTGCCCGCTTGGGGCGGCGCAAGAATTCGGGCGAATCCGCTGTGATTGGTCCCGCCGCGTGCGCCAGCATGTAGCGCTCATTGGCTGCCAGGTAGGCCGGCGCGGTAAAATCGCCGCTGGCTTCGGCCTGGGCGATAGCGGTTTGGTCGGCCGGCGCCATGAATTTGATCAGCCGGTGCTGTTCTTGCCGCCACAGGGCCGCCGACGATAGTGTGCTGGCTAGAATCAGGCTCTGAATGCCGGCCGGGTGGTGGTCACACAGGTAAATGATGGCCAGCATGCCACCCCAGGATTGCCCCAGTAAATGCACGCGTTTTAGCCCCAAATAGTGACGCAACGCCGTTAGTTCCGCCACCCAGGTGTCTGCGCGCCACAGGCTGGCGTCGTCGGGCATACTCGAGCGACCACAACCCAACTGATCATACATGACGACCGGTCGCCCCGTTTGTGCCGCCAGTTGGTCGAACACTTCAAAATAGTTGTGGGTCGACCCCGGTCCGCCGTGTAACAGGAGTAAGGGCGTTGGTCCAGCCGTCAAATCCCCGACGACCCGGTAATACGTTTGGTACTGGCGAAACGGCATGAATCCGTCGTGAACTTGCATACTACCCCTCCAATCCGCGCTGGGCCGCCGTTAGCAGCGCCAACAACTCACGCTGCTGAATGGTGTTCAGTTCCACGGTCAACTGCTGGTAAACGTCGGCGCGCGCCCGTTCAAAGGCGGCGACGACCCGTTGACCACTCACGGTCAAATACAATTGCTTGTTGCGGGTATTGTCGGTGGACACCCGCCGCACGATGTATCCCGCCGTCTCCAATTTCTTTAAAAAGGCCGAGACCGTAGCCGCCCGCCGCTGCAAAACGTCCACGATATCGCGTTGAATCAGCCCCGGGCGCTCATCGATCAGCTGTAACACGACTGCCTGCTGCGGCGTTACTGCCGCGTCATCGGCCAATGTGGCCGCAATTTGCCGCTGTTCGGCGAGAAAAATCTCCCGAATCCGCGTGCTGATGGCCTGACTATCTTCCGTTGCCATTGAAATCACCTCGCCCTTAGTTTACCAGAGAGTTCGGCAGGAATACAGTTAGACGGACTAACTGAATCGACGGCTGATGAAGTTTGGCGTAGCTTAACTAACTGTTAGATAAACTAACTATGCAAAAGACGTTTGGGAGCAGATAGAATCCTTCCTCATCACGCGCGATACGCGTCGCTGCTTTTTCCAGGTGTCACCTAGTCGACCCCACGCCATGACAGTGTTCCACGCTCATCCGTAAAAAAATTAAAAACTAGGTAAGCATCCCGCATTACTGCGGATTCTCGCCTAGTTTCACGCCATCTTACTGTAGTCATTTATTTGCGTTGTCTGGCCACCAGCTGGTCCACGCTCATTGATCCAACGCCCGCAACGCCGCGGGTGAATAGGCATAATCGACGTGCGCCATGGCCGGCACCTCGTCCCATGGCACGGGATAGCCGGCACCATGCGCACAGAACACGGAATCCGGCGTGTTTGGTAGATCCGCCACGGGGGCGTAGTCCTGTTCGGCCACAATGTCATCCTGATTGTGACACGGCCGGTAACCGTCGACCAGACATTCCAGTTGGCCCTTGCCGTGGGTGTAAGCCTGCACCGCTTGGGCGTAGGCTTGCATCTCAGCGACCGGCGCCGTCCCCGTCAAGACGACCATGCCAGCCGTGCTGGTTGTGCCATCGGGCGTGTCAAATTGCCCGTGCATCCGCTGGATATCGTTCATGGCCCGGCCAACCTGGTCTTGGCCAATTTCCAAGCGGAACTGATACCACGGTTCCAGCAGCTGACAGGCTTGTTTGGCCCGTAACATCATCAGGCCTTGCCGGACCGCTCGCCAAGTGGCCTCGCGAAAGTCGCCGCCGACCGAGTGAACGATGCTGGCGCGCCCGGTGACCAGCGTGATCTTCACGTCGGTCAGAGGTGCCCCGACCAAAACGCCCAGCTGTTCCTTAGCACGCAGATTGGTGAGGACTTGGTGTTGCCAATTTTTCCCCAAGATCTCTAACGAGCAGTCGGCGGCAAACGTCAGCCCGCTGCCCCGCGGCGTGGGTTCCAGTAGTAAATGGACCTCCGCGTAGTGCCGCAGCGGTTCGAAATGCCCAACGCCCTCCACCGGCTGGGCGATGGTCTCCTTGTAAAGGATGCTCCCGGCGCCAAAGCCAATCGTCAGGTTGAACCGGTCGCGCAACAGCTGTTGTAAGATCTCCAGTTGTACGCTGCCCATGATCTGGACGCGAATCTCCTGGAGTTGTTGGGACCAGGTCACGTGCAGCTGCGGATCTTCATCTTCGAGTTCCTGCAGGACCGTCAAACAGTGATGCAGGTCGTTGTCACCGGGATCCACCGTGTAGGTCAAGACCGGTTGGATCTCCGGCGTACGTCCCGCGGCCTGTTGGCCTAAGCCTTGTCCCGGATGGGTAGCCGTCAGGTTCGGAATGGCACAGACCTCACCGGCCACGACTTGCGGCTGAATCGTGAACTTGGATCCATTGTACACCCGCAACTGATTGACCTTTTGCTCGCCCAAAATGACGTCCTTATTGGCCAGGACACCCCCGGTCAGACGAATCCAAGTCAGGCGTTCGTCCTGATCGTGAGAGATCTTAAAGACCTTGGCACCAAATTCGGCGGGATAGCGCTTTTCTTGGGTCCATTTGGACAATCCAGACAAAAAGCCATCAACACCGTCTAATTTCAAGGCTGCCCCAAAGAAGCACGGAAAGACCTGACGGCGCTGAATCAATTCCCGAACCGTGTCGTCAGCCAACTCCCCGGCATCCAGGTAAGCGGCCAACACGTCATCGTCTTGCATGGCCACGTTTTCCGTGGCGTCCGCAGACAAGTTGGGCCTGTCAAAGGCGATACAGCCAGGTGAAAAGGTTGCCTGTAGCTGGGCCAACACGCGATCCTGGTCGGCCGTCACGGCATCCATTTTATTCACGAAGATGACCGTGGGCACCTGGTAGTGGTCGAGCAAGCGCCACAGCGTGCGGGTGTAGCCCTGAATACCATCGGTGGCCGAGACCACCAAAATGGCATAGTCCAAGACGCTGAGAACCTGTTCCGTTTGCGAGGCAAAGTCCACGTGGCCCGGGGTGTCCAGCAAGGTCAACTGCAGGTCATCATAAGTCAGGCTGGCCTGATGGGAGAAGATGGTGATGCCGCGTTGTTTTTCTAAGTCGTCGGGGTCCAAGAAGGCATCCCCGTTGTCGACGCGTCCCAGTTGCCGCACCGCGCCGGATTGGTACAATAACGCCTCCGATAGCGTGGTCTTGCCGGCATCTACGTGGGCAACGATTCCCGCTACGATGTGTTTCATGATTGGTTGATTCCTCCAAACTTACTGACGTTTCTTCTTGCGCGCTGCCTTCATCGAAATAACATTGCCCTGCTGGTGGTTGGCTGGGTGGAGGACCGCGATAATGCGTTTGCCCTCTTCGGCAGGGAGATAGTGATCATCGACCAGCATGTGTATTAACGCCGTCAACAAGGCCAGCAACTGCTGCGGCTCAAGGCCAGCTTGCCGAATCCACTGCGCAAAGTCCTCCCAAATAACTGGCGGACACTCGTCCAGCATGACCAGCTGTTGGCTGTACAACATATCAGCGAGTTGCGTCAAAGCATCCATTACCTTAAACGCCAGCTGCCACGACTCCCCTTCTAACGGGTACCGGTCCCGTAACAGCCATAACCGCAGGCCGAAGAGCAGACTCAACTTGTGCGCATCCTGGGCATCTGCTTGGTGCCAATGACGGTCACCCACCTTGGTGACGTGCATCCTGGTTAAGTAGTCTGCTTGCGGATCCGGGTCAAATTTAACCGCAACCGCAAGCAACCGATCGTCATCATCTAGCAGGGCTTGAAATTCTGCGGCCGTTAGATCCCTTCCGTCCGGCAGACGTGCTCCCCCTTCGTAGGCGCTGTTCAGCCCCCCTTGGGCATTGACCTGGTCCATGAACGCTTGGATTGCGGCTTCATCGGTCGTATCGACACCTTCCGTCCGCATTTGGATGATTGCTTGTTTGGCCGGGCCAAAATTGTTGGGATCCTGGGCCTGGGCAACGGCTTTAGGCGCAATCGCGTTCAAGTAACGCTGATAATTTTCGGCTTTCTTGGCATTCAACCAGCCCTGCTCAGCCGCAAAGCGCATGACGTGGCCGATGACTGGAATAACGGCGCCCAGCTCAGCTGCGGTCAAGTCTAGGTTCGAGACAAAATAACCACACAAGATGCTAGACAAGACCTTCTTCGTCCAGCTCTTGGGCGTCTTGCGATACGTGTCGTAGGCCTGTTCACTTAACTGTTCAACGGCTAATTCTAACGTATCTTGGGTGAGATCCGCGTTACGGTCTCGTCGCCAACCTGGACTTCTCACATAAGCCGCGACCCATTTGGCCGTATACCGCTGAATGCTATCAGCCCTGTATGCACGCCACTCTGGCAGATCCGGATCACTCACGTCACGGGTGGGCACGGGCGCTGGGTCGTCGTTTTCTAACTGGCCTGCGGACAACTGATGCCCCTTTTCAAACTGGTCCAGCGACTCGGTTAAGTCCTGTTCCTGAATCTTGGTGGTACCAGTCCCAACTAGATACTGTAGGAAACTCTTAATCACAGCATAACTAAAATACAAAAAGTCATCAGCGTTAGGCATGTCCGGCTGAGTAGCGTCCGCCGCGAACTGCTTTAAAGCCAGTAACACAGTATGGGTCGTCCACTCATGAAAATCTTTGTTACTACTGCTAATCTCTGACAGGTAGAATACCAACGTTTGCATGACCAACTCGTCGGGAAAAGCGCTAAAGTCACGATACGCGGCCGAGGCCTGAAAATCAGACAGCAGCTTTTTTTCTTCACTTGTCACTAGTAACACCTCTTTTTTCGATATGCGATGAGTCAATTTTACCGTACCCCCGCGCAGAATGCACCTAGTGACTGCGCATCGTGGTTGAAAAACGCCAATGGACCGAAACGGTTGGAAACATAAAAGGGGAGACAACAGACAGCGAACATTTAAAATTGGTGTACAAAAAGAGCTTGGGCGGCTTTAAACCCAAACTCTTTGGAAAGTCACTGATTCATTTAAGGGGCTGAGGTAATCGTCCAGTCCAGTGTGGACGTGTAGTTGCCTGGGTAGATGGCTTGGCTGGCGAGATCTAATTCTAATTTCTGACCTGAATTAGCTCCCAGAGAGCCCACTTTTATCCCGTTACCACTATTCAGTACAGCTTGGTTGGTATCCGTCAACTGCCTGACTAGCTTGCCGTTGACAAAGCTAAGCGTCGCATCCAATGTATGCGTCCCTTCTGAATTGGTAAATGGCGTTGCTTGCCGCAATGTAATGGTTGCTCCGCCCTTCGTTCGGCGATCATCTGTTACGTCAAGCAGGTTTCCGCCACCTTCAACTTGACCCTCAATCTCCTGATTGATATTGGCGTATGACAATGTGCCAAAGGTAACTTCCCCGGCCGCCGTTGCCTTAAGTTGGCCATCCGTTTCGTTAATTGTTAAGTCTGGTCCCTGATAAGTATCAATTGGCGTACCGCTCGCCTCATCCGTCTGATACCCTTGAAGTTGGACAGTGGTTTTCGTCAAGACATTGCCCGGTTCAATTGATTGAAAATCAACCTCGTACGTATGCGTCTGCACACTGCTAAAATCAGTAGGCGAAGCCACAACCAGATACATTTTTCCGTCCACCGATGTTGGGGCATAAACCTCGTTCTTACCGTCGATAATGACATGGGTATTTTGCACGTTATCCGGTAACATAATCAAAAACGTCCCAGACTTTAGCTTAGAATCCACATTTTTATCTTGAATCGTCCCCGTGATTTTTACGTTATCTCCAGACACAACGTTATTTAGCGTCGTATCCGTATTGCCTGTATTATCAGTCTCGTCAGTCATCTGACTGGTGATTGTGACATTGGGTGTATGATCAACAATTACGTTAAGTGCGGCCTTATTGGTCGTCACCGTCTCTGATCCATCACTGTTCTTTATCGTCAAAACGGCGTAGTATTTCGATCCATCATCCCCGGCAACGGTCGCCGGCGTTGTGTAGGACAAACTGTTACCGGTCGAAACCGTCTTATCAGTACCGCTAGCACTCACCTTGTGCCACACAACTGAGGATGGGGCTTGGCCAAAGTTCCCTTGAACTGAGAATTTAGCCGTTCCACCGCTCTTGACCGTTTGACTGTCCAGTCCACCACCAATCTTGATGGTGACCGTCCCCGACTGTGTCGACCCATCACTATTCTTGATGGACCCCGTAATTGTAACATTGCCAGACTGTCCATTCGTGTTAGCCGTAACCAAGCCCGTTTTGGCATCAACGGTGGCTAAGCTCGTGTCACTACTCGTCCAAGTAATGTCCCCCGTCGCATCAGCTGGCGTCGGACTGCCATGAACATAGGTAGTGGTAGCATTACTCTGATTATTATATAGATAGTCATCATCAGTTGAGACGTTCAACGCTGTGGCCTTAATGGCTGAAGCCACCGTAGTAACTGCGGCAACTTGGGAGTAATAATCTGGTGGCAAAACTATCGTAAGCGGATTATATTGTTCATCTAATTGATAATAAACTTTTCCCGCACTCTGAGGCGTAACTGCCAGCGAAAAGTCCGTTGCCCCACTCACTTTCGTCCAAGTTACCCCTTCATCAGTGGATTGATACCACTGCCGCGAATCGGCATGAACTAGCAGCGGTTTAAAGAACATATTACGCCCAAAACTAGTAACTAACGTTTTCGTATGCCCGACGTAGGTATATTGATCCTGCGGTTGAAGCGTATACCCTGAACTAAGATAAAATCCTGCAGCATCAACGATATCCGCACTGGGCTTATGCATCTCTACCACAGCTTCGGCACGCACCGGCTTTACCAAACTACCCAATAAAAACGCCAGCACCAACGTCAACAGCCCCACGAGTAGTCGACCCAATTTCTTACCCGTCATAATGTCTTCTCCCCTTTTAAAAGGTCTGAACGACTGCTGATCCACTACGCAATGGCAGTCGATCAGCGGTCTACTTATCTAATCGTCCACGACCGAGCTAACCCAATCAGTTCTCAGCCGCGTGACTGTAGTCTCTCATCCGCAACCGCAAGATTAGGGCACACCGGTAAATAGCCTGGCTATAATCGTTGTTTACTGATCATTGAGACTAATCAATTGGCTACGAAATGATTCGTGACACGCCCCCCAGTCGCGGGCACCGTGTCCTACCGTAAAGTCGACAATCAATCCGTCACTAACACTGTTACAGATTAACCACCCTGGTCATCTTTATTATAGTTTCTATTTTGGAGGAATACCATTTTAAACATAAATTATTTTAACTATCGAACTATAAGGTAGGTGTTATCCGTTGACCCCTCGAAAAAAGAGCCTGGGGACTGCATCTCCCCAAGCTCTTGACCGTCTATTCTAAATAACCAAAACGTGCACCAACAGGGGCTACTCCCAGCCGCCTTTTAGCCCACGCTCCTATGTTTCACATGAAACACTTATCCCTGCGGCCCGGAAATAAAGGTCCACTGGATGGTCGATGTATAGTGGCCCAGCTGACTCGCCAGCGCGTTCAAGTGAAAGTCCAGCCGTTGTCCTTGGCTCGGGCCAATCGCGGGCACCGACTGGTTAGCCGCAATCTCGGCTACGGGTTGTGGGTCCGCCGTTATCGGCAACCGCCTGCCCTGTCCGTTGTCAAAATTCAACGTGGCTGGCAGTTCTTGGGTGCCATTTTGAAATGGCGTGACCTGCTGGAGGCCCACCTGTGTGGCGGCCTTTTCCCGCCGATAATCGGTGACGTCTAGCAGATCCGTTTGCCCCTGAGCCGGAACGTCTTGCCCCAATTCAGCCGGTCCCACCGTCCCGAAGTTGACTGGGTTGGCGGTGGCGTGCAGGTTGCCATCGGTGAAGTTTATCGTGAGCGGATCACCTTGGTAGGTCCCCAACTGCTGATTTTTACTGTCATAGCTAATCAACTGAACCCGCGTCGAATAGCGTCTTAGCGCGCTTTGCTGCGAGGTCAGCGTGACACGAAATGACTTGGGAAATACCCAGTCGAGCTGGACGCCACTCACAATCAACTGCTTACTCAAACCATCCGGCGCCACCTTAACGTAATATTGTGCTTCCGCGTCATCGACGGTAAAATTCGTGACCTGGGCACTCCCCGGAATCGAAATGATCAAGTCACCATCTGCCATGGCCGTGTCCCCATTGGCATCCTGAAGTGTGCCGCTGATGGTAAAGTGATCACCGGTGATGACGTTGCTGAGCTGCTGGTCGGTGTCTCCCGTACTATCCGTCAAATTTTTAACCTTACTGGTAATACGGACGTCGGGCGTCGTATCGGGCTGGACCGTTAACGTGGCCTGGCGGGTCGTGACGGTCTGCGTCTGGGGCTTTTCTTGTTCATCATACATCGTGTAGGTTGCCGTCGCGTAATACTTGGCCTGATCATCAGCCTTCGTGGTGGCGGGGGTCGTGTACGTTAATCCTGCAGCGCCTTTGATTGTCGCCACCTTAGTCGCCTGACTACTCCCTGACGCCAGACGGTACCAGGCCACCTGGTCAGGCGCCTGCTGGTCACCACCGAGCACGTGGAACGTGGCTGTCTGGCCTTCCGCAGCGCTCTGGTCCATCAGGCCACCACCAATGTCGATGGTCGTGTGGTCCGTGATCGTCGACTGATCATGGTTGGTCAACGTCCCGGTAATGGTGACGCTACCGGCCTTCTCTGCAGTGTTGGCGGTCACCTTCCCGGTATGGGCATCCACCGTGGCCAATGTCGGGTCACTACTGGTCCAGGTCAGCTCGCCGGTCGCGTTTGCCGGCTCTGGCGTGGCGTGCACATAGGTCGTCGCCGCCACCTTCTTGCCGTCAAACACTTGGTTGTTATACAAATAGTGATTGTCGCTGGTCACCGTTAGCTTGGTCGCGTCCACCGGGGTCGGTAACGTTTCGACCGTCGCTACCCGTGAAAAATAGGTTGCCGTAACAAATGGAATTGGCACGATTGTATAGTACTGAAAAGACTGCTGATAGTAGGTGGTGCCCACCTTGTCAGTAGGCAGCGTCAAGTCGCTCTGCTGGCCCTTGTTCACCTTTGACCAGCTCTGACCGGCATCAGTCGACTGGTACCATTGAAAATGGTCGCTGGCGGTCAACCCGGTGACAATCGCCCACATGGAATGCGCCGTGTCTGTCGTCAAAATCTGCTTGCCCGGCGCATTGAGGTAGGTGTAACGATCTTCGGGTTGGAGACTGAAACCCGTGTTCAGGTAAAATCCAAATACCCCCACAGGCGTCGCACTGGGCCGGCCCTTACCGTTGATTGTGGCCGCCTGAACGGGTAACGGGGCTTGCGGCCACCACAAATACAGCCCCATCACCATTGCCAAAACGCCTAACGCCATGCGCCAACGCCCCATTCTACGCCCCATCTTCGTCTCTTCCTCTCCGTTTATTTGGTTAAGGTCCAATCACATATTTTACCGGATTAGACGTAAACACACTTAATTTATTTAACAGGCAATACTCGCCCACCCTGACCATCCAGGGCCACCCATTCGCCCCCATTATAGTCAGTGGCCCCTGTAAATACCACGATTAATGATAAATATTTTTCATAATGGACTATCAACCGTTTTACCGACAAAAAAGAGTGGGACAAAAGGCGATTAGCCGGCGAGCATTAAGGCTGCTAACCGAATAATCCTGGGTTTGGATTGTTTGGTTAGCAGTTTTAAGCGGAGCCGGCTGCCTTTTGGCGCACGTTTCAGCCATGTAAAGGTAAAGCGAACGAGCCTGAAAGGGTTTCTCCCAGGCCCCGGTGCGTCACTTTTAACTAGCTAAAACGTGCGGCAACGGCTGGCGAGCTCTAGTTTTAGGGGGCCGTCACAATACCTAGGTCGATCATCGACTGGGCCGTGGCCAAAATGGCTGCTTGTGCCGAACGCGGCTGCCATCCCAGTAATTTCACTGCCTTGGCGTTGCTGGTCCCCGCATACGCGCCCACGATGCTGGCAATCATTTTCAACTCTGGCTTGATCCACGCCGCCGCTTTGACCACGGCGTTAGGAATCGTCCGGGTCGGCAAGCGTGTTGCAAATGCCGGGAAGGCCTGCCGCAGAAGCGTGGCGACGTCTAGCATGGACAGGGTCTCTCCCGTGGTCGCCAGAAACCGCTCGCCCGCGGCTTGAGGCGCCGTCATGGCCAGGAGGTGCAGGCTCGCCACATCGCGCACGTCGACGTACCCGGAGTCCACGTGAGGCACGGCCTTGAGTTGACCGGTCAGGAGCTGATAAATCTGCACGTTAGAGTGAGAATAGTCATCGGCCAAGACCGGCCCCATGACGCCGACGGGATTGACTGCTGCTAGTTCCATGCCGTGACCCTCACGCTTGATAAACGCCCAAGCGGCCTGCTCAGCCAGCGTCTTAGACTTTTGATAGGCGTGCACCCCTTTGGCAGTCACGTCCGACCAATCCCGCTCGGTGTATGGCGTCGTGCGGTGGGGATGGCCGGCAAAGATGGCCCCATAAGCTGAGGTCAACACGACCCGTTTAACCCTCGCATCCCGCGCTGCCGTTAACACCCGGCGAACACCCGCTACCGCCGGGCGAATCATGTCATTTTCATCCTTGAATACGCGATTGGGTGTGGGTGAGGCCACGTGAATCGCGTAGGTCGCTCCCCGCATCACCGTCGACCAGTTGGCATCGCTGGTCAAATCAGCAGTGGTCACCTCAAGATCCGTCAAATCCGTCACGCCACCCGTCGCTAACATTTGGCGAATCAGGTCCGCTTTTTGCAGCGACCGGACCGTGGTGCGCACGGCATAGCCCTGTTGCAGTAATTGTAAAATAATGTGGCTAGCGATAAACCCACTCCCACCGGTCACGACGACAACTCGTTTAGTCATTAATCTTCACTCTCGCTTTCGTTTCACTTGTAACGTCTGTGCCATTAATCTACACTGAGATTGGACGCGTGACAAGAACTTACCGCGCATCTCTGACAGATTGGAGCGATTGTTATGGCAGCTACTCAGCATGCCCAAGCGATTAAACAGGATTCACAAGATTACCTCGCCACCGCACTCTTGCAGCTACTGGCGACCAAGGACCTCAGCGACCTGACCGTCACGGCCGTGGTCCGCCGGGCTGGCGTTAGCCGCATGGCCTTTTACCGCAATTTCACGACCCTCGCCGACGTGTTGACGGCGCATTTTACGCCCATCATCACGGCCCGCTTCGACGATGTCTTGGCCCACGTGCCGCAAGCGCAAAAATTAGCGGCCTTGGGGGACTTCTTTACGGACCTCGCCCCCACGCTCAAGTTGGCCGTCACCCGCGGTTTCGAACCCGTTTTCCAACAAATCTTCACTCAAAATATGATCCGGTTTTACGCCAGCATTTCCTGGCCAGCCATCACGCCGGTCCAGCAAAAGTACTGGACCACCTTCATGACCGCTGGCGTCTACCAAATTTGGCGTGACTGGCTATTGGCCGGTCAAGTCGAGTCACTGACCACCATTCATGAGCTGATTGCCGATTTTCAAACTGGTACCCTCCAGGCCCTGACCGCCCGGCACGCAACCGATGTGTAAAAAAGACATTGTTCCGCGCCACAGCTGTGACGGGGGACAATGTCTTTTTTTAAGTTAAGTCTTGAAGATAAAATTAACGCGTTACGTGCCGGAACGACGAGGTTTTGACATCTAAAATCAGTGAAACCAGGGGCCTGCGTTCCAACCCATATTTGGCGAACGGTAGGCGGCTAGCTCACTTCCTGTCACGGTCAACAACCAATCCTAACACCATGTCTTCCAGCCCTTATTTACGCAAACATATCGCCGGGCAGCTTCAAGAGCCGCGGCTTGCTGAAATAGTAGCCCTGCTTGAGCTTGATACCCAGATGACGGCTCAGTTGGCTATCCGCCGCATTTTCGATGCCCTCGAGGACCAGTCGCAACCCATATTCTTGGGTAATGGCCCGCCAAAAATGAATTTTTTTCTGAATCTTGGGGTCGCTGAATTCCTCCGCAAAATTTTGTAACGCAAATTTAACTTCGGAGACCAGTGGCAACAATTCCTGAATACTTGTGAAATAATTATCACCGGTACCCACATCATCCAAGGACAATTCCATCCCCTGGTCGAGGAACTTTTTCAGCTGCGGAATTAGCTCTTGGACCGAATATTGTTGCGGCCCGTCGTCTTCCGTTAGCTCCACGACCAAACGTGTGGGATAAATCTGTTCTTGGCTTTTGGTGATGGCTGAGGCAATTGACGTCGTCATTAATTGCTCACGGTTAACGTTTACTGAACAATATCGCACTTTAGGCGATAAAACCTTCGTTGTTTCAACTAACAGGTCGGCCACGATTTTCGAGTCGATAGCGGAGAACGACGCTGGTAAACGCCAACCGTCAGGGGTCAATTGCTTCATCAACAATTCATAACCGAAAACCGTTTTCGTTTCCGTGTTAATTTGTGGTTGCACAAAATACCGATAGATTGGTTCCAAAAAATACTACCCCCTCATGAACAGTTTGCATTGCTTTATCTTATAGAACAGTATACTATAATGTAGTCAATTAGTAATAGAAAGAAATGATTAATGTTATGAAAGTCGTCGTCATCGGCTGTACCCATGCGGGCATCGCGGCGGTAAAGCAAATTTTAACCTACTACCCTGATGCAGACATCACGGTTTATGAGCGGCAGCAAACAATTTCCTACCTGTCTTGCGCGACCTATCTGCACATCGAGGGGACCGTTGCCACCCTGGCCGATGCGCGATACGCTGAACCCGCAGATTTCATCAAACGCGGCGTGCATTTTGCCACCAACCACGATGTCATTCGCGTCAACGCGGCCAACCACTGCCTATTAGTTCAAGATCTCGCCACCAAACAGATTAGCCGCACCAGTTATGACAAACTGATCGTGGCTACCGGCTCGGTCACGGCCATCCCCGCTATTTCTGGCGTGGAAAATCCCAAGGTCCTCTTGTGCAAGACTTACGATGAGGCCCACGACCTGTGTGCCTATTCGGCCAATCAGCAAAGCGTCGCCATTGTTGGGGGCGGCTATATCGGCGTCGAACTGGCAGAAGGCTATGCCACCTCGGGTTATCAAGTGCTCCTGATCCAAAAGCCCGCCCACTTGCTAAACGGCTACGTGGAACCAGCAATCGGTGATCAAGTCGCCCAACTCCTGCAAGCCAAGGGCGTCACTGTCCTGACGGATGCCGTGGTCACCTCGTTTCAAGACACCGACGATGATCAGCTACTGATCACCACCACCCACGACAGCTACCGCGTTGACATGGCCGCCATTAGTGCCGGCATGTTGCCGCAGACTGATCTGTTGGCTGGTCAGGTCAAAATGGCCAAGAACGGCGCCATTTTGGTCGACGATTACCTGCAGACGTCGGACCCCGACATCTTTGCTGCGGGCGATGCGGCCATGAACCACGACAATCCCACGGACGACTACGTTTACGCACCGCTGGCTTCTACCGCGGTGCGCCAAGGCACGGTCGCGGGCATCAACGTGGGTGAACGGCGACTCCGCAGCCTGGGCACCCAGGTCACGACGGGCATGAAAATCTTCGACCACACCATGGCCTGTACCGGGTTGACGGTCGCGGCAGCCCAGGCGGCTAATTTTAACGTCGGCCACGTCACATCCACGGGCACCTACCGGCCGCACTTCATGCCAGACGCCCACCCGATCACGGTGGAACTGGTGTATGATCGCAACAATCGCAAGATTCTCGGGGCCCAACTGCTCTGCGCCCACGACGTTTCTCAAGCCGCCAACACGGTCTCGGCACTGATTCAAAATGGCGGAACCATCGATCAGTTAGCGCTGTTAGACATGCTGTTCTCTCCGAATTTCAACGAACCCTTCAACTACCTGAACCTCGCCGCACAACAAGCGGTGGCTCAGGAAAATGGGTATTGGCGGAGTTAATTTTAAAAAGGACGGCACGTACTAAGCCCAGTCTTGGCTGCGTGTTTCCGCTATTAAACATTAGTACAAAAGCGTCTGAGATGTTTGGTCTCAGGCGCTTTTTAAGTTGCCGGTTAAAGTGACCGGCGATTTTCTTGCTGGGATAGTAGGTCGACTCGACGTGGCTCCCGGAGACGGTCTGGGGCACCTTGCTGTGGTGATCGCGGTCAGTCGCGGCCAGCGGCAGGGCGCCCCCGGGCCACAGGCCAATGTGGATGCCGCCGCGCTGCTTTTTCTTGTGGCGATTTGTTTCATGTGGAACACCTTACTAGGGAAAACTGTTGTGGATTCAGCTACTTGAACTTACCACCACAACGCCATTTTCACTTTCCCGACACACGGTCACCTATTTCTCAAATAGCTCCGGGTCAATTCGCCGGTCCTTGAAGTAAAATTTCCGGTCATGCTCACCGACCTGGCGGAGCACGTGACACGGATCACCAACCGCCACCACGTTGTCCGGCAAGTCCTTGGTGACGACGCTCCCCGCACCGACCACCGTATTATCGCCAATCGTCACGCCCGGGAGCACGATGACGCCGGCACTGAGCCAGCAGTTGCGGCCGACATGGATCGGCATGTTGTACTGATAGTTACGCGCCCGTAACTCGGCGTTGATCGGATGACCGGCCGTGGCCAGCGTCACGTTCGGTCCGATCATCGTGTGGTCCCCCACATAGATATGGGTATCGTCGACCAGCGTCAGGTTGAAATTGGCATAGACGTTATCCCCGAAATGGACGTGATGTCCACCAAAATTCGCATGAAACGGCGGCTCGATGTAGCAGTTCTTGCCTAACTCGGCGAAGAGTTCTCGCAAGATTTTCTGCTGCTGCGCGGGCTGGCTCGGCCGCGTTTGGTTATAGTCAAAAAGCCGGTCTAGGTAGCGTTTTTGCTCGACTTCAATGGCAGGATCGTCTGGTAGATACAGGTCCCCTGTATGCAGTTTGTCGCGGTTGGTCATGGGTAGGATCCTTTCTGGATTTGATTTTGATACCGCTATCATAGCATACTTTTTTCTGAAGAGCTTTGTTTCACGTGGAACAATCCCTGTGATGAGGGGGTGCCGACTAGGGCTTCGCTGATGAGCCTGGGACAAAACTTTCCAGCCCCGTCGCCTTCACCTTTACATAGCTGAAACGTGCGCCCAAAGGCAGCCGGTTCCGCTTAAAACTGATAACCAAACAATCCAAGACCAGGATTATTCGGTTATCAGCCTTAATGCTCGCCGGCTAATCGCCTTTTGTCCCACTCTCCTCGCTGATAGCCCCATTTTAAACGACAAAAGGACGAGCCTAATCTTGCCCATCCGTAAAATTGACTTGATTCTCGCGACACCACGCGATAGCCTGTCGCCGATTGGCAGCATCCTTAAAGTCATACCACGCTTGTGTGAGCCCCAATTGTTCCAGCTCATCACGAAAACGTCGAAAAGCGCCGCGGCCGTTGATGGCACGAGTCAATCGTTGGGCTTCTTTGCCAGCTGGTAGACCCGCAATGAATTCGACCATTTTTTGCTAGTCATTAATTTCGTAGTGACTGGGTAGCCTTAAGTATTGGTCAAAATTGTCTTCGATTTCGTCGGCCACGGCGTCATCATCTGCCATGCCATCTACGACCAATTCAACCTCCCCTGTCTTTTTGTTGTAGTAATAGGTCATCCCATCGTCAGTGAAATCGATGGCCTCAATGATGTCACTTAGTTTTACTTGCATCAATGATTCCTCCAGTACGATAACCCCTTCAGCATACCGTAGCCCGCGCCGCCGCACAACTGAGCGCCCACAATTTTCAAAATTAGCCATTTTTAAAATTGTGAAAACCCTTTTCTCCACAACTAGCCCGCGCATCTCCAGCATAACTGCTATAATTAGACCTTGTATAGGCGCCGGCATTGCCTACAACTCAACTGATTAGGAGTTTACTTATGAATAAAATCTTACAAGAACAATTCTTCGTCAAGGACCTGTCTGACGACCAAAAGCGCGTCATCACCAACCTGAACGCGTACATCAAGCAAGGCCTCACGGGTGACACGTCTTCCGTGGCCATCATCGAAGGGGCAGCGGGGACCGGTAAGTCCGTCGTGTTGATGGAACTGGTCCGCAAATACATGACTGACAAGCACTACCGTACCTCGTTGGTCGTGAACCACCCCGAGCTTTACAAGGCCTATCGCGACCTCGCCGCATCGATTCCCAATATGAAGGCCAGCGAGATTCGGCGGCCCACGTCCTTAATCAACTACGCCCAGAAGAATCATAAAAAATATGATATTATCTTCGTCGACGAGGCCCATTTACTCTATTCCAAATCCGAACCCTACGCACACTACCGCGGCCAAAACCAGTTGACCGACCTGATGGCGCTGGCCAAGGTCGTCGTGGTCGTTTACGATTTCGACCAGGTCTTCCAATCCAAGATGTACTGGGACAAGGACCTGCTTTATCAAACCATCGGTAACCACCCCCACGAACTCTTCAGCATGAACTTCCAGTACCGGATGGTCGCCAGCGACGAACAGGTGGCCTGGATGGACGACCTGACCGCTGAAAAGCCGTTGCGGCCCTTCCCCGACAACAGCCAGTTTGAATTTAAAATGTTCGACACGGCCGGCGAACTCTTCGAGAACATCAAGAAGCGCAACAAGGAGGTCGGCATGAGCCGGGTCGTGGCCACCTCGGGCTTCCCGCGGATCGACGGTCGCCACAACGTTGAGATGGACTCCTTCAACCTGCCATGGGATGAATGGGATCCGCAACGCACGCACTGGGCCAAGCGCGAAGGCTCCATCACACAGGTGGGGACCATCTACACGCTACAGGGCTTTGACCTGAACTATGTCGGCATGATCATCGGCCCATCATTTGGCTATGACCAACAAACTGACACGATGACCATCATCCCTGAAAAGTACTCGCACAAGGAAATCTTCAAGAAGCGCAAGGACAAGCACTTCACCCGTGATGAGTACAAGACCTTCATCGCCAACGTCTTGAACGTTTTGATGAAGCGGGGAAAGTATGGGTTGTACCTGACGGCCTATGATGACGCGCTGCGGCAACGGCTATTGGAATTGAATCACGGTGAATAACCCCCTAAATACACAAAGAGGCTCCAGAATAAAATCTGGAACCTCTTATTTTTATCTAAGTTTTCCAAAATGTTTCACATGAAACATCCTACCGCCGATACAAGTAAGCAATATGCTTCCCGACAATCGGATAAGACTTGATGACTTTCTTCCCGTGCTTCTTGGCTGGCTTCAGATATAGAATTGACGCATACCCAATCTTACTATCAATCTTGGTGGTTGGGTAAATTTCATACTGCTTCGTCTTGTAACGATAGTCAATATCCCGGATTTCTTTCTTTAAGAAATGGATGGTCTTGGACTTCTTTTTACCTTGGAAATCAACCTTCATCGTGTAAGAATGCTTCTTAAATGTATACGTCCAGCGTGTTTTCTTCTTACTCTCACTGCTGTATTCAGTGTATCCCTTGGTTCGCCAAGTTCCCCGCAACACCTTTGGAATGGCGCGGTAGGTCTTGTAATACTGGCTATTGTCGGTCGCCGCACTAGCCGGTTGGGTCGTTGCTGTAACGGCACCGGCTACCCCCAAGCTCAACGCTAACGTAATCACGAGCTGATTCAGTTTCATGACGTCTCCTCCATCAGAATATGTATTTTGTTTCCTCCTAAATTATACCACTAGGTTAACTATTTTCCACAATAGACACCCGATTGTCTGTTCACCAACGACTAATTTCGTTCAGTCCATTTTTAACTGAATTCGTCTCGTTCTAGCAAAAAAACGAGCCTGGGAAAAACCTCCCAAACTCGTTCGCTTCACCTTTACATGCTCGCCGGCTAATCGCCTTTTGGCCCACTCTCCTATTCTGCTTACACATCCTCAGCCAGCGCTTGAAGTAACAGCTGTGCCACTGCCTTCGCTGAAAAGGGGTTCTGCCCCGTGATCAGTCGCTCATCTTGGACGGCGTATGTCTTGTACGCGCGCTTCTTTGTAAAGATTGCGCCCCGCTTCTGCACTTCCGCCTGATTGAAAAACGGCACCACTGAACGCTTGCCAGCCAAGACTTCTTCGGCCTTGGTAAACCCCGTCACACGGTGATTGGCAATCAAATACGCCCCTGAGGCTGTCCGAATGTTCAGTAGTCCCGCGATGCCGTGGCAAACCGATGTGACATAGCCCCCATGACCATAGATGGCCGCGGCAATGGTCTGCAGCGCCTCGTCATCGGGAAAGTCCCACATCACCCCATGGCCGCCCGCATAGTAAATCGCCACATAATCAGCCGGAACCACCTGGGCGGGCCGCAACGAGTTCATCAAAGCCCGTTGCTGAAAGTCTGCGGTTTCGTAAACGGTCATAATCTCCTCATCCGTATACTTCATGCTTCGCGGATCAAGCGGGACGAACCCACCCTGGGGACTGACATAATCCACCTGATAGCCCGCCTGCTGAACCAGCAAAGCAAATTCGGTGGCTTCACTCAACCACAAACCGGTGGGGTCAGTCGTTTGACCATAGCGAGTCGTGTTCGTTAATACGATTAGCATTTTCTTTAGATTTTTTGATTGCATGTCATCGTCTCCGTAACGTGGTCTAAGAGGGTCTTCAACTGGTCAATCGCTTTTGTCTGATGCGTGAGATAGTAAAAGTTCTTGGTGCCTTCCCGCCGATAATCAACGAGCTGAACGTCCTTTAAAATTTTTAAATGGTGGGAGACCGCTGGCCGTGACAGACCCGTGACCCCCACTAAATCAGTAACTTGAAGTCCCCGGTGAATCACTTGGGGGTCCAGCAAGGCCACAATAATGGCTTGGCGCTTCTGGTCACCCAAGGCCACAAGAAAGTCACTTGATTTTGTGAATTCGTGTTTTAGTTTAGTTAAATTTGACAATTTAATCACCTATTTGTTCGTTAATTTAAACCATTAAAACATTTTAAATTAATTCTGTCAACTCCCAGTAAATCACCACTTATGCCTAATCATTCCGTTGACATTTTTAAACGAAGCCAGTATTATGTTCATTAATCGTTTAAAAATATAAACCGAAGGAAGTTGCTATATTTATGTCAAACACCATGCAAGCAGCGGTGATTCACCGCTATGGCCAAGCATCCCCCACCCTCGAAACCGTTTCCCGACCAGCTCTTCGCCCAACTGATGTCCTGGTTAAAATCAAAGCTGCCAGCATCAACCCAGTTGACTTAAAAATCATGGCCGGCGAGCTAAAACTCCTTTTGTCCTATCAAATGCCCCTCATCATCGGCAGCGATTTTTCTGGCGAAATCGTCGCAGTGGGCGCCCAAGTCACCCGATTTCAAGTTGGCGACGCCGTTTACGGTCGTCCCCGAAAGAACCGCATGGGGACCTTCGCGGAGTACCTCGCCATTGATCCCGACGACATTGCCTTAAAGCCGCAAAATCTCACCTTTGTGGAAGCGGCCGCCATTCCGCTGGTCGGCCTGACGAGCTACCAGGCGCTTCATGACCTGTTGCACGTGCAGCCTGGCCAACGCGTGCTCATTCAGGCTGGTGCTGGCGGTATTGGCACGATTGCTATCCAGTTGGCGAAGCACTTGGGCGCTCAAGTTGCCACGACGACTAGCTCGCGCAATTTCGAACTAGTCCGCGCATTAGGCGCCGACCGGATCATCGATTATCATCAAGAGGATTTCGCGACGGTCTTGACGGACTACGACGCTGTCTTCGATACGTTAGGTGGTCAAAGTCTGGAATCTGCCTTCTCAGTGGTCAAACCCGGCGGTCAAATCATCAGCATTTCTGGTCGGCCGAATGCGCGCTTCGCCAAAGCCTATGGTCTGCCTCACTGGAAACAAACGTTGTTTCGCTTGGCTACGCGCCGTCTGTCACGCTTGGAAAGGCAGCGTGACGTGCGTTACCAATTTCTCTTCATGTCGCCAAGTGGTCAGGAGCTAACGCAACTCACCCGACTCATCGAAGCTGGCGAGTTACAGCCAGTTCTCGACCGGACCTTTACCTTTCAGGAATTGGCCCAAGCCTTGACTTACTCTCGAAATGGCCATGCTCAAGGGAAAATCGTCGTCCAAATTGCTTAGATCTCCGCTAACAAGGCCGCTGTTGCAGGCGACTTGTTTTGACTTCGGTCGGCTAACCAAGAAAAATCCACTCGCTTAGCACGCCCAAGCAAGTGGATGAATGAACTTCTCAATGTCTTCTAACCCATCGTGCCCCAGCTAAGCTACTAATTGCGGCAAATAACGCTGCCCCCACTAGCGCTGAGTACTGGCGGTCTCCCGTCTGGGGCAACTCGGTCGTTGGCCGCGGGGTTGTCTTAGCAGCAGGCCGCACGCCGACCCGACGCGCTCGACTGTGCACGACCAGGCGCTGGCGCGTGACCCGTGGCGCTTGACGCGGTGTTTGCGCCGGGGACGTCGTTTGGCGAGTCGCGACTTCATCCGGTTCAGCCGTGACCATCGCGGCAAGGCCATCGCTCAAAATCGCCGGTGCATCCCCCTGTTGGGCCAACACGGCCGTTGCGTTTGGCGACTGCAGCTGTGGTATCTGCGGCAACGTCGGTTCACCAGTATCGGGATGCTGATCGTCACCCTTATCCGGGAGCTTCACCGTCTCATCATGATAAATGTAATACACGTCCTGGACCGCGGCGGTAAACGTCCCCGTCGCGTTGGCTGGCAACGCGGTCAATTTGTACTTATCAAACGTCAACCCCTGCGTTGCGTAGGCCGTTCCCACGGCTCCCGTCAAGACTTGATCATCCGTTAATTTGACGCCAGCCTCATCTTGATAGTGTACCGTGACCTGGCCATTTTCGACCGGCGTTCCCGGATCAACGGGCGTGACTGGCGGCTTATCCGGTTCTCCCGTGCTCTGGTAGTAAACGTAGATGTCGTCATTGTAGTCCTGAATCGTGCCGCTCAGCGTCTGATCGGTGAGCGTGCCACTGCCAGTGACGTGGTCGTAGGTGTAGCCGCTGATTTTAGGCAAATCAACTTGCCAGGCTGTCCCGATTTTGCCGAATTCCTTGACCAGCTTTTGGCCGATGGGTTGGCCGTTTTCGTCAACCAGGTAGATTTTTTGGAGGGGACTGAAGAGGAGCGTGATATTTTGGGCATCGTCGGTGTAGGTGACGCTCGAACTTTCAGTTGTACCCGTTAAGTCCGGGGTGTATTTGGCGGGCTTTTCATAAGCAAACCCACGGCGCTCCAGGTCGGCGATGGTCGCTTGAACGGAGGGGTCATCCAACACGTCTAGAGTCGTGCCCGGCTGGCCGTTGAGAATCACGAACGGGGCAATCTTCACCCCACCATCGAGCTGAAAGGCTACCGTAACGGCATCGACACCTTCCTGCAGGGTATACGGCACAAAGATTTTTCCCGCAAAGGTTAACCCATTAGGCGCTTCCGGCCGTGTCAGGTCATTGTGACGACTAACGTCCCAATCCAAAACGAGCTGGCCCGATTGCCCTGGCGCAGCGGTCAAGTCACTCCAAGTAACCCAGTTGGCCGCGCCAATGATGTGACTACTCCCCGCCGATTGCGGATCCCCGATCATAAATTCATTAAAGTCATACAGATTATCATAGGCGAAGGACCAAGTGGATAGCGTTTGCGTGGCTGAATTTAAGCGCACCGGGTCTAAAGTCCAGGTTTGATTCCCGGCAGAAATCATATAGTATATCTGCCCCAAAAACGGCTGCCAATTGAGGCCAAGTAGCGGCATAATATCAAAAATATGATTGTTGCCAAAGGAAAAGATTCCCGGGGTTGCGGTGATATTCCGCAATGGCGATACATCTGAAATATCATTGTACGACAACGTGATATTGGAGAGATTGACCATTTTTGACATGAACGACAGGTCCTTGATTTGATTGTGCGACAAATCTATGGTCGTAAGATTGGTTAAACCTGCCAATGGTGCCGTGTCCGCATCAGTTAGTTGATTATATTTAAGCGTCAGCGTGAGCAATCCGGTCAATTCTTTAATGGCCGACAAATCAGTCAACTGGCCGTTTAAGCTGGTATTCCCCCACTTTCGACTCGCACTGGCGTTAGGGAAGATTATTAATTTTTGTAGGCCTTTGGCATACTCTAAGCCAGCCAGTGACTTGGCATTCGCCACCGCATCATAAAATGCCTGATCATTTTGTTGCTTAGCAATGGCGGCGTCGGAATTCAAATTAATTTCCGTCAATTTCCCTAACAGATCCGGCGTAATCTGCGAAACAGCGGTTACATCCGGATTGTCCTGTTGGATCGCAAATAAAACGATTTGCTGAAAGTTCTTGTCCGGAATGAGGTCATCAACCGTGGGTGGCGTCTCCACCGCTGCCTTGGCCATCCGTAGTGTCGGGGCCTTAGGCGCTGACGCCTGGGGTGCCGGTTTAAGCTTATCAGCGGGCGCCGGTGTTGACGTGGTTGGCTCTTCTTTGGTTGGCTCTTCTTTGGTAGTATCCGCCACGGCACTTTCGACTTCCGGCTTGGCTACGGGCTTCTTCGAGGTGCCGGTAGAGCTGTTACCACGGCTTGTTTCTGATTCGGCTGGTGCTTCGGCCGGGTCCTTGCTCTGTTCACCGGTGGATTCACTCGGCTTAAGCGCGACTTGCTGGTCCTGAGACTGCTCACTAGCTATCTGACTAACCTCATCCCCCGATTCCGATGAGTCGGCGCTATCGGCTCGAGCCGTCGTCGCCAGGCCCACCGTTCCAACCGTCAGAGCCACCGCCCCGGTCAAAAATAGCCGTCGATTTTCTTTTCGCTGAGTTAATTTCATGTCTAAATCCCCCCCAAGATTCATGAAATCCTACGCATCATTATTTTCGTCAAAATATGTCGTCTAATCACGATCAATGTATCACAATCTTTCGGACTATTCAATCATATGAATTTGTTCGATGATTACAAATTGCGTATAGAAATAATAAACCCTTAAGCAAAGCGCTTTTCGGGTGATTACTGAACGTAAAGTCAGCGTAACAACGCCGGCGTTGCGCGCTGCACCTAGTTTATACATTTTTCTTAAGTCCCCGCCATAGGGGGTAACAAACGCCCGTTAGATTTCGTTAGTAAGAATGACGGCTCTTTTATCACGCGAAAAAACGACCGCCTCAGCAAAGCCTGCTAAGGCGGTCGTCAACATTTATTTTTCTAAATCGTTAATCTGGTAATTCCTGGTAATCGAAGTGGTCGAACGTCGCAACCGCTTCATAGCCAGCGTAATCTACCGCGGCCAAGCCAACGAAGGCGCCGGTGAAGAAGCCCCCCGAGGTCTGGAGCACGTAATCATCAGACAAGATGGCGGCATCCAGCTCAACCGGAACCGTTTCCCAGTCTTGGCCGTCAAAGGAGTACTGATACGTGTAGGATTCCTTGCGAACCTTCACTTTAAACCAAACAAACTCAGTCCCTGCCGGAATCGCGATCGCCTGGTCCTTTAGGAAGGACGTGTAGTGGTTGTTGTCGTTTTGGGCCACCTCGATGACCCGTCCTTTTTGTTCATCGTTGGTGATGAAAATCCAGCTGTAATGCTTGTCGTTGTAGAAGTTGACCAACCCGGCCATTTGCTGGTAGCTAAACGGATCGAACTTCACCTTCGTTTCGGCATCAAAGTTAAACGCTTGCCAACGACGCGCCACCAGTGAGACATCAAACGTGCTCGACAAGGACTGCTGGCCCACCAGCTTTAATGCACCGTTGCCGACGGTCCCCAATTTAGCCGTAAATGGTTGCCGAAGCGTATTCCAGTTTAAGTCCAGCGTCGACTGATCGAACGTATCGTGTTGGGAGTGGTCCTTCGGCGCATCCGTTAAGATGGCATCCTTAGGCGCCTCAACCGTTACTTGACCGCCGTGACCGCCAACGACTCGTGGCCAACCTGCGTCGTCCCATTCGACCTTTTGAATCGACGTTTCACGACCCAACGTGCTCCAGCCCCGGGGATCGTGACTGGATTCTGTGGCGTGGTTCCATGGCCGCGCCACCAGCGAAGCGTAGTACCACTCACCACTTGGGGTGGACGTCAACGCGCCGTGGCCTTGCTTTTGCAGGTAAAAGTCTGGCGTATCGATGTTGGTAATGAACGGGCCATCCGGTTCTTCTTCAAAGGACAGCTCGTCGAGAGTCTTGGAACGCGCCACGACTTCTTGATGCGTAAAGACGGTCCCGCCTTCAGCAGCGAACAAGTAGTAATAGCCGTTGATTTGGTAAAGGTGCGGTCCTTCAACCAGCTTAACGTCATCCCCGTTGAAAATGTTTCGCGCCGTTTTCGGCTTTAACTGCATGGTGTCTAAATCGAATTCCGTCAAGGTGATGCCGTTAAAGGGATGATGATACTCGCGGTGATCCCAGGTCTGCTGGACCAGGTATTTGCGGCCGTTTTCGTCGTGGAATAAGGAGGCGTCAAACCCGACCCCATTAATCTTAATCGGATCCGTCCAGGGTCCCCGAATATCAGTTGCCGTGGTCAAGTAGTTGGTCATGTCCTTGAAAGGACCGTCCGTAATTTTCACATCAGTGTAGATCAACCAGAACTTGCCATCCGCGTAGGATAGGTCCGGCGCCCAGATGCCACCAGATGCCGGATTTCCTTTCATATCCAGCAAGGTCGTCGTGGCTAGCGGTGACGGCAGTAAGTTCCAGTGAACCAGATCCTTGGATTCATGCAGGCGCACGCCAGGGAACCACTCAAAGGTCGAGTTGGCAATATAGTAGGTGTCCCCTACCCGAATCATACTGGGATCGGCGTTAAAGCCTGGTAGTACAGGGTTTTGAATCTTCATCAGAAATCTTCCTTTCATCTCAATTGCTTTAGTCCATGCCGGCTTTACGAGCTGCTGTTAGCTCCTCGTTCATCCGGTTTACTTCGTCATCGGTCAACGTGTAGCGACTCATGATAAACATCGCAACGATTGCCAAAATAATTGGTAGCCAGATCATCGACCATTGAATTCCCATCAAGGCGCCAGCACTTTGCGTTGCCTTGGTGCCATCAAATTTGAAGAAGGCGTTGATGTAACCCGGGATAATCCCACCGAGCGCCAATCCAATCTTGAAGAACAAGCCCATGATGGCGTTGATGATCCCTGCCACCCGCTTTTTGGACGTGTATTCGCCGTAGGAAACGACTTCTGGAACTAGTGACCACATGTAACCGGTAGCGGCGGTAATCCCCCATTGCATCAAGAAGCGACCGGTGTATCCGAGGGCCACGCTATTCTTGAAGGCTGGGAACGACCAAACCCACAGAATCAACGTCCCAATGATAAACAGTGTCAAAAAGGCGTAGAAGAATTGGCGTTTACCGATCTTTTTCCGAACGATTGGCCACAAGAAGACTAAGAAAATCCCAGGAATCGAGCCAATCAAGTTGATTGAAGCCATCCATTCGGAGTGACCGATGCTGTACTGCATGTAAAATGGCCAAACCGTGTTGCCGAAGAACATGAAGGTGAAGGCAATCAAGAAGAACAGGCCTAAAATCTGCAGCGGTTTATTTTGCTTGAATTCCAACCAAAGATCAGCATACTTCACGGCATCGGATTCCTTTTGCGTCGGTAAAACGCGTTCCTTGATACCGAAGTAAGTGGCCATTAACATGATGAAACCAATAATCATGTAGATGGCCATCACCATGAAGTACGCGCCGCCGGCCTTTGGTGAGGTATAGTCACCTAAGTTCATGTGAATGCCGAAGAAGCCAATGTCCTTGGATTGAGGATTGGGTGAAGCCATTTGAACAAATAATGGCAAGAATGTGTAAACCAGCAAGTTACCAATGTTGGCTTCCGTCATCCGGACGGTCGTCAACGTTGAAATTTCGTCATTGTCCCGCGTTAAGGAGGCGTTCAACGCGCCATAGGGGATGTTCACGAATGAATAGATCAATGCGGTGGCCAGGTAGGCAATAAAGGCGTAAAAGACATTACCGCGGACCGCCTCGATGGGCAAGAAGAGCAGCGCTGCCATGATGGTCAGCGGAATCCCGCCGTAGATCAAGTACGGACGATACTTGCCCTTCTTAAAGTTGTGTTTGTCGACAAAGGCGCCGACCCACGGATCCCAGAAAACGTTGACCCAGCGGACCACCAGGAAGATGGTCGCGCCGACTGCGGCCGAGATACCATAAACTGTCGTCAAATAAAAAAGTAGCATGGAGCCAACCGTACCAAAGATTAAGTTTTGCGCGAGATCACCAGCGCCATAACTGATCCGTTCGCGCCAAGAAAGCTTGGCGAATTCGTCGGTCGTCTGAGTCGCTGTGGCATTAGCCTGTGTATTGGAGGCCATGTGCGAGAACCCCTTTCAGATTGGAAAATAGGTATTTGGTAGCCGAGACTACCAACAAGTTGTCCAGTGAGTCGTTGGCCGACGCCTCACTTCATTTCTCCGTTAGCTAACTTACAGCTTGAATTGTATCCGCTTTCACAAAAGTGCGCTATCTTCTTTCATGACCGGTTTTAGTTAAATCCTGACCTGACAGGTAAAACAAATCCCCGCCAAATCAACGTTTGACGGGGGGATTTATCTTTTTGTGACCAAAACTATTCAAAATAGCCACTTTCTTTAACGGTGCGCACCCGCCGCTTTTGTTTCAACTGCCGCTGATAACGACTCGGCGTGATGCCCGACCATTTCTTAAATTGCTTGCTAAAATTGGAAACGCTGCTGGCCCCCATGAGGTAGGCAATGTCTTCAATCGAATACTCCGGTGACCCCAATAGCCGTTTGGCCTTGTTATACTTTTGACTCTCGATGTAGTGAAGCGGGGTCACCCCGTAAACCTTCTTGAAGATTCGGTGCCCGTAGCCGCTACTAACCCCGACTTGCTGGCAAATTGTGGCGAAGGAAAAGGCCGGAATTTCTTTTCTCAAAATGTACTGCTTGATCAGCGAGGCCATTTGGCGACTCGTCTTAGCCTCACTTTCGCTATAATGGCCGGTCTTCCGCTGCGTAAAGGCCTGCAGATTGGTGGAAATCGCGTAAAAAAAGGTAAGTACGGCAATCTGGATGCGCAAATTGGCCTGCTCCTTGGTTAAGGACCGGTCAGCACTGGCCGCAACGATGGTTGTCGCCGCCGTCATGGCTGCCTGGGCGACGGGATGATTGGCGGGAATCACGGCATTGACGAGACTACTGAGCAACTCCGATTTAAGCTCAAGACTTTCAATGCTGAAGTGAAAGCAGATATAGGTCATGCTGGCGGTTTCGCTGGTATTTTTGTTGGTGTGCAAGGTCCCTGGCGAGATGATCATGACCTCTCCCGCACCATAATCAAAGGCACCATTCCCCTTGATTTCCGTGGTCTGTCGCCCCTCAACGACACACATCAACTCAAACGCTTGGTGTTTCTGCTCAAAGAACTGCCACCCACCTGGCACAGTCCGCTGATGTCCGCCGAATAGGTAGAGGCTCGAGTCTACGACCGGAATCGGTACAAACGGCTTCATTCCTGGTCCCTCCTGACGTGTCCGCTCAACACAGTGTGAAAGCGGTTTACTATCCAGCTATTATTATAACGAATTAGTTGTTTAAAGCAACTAACCCGCTCATTAAAAATTACGCTAACTGGTTGAAAATAACGGTACCGGGCTGGGGAACCACCAAGCAGTCCCGCGTCTTTGGTACACTGCCTTTCCTGGATCAGACACACCTGCAATTCACTAAGGGGATCATTTATTAAGCGGCCTAAACCACCAATGTCGCTGGCTAGTCGCGATAACAGCCGTTGCAGACTTCCTTGCCATCTGCATTTGAGCCCCCCAAACAGTTTCAGTATACTAAAACTACAAAAAGGGGGACTCACTCATGAAACATTGGTGTATGAAAACGGGCTTAATGGCGTTCTTTGCTGTCATTGGATTCATTGGCTTGGCCAATACTTCTGCTGACGCAAAGGTCGTTTGGACATTTGGTAATTCCGACAAATCAATCCAAACAGCGCCTAAAGCCTTGCGTGGCACCTGGTACGGCTATCAATCTTCTTACGATAAGCACCCTAGCAAACTGGTCATCAACAAAAAGTCCTTTACGGTCGCAACCACAGCCGGTAAACGGACCCTAAAGTACGCAAAATCCTGGAAGACTGCTTATAAAAGAAACCTGCCCAATGTCGACTTACGAAAATCCCGCTACCATTGGTATTACTTTGCGCTTAATTGGAAACAACACTGGGATCCACTAGCGTCACAGATCAGCTATGGCCAGGTTCGACCCGTTAAGTACGGCCATCAAAAAGCCTTGGCCTACGTGCCCGTTGTCAGTGAAGACACCGGTCGCGTCACGCTATTGACTAAGAAAAAATACAAACACCCTATTTACAAATCGGCCAAACACATGACCGTGATTAATTTCTATGGTGGTAAATGAGTTGACCGTAAAACAAAGGAGCATTGCCAGCAATCGGCTAATGCTCCTTTAATTATGAACGCGACTTCAAGCGACGCACGTCATTAATCCTCAATCTCACTACCAAAACAAATCGGCGTGTAGTAGGTGACACCGCCAACCGCGTAGAGGCTATCAAATACGTACACCTCACCACGATCATCGTCGTAGTAGCTCAGATCTTGCGGCTGGTGGAGATTCTTAAGGGCTAACCGGTACTGATAAGCGCCTTTCTTACCCACGCGCGTCGTTTTGATACCAGTCCCGGTCATCTTCGAACTCAGGTACAGGTAACGCGTGGCGCCTTTGACCCGCGTCTTTTTGATTTTAGCCTGATGTCGTGGTTTGCCCGCAAAGGCGGCGTCGGTCTGAACCTTGGTATTGCGCGCAATCAGCTCCACGTAGCCGTTAGTCGTAATCCGAAAGACCCGTTTTTGCTGATCATCTCTCTGGGTAGTGGCCTTGGCACCGCCTAAATAGAGATCACCAGAACTGTAGGCTGGCATGTAAACCGGCCGCTTGACCTTTTTTAGGTATTTCAGCGCGTAGGAAACGATACCACCGGCCACATAGCCCTTTTTAGCGCCCGAATTAAGCAACTTATAATTCAAATTGCCCTGACCAAACGTTAATTCGTCTCCCCATTTACCGTGCGCAAGCTGGTGCTTCGGCACAATCGATCCCGCCACAACGGTGCCCTTAGGTAGTTTGAGGGTCTTGGTGTATTGCCGCTTGCCGTCTTTGGCTCGGTAATACGTCACGTGCGCCTTAACCGCCCATGTCGCTCGATAGTAAGTATCACTGTTTAAATAAGAGCGACTCACAGTCGTCCCACCGATATTGACCGTTGCATCCGCGTGAGCTGTAGTTTCCCCCGTACCGACCGTTAGTAGTGCTGCGAAGCCAATCAAGCTGGCTAAAAGCTGTTTTTTCATGTGACTCATCCTCCCAATCTTGAGTTTACGATACCACTCATAGTGAAAGGGCGTCAATGACTACTCGATAAGCGGCCGAAGCACTTGAAAAAAATTTTCCGTTATCCCCATCACTTATGACATGGCGATACATAGCAGACTACATTGCAATTACTCTAATCAGTTGATTCTAGTATGATATAATGACTCTCGCAAGTAAACCATACATGTAAACTTAGAGCTCGTGGGTTCGATTCCCACTCCTGCTATCTGTCATTACCGGTTCTAAGCACTGTGCTCCTATCTCTATTCTCAAGTTGTCTCTATTTTCTATGCTCCTATAATCCAGTACCCAAAAATAGGGCCAATCAACGTTGTATAGAAACGTCGATTGACCCTAAAGTTATAATTACTATTTTAATTGTTACTTGTGGAACCAGCCAAGGTATGAATAACTTTTAGACCACGAATTCTTGTACGTAACTTTGCTGTGACTCTTCTTGACCTTCATATGCGAATTCTTTTGCGCTAACATACCACCATTTCGATACGTCCCTTTAATCTTGTAAGTACCAGCTCCCACTTTCCGATACTTCAAGTTTGACCAACTCTCCACAGCCCAACCTGGACGACTGATATCCATTGACTTGGACTTGATGCGGAAGTGAATAGTAACCTTTGATCCACGATCATTATAACTACGTTTCCAGTTTCCTCTTAGCGCTTTTGGAGTTCCTTTGTGCCATGTAGCGGCGCTGGCCGTGGTCGGTACTGCTCCACCCACCAGTAATACTAGCATCGCAGTCATTGCTACTTTACTAAATTTACCCATTACGTTTCCCTCCAAATTTTTAATTACTAATAATTAATCAACCCATTTAAAGTAACTACTAGAATGGACCTGTTCCATTCTCACGACGCGCATTCAGCATTCTAGTTGCTGAGCTCCGTTCTTCTGGCGAGTTCGTATAATCGTTGGCGTAATTCTTCAGTTCTTCATTGGTCAGCTGACTCAATCGTTTAAAACGCGCATTTATCTTTTGGCTACGCTCATGATCTTGGCTAAATGCCCATCGCGTCAAAAGGAAGAAACCTGCTGCAACCCCAGCTCCTATTTTACCCCATCCTAAACCAAATTTACTATGTGCAATCCAAACACCCACGATAACAACAATTAACAAGACAAGTCCCATTACTTATTCCTCCTTTATCTTACCTTCTTCACGCCGCCTCAAAGCTTTATACACCCACTTCTGCGAATAGCCGTACTTATGAGCTAATTCCTTTTGATTGTGTCCATCAAACTCTTCTCTCACTCGCTGAGCGGCCAGTTTACGATCATATAGATGAATTGGAATACTCAACTGCGTCCCTTTGTACTGAGCATGAATACGCAACATGGCCTCTGTGCCAACTACTTCACTTAAGCTCCGATAAAACTGGTGTAAGGCTCTTATCTCAACATCTTCGACCATTAACTCGCCACCTCTCAATTGAAATTTTAGTCGATACTGGTTCTTTTCGTAACCGCTTAATGACCTTACAAAAGTACTTACACTTTCCTTGAAGTCTGCACTAACTTCTTACCGACGGTTATCTCGAATCCAGCTCTCGGAATACCCATATAACCTAGTCAAATCCTTATTGCTGGCCCTTAATGCCTTTAAAATCGGTCGCAACTGTTTGGAATCATACAATCGCATTGATAGACTAAACTGCGCCCCCCGCCAATAGCTATAAATTTTTAGCCTATTCTCCTCACTAACCAAATCATTTAACTCTTGGTAAATTGGAAATAGAGCATCATAGACGACATTCTTACTCATAATTCAACATCCTTTCTGTACACAAAAATAGGCCTAGTGTCAGATACACTAAGCCTTCATGGTAATCGTACACATTTGAAAATACGGATAATTCATTTTCATTGGACTATTTATAAGGAAAAGTACGCGTAGTTGTTTCACCCAAACAAGCTTCCAAAATTTGTACACTAAGGCTATCAATGAGGCGGTCAAGTCACACGTATATTATCTTTCTGCTGGACCATACTACTTAAAGAATGCAACTTACAAAAAATTACCGTCAAGTATACTGGAGAATAATTCCATACGACATTTGACGGTGATTTTTTAAACCCCATCACTTATGATACGGACTCCCCTCATTAATCATAAACGCCCGGTAAACCTGCTCCGTCAACACTAGCCGCATCAACTGGTGGGGCAGCGTGAAGCGGCCAAATGAAATCTGGGTGTCGGCGCGCTTCAAAACGGCTGGCGTGAGGCCCAGGGAGCCGCCAATAACGAACGTGATGTCTGAGTGGCCGTAGGTGGTCAGGTCTTGGATCTCCTTGGCGAACTCTTCTGACGAACGCTCCTTGCCCAGGATCGCCAACGCGTAAACGTATTCGCGATCCTTGATCTTACTCAAGATGCGCTCGCCCTCCGCGGCCATGACCTGGTCCATTTCGGCCTGCGATAGATTTTCCGGGGCCTTTTCATCGGGGACCTCGACGATTGAAAATTTACAGAAACGCGACAGCCGCTTGGCATATTCCGCAATTCCCTGCTTGAAATACTTTTCCTTTAACTTGCCCACCACGACGAATTTGATGTTCATAATTCCACTCCTTTACACAGGTTGTCCACAAAGTTATCCACAGGTGGACAATCTGGTTTCCTAGATATTGGGGGTACTTCTGAGCGACCCCCCACATTTATTTTTTTGCAAAATGTCAATATAAAATTAGTTATCCACCGGTCTGCAGCGAAACGTCCGTTCGGGCTATCCGCTTACAACCCGCATGGCGACTGGGTTTAAGCCTCTAAGTGACGGTGGAATGTTTTTCTATCCACAGTTATCCCCACAGCCTGTGGATAACTTTTGCACCGGTTCCATTGCCGGTCTCTTCCTGTTCATAACTTTTCCCCTATCCATTGTACCCTTTTATCCCCCAAGTTATCCACAGCTTTTTTCACCACCAGTTTTGCCCCTGAATTACCACCGAGTGTCCCTGTATTTTCGTTCGTGAAAGTTACCAGCGGGTACGTTTTCATTTCGCTTAAACCCTCCTTAAACTTCGGCTTTTCATCAACCCACTTCTCATCGACAAAAAAGCGTCCGCTGGAAAAATCCGCGGACGCTTTCATTTTGACTACACTATGATTCTGAGGTCGCTGACGTACTGCTCTGTAATTGTGAAGAGGTTTCGGTCAGCTTAATGTTCCCGGTCTTCTTCTTACCGTTGTGGTAGTAGGTGACGGAAACCGTATCATTTAATTTGTATTTGTACAGAATGTCGCGCAACGTGGATTGATCAGAGATCTGGTGACCACCCAAGGCGGTGATGACATCGTACTTGGCCAAGCCGGCCTTCTTAGCGGGTGACCCGGCGCTGGCGCTCATGACCACGACCCCGTTTTCCACGCTAGATGGCAACTTCAGGATCGACTTCTGTTGGGCACTGGAAACGTTGGCCAAGTCCACGTAGGTGATGCCTAACGCGGGCCGCACAACTTTTCCGTTCTTAACCAACTGATTGATGATTTTGACGACTTCGTTGGACGGAATGGCAAAGCCCATCCCCTCAACGCTAGTCCCTTCCGCATCACTGGCAATCTTCGACGAGGTGATGCCGACGACTTGCCCGCCGACGTTGATCAAGGCCCCACCGGAGTTCCCGGGGTTGATGGCGGCATCGGTCTGGATGACCGTGGCGTTACCGGTCTGGGTCCCCGACGAGTTGGTCGTTTCAATCGTCCGCTTCTTGGCGGAGATGATGCCTTCCGTCAGCGACGTTGCGTACTGGCTACCCAGTGGTGACCCAATGGCTAGCGCGGTTTCCCCGACCTTGACGTTGTCGGAATTCCCGAACGAGGCCACGGTCTTCAAGTCCGCACCATTGACCTTCAAGACGGCCAAGTCGGTGACGGAATCCTTCCCGACCAATTTGGCCTGGAGTTGCTTACCGGAGCTGGTGACCACGCGCAGTGCGGACGAACCGGACACCACGTGGTTGTTGGTCACGATATAAGCCGTGTTACCGCTCTTCTTGTAAACGACCCCGGACCCTTCGGAGGCTTCTTCCAATTCCGACTTCGACTTGGAGCTGGAGCCGGAAGATTCCTGACCGAACAATTGGCCTAAGGTACTACTACTGCTATTTTGCTTTTGTAAATTGATCACGGAGACCATGGCACCCTTGACCTTGTTGAAGGCCTTGGTCGACTGGCTAGACACGTTGACCGTCACGTTTGACGTCGACGCATTGCCGCTCTTGTTACTGCCAGATGGGACCGCCGTATCGTTGATGCCGCTGTTATTGAGGTAGTTGATGCCGCCGTAAGCGGCCCCGCCACCTAACAGGCCGGCAACCAGCGCAGTCACCGCCACCTTGGTTAAGGTCAGGCCACCCCGTTTTTTAGGTGCCGGAGTAGGCGTTGGAGTTGCTTGGTTATCGTCATTCAAATTGTTGTTTTGATTATTGTTGTTATCCATCACATTGCGCTAACGCGCGAACCCTCCCATTCATCGATCAGCGACTGAACCCGCCGACCGGTCGTTTAATAATTTTTATAGTAACGACTGAGTATGAATTTTTCTTGATGATTCGGTGCTGAAGTCCTAAAGTTTACCAAAACTTATACTGCCGCCTTCTACAAAGCGACTAAAGGTGTGGCCTCTTCGGGATTGGTATCGATCAGTTGGAAATCATGACCGACACCAAAGTCGCGGTTCTCCATCATGGAGGCAACGGTCAAATGACACAGTGATTGCATGTTGTTGTGCAGACTGCGGTGTCCGAGATAGATTTTCTTGGTGTGGTTCCCCAAGACGTCCATCAAGGCGTCGGCGCCTTCCTCATTGGACAGATGACCCTTGTCGCCCAAGATCCGTTGCTTCAGCGGCCAGGAGTATTCGCCCATCCGCAGCATTTCGACGTCGTGGTTGCATTCCAACAAGTAGGCGTCGGCATCCTTGATGACCCCTTCGACGTGTTCGGACACGTAGCCGGTATCGGTCAGGATCACAAACGTCTTGCCGTGATAGTGAATCGCATAAAATTGGGGTTCGGCCGCATCGTGGGAAACGGAAAAACTCTCGACGTCAATGTCGCCAAAGGTTTGGACCGTGTCTGGCGCAAAAATGTGCTTTTGGGCCAGGTCGACCTTGCCGATCTTACCGGCCATCGCGTCCCAGGTGCCGGCGTTGGCGTGAACGTTCAACTGTTCATACCGCCGCGCCAAAATACCCACGGCCTGGCGGTGATCCGAGTGTTCATGGGTGACCAACAAATCATTGACATCACTCATGCTCCGATTGATATCGCCCATTAATTTTTCAATTTTCTTGCCGCTGAGTCCCGCATCAATCATGATCCGTTCGTTGGGACTCTCCACGTAGGCCACATTGCCCGTACTTCCGCTCGATAAAATGCTAATGCGCAAGTCATCTGCTACTGCTGTATCCGTTCGCAAATCCAATTCGACCTCTCCTTAAATTCGATACCGTTATCATACCGCATTTCAGCAGTCTTGTAACTAATATTAATCGGTTTATGGCAACGCCTTACCATTGTCACTATCCAACTTGTGACGTTAGGACTAGTTGTTGCCCGCTTCATAGTCGAAACCAGGTGCCTACGTCAGCCAGGGTTCCGCCTGCTCTGGGGAACACCTCCAGCCTGAGAAGCGGTCTTCCGGTTCGCTTGAAAGCCTGACAAAACCCGTCAGTCTCTCAAGTCGTCCCGCGCTGTAGGCTGAGACAGAACCTCAGCCAACACCGCCGACACAGCTGGCTCCGCCCTGGCTGCCTCCGGCAAGTTGGCAGTTGTCAGCAACATTGTGTTAATGAAAGATTAGTCGTCAATGTAACTACTATCTGGGGTTAAGACAACTGTTACCAACATGCACCACCGTAGCCGAGAGTTCGTCAAATATGGGTTCAGCCGTTGAAAAAGAGTGGGCCAACAGGCGGTTGACTGCCTAGCAGCGTTAAGCGGAACCAGTTGACTGTTGGCGTACGTTTCGGCCATGAGGCCACTTTGAGACGTGTTCTCCGGCTCAAAGCGAGGCGTCGAGACCGCCCTTTGGCTCGACCCGCCCCAGCGTTCCAACCCATATTTGGCGAACGGTAAGGCGGCCAATTTGCATTATGTGGCTGTAAACGACTACTTTTGACGTTATAAGTCGCATGATAACAATAGTCCCAGTTGATTTTCGTCTTTCAGCCTTTAGATTGCTATAAAAAAGACGGCTCACGGCCGCCTTTGCGCTGCTATTGAATTTATTGACTTTAATTTACTCACTGGTCGTCGACGTTCCGCTGACGGTCTTCACGTTGCTATCCTTGGTCAGGATGGCCCCGGTGAAGGCGTTGACGTGTTTCAGCTGGAGAACGCCGGCGTTGTTGCCGCTATTGGCCTTGACAGCGATGACCCAAGTCGGGATATAGACGCTACTGTTCTTCAAGGTGAAGTAGCGGGTGTAGGCCAGCTTGGTCCAAACGATCTTGGTGTTGTTGGCAATCTGGTTATATTGGTACAGCCAAATCAGCGCCTTGCGTTCGGAAATGGTCTCCGTTTTTTCGCGCAACGTGGCGACGTTGGCCAGATAACCTTGTTCATATCCCGTGACCTGGCCGTCATTGGTCAGGCTAAAGCGAATCTCGCCGTAACGCGAATAGATCTGCCCGTCCGTGACGTGTTGCGTGTACACGACGGTGTTGCGGCTCGATAACTGCTGATTGTAATAGTAGTTTGTGCCGTTTAGGATCAGCGCCCCGTTGTTGACCACGGTATCCAGCGTTTTATCCGGATGCTTGGGGTCGACACCGGTAATAGCGGTCTTGAACGTCGAGCTAATCGTGCCATCCGTCCGGTACCGCACGGTCTGATCAGACAGGCTGGTCAGGCTACTCTTGATGCTATCGTCGTTGCTGGTGGAAATGTAGTAGCCCTCGCCCACCTTTTTGGACGGCGAACTGAAGGTAATGTCGTCCGCTCGCATTTCCTTGATGATGGTCGTATCGCTATCGGCCGAACGGGCTGAAGTGGTATCGGTCTCACCGGATGTATCGCGCTGAAAGGCGGCGAACAAGAAGATATCAATGACAATGAACGCGACTAGAAATAACCACTCGATGCGGCGAAAATCCATGCCAGACCGCCCTCCTTTTTGACCGGTTTATTGCTGCTGCTTCAACAGTTGATCGTAGGTCTTCCACCCACTGCCCCGATAGTAAATGTACCAGGTTGGCGTCAGGTTGACCACCTTATCCGAGGAGGACGAGGCCAGCCACTGATAGCCCAACTGCACGGTAACGATTTTCTTTTTGTCATACCCGGCAGCCAGCAACAGGTCAATGACCCGTTGCGTGCTGGGGAGGCTTTCGGCTTTTTTGTCCGTGGGAACTGGCACCTGCAGACTGTACAGCGAGAAATTGTACCGCCGTACGCCTTGTGACAGCATTTGGATGCGGGCCGCGCCGTAATTACTTTGGTTAAAGATTGGGAAACCTTCCACGAAGCTCCGATAGGTCACGGTCGAGTTGCCCTTGGTGTACCCGTAGTAACGCAGGTTTTCCATGGGGATCCCGATTGATTTGACCGCGTTGTAGCTAGCCGTGAGGGCCTGACTAAAGGTAAACGATGACTGTAACGCGCTGTAATCCTCGTACAAAGCCGTTCCCCGTTTGTCGTAAACGGTCAACTGCCGCGAGGCGCCATCGCTATAAATCGTGTTATCTTTATTCTTCTTGGCCGACACATTGGTCGATTCACCCTTGTTGAGCAAGCGTGTCGTGAAGTAATCCGTTGACTGCTGGTTGACCAAATAACTGTAGGCCTGCACCGTCACGGTATTGGTGACGTACGGCATGACCGAGTGATTCAGCCACTGCATCTTCACGTTGATCCGGAAGAGATTTTCCTTCAAAATCTTGCGAAGCGCGCCCAGATTACTCTTGCGTACAGTCACCCGATAGACCTTTTGGCCCCGATCATTCAACAAATACAACGCCTTGGTGTTGTCCAGGGGAATCATGATCCGCGAGAACTCGGTCGACAACCGCGCCAGGCGACTGCCGAACACGGTATTGAACAGTTTCACATTGACCGGTGCCGAATACGACAGTAACAGGCTGTTCTTGGTCGTCAGGTAACGCAGATAGTCCGCTTGTGAACTGGTCCGCACGCTGCGAATCCCACCAAGGTCCCATTTGGACAGGGCCTCGCGCACCTCGGTCGTCAGGTTGACTTTCCGGTTGTTCAGGAGTTCCTGATTGCCGTTGGCGTCGGTCGACACGACCTGCGTGGGCAAGTACACATCCTTTTGCGGCCGGGTATTGAGCTCGGTCGTGGGCGTGTTCGAACTGCGCTGCCGACTACGTTCGTATTGCGCCGGGTTCGTCCAGATCATGGCCGATAACGCCACACTGACCGCCACAGCGAGGGTCAACCCCAGTGGTAGAAATGCTTTAGTTATCTTCATCCCAGAGATCCTCCTCATCGTACGGCTTGTAAGGCAAGGAAATATAGAACGTGGACCCGCGGCCTTCACGACTATCGACCCAGATTCGGCCGCCCAACATTTGGACGACTTCCTTGGAAATCGCTAAGCCCAGGCCGGTTCCGCCCTGTGCCCGTGAACGGGCCTTATCCACCCGATAGAAGCGGTCAAAGATCCGCGGAATATCGGCCCGCGGAATCCCCAGCCCTTGGTCAGAGACGCTCAAGATCACGTTGTTGTGGGTCTCCAGCAGGCGCGCCGTGACGACGCCGCCATCTGGCGAGTACTTGATCGCGTTGTTCATCAAATTATCCAACACCTGCGTGAAGCGGTCCGTGTCGATTTCGACCCAGAGGTCCCGTTTGGTGAAGTCACGTTTGATGGTATAGGTCTTTTCTGGCTTGTCGTCTTGCTTCAACATCATGTCAAAGCGGTCCAAGACGTAATTGAATAATTCATTCAAGTTGACCATTTCTAGGTCGACTTTTTGCGTTCCGGAATCCATCCGTGATAGCGTCAACAGGTCGTTGATCATCCGAATCATCCGGTCCGTTTCTTCTTGGGTGACCTTTAAGAAACGCGGTGCGACCTCGGGATCCTTCCATGCCCCTTCGGACAAGGATTCGATGTAGGCCCGCACACTGGTCAGTGGCGTCCGCAGTTCATGGGACACGTTGGAAACGAATTCCTTACGGTCCTGATCGATCTTCTGTTGTTCGGTAACGTCGTGCAGCACACAGACCAGCCCGGAAATGAAGCCCGATTCTCGTTGAATCAAAGAGAAGTAGGCTTGCAAAATCAGGTCGTGTTCCTTGGTCGAAAAGTCCAAGACCAAGTCGTCCGGGTCCTCTAATAATTCGCGCAACGTGTAGTCGTCACGAATGTCTAAGAGGTCCAGAATCGATTTGCCCACGGCGTCGTCCGGTTCGTTATCGAGAAAACTGCTGGCCGTTTCGTTAATGATCGTCACGTTCCCACGGCGGTCGGTCGCAATCACCCCATCGGTCATGTGCGCCATGACGGAATCTAGCCGCCGGCGTTCGGACTCAGTGGATTCCTGCGCCTCTTCCACCCGCACGGACAGGTTATTGACAGCACTGGCCAGTTGTCCCAGCTCATCGTTGCCGTAAACGTGGACGTGACCGGAGTAATCCCCCCGGGCGATGCGCAACGTTTGTTTCTTCATTTCATCGATTGGCCGGGTTATTGCCCGGGAAATAATGATGGCCATGACCAGTCCCAAAATAATCGCCACAAACATCGCGGAGACGTAGATCAGCGTGATTTGATTGATATTTTGATAGACCGAATCGAGGCTCGAGCGCATGTAAATAACCCCGACTAACTCGCTGTTATTGCCCTGGGTGCGAATCAACCGCGTAATCGTCGTGTAGTAACGACTGTTGTTTTGCGAATTGTACGTCGTGCGCACGACATCGCGGTTATTGTAGATGGCGTTCTTGATGTTGTTATCCGTAGTTTTTTGGCCCACGATCCCCTGGTTATCGACCTCATTGGTCCCCCGAATGGTCCCTTTGTTGTCGATCACCCGAATCTGCGCGTTATTGGTATTGTTGATTTCAGACAGGGTTGACTTGATCTGCTTATCACTCTTCGTGGTATTGGTCGTCGTCAACTCATCAGACAAGCGATTCACAATGTAGGTTTGCACGGTTTGTTGGGCCTTAAACGTGTTTAAATTTTGCCGCTCCAACTGCCGCACAAACACGGCGCCAACGATCTCCAGCGTTAAAAGTAGGAGTAGCGCGAAGACCAGCGCGATTTTAAAGTGAATCGACTGGAAAAATTTTATTTTACTATTCACGAAGTCACATACTCCTCAATGCGAGATTTAGCGTTGCCGCTAGCTTAAGCTTGGTCAGAATCTGGGTTGCGCAGGTAGTAGCCGACGCCCCGCCGCGTTACCAACCAGGTTGGGTGGCTCGGAGCATCTTCAATCTTTTCACGCAAGCGCCGGACCGTCACGTCGACCGTCCGCACATCACCGAAGTAGTCGTAGCCCCACACTGTTTGTAGCAAGTGTTCACGGGTCATGACTTGGCCAATGTGTTGGGCCAGGTAATGGAGCAGTTCAAATTCCCGGTGGGTCAACTCAATGTTGGCGCCCCGCTTTGACACGGAATAAGCTTCGGGATGAATCGTTAAATCACCGATCTCAATGTCTTGGTTTTCGGGTTCTTCCGGTTGCGCGTGAGCCGCGGTGTTTTGCCGCCGCAAGTTGGCCTTGACCCGGGCCACCAGTTCCCGGTTCGAGAAGGGTTTCGTCACGTAATCATCGGCGCCCAGTTCCAGCCCCAAGACCTTATCCAGCTCGGAATCCTTGGCGGTAACCATGATGATCGGCATGTCGTGCTTCTTGCGGATCTCACGTGCGACCTCCAGGCCATCGACCTTCGGCAACATCAGATCCAAAATGACCAGGTCCGGATTGCCCTCTTCGACCTGTTGAATGGCGGCTTCACCGTCGTAGGCCACATCCACTTCGTAGCCCTCTTTTTCTAAATTAAACTTCATAATATCCGTAATTGGCTTTTCATCATCGACAACGAGAATTTTCTTAGGCATAGTAAAAATTTCCTCCTTAAGGGAAATACAAGCGAATCCGGTAATTGCAGGATTACCGGCAGGCCGGCCATTGGGTGTCAATGTACCACCGTCAATGGGGCCACTCCAGTTAGTGTTTTCAGTTTTATTTCATCGTTTAAAGTCAAGGAATAGTGGGACACGATTGACACATGTCCGCGTGGTTCTCAGGGGCGTTGCCCAGACTGATAAGGTTCCAGTGCTGTTTAGCGCAACGCTACTTGAATTATAACACATCATGAAGTTTCTTTCAGTCCTAGTCTATCAAGGATTTAAGGTTGTTTTAACCCGATATTTCCCGGGAAATATCGGGTTGTCCTGAACAAAATAGCAGTTTTTGGTCATTAAAGCGCTTTATTTACATGAAAAGTCGACCAATTTACTTAGTGATTCGGAACTCTTACATTTTGATGACGATTATTTTTCAAATAAGTCAACGTTCCTCGACTGACACTGGTCACCTGAACGACCGAACCAATTAATTGACAGTGCTACCTGGCAAGCCCATACTACGTTTAATTTATGAATTATCCCTTACTGAGAGGAGTCTTTCGATGTCGACCTGGTTTTATCGCTCACAGCAATTTGCCGTGAGTCTATCGCAACCTTTACAGCGTCGTTTCCAACCAACGACAATTTCCGGTGCTAACAGTATGTTACGGATTCCCACCATTCTCCAGCAACATCACGTTGAACGCGTATTAGTCGTCACCACCCCCGGATTTATTCGGCGTAAATCTCTGGATCCCCTCTTCAACGCCTTAACCGCAGCTGGTGTGAACTACGCTTACTTCGCAGACGTTAAGCCAGATCCAGACATCGCTTGCATCGAAGCCTGTCTGCAAGCGGCGACTAACCAACGCGCACAAGCCCTAATTGCTGTCGGTGGTGGTTCCGTGATGGATTGTGCAAAAGTGACGGGGGCCCGGCTGGTTCGACCGCGGCAATCCATTCAGTCCATGACGGGGACCATGAAGATTCATCGTCCCCTTCCACTACTCATTGCTGTTCCCACCACTGCTGGCTCTGGTTCTGAAGTTTCCGCCGGTGCCGTAATTACTGATACACAGACTCACCGGAAATATCCGATTGATGACCTATTCTTAATTCCAAAATTCGCCATCCTTGATCCGCAACTTTTAACGGGACTTCCCGCTAAAATGACCGCCTACTCTGGCATGGATACGCTGACGCACGCCATTGAAGCTTACACCAATAAGTTTGGATCGCGGTCGGCCCGAGAACACGCCAGCCACGCTGTAAGCTTGGTCTTTGGCTATCTACGGGCCACCTACCAAGATCCCAGCAACCTCATCGCACGTGAACGGATGCTCATCGCCAGTCATGATGCGGGCATTGCCTTTTCTAGTGCCTATGTCGGCTATGTACACGCCATTTCCCACGGGATCGGCGGCCGCTATCATGTGCCCCACGGTCTAGCCAACGCGGTCATTCTTCCCGTCGTCATGGCCGCGTTTGGTGATAGCGTGGTGCCAGCATTAGCGGCGCTGGGTCGAACCATTGGCCTGACCGCAACGGATGACACCCAATGTGCGCACCAATTTATGGCGGCCGTTGACCGCCTACGCGCCGACCTTGATTTACCGGATCATCTTTCCCAAATTCAAGAAGCCGATATCCCTGCCTTGGCCGCCGGCGCCGCAGCAGAGGGTAATCCGCAATATCCGGTTCCGCAGATTTGGGATTCGACTAAATTTGCGACCGTTATTGACCGCGTTCGCTTAGGAAAACCGTGATTTTAACGGCATTTCAAAAAAAGTTGTGGTTTTTTTGCCAGTCTTACTGCTAGCTGTCTGCCGAAATTACGCGCTATTTGAATTTTTTCGAAAAAAAGTTGAAAAAATTTTACCCGCCACAAAAATAATGATAATCCGCGTGAAACCGGGATTTTGGATTCCTTATTTTTGGTAAAATACCCAGTTTTTTTGAATAAAAATCAACTTTTTTCGCAAAAGGGGTTGCGCACCCCCCGCCCGCATGATATGATAGTTCTCGTTGATATGGAAGACATACAACAGCAACAACTTAATCACATGGGCAGTTAGCTCAGCTGGCAGAGCAACGGACTCTTAATCCGTGGGTCCAGGGTTCGATCCCCTGACTGCCCATCACTTACTAATCAGCTTTCACGAAGTTAACTTCGTGGTTGCTGATTTTTTTGTATCATTAGGTAATAAATATCCGCTACATTTAATATCTATTCATAACGGGCCAAGACCAGTTCATCCTTAGCTACCGGCTATCTATAGGAGAAACGCTACGGAAAACTTGTCGAGGTGAGTCGTTTTGGAACAGCAACAGCACAAGAATCGGATGTCTTATCGGGTCGTGGCATTGATCATCGGCCTGGTGTTAAACGCGTTTGGTAACGCCTTGAGCGTCGCCGCCAACGCCGGGAGTGGGATTTGGACCGCCGCGGCCGTGAATATTGCCTACTGGATTCACGGCAACGTGGGGGTCATTCTCCTGATTGTCGGGGTCTGCAGCGCGCTTTTGAATCAGCTTCTGATCCATCAGGTCGACATTCCCCGCTTCGTGGGCGAGGTCGTCTTTATTTCTTGCTTCAGCTACTTTATTGATCTCTTTGTGGCGATGTTTACCAAATGGGGCATCCCCGCTTTAGGCCTCGGCTGGCGCATGCTCCTCAGCATCCTGGGGGTCACCATCTTCGCCTGCTCGATTTCCATCTACCAACGGGCCAACCTCATCATGCATCCCAACGATGACACGTCAAATATCCTACGCTTCATGTACCTGGGCGGCCGGGCGACGGCCTCTCAGTTCGTCGACTTCATCCCACCGATCGTGATGATTGCTATCTGCTACGTCTTCACCCGGCAGATCTATTCCGTCAACGTCGGTACGCTGTACTCCATTCTCTTCAACGGCGTTATCATCGCCGCCTCGGACAAGCACATCATGCCGCATTTGTATCACAACTTTCGGGTCTCTCATTAATTCAATGATCACCGGCACTCGCTCACGTAGCGGTGCCGGTTTTTTAGTGAAAGTGGTGTCAAAACTAAATTTGTGAACGGCGGTATCCCTTGGCGCGCTTGGGGTTGCGGCTACAATTTTATTTATGGTAAATTTCACTAGCTTTCTGCCAGAAATTCCCGTATTCTAGCAAAATAAGGGAGGCATCATCCATGAATGAAATTGAATTGACGCACGACGCACTGATCTTAGAGGCTCTCAACGTCCTCGCTCGCAAAGCCAAAATCACCCCCAGCGCCCTACTCCTGTTAAATTTCCCATTCACCGACGCCCAGTTGACCGGCTTGGACCAGTTCTTGAACCGTAGCCTCTTTCAACGCCAGGCCTTGACCGCCACGGACGTTGCCGAACAGCTGCACCACTTACGACCGGAAATGGCGGCCACGGATTACCATTTCTTGGCCCAAGACCTGATCAAGGCCTGGCAAAAGGAAGACCGCTACCACGGTCTGGTCTTCGCGTAGGCTGGACAACCTGACGATCCAGGATTACACTTACCTAATACGCGGGCTGAACTATTTAACGATTATTATTTTAACGTCCGGTTCATCCCCAGTTGATTTGGGAAAGGATCCGTCAGTATGCAAAAATCACTCCTACTGCTCACCGGTTGTCTGGCCCTCCTAGGCGGTGTTTCTGCCCAAGCGGCGACAAAGAACCCGACACCGGCCAATAAGTACCGTTACGCTGCTAAGAAGGCCGCCTATTACAATAAATCGACCAGCACCTACTACCGTTCCATCTGGACGACGGCCCGCAAGACCTGGAACGCCTCTAAGGCCTTCACCTGGTCGACCACGACCAACAAGAAATCCCGTTCCTTTACCACCACGGTAGCCAAGAACACGGGCATCTGGACCAACGCGACCGGCATGGCCTATAACGGCATGTCATTTGATCAAAACGGCAACCAGACCGGTGCGGCCATGTATCTCAACCGTAGCGTGCTCAAGAAATTTCGCTACACTAAAAAGCAACGCACCAACGTGGCCATCCACGAAATGGGTCACGCTTTAGGCCTCAAGCACAATAACAAGGGCTCCGTGAGCGTCATGAACCCGTCCAACCGCGTGCACGGCTTGCGCAACGTCGACATTCGCGGCGCTAAAAAGGTCTACGCCACCCCTGCTAGTACGTCCAAGGCCCTGGCGTCGGCCGCCAAGCCCAGTCTCACGGTCGACCATTTAAAGGACTACTCCAACAACATCACCGGCGTTGAACAGCTGGTCCATGATGCGGGCACCATCGTCGAGGGCACCATCACCAAGAGTGTGCCCCACCACCGCGCGCCGAAGAATTACTACACGACGCAGACCATCCGCATCGCCGACAAGTTCAAAGGCCAGACCGGCCAGACACTGACCTTCACACAGGGCGGTACCCCGGCCATGGCCGTCACCGACAGCGTGGTCCTGCACCCCGGTGAGACCGTGGTGGTCATGTTAGGTCGTCATGCCAATGGCCAATATTACGCCATCAATGATGGGCAAGGCCTGTTTCTCGATACCCATACCAATAATGGTCACGAACTCTTCGAACATGTGTCCGATCACGTGTTGTACACCGAGGAAATGTTGCATTAGAAGATAAAAATCGCTTAGAATCATTGTCACCCTGCGATTCATAGCGGGGACTGGCCACCTGCCGTTCCAGCAATCAACGCGTCACTTCTACTTGCAACCTTCAGGCACTGATCCTAACGAAAAAGCAGCCGCTCCGGAATTTCCAGAACGACTGCTCTCATTTACTCAATTTGAGCGATGCCAGTATTGCCAAGCCACCTCGATCAAGTCGATCACCGCGAACAATAGAATGAATCCCCCGACGGTCGCCACGAAGAAGACGCCGTAGTCGACCCAAAATAGTTCGCCCAAGGTGATGAGGTCCACGACCCCCTTCACCAGAAATACCGGCACTAACAAACACAAGAAAACCACTAACAGATCAGCTGTTTGCAGGACCTGTTCCTTTAACAACCGTTGAAACTGCATCCCCGCGCCCCCTAGGTTCTGACCACCGCCCCACCTAGCGTTTAACTGACGCTCCCCTAAAGTTGAGTGGCCGAATAGTTCTTGCCTATAAGTATACGCTAGTTTAATCTGTAAACACCAGTCTGACCTGCTAGCTTCGTCAAAAAAGCCGCTCCGCCCAATCGCGAAACGACTTTTCTTATCCTCAGCTAATGAGATTACTTCCAATAAGCATACTTATATTGGGCGTCACTCATCATGGTGTATTTCAGACCGCCCACGGAATCGGAGACGAGGTGAGCCTTGGCTTGTTGATACAGTGGGACGAGGCCCGCTTGCTTGGTGACATAGGTGTCGGCTTGCTTCAGCAGGTCCCACCGTTGTTGCGTGGTGTGGTTGGTCGTGTCATCGACTTGCTTCATCAAATTGGTGAAGTGGGCGTTGTCCCACTTGGTAAAGTTAACGGAGCTGGTCCCATCGGCCATTTGCAAGAAGTCGGCCGGGTCCCGCCAGTCGGTCGTCCAGCCATCGAGGTCGATATCGAAGTTCCCCGCGGCGCCCTTGGCGATCTGTTGGGCCAACGGCATGGATTTGATGGTGAGCGATAGACCGGGCATGTATTTTTGGGCCTGTTGTTGCAGGTATTGGGCGACGTGCTTTTGCTCATCGGTATCCGCCGTCAACAGTTCCAAATTAGCCTTCTTGATGCCCAATTCTTGCTTGGCTTGGTTCCACAGTTGCGTGGCCTTCTTGGGATTGTAGCTCAACAGGTTGCCCACGTCGGCAGTAAAGTCCTTCCCCGTAGTTGGGTCATTGCCGTCACCGGTAGGAATCAGGCTCTTCGCAGCGGCCGAACCGTCCTGGAGGACATTTTTGGTCAGCGCTTGCCGATCTACCACGTAGGAGAAGGCTTGCCGGATTTTAGTGTTGTGGGTCACTTTCTTCTGATCGTTGAATTCCAAGAACCGCATCGAACTGTTCAACGTGGTCTTTAATTCAGGATTATTGGCATTTTGCTTAATGTATTGCCCAGACAGGACCGTTTCTTGAACCTTTCCCGACTTGAATAGGTTGGCCGACGTCCCGGGATCCTTGACGACTTGAACGTTGACCTTGTCAATCTTCACGTTCTTGGCATTCCAGTAATGGGGGTTCTTCACGTATGACCAGCTGTCGGCCGAACCGCTCCACCCGACCAACTTATAAGGCCCTTCCGACAGGGTCTTGGCGGCGCTAGTACCATATTGACTGCCATACTTCTTAAAGAGGTCCGTCTTCATCGGATAGGCCGCCGTGGCCAAGATATCTGGCAACCAGGGTTGTGGTTGCGACAGGGTCAACTGTAACGTCTGCTGATCCAACGCCTTGACGCCCAAGGCCGACGGGGCCTTCTTGCCAGCTTGGACCGCGTCATAGTTCTTTAAATACTTCAGCTTGTTGGCCACTTGTGACTTGGACTTGGGATTGACCTGCCAGTCAAAGGAAGTCACAAAGTCCTGCGCCGTCACGGGGTCGCCGTTGGCCCACTTGGCATTCTTCTTGATCTTGAAAGTGTAGACCGTGCCGTTTTGGGTTGGCTTGACCACCTTTTCGGCCACACCGGCGATGACCTTCCCGTTTTTGTCGAGCGTGTAGAGTCCCTCTTCGGTCTGCGCGATCAAACTGGAACTGTTGCTGTCCCCCGAAATGGCTGGGTCAGCGGTGGCCGGATTGCCGACCATCGTCACGTTCAACGCCTTGTCATCACTACTTTGGGCCTGCGTGGTGCCACAACCGGCCAACGTCGCAATGGCCATGAAACCCAATCCTAATCCTAAAAGTTTTTTCATATTGATTACCCCTCAATTTTTGACCGGTCTCGCAAAAAAAGTCGCCCGTCCCTGTCGACCATCTCTGGCCAACAAGGGCGAACGACTCGCGGTACCACCTTGTTTTATCTCTCAGTGTGCTGATGCACCGTGCGGTAATGGGCACGACCCAGGTGAGGCTACTCCTTTCACGCCACCGACTTCCAGATGCGCTTCACCCGGGCGTTTGATCCGGCTTCCATCATTCCGGATTCGCTAAACAAACGGTGGCGGGTTACTCTTCTGGCAACGTCTTCTTGATTGATATTAAATTTATCATCATTCACTTTTGCTGTCAATACTTTTATAAACATTCATTTTTATGTATATTTTCTGAATATTGGCGTTAAAAAAAGACAATCCCGCGTCGCCGTAGGATCATCCTTTTGTATATTGGTCATTTAGGGGCATGAATGACCCCCTAATTTTTTTATTTATGCATATCCTGTTGCCGATGACCCTGCGTCATGGTCGTCGTTTGCCGACTCACCGTTTTGCCTGCCTGACTGGTTGTCGTTTGCGTCTTGACTGCCACGTGCCCCTTGCCAGCGGTATCCAATTGCACGGCCGTTTGTCCGGAAGCCGGTTGAACGACCGAATCCGTTACAGTGGACTGACTCTGCGGGACCTGGCTGAAGAGGACTCCTCCAACCACTAGGCCCAGCAAAACGCCACTTATTCCCCTTGTCTTTTTTGTCATGTGCTGTCCCCTGATTTCCCTTTTGTGCGTAATACTTCCTCTTAGTCAATTATACACCCAAAAGGCAAATAACCTACTTATAAATTTCCACATTCTGACGGTTGCTGGAAATGACCACGCCATTGGCCCCCAAAATCACCAGATTGGCGACCGCCGCGATCACAAACAGCAGGGTGTACGAGCCGTGGTCAATGACCAAGCCGCCAAATAACGGTCCAAAGGCCTTGCCGACGCTGGCCCAGGCGTTGGCCATCCCTTGGTATTTGCCCTTGACCGCATGCGGCGTCAAACTGTTCACGATCGCCGGAATGGCGGGAAAGGCCGTGGCCTCACCCAGAGTCAAGATCACCATCGCCAAGACGAAATGTAGATAGTCCTTGGCAAAGATCAGTGTCGCAAACGACAACGCCACGAAGAAAATCCCCGCGTAGACCTGCAGATACAGATTGCTAAAGAAATTGGCCAACCAGTTGAGGATGGCTTGAAAGACTACGATCAGCCCAGCATTGATGGTCCACAACAGGCTGTATTCACGCATGGGAATGCCCATGCCAGTCATGTAGACGGACAGGTTGGAGACCCACTGCTCATACATCACCCAGATAACGACCAGGGAGATGAAAAAGGTCATCATGATCCGACGGTTGGGCCGCGGAATCGTCACGACCTGTTCCGTCTTGGCCACGACCTGTCGCTGCATGACCGCCGGCGCGTGATAACAGGTCACCACGACGACCAAGAAGCAAACGAATAGGCTGGCCGCAATCACGAATAACAGAGTCACGCTCACGCTATAGACGAAGCCCACCAGCGCCGTCCCCAAGACGACCCCCAGGTTTTGCGCAAAGTAGAGCATGTTAAAGATGTAGCGTCCGTCGCGGCTATGGATCGTCGTTCCCAGCGAATTGACCATGGTCAGCGTCCAGCCCGATGCCAGCCCTAAAAAGATCAACGAGATGGGAAACGCCGGCCAGCCGTGATGCCAGATCAAGCTCCCCAACGTCACCAGTGAGGTCGTGACCCCACCCACCGTCAGGTAAAAGGGATTGTAGCGGTCAAACAACCGACCGCCGATGACGCTACCCACCACGTTGGCTGAAGAGTACAACAGGAGAATGATCCCGACTTCGGTCAGCGAGGCCCCCAATCGGTTATGCATGTAAATCGTGGTCAAGGGCCAAATAAAACTCATGCCGATACTACTGAACAAGGCACCCAACAGTAACCAGCGGAGTCGAATTTCGCGCATAAGCCGCCTTCTCTCTATGATTAGAATTCAATTAGATTCAGCTTACCATATTTCCCTAGGCCAGCACTACCCCCGGCGGCGAGTTAATTGCTTTTTTGTGGGAGAATCCGTACACTAAGTGCGAAAGGAGCTCTACCCATGACCATTTTATTTATCAATGGCAGTCCCCGGCAGCACGGCAATACCGCGACGCTGGGCGAACGCTTTTTACATAACCTGCCTCACACCACCATCCAGCTGGCCGCCCACGATTTACACTTCGTCCAGGACCACCGTGACACCGACTTGCCCCAACAGGACCTCACAGACGACTACGAACAGTTAATGACCAGCTTCGCCCAGGCGGACGACATCGTCTTGGGCACCCCGGTCTACTGGTACGGCATGACCGGCCAGCTCAAGGTCTTCATGGACCGCTGGTTTGATAGTTACACCAACGGCTTTGCTTTCGCGGGCAAACGCGTCTATTTGCTGGTCGTCTGTGCCGATGCGCCCCAGACCAAGGCCCTGGGCATCACTCAAGCCGTGCAGCACTCGTGTGAATGGCTGAAAATGTCCTTCCAAGGCACGGCCACGGTCACGGCGGACGGTCCGGATGACGTCGCAGCCATGACCGACTTGCCAGCCAGCTATTGGCAACTCGGGGCCAAGTTGCACGCCCAAAATTAAGCTGTTTCACGTGAAACAAAAAGAGTGGGCCAACCGGCGAGCAGTCGGCGAGCACTAAGGCTACTAACCGAATAATCCTGGGCTTGGATTGTTTGGTTGGTAGTCTTAAGCGGAACCAGCTGCCGGTTGGCGCACGTTTCAGCTATGTAAACGAGATGCGAAAGAGCCTGGGATGGTTGTCCCAGGCTCTTCGTGTTCACTTTAATTGACCGAAACGTGGCCATTAGGTGGCCGGTTGCGCCCATTTTTTAAACGGTATAATCTTCATCCATGATCAGCACGGGTTTGATGACTTCCCCACTGGTGGAAGCTCGATCCGCCTCGTTGATGTCGGCGAACTTGAAGGTCTTTTCGAGCTTATCGAATGGGTAAAGTCCCTTTTGCCAGAAAGAGATCAACTTCTTGATTTCAATTTGGGGTACCGCGTTGCCCATTAGGACACCCACCACGGATTTTTGCGTGGCGACCAGGTCATTGAATGGCACCAGGTCCAGTTCCTTTTGGGAAACGGCCAGCGGTGCGAAGACCCCGTTAATGCCCATGGCATCGACCGCTTGTTTCATCACGGCAGATAATCCGGTCGTATCAACGGCGTAGTCAACCCCTTTACCCCCGGTGAGTTCCTTGATGGCCGCAACGGCGTCGACTTCCTTAGAGTTAACGGTCGCCGTGGCGCCAATTTCTTTGGACATGGCCAGGCGTTCGGGCACGATATCGACGGAAATAATTTGCGCACAGCCGGAAATCTTAGCGGCCATTAAGGCGGCGGAACCGACCGCACCGGTCCCGAAGATGGCCATCGTGGAGTTCGGTTCTGGCTTCAAGGTGTTGAAGACCGTGCCGGACCCAGTGACGAAACCGCAGCCCAGTGGCCCAACCTTCCGCAAGTCAACGTCTTTGCCCACGACCGTGACGTTGCTTTCTTGAACCAACGTGGTCGTACTGAAGGACGCCTGGTTGAACATGCTGCCCAGGCCCTGGGTGGTGTCATCCTTGTCCGTGAAGACGGGTTGACCATTCGGCCGCTTGCCACTGCCCATGTTCAACGGCACCCACTGTTCACACGAGGCTGGCTGCCCGGCCAAACAGTTATCACAGGTGCCATCGTAGGCGTAGGACAGAACCACGTGATCGCCCACGGCCACGCCACTCACGGCTGAACCGACCTTTTCCACGATACCGGCCCCTTCATGGCCCAATACGATGGGTAACGGTAAGTCGCCGGCATCGCCGACCCGCACGGCTTCATCACTATGACAAATTCCGCTCGCAACAATGTGCACCAAAACCTCCTTCGGCCCTGGTTGGTCGTCTACCAACACATTTTTCACAACGAATGGATCGTTTCGTTTCTCAACAACTGCTGCTTGCACTTCTTTTGCCATTTGTTCGCCACTCCTTTTTGCTTTTGGTAACGCTTACATCATAACGGATTTTGTGAACAAACGTCAAGCATTATTTTTTACATATGTCCAAATGAGGCCACAAAAAAACCACCGCTCGGGGAAAGCGATGGTCATCGGAGTAGGGGTAACGTCATTATATAAGAATGACGTTAACTATTTTTTCATTATTCCAGGGGAGGAGGAGTACATGAAAAAAGATTGTTAATCTTTGGTAGAAGCAACCGATTGGTTAACTTCTATGTTTCATATACTAATGGGAAAATATGATGAAACTGTGAACTTTCTGGCACACTCTTATGAATTTTGAATATGTTTATTATTGAATTCGTTATATCCTTAGTGGCCCAAGGGTTTTGGCCCACAATCAATTTCTCATGACCCACCCATTTTTTCTAAAATCAGACACTAATTTTGACGTTTATACAGCCGAAAGCGGTTTATTCAAAATTTTATACAAAAAAGCCTGGACCAAATTTGTCCAAGCTCTGATGCAGCCATTTTGACTGGCCGAGATATGTGCTATTGTCCCGGTGTATAGGCCACCGAGGAGAACTTGTTAAACGACTTCACAAATAGTAATTTGACCGTTCCTCGCGGACCCGACCGGTTTTTCTCAATAATGACTTCGACTTCCCCGACGTCTTGATCGCCCTCTTCGCGCGGATCGCTGTCGTTGTCGCCGCCACCATCTTCGTCGCCTTCGCGCTCGTAGTAGTCATCCCGATACAGGAAGGACACGATATCAGCATCTTGTTCGATCGATCCGGATTCCCGAATATCGGACAGGACTGGCCGCTTGTCTTGCCGCTGTTCCACGCCCCGTGAGAGCTGGGACAACGCAATGACCGGCACGTGCAATTCCTTGGCCAACTTCTTTAATTGCCGCGAAATATCAGACACTTCTTGTTGCCGACTTTCGTGGTTGGTCCCTTCGATCAGCTGCAGGTAATCGATCACGATCAGCCCGAGGTTACCCTTTTCCTTGGCTAACCGCCGACATTTGGCCCGAATCTCGGTAATCTTGTTACCGGCCGTGTCATCGATGTAAATGCTGGCCTTGGCCAGGCTCCCCATCGCCACGATCAGGTTTTGCCATTCTTCTTCCGACAACTGCCCGGTTCGCAGGTGATTGGCATCGATGGAGCCCTCCGCACACAGCATCCGGTTGACCAACGACTCGGCACTCATTTCCAAACTAAAAATGGCCACGGTCTTGTCCGTCTTGGTGCCCACATTTTGGGCAATGTTTAAGGCAAAGGCGGTCTTCCCGACGGCTGGCCGGGCGGCTAAAATCATCAGCTCGTCATCGTGCAGCCCGGTCGTCATCTTGTCGAGTTCCGCGTACCCGGTCGATAACCCGGTAATCACGTCGCCCTGTTCCGACAATTTATTAATTTCTTCAAAGGAACTGTTCAAGACATCACGGATGGGTTTGAACCCCGACTGGTTACGGGTCTCCGCTACCCCCATGATGTCGCGTTCCGCGTTGTCCAGGAGGTCCGCCACGTCGCCATCTTGTTCGTAACCCTGCGTGGCAATGTTGGTGGCCGTTTGGATCAGCCGCCGCAAAATGGCCTTCTCCTGCACGATTTTGGCGTAGTAGGTCGCGTTGGCCGCCGTAGGCACGGACCCCGCCAGTTCGGCAATATAGGTGACCCCACCGACGTCATCCAACTCATTTTTCGACGTCAAGCGATCGGTGATGGTGACCACATCGATGGCCTCATCTCGGTCGTTTAAATCAATCATCGCTTGGAAAATAATCTGGTGTTCCCGGCGGTAAAAGTCCTCTGGGGCCAGGTATTCCAGCGCATCCACCAACGCGTCGGTACTCAAAAAGATCGCCCCTAAGACGGCCTTTTCGGCGCTGAGGCTCTGTGGTGGTGTGTGATCTGTTAGAACGTTATTATCCATGCTGTTTGCTTACCTCTTTAGAAAAATCACCGACAGAAACTAGACTTCCATTTTACCATGGAATGGGGTCATGAGCGAATCTGAGGCTCGGCTTTTTTGTCCAACTGTGAGGGGCCAGCCGCTGAAAAGCGTGTGACGACAGGCGGTTAACTGGCGAGCATTAACGGTGCTAGGCGGATGATCCCGGTCTTGGATTATTTGCCTAGCCCTGCTAAGCGGAACCAGTTGCCTGTTGGCGCACGTTTCGGCTATGTGGCTAGACATGTTTCTCGCCCCGTCCGCCCCAGCGTGCCAACCCATATTTGGCGAACGGTAGGCGGCCAGTTCGTATTATATGGCTGTAAACGACTATTTATGACGCCATGAACCGTATGTTAACAGTAATTCCAGCTGATTTTCGTCTTTCAACCTTTAAGCAGTCAGTTCCACTCATGCAAAAAGGCCGCCCCAGCGGACGACCTTTCCTAACTTTATTTTTGTTTAGCGACCACGTGGACGCGAATCTTAGCGGTCACGTCGCTGTGTAGCTTGACCGGTACGTTGGTGAAGCCCAGCGTCCGGATTGGTTCAGGGAGTTCAACCTTGCGCTTATCAATCTTTAAATCGAATTGCTTTTGTAAGGCTTGAACGATTTGCTTGCTCGGAATTGACCCAAACAACCGGTCGTCTTCCCCCGCCTTAGCCACGATTTCAACCACCGTCTTGTCGGCTTCCAAATGCTTTTGTAATTCCTTAGCTTCAGCCAATTCTTCAGCTTCGCGGCGTTGTTCCGCTTTACGTTCGGCATTCAACTGACTCATGGCGGATTGGTTGGCTTCCTTAGCCAAACCCCGCTTGATCAGGAAATTTTGGGCGTAGCCATCGGGAACATTCTTGATTTCCCCGCGCTTACCCTTACCGCGAACGTCTTTCACAAAAATAACTTTCACGTCGTTCACTCCTCACTTATTCCATATCTAATCTTATCCTACGCCACCTCACGCCCAGAAGCAATTAACTATGTGGTCGCCGGCTCAGGCTCAGCCGTGTGGTTGAGGATATCCAATAATGCTTGTTTGACCTCAGCGACTGTCTTGTCACTGATCTGCGTGGCCGCATTGGAGAGGTGACCGCCGCCGCCCATGGCTTCCATGGTCAGCTGCACGTTGATCTCACCCAACGACCGCGCGGAAATGCCGACCCGACCGTCCGCCCGTCGCGTAATCACGAACGAGGCGTCTACGCCTGACATGTTCAAGAGGTCATCGGCCGCCTGGGCCGCGGTGACGGGATCGTAAGTCTGGTCCTCTTCACCCGTGATCAGGGCCATGTCCTCGTTGACAAACTCAACCATTTCAATCAAATGATTGCGTTGCAAATAACTGTCGACGTTTTCCTTCATATACTGCTGCATCTCAACGGCATCGGCCCCGGCTGACCGCAAATAACTGGCGGCGTCAAAGGTCCGCGTCCCGGTCCGCAACGAGAAGTGTTTGGTATCCACGAAGATCCCGGTCAACATCGCCGTGGCTTCCAGCTTGTTGATGGGTTCGCCCTCTTGGGACTGGTACTCAAACATTTCGGTGATCAGCTCACACGTCGAGCTGGCGTACGGTTCAATGTAGACCAGCAGCGGATTTTCAGGGAACTCTTCACCGCGCCGGTGGTGGTCAATGATCATCACCCGATTTTCCAGGCGTTGATAGAGTTCGGCCGAAATTGAAATGGACGGCTTCGAGTGGTCGACCATCAAGAGCATGCTCTGGTCGGTCGCCTTTTCCAAGGCCTCGGCTGGCGAAATGATGGCCGCATCCACGTCGGGGTAGGCCTTCAAATTATCCAATAACCGTTGCACATCGGAATGGACGGTCTCCTTGTCGAGCACGATCCAGCAGGTCTTGTTGTTCATCTTGGCGATCCGGCGAATCCCCAGGCAAGCACCCAGCGAATCCATATCCGGTTGGGTATGCCCCTGCACGAAGATCTGGTCCGATTCGCTCATCAGCTCTTGGAGGGCTTGGGAAATCATCCGCGCCCGGACCCGCGTCCGTTTCTCCATCGGGTTGGTCTTCCCGCCGTAGTAGCGGGCCTCTTGGTCGGCCGCCTTAACGACGACTTGGTCCCCACCCCGACCCAGGGCCAGGTCCAGGTTACTCTGCGCTTGGTCGGCCAGCTTATTCAGGTTCGCATCGCCGTACGCGATTCCCATACTGAGCGTCAAGGGGAAGTTTTGCTTCGACGTGCTCTCCCGAATCGTGTCGAGAATCTTGAACTTATCCGCCTCAATGGCTGCCAACGATTTGGCGTAGGCCAACACGAAGTAGTGGTCATCATCAAGCTGCTTTAGGTACATATCAAATTGCTGAACCCAAGCAGACAGCTCGTTGGTCACATAATTGCGCAGGTTCGAAATATCTTGGTCGGTCATCGACTGCGTAATTTCATCGTAGTTATCCAAGAAAATTTGGCCAATCGCAATCTTTTCGTCGTCATACTGTTCTTGAATCAGCTGGTAATGGGTGATGTCATACAGGTAAACCGCGTGGAAATCCGGCTGGACGTACAGGGTGAAGCGGTAGTCGCGCCAGCTCACGGTCGTCATCGTCTGCGGTTTGGTCGTGGCCACCAATTTGGCCAGGTCCGCGTCCACGTCACTGAGCGACCGATTCAACACGTCGGTATCACCGAAGTAGTGCTGCAAATACGGGTTGACCCACTCGATCTGATCGGTATCACCCAAGATCATGACACCAGGCGGCATGCGAATCAACGCCTCCTGCTCGCCTTGTTGGATGCGAAACGACAGGTCGGAAATGTACTGCGTGGTGTCGGCCCCAATCTCGGCCATGGTATTAAAGACCAGTAACATTGAGATGCCGACTAGCACCAAAATGACGAGTCCAAAGATCCAGTTCAATAAAAACGACAGCACGATACCTAGAATTGCCAGCAGTGCCATGAGCACCGCAATTCCCCGCAGCCGCCGATTCTGTAAGAACTCGGGTACATTGGCTCGTGAAAATATTTTATTCATACTTGCTCCTCATCTGTTTCATCAAAAAAAGTTATGGTTACCCGGGCACTTGCCGTCGGGTCAGAAAGTTACAAATAATACCTATATTTTAGCACACTTCGGGGTCAGGACAAAACGTTGGTCCCGGTTAAAAACCGCGTCACGACGGGCCTGCTGTGAAATTTCGGGTTACCCTAATTTTACGCGAACAGCCCTTGACCTTGACGCTACGACAACCCTTATAGTAGGTTGTAAGCAAGACAGGAGGTGGTCACCTTGACCTACAGCATTCAAGCACTCGCCAAGCTCGCCGGCGTGAGTCCGCGGACGCTGCGTTACTACGACCAGATTGGACTACTGCCGGCCGACCGGGATCCGCATAACGGTTACCGGATGTATCCGGCCGCAGCCGTGGATCGCCTGCAGCTGATTCGCTACTTTCAGCTGTTCGGCTTCACCCTGACTCAGATTCAATCACTACTGGCCCAATCGCCGGCAGCCCAAACGGCCGCGCTCCAGGAACAGCGCACCCACTTGGTTAAGCAACGTGACCAACTCACGGCCTTGCTGACGACTTTAGACCGCACCCTAGCGGCCAGAAATGGAGGTCACCCCATGACCGATTCAGAAAAATTTGCCGCATTCAAACAAGACCAGCTCACGGCCAACGCCCAAAAATTTGGTGCGGAGGTCCGGCAACGCTACGGTGACACAACCTTTACTGCCAGCCAGGCAAAATTTGCCAACTTAAGCGCGGCAGACTACCAGCGCATGCAAGCCACCGAGCAGCAGCTCTTTGACGCCCTAAGAGACGTGTGCCACAGTGGCGACCTCACCAGTCCGGTAGCCCAACACATCTATGCCTTGCATCGTGACTGGCTATGTTTCACGTGGAACAATTATTCAATTGCTGCTCATCGTGGCTTAGCCCAGTTATATCAAAGCGATGGGCGCTTTGCCCAATACTACAATGACCACGTTGGCTCTCCGCAAGCCACTTCATTCCTGGTTGCGGCCATCTTACAAGCAACTGAAGGTTGAAAGGCGGAAATCAACTGAAACCATTGTGATCATGCGACTTATGACATCAAAAATAGTCATTTACAGCCTCACAATCCGAACTGGCCACCTACCGTTCGCCGTGGCACGCCCCTGGTCTCCGAAAACCACTGTACCTGATCCCCCGTTAAAATTTGTCATTGACATTCTGAAAATTCCTGCTAAACTAGCAATCATTAACAATTGATTAGAAAATTAAAAAGTAATGACGAAGACCAGTAACGTTGTCGGTCATTGTTAGCGAGCCCGGTTAAGTGCAAGCGGGTCAAGGCTAACAACGCGAACTCCCTTCCGAACTGTCAGCTGAACGCCAGTAAGCCCGACCGGTCGCACCCGTTATCTGTGCAGTGAATCGCACCCGACTGAGCAGTTGGACCTAGCCAACGCCCCTCAGTCTCTAGGAGGGATTGCCGTTCACATTCGAGTTAAAAACAAGGTGGTACCGTGCGACAGCACCCTTACGGAAACGATTTCCGTAAGGGTGCTTTTTGTTTTTCCCACCCGTCTAATCAATTGCCGCTAGGAGGTTGTTTCACATGAAACATTTTATGCGTTTGGTTCCCCTATCACTACTCATGCTCGTCACCCTCAGCGCCTGCGGGACTGCCGCGGGAAAGTCGCAGCACAATCGGACTTTAAATGTCACCTTAGCCGATGAACCCGCGACGGTCGATCCTAATAAAGACACCGATACCAACAGCGCGAGTGTCATTTTTCAAACGATGGAAGGACTCTACACCTACAGCAAATCGCACAAGATTGTCGCGGGCGTAGCCACCAAGGTCGTCCAACCCACCAATCACGGTAAGACCTACACGTTCACCCTCAAGGCCAACGCCAAATGGGCCAACGGTCAAGCCGTTACGGCCCAAGACTTCGTCACCTCGCTGCGGCGAATGGCCGATCCGCGAACGAAGGCCCAGTATGCCAGTGTACTTGCTGCGGTCAAAAACTACAGTGCCATTCAACACAGCCGCCTAGCTCCCAGCAAGCTGGGGGTCACGGCTCTGAGCAAGACTAAGCTTCGCATCAACTTAACACGGGCAGTGCCCTACTTTAACGACCTGTTGGCCAGCAAATATTATCCGCTCAATACCGCTGCCGTCAAAAAATACGGTAGTCGCTATGGGACCAGCGCCGCTACGGCAGTTGCCAACGGCCCGTACAAACTCGTTGGCTGGACTGGCAGCAACGCCACTTGGCATTACGTCAAGAATCGCCACTACTGGAATGCTGATAAGGTCAACATCAACCGCATCAAGGTCGCCGTAACGAAGGATCAATCGACTGCCGTCAATTTGTTTAAGGCGGGGAAGATTCAAGAAACGACCGTCAGTGGCGAATACGTCCGGGCCAATCGCAATGACTCGCAGCTCAAGACCCACCTCTTGGGACGCATGAACTTTCTTTACTTTAATCACCAAAAGCAAGTCACCGACTCTGAAAATCTCCGTCAAGCCGTTTCCTTTGTCATCGACCGTCAGCAATTGACCAGTCAGGTCCTTCAGGATGGCTCAAAACCCGCCCTCAGTGCCATTCCTCGCGGAGACCAAACCAATCCGCAGACTGGTGGTGACATGGCCCAAGAAACTGGCAACCTGTTGCCCCACAATATCGCCAAGGCCAAACGCTACTGGCAAAAATATCTGCGTGAAACTGGCAAGCAAACCGTCACTCTGAATATTTTGACCGACGATAGTGATGACGATAAAAAGATTGGGACCTATCTGCAATCCGTGATGGAAAAATATTTTAAGGGACTGACCGTTAAGACCACCGCATTACCCCACGCCCAACACGTGGCCCGTGACTTTTCCGGTGATTTTGAAATCAATCTGATCGGCTGGTCGACCAATTGGCTGGACGCATCGGACTATCTCGACCTGGCCGCCAAGAATAATTCCGTTAACTTCACCCATTGGAACGACCCCACGTACAACCGCCTATTGACTCAGGCCGAAGCGCAAACCGGACAAAACCGCTATAACGGCTTGGTTCGTGCCAACAAATACCTGATGGCCGTCAAAGGCTACGTCCCACTTTACCAGCCAGCCGAAGCCAAGCTGATCAGCAAGCAAGTCGGCGGTCTGACTTACGATTTGCTGAATGATGCCCAATACCAATACGCCTACTGGAAATAGGCGGCACACATCTAAAGGGGGTGACCCGTTTTTCCGTAATTAATCACACGACCAGAATCCATCAAGGAGGAACTTGCTTATGACGAAAAAAACATTCTTTAATTGCACCCTATTTGACGGGGCGACGGACCACAACGAACCAAACGCTTGGTTCACCGTTGACACGACCACTGGTAAATTGACTGCACGGGGCACCGGCCAACCGGACCCGGCTGACCAACAGATCGACTTACACGGACAGTATGTCATGCCCGGCTTCATCAATGTCCATACCCACATCACCAGCAATCCCGAATCCTTTAGCGGTAGCTTTGGTGCCTCAGAATCAGAATCGGCCGTCTTTGGCTACGAGAACTTGCAAAAATTGCTTCGCTCCGGGGTGACTTACATCCGTCAATGTGGGTCAACTTACGATGTCGATATCAAGCTCAAGCGCCTACAACGGGCCGGTCGCCTGCCTAAAACACCGCACATCATGGCGTCCGGTCGGGCATTTTCCATGACTGGTGGCCACGGTGACGGCCGCAATTCGGCCTACTTGGTCGACTCGCCTGACGAAATGCGGAAAAGCGTCCGTCAAGCGTTCAAAGCCGGCGCTGAATGTATCAAGGTCATGGCAACCGGTGGCGTCATGACGCCCAATGATTTCATGGAAGACCCCCAACTCTCCGTGCCAGAGATGCGCGTGGCCGTTGAGGAAGCTCACCATAAGCGGCGCATTGTTGCGGCCCACGCAGAAGGTAACCCAGGAATTCAAAATGCCTTGGACGCCGGCGTTGATTCGATTGAACACGGGTTTTACGTCAATGAAGCGGAAGCCCAACAGATGATTGCGCAACGGACCTATCTGACCCCCACGCTCATCGCCGAATGGGTCATCCCTGAAAAGGGTGTCGGCGTGCTTCCTGACTGGGAAGTCAAAAAGGCCGCGGATGCGATCGATGACACCTACCGTAACCTCAAGCGGGCCTTTGAACTAGGCGTGAAATTCACGTGTGGAACGGATGCCGGAACCCCCTTTAACGGTTTCGACCGCACCCCCGACGAGTTTGGCCTCCTCACCAAGATTGGGATGTCCCCGGCTCAAGCCTACCAGTGCTCTAGCATCAATTCTGCCCAACTTTTAGGCATCGCCGATAGCTACGGCACCCTAGAGATTGGCAAGCACGCCGATTTTCAAGTCCTAACAGCTGACCCCTTAGCCGATACTCAGGCCGTCAAACAATCAGACAAACACGTTTACATCGACGGTCAGCAGCAATTTTAAAAATCAAGCCAATTTAAGCGCAAAAAGAGACCAACCACATCCCTGTAGTTGGTCTCTTTTTAGTTGAAGGACTAGCCTTCATCACTGACGAAAGGCATTAAGCCCATAATCCGTGAACGCTTGATAGCGATAGTTAACTTACGTTGGTTCTTGGCACTAGTACCAGTCACCCGGCGAGGTAAGATCTTACCCCGTTCGGAGATGAACCGACGCAATAAGTCAGTATCTTTGTAATCAATGTATTCGATGTGGTTGGCTGCAATAAAGTCAACCTTACGACGGCGACGGCCGCCACGACGTTGTCCTGCCATAGGAAATTCCCTCCTCGTATTTAGAAATTAGAACGGTAAATCATCATCGGAAATGTCAATGGAATCACCGGAATTGGCAAACGGATCGGCTGTGTTGTTGTTCCCAGCGTTCCCCTGATTGTTGTTTCCAGGATTTGGCGTCGTATTTTGAGCTGGACCAGACTGAGCTGGATTCCCACTCGTGTACGGGTTGGCATTTTGATTCTGATTCTGCTGAGGAGCATTATTATTCATGGAACCGCCATTGTAGTTACCCCCGGCGTTGTTGTTCGCGTTGCGAGAACGCGGTTCAAGGAACGAAAAGTCCTCGACAACAACTTCGGTAACGTAAACACGTTGGCCTTGTTGATTTTCGTAATTCCGGGTCTGGATGCGTCCTTCAATTCCGACAAGGGACCCCTTGTGGAAAAAGTTAGCAAAGTTTTCCGCAGATTTGCGCCAAATGACACAACTTACGAAATCAGCTTCCCGTTCACCAGATTTGTTGGTGAACCGCCGATCAACGGCCAGCGTGAAGGTGGCAACAGCAGCACCGCCTTGGGTGTAGCGTAAGTCAACATCCCGTGTCAGTCGGCCAGTAAGTACTACTCGGTTGATCATTGCTGAATAACTCCTCTCAAAAATTAAAGTTTAAATTAGTCTTCGCGCTTAACGATCATGTGACGTAAGATGCTGTCATTGATCTTGGATAAACGGTCGAATTCGTTTAAGGCTTCGTCATTAGTTGCGTTTAACGTGATAACGTGGTAGATACCTTCGTTAAAGCCACCAATTTCGTATGCGAACCGACGCTTTGACCAGTCTTTCGAGTTGATCAATTCTGCACCGTTGTCAGTCAGTAACTTGTCGAAGCGTTCAACCAAAGCGGTCTTAGCGGCATCGTCAAGGTCTGGACGAATGATGTAGGTGATTTCGTATTTAGTAGTTTCCATGAATGTTACACCTCCTTATGGACTTCAGGCCCCCGCTGCAATGCGGAAGCAAGGAGAGACACTAGCGTAAGCCAGATACTCACAAGCTAGTAGTATAGCATAGATTTAATTCTGAAGCAAATCGGGGCCGACCGATGGGTTGCTTACTTACGTTACACCCATCAACTCCGTAAAAAATCGCCAAATATTTTTGAATCTCGCAACTTCTTTAAAATTTTTCGGGCTGATCGGCAAGATGAAAGAATGCCGCCCGTTCCGGTTGCGTCATTTTCAACGCCAGCGCAAGCAAGAGATAACAATCCGGCAAGAGATAGGTCGTCTGGTGCTGCACATCCCAGGCGATGGCCTCGCGTAACAAGGTAATCGCTGCTTGCGGCCGGTTTAAGTTCAGCTGTGCTTGGGCATACTGGTAAAAGACCAACGTCAAATTTTCTGGCATATCTCTTACCCGGCCCTCCCTGATGACCGTTACCGCCCGGTCAAAACCCGACAGATCCGGTTCGGGCGTTGTGAGGTCCCTAACGCTATTTTCCGCCGCCAGTAACAAGAGGTCTAGCGAGCGGTAGACTTGCGGGGATTGGGGGGTCATAAACATCAGGCCCGCGCGTAAATGTAACTGGGCGGCCTCCACATCCCCGATTGCCGCCAGCGAGCGGCCATAGTAATACAGGATGGCCTGGCGATCCGTGTCAGTGGTCAACTGGCGCAGCACGTCACCAGCGGCCACATTGGCCACCAGTTGCCCGTACGCCTGCTTTTGCCACCAAGATTGCAGTCGCCGGTCAAACACGGGGAGACGCCGAATGGGATAGCTCTGCGGCAAGGGCCGGTTGCGTACGATTCCCAGTTGTTGGTACAGTTGGGTCAACTGGGCCACGCTGGGGGAGCGCTGCCCCTGTTCAATTGCCGCCAAAACGTCCAGTGGACACACGCGCGTTGCTAAGGCAGTCAACGCCACCCCTCGTTGTTGGCGGCACTGCTGCAAATAACGACCGACCGATTCTCCCGTCATCGTCCCTTCTCCCCTCTGATTGAGTTGTTACTGCTAAGATACCAAATCGGTGCAATAAAGTAAACAGATTAAACCATATACAATTATTTAAATATTTTAAATAATTTTGATTATAACAAGCTTAGTTAGCCGCCATCAGCTTCAAATAAATTGCTCACTTCAGTATCTAATCCAGCAAAACGATTAGTAGTTGTATAAATCACACCTATGATTACCGCTTACGCCACCAATACCAACCCAATCCGCCTAACAATAGACTTCCCCAAATCAGCGCCACCCGGGACAGCTGCTCACCCGTCGCGGGTAATTGTTGGTTGGCTGGTTGCGCGGCAGCCGGTGATTGTCTTGACTGCATTGACTGGTTTACTGGCTGTTGTCCCCGCTGGCGTTGCGCTGGCCGTGACTCAACTGGCCGGTTTTCTGGCGTAATCAGATCGCCAGAATTTCCCGTCTGTACCGGCTGGTCGGGTTGCGGGGTGACTTGGTCGGCCGCATCCCCAGATTCAATGGGCTGGACTGGTTGCGGTTGCGGCGTGGGGGCCGGTGTTAATCCTGGATTCGGCGTTGGTGTTGGATTTGGGCTTGGGTTGGGGCCTGGGTTCGGGTCTGGCGCCGGATCAGGGTTCGGTTCAGGGTTGGGATTCGGCTCAGGCGTCGGCTCTGGATTGGGATTTGGATTAGGATTGGGCTCCGGACTGGGCCCTGGATCAGGCGTCGGATTTGGGTCTGGCGTCGGTTCCGGGTTGGGTTCCGGGTTGGGCTCCGGATCAGGATCGGGGTCTGGCGTTGGTTCCGGATTGGGTTCCGGGTCTGGCTTAGGGTCAGGATCAGGTCCCGGGTCCGGTTTCACCGTCACCCGACGATAGTACAGTTGGACCGCCACCGGATCTTCCATAAAGTCACCGAACAGACTATCGGTACTACTCCGGACAAATTCATAGCCCGGGATCAGCAAAGGCGTCAGCGTATACATTGACCCCAGAAGCCCCTGCTGAGTTTGCGACGGTGCCAGTTTCTGATGCGTGTCAATATCCTGGTAGTCGATTCGCAGGTCACGCAGCTTGGGGACCCGCACGTAGGTATCGGCCATCGCCGACGTGTAGTGGTGCTCCAGTTCAGCAACGCTCAGCAACTGGCCCTGCGGATGCGCCACCGTTCCTGTCCCCACGGCCTGCCATTGACTATCTTTTTGCCCGTCCACGTTCGTCAGTCCCAGACCGACCGTGTAGCCGTGCGCATCCAGCAGCAAGTTCTTTGGCCCCAGCCGCACCGTCTTCAATGCCGGCATGTACGCCAGCATGTCCTCGACGCGCCCATCCGTCCAAAAGACATCATTGGGGCGATAGTCCAAATGGGTCATGTCAAATCCCGACAGGTCCAAATTTTTCACGAGCGCATAAATAAACATCTTTTGCATACTGGCCGCCCGTGCCGTTTGCCAGCCACTCACATCGAGCGTCTTTATCCGCGCCCGGCCAAACATTTGCTCGAAATTCCCCACGTGGCGGACGTCCCAGTGAGCCAGGTCTAACGCCGGCACCCCCACGTCACGAAACATCTGCGTCATCGACGTCACGTGACTGACATCCCAGTCCGAAACCGCCAACGTGGTGGCCGGAACGCCCTGAAACATCCGGTCCATATTCGTGACTCGCCCCGTTTGCCAGCCGGCGACGTCCAGGTGAGTCAACCGCTCACAGAGCCGAAACATCTCATCCATGTCCGTCACGTGGCTGACGTCCCAGTGATGCAGATCCAGCCACCGCACCCCACTGTCGATAAACATATCGTCCATGCGAGTCACCTGATGCGTGTCCCACTCCTGGATATCCGGACCGCTTAACCGGGGCGTTTCCGCAAACATCCACCCCATGTTGGTCACCTGGCCCGTTTGCCAATCATCGATGGCCAAGTACTGCAGGTATGGCATCTCATCAAACATCGAACCCATATCGGTAACGTGGCTGACGTCCCAGTCGTCGAGGTCCAGGCCACTCAACGCCGTCTTGGCAAACATCCCATTCATGTTCGTTAAACTCGGCGTCCGCCAGCCCGTGAGTTTGAGTGTGCTGAGGCTATCGTCGTCCCAAAACATCATCCACATCGACGTCACGTGGCTCACGTCCCAGTGACTCAAATCCAGCGTCCTTAACAGTTCGACATTTTGAAACATCCGCGCCATATTGGTGACCCGACTGGTATCCAACTGCGTGAAACCACTGACCTGCTGGAGCTGCGTGAAATCCGCAAATAGGCCGGCACTATTGGCGGGTAATTGTACCGGTCCTAGGACTTGGATCTCTTGCACCTCGCTGGCGTACTGCTGCCACGTTGGATTCCGCGCCAATTGGCCGGCTTCCAGGCGCAACACCCCATTGCGCAGCGTCCACTTAGACGTCCCCGACTGGCCAGAGGCCGTGGTCCCCCACGCGCTTCTGGTGGTCGCTACGACGCGGTTCGCTGCGGCTGGGACCGGTTGGAAGCTACGCCACTCCCAGCCACCCAACGCCACACTGACAACGACCCCTACCTTCAAGATAAAGTTGACTTCATGGACTTGTGTCCGCCAATTGCTTGTCATCATGTCCTCCTCCACATCCCCAAGGGACGCAATTTTCTAAAATTAACAGCTTTCATTCCTTTTGCCGGATTAGCAGTTAAGCCCCTTAATCACGCAATCCCCATTTGGCTCAATCGGTTCACTTCAAATCGTCGCCAGCCCCACCCCCCTAGTGGTCGACGCCAACTGTCGTTTTCATGGTCTAGACCGAGTATAGTCACTTCCCCGAAAAATTGCCAGTAGAAACGTTTATTATTTAAACTATAGCCGCTGGACACAATTAAATTGTCCATCAGCTAACCGGGCTCGTCCCAGCAAAAAGAGCCTAGGATAAATCCTTCCTAGGCTCTTTCGCATTCCCTTATCTAGCTGAAACGTGCGCCCCAAGGCAGTCAGTTTCACTCTCTTTTCTGGTCCTTAATGGCTGCCGAGATAAACCTTTCGATCCAATTTTGGTGCTTGAACCGGCGTCCCCGCTGCCGTCATATCCTTGATGTAATTGACAAAGGTATCCGTATCCGTCCCCACTGACGCCACGATCTTGGTGTCCTTAAAGGCCGCGAAGTTATCGCCACCGCCATGCAAGAAATCATTGATGACGACGTTGTAGGTCGCCTTCATCTCCAGTGGATCGCCGTTGGCCTTGGTGATATCGGCCACCTGGTAAGGCGTGTCGACGCCACCAGCCGGATTGTCCGTGTAGGTGTAATGCAGCCCGGCAATCTGCAGGTAGTAGGCCTGTTTCTCATCATATTGCTGGTTCAACGCATCTTTGATCTGCTGACCCGTCATCTCAACGACTTGCAGGATGTTGCCAAATGGCTGAACGGCCGTGGCCGCACCCCAGGTGATCGACTTGTCCGGTTTGACCGCCAGATCAGCCCGCACACCACCATTGTTGGTCATCGCAAAGTCGGCCTTGGTGCCTAACTTATTGGCTTCATACAACTGCCCGTCGACGACCAGTTCCCCGGCCGCATTTTCCATGGTCTTAGAGTTGTTGAGACGCCCCGTGATCGTGGTGGCGGTGGCTGCTTGACCAATCACCGCATTGACCTGCGGAGCGACGCGCTTGTCAGCATCCGCCACGATGGCCGATACCTTGGCATTGTCCTTGACCTTCGGCGCCTGACTCTTCGGCAGGACCGGATAGACGTGTGACACTAAGCGCATGAATTTCCCAGTCTTAGGACTGATGTATCCTTGGGTGTTGTTGTAGGCCTTTCCCGTGTACACCGCCTGCACGACGCGCGTCTTCCCCACCGTCGCGTTGGCGTACTGATGGGAATGGCCGGCCACGTACAGGCCCACGTTATTCTTAGGATCTGTTTGATTGACCTTCTTTAAAATGTCGACGGCCGACCCACTGGTTTGCTTACCGTAAGTCGAGACCCCAGTGTGGGCCAGGACGACGACTGCCTTGACGCCCTTCTTGTTTAAAATGCGGTCATACTTCTTAATAGTCTGCGCTTCATCCAAGATTTGATAATCCTGGTAATTTTGCAGGAGCGTCAAACTAGGCAGATCCGTCGTTTCAATCCCGATGAAGCCTACCTTTGCCTTTTTACCGTGAGCCTTGACCGTTTTGATCACGTAAGGCTGGTAGCCGTAGGGGCGCTTATGATTGCTCTTCTTGACCACGTTGGCAACCACGAGTTTGATCTTCGAATTTTGATGCGGATACTTTTGAATCAGCGAAGATGCCGTGGTGGCTGGCTTTTTCCCGGTCAGGATTCGGTTGAACTCACCCAGGCCGTGATCGAATTCGTGATTTCCCAGCGTTCCCACTTGAAATTTCATGGCTGTTAACGCGTGCATCGTGGATTCGTGTGCCAGCAGCGTTGAATTAGCCGGTGAAGCCCCGACCATATCGCCCGCCTCTACCCGAAAGGTATTCTTGGAGTGTTGGACTTTTTTAAATTGGTTTTGGGCTTGATCCAAGCCGGCCGCCAGCCGCGTGACCGTCCCGACACCCTCGTAGGTCTTCGCCCCGATATTGACGGAGCCCGTGGTCTCCAGCCCCCCATGCAAGTCATTGATGCCTAAAATTTGAATGGGAATCGACCGTTTGTACTTCTTCGGCACCGTCTTGTACCCCGGTTGTGCGGTCGGTGCAGCGTAGCGGTCCGTCTTGGTCGTGACTTTTACAGTCTTGGCATTCGCCGTGATCGTCGAGAACTCACCACTCCCCGCGATCAATGCTGGGACCAAGAGTGTGCCCATTAAGACATGTTGCCAATGATGTTTACCCATAACAAAACCCTCCCTGAAAAATAATGGCTAGCAAATAGCCGTGTCTCCAGCGTATCAATGAAAATTCTTACAAACAATTCCTTTTTAAATTAAAATCAGACGGTGACTTTAAGCTGGCAACGCGTGGGGTTGGTTGTTATGAAACACCAATTGGCTTATAAAAAAACAGGGACTAAGAACGGCTACTATTCAGGCTTTCAGCCAGTTCGAGTTCCATCGGGTTAATCGTTTTACTTTCAGTGTTTACGTCTACAAGTAGACTTGTGGACAAAAGATTCCTCCCCGCAACCATCCGGTAGGAATTTTGATGCTACGCAAAAATCAGCGCCATACCCAATCGTCTAACGACTCAAAGGTACCACGCTGATTTTTATGACTATATTGATCTTTTAATTAAGCTTCCGGCGCATCCGAATCCGGCGTCGTTGCGGCGTTGTCTGGTGCAGCAGCCGGTGCCGTCTCACTAGCGGCACTGTTGTCTGCATTGGCATCGTCGTCAGCGCTGTCGTCTTCTTTGTCGACCTTGGCCATGGTAGCGACCGTGGTGTCGTCTGCCAAACGAATCAGGTGTACCCCTAAGGTAGCCCGACCCGTTTCGGAAACGTCACTGCCGCTAAAGCGGATCATGACCCCTTTATCGGTGACCAACATGATGTCTTCGTCACCGTCTAAGGTGGTCAACCCAGCCAACGGTCCGTTCTTGGTCGTCACGTTGACCGTCTTGATCCCTTTACCACCACGTCCCTTGATCGGGTATTCACTGGCGGCCGTTTGCTTCCCATAACCCTTTTCGGAAATGACAAACACGCGACTGTCGGGCTTCAAGACGCTGGCCCCGATCACGTAGTCGTGGTCACGCAGGCGAATCCCGCGCACACCAGTGGCTGAGCGACCCATCGAGCGCACGTCTTGGGCCGCAAAGCTCACGGCGTACCCCAAGTGGGTCCCAATAATCATGTTGGCATCGGCATTGATGATGGCAACATCGATCAGCTCGTCGTCTTCCTTCAGGTTGATGGCCTTCAGACCATTGCTGCGGATGTTGGCAAACTCATCGACCGGCGTCCGCTTGACCGTGCCTTGGACCGTGGTGAAGAACAGATCACGCTGTTCGTTTTCACCCGGATTGGCAACGTTGATGACGGCTTGCACGTGCTCGTTGTTGTTGATCCCCAGCAGGTTGATCACGGGGATCCCCTTGGCGGTCCGGCCGTATTCAGGGATTTCGTAGCCCTTCATGCGGTAGACCTTCCCAGTGTTGGTGAAGAACAGCAACATGTCGTGCGTGGAGGTTGCCACGAGGTGTTCGATGAAATCATCATCGTGCACGCCCATGCCTTGAACCCCTTTACCACCGCGGTTTTGTGCCTTGAATTCAGACGTTGGCAAGCGCTTGATATAGCCGTTGTGCGTCAAGGAAACCACGACGTCTTCTTCGGCGATCAAGTCTTCGTCTTCCAAGCTGAGGACTTCGCCGACCATCAATTCGGTCCGCCGGGCATCCCCAAACTTATTTTGAATGTCTAACAATTCTTGGTAAATGATGTCTTGTTGGCGGTCCTTGGAGGCCAAGATTTCCTTGTAGTCCTTGATGTTCGCCATGACATCGTTGTATTCCTTTTCGACCTTTTCGCGTTCCAAACCGGTCAGGCGAACCAACCGCATGTCCAAAATAGCTTGCGATTGCTTGTCTGACAGGCTGTAGCGTGTCATCAATTCATTTTTAGCGACTTCCGCCGTTTGTGACTGGCGAATGATCGTGATGATGGCATCGATGTGGTCTAAGGCGATCCGCAACCCTTCCAGGATGTGGGCCCGCGCTTCGGCCTTGCGCAATTCGAAGGCCGTCCGGCGCTTGATGACCTGCAACTGGAATTCCAGGTAGTACTGTAAGATGGCCTTTAAGCCCAGTACTTTCGGGGCTCCGTTGACGATGGCCAGCATGTTGATCCCAAATGAGGTCTGCATCAAGGTCATCTTGTACAGGTTGTTCAAAATGACTTCGGCACTGGCATCGCGGCGGACATCGATGACGATCCGCATCCCGGTCCGGTCGGTTTCATCGTTGACATCGGTAATGCCCTCGATCCGCTTGTCCCGGGCCAATTCAGCGATCCGTTCGATCAGCTTGGCCTTGTTGACCATGTACGGAATTTCCGTGGCTACAATCCGTTGCTTGCCGTTCTTTTCTTCTTCGATATCGACCTTGGCTCGCAAGGTAATGGTACCCTTCCCGGTCTCGTAAGCTCGGCGAATGGCGGCCTTCCCCATGACGATCCCGCCGGTTGGGAAGTCGGGCCCTGGTAAGGCCTCCATCAACTCAGCCAGACTGGCATCGGGGTTTTTCATCAAGATGTGCAGCGCACTGATCACTTCCGTCAAGTTGTGCGGCGGAATGTTGGTGGCCATCCCCACGGCGATCCCGGAAGCCCCGTTGACTAACAGGTTCGGGAACCGTGATGGCAAGACGACGGGTTCGCGTTCGGACCCATCATAGTTGTCTTGAAAATCGATCGTATCCTTGTTGATGTCCCGCAGCATTTCCATGGCGATCTTACTCAACCGCGCTTCGGTATACCGCATGGCAGCGGCCCCGTCACCATCGACGGACCCGAAGTTCCCGTGACCTTCGACTAACATGTAACGGTACGAGAAATCTTGGGCCATCCGCACCATGGATTCGTACACAGCGGAATCCCCATGTGGGTGATATTTCCCGAGGACATCCCCGACCATCCGGGCTGATTTCCGGAATGGCTTATCGGGGGTAATCCCCAGTTCATGCATATCGTACAAGATCCGGCGGTGGACTGGCTTCAAGCCATCCCGCACGTCCGGTAACGCCCGTTGAACAATCACACTCATTGCGTAATCCAAGAAGGATGAGCGCATCGTTTGTGACAGGTCAACGTCGGTAATCCGACTTAAATAATTTTGATCATCAGCCAAATTTTTACCCTCCGTTCTTCCCTAACACTCACTAAACATCCAACTCGGCAAAGGTGGCATTGTCCTCGATGAATTCGCGCCGGGGAGCCACTTTATCGCCCATCAACATGCTAAACACTTGGTCGGCATTGATGGCATCATCCGCATCGACCCGCAATAAGCGCCGGTTTTCCGGATTCATGGTGGTGTCCCAGAGCTGTTCGGCATCCATTTCCCCTAACCCTTTGTACCGTTGGATCTGTGGCTTAGGTGCTGGTGGCAATTGGCCGAGTAAGTCTTTCAATTCGTCGTCGGTGTCTAAGTACCGTTGCATCTTGCCTTGACGCACCCGATACAGTGGTGGGCAAGCGATGTACACGTACCCGGCATCCAGCAACGGCCGCATGTAGCGGTAGACCAACGTCAACAACAGGGTCCGAATGTGGGCGCCATCGACATCGGCATCGGTCATGATGATGAGCTTGTGGTAGTTGGCCTTGGCCACGTCAAAATCGTTACCAAAGCCCGTGCCCATGGCGGTAAACAGCGAACGAATTTCTTCGTTGGCCAAGATCCGGTCCATGGAGGCCTTTTCGACGTTCAAGATTTTCCCCCGAATTGGCAGGATGGCTTGCGTCAACCGCGAACGGCCCTGCTTGGCAGAGCCACCGGCGGAGTCCCCTTCGACGATGAACAGTTCGGAAATTTCGGGATCCTTGGACGTGTTATCGGCCAATTTACCAGGCAGGTTAGAAATTTCTAGCCCACTCTTCTTCCGGGTGACTTCCCGGGCCCGTTTAGCGGCAACCCGCGCCTTAGACGCCAGGTTCCCCTTGTCGACGATCTTCTTGGCCACATCCGGATGTTCCATCAAGAAGCGCATGAAGTGATCGGCAAACGTATGATCCACGGCGGTCCGGGCATCCGAGTTACCTAACTTAGTCTTGGTCTGCCCTTCGAATTGGGGATCCGGGTGCTTGACGGACACGACGGCCGTTAACCCTTCGCGGACATCATCCCCGGTCAGGTTGGCCTCGTTATCCTTCATCAGCTTGTTTTGACGCGCGTAGTCGTTCACGACCCGCGTCAAGGCCCGCTTGAACCCTTCTTCGTGGGTCCCCCCTTCGTAGGTGTGAATGTTGTTGGTAAACGTCAACAGGTTGTTGTGGTAGTCGTCAGTGTACTGTAAGGCCACTTCCACCGTGATGCCGTTTTCCTGCCCTTCCACGTAAATTGGGGGTTCGAACAGGGTTTCTTTGTTTTCGTTTAAATAATCAACGTAGTGGCGAATCCCACCTTCGTAGAGGAAGTCGTCTTCCGTTGGCGTTTCTGGGCGTTCGTCACGGATCGTGATCCGCAAGCCCTTGTTTAAGAAGGCCAGTTCCCGGATCCGGGTGGTCAACGTCTTGATGTCAAACGTCGTCGTGTCTCGGAAAATGTCTGGGTCCGGCAAGAAGTGCACGATGGTGCCATGTTGGTCTTCAGGCAAGCCCTCTTCAACTACACGCATCGGTGTGACCACGTGACCGCGGTTAAAGGTGATCCCGTACTTTTTGCCACCCCGGATGACTTGAGCATCCAGTTCGGTCGACAGCGCGTTGACCACGGACGCACCAACCCCGTGCAGCCCACCAGAGACCTTGTAGCCGCCACCGCCGAATTTACCCCCGGCGTGCAGGATGGTGAAGACCGTTTCCAAAGCGGGTTTCCCCGTCTTCTTTTGGATATCGATTGGGATTCCCCGCCCGTTATCCGTCACGGTTACACTGTTGTCCTTATTGACGGTCACGTGAATCTCGTCGGCAAAGCCCGCCAAGGCTTCGTCGATCCCGTTATCCACAATTTCCCAGACCAAGTGGTGCAGGCCTTGGGCACTCGTCGAGCCAATGTACATCCCGGGCCGTTTCCGGACCGCTTCCAAGCCCTCTAAGACTTGAATCTGGCTGGCATCGTATTCCCGTGCCTGTTCTGCTTTGGTTTCGTGTTCGTAATCAGCCACTGCCTAATCCTCCTTTGTTGCTGCGTCGTTTGCCGACGCGTCAGCCACCACGGTGCCCGCTGCCACGTGAAAAATGGTCGGGTCCTTGATCAGCTGGCGGGTGATCCCGCTCAAGCTGGTGGTGGTAATAAACGTTTGGACTTTATCCTGAATTGCCGTCAGCAGATGGGTCTGCCGGGCATCATCGAGTTCGGAGAGCACGTCGTCTAGCAATAAGACGGGGTACTCGCCGGTCTCTTCTTTCATCAAATCAATCTCGGCCAACTTTACGCTGAGCGCCGTGGTCCGTTGCTGACCCTGCGACCCGAACGTCTGCACGTTTTTGCCATTGACCTGAAAATGCAGGTCGTCGCGATGGGGGCCCACCAGCGTCGTGCCCTGGTAGAGCTCCTTATCGCGCTGCTTGGCGTACAGCGCCGTTAACGCCGCACAGATGGTCTTGGCGTCCGTTAACTGGTCGTCAGGGACCTGGGTGGCGTAATGAAACGTCAATTCCTCGCGTTGTTGCGAGATCTCGGCGTGAATTGCCTGGGCCCAGTGCTCCAGCTTCTTGAGCATGTTCAACCGTTGCGCAATGATCTCCGCCCCGTATGCCGCCAGTTGATCGGATAACACCGACAAAAAAAGGAGGTCCTTTTTTTGCTTGTGCTGGAGATCCTTCAAGTAGCGGTTGCGTTGCTTCAACAGCGTACGATACTGGCTCAAGTTGTAGAGGTAGCGCGGATTCATCTGGCCAAACTCCATGTCCATGAACCGCCGCCGCACGGACGGGGCCCCTTTGACGATGGCGAGATCTTCCGGCGCAAATAAAATCACGTTGAGCTGCCCCACGTACTGCGACAGCCGCGCCTGTTCCAGGTGATTGACCTTGGCGCGTTTGCCCTGACGCGAAAATGTCAGCTCTAACGGCACGGTCCCGGCACTCTTGACCACCTTGCCACTGATCTTAGCCGTTTTGGCCTCCCAGTTGACCAGGTCATGGTCGTTTGCCGTCCGGTGACTGCGCGTTAACGCCAACACGTAAATGGCCTCTAATAGATTGGTTTTCCCCTGCGCATTTTCGCCTAATAAGACGTTGATGCCCTTACCCAGCTGCAGATCAGCGGCCGGATAATTGCGAAAATGCTGCAGCTGCAACTCCTGCAAATACATTATTCACCCTGCTTTGAGCGTATAAAAAATAATCCTACCTCAGGTACGGCGACCGTATCTCCAGGATACAACTTGCGGCCGCGCCGATTATCCGGCTCGTCATTGACATCCACGGTGTTTTCCCGCAAATACCACTTGGCTTGACCGCCCGTACTGATGACGGATTCTTCTTTAAGTAACTGGCCTAAAGTGATGTAGGGCGTTTCAATGAAAACTTCTTTTTTCACAATTTCACCCCTTATTTTTCTTCTCTTATATTATACCGCTTTTTACAGCAAAGGTACAGTTGAACTACCTTATTTTTCGCCTCTCAGCCGATTTATGCCATTCTTGATATTTTTGCCAAAAAGCCAGTAAATTTGCTCAGAACCAAAAATAGCCCGGTTACGGCGGAAATCGTCAAAATTTAGCTGGATTTTTGATAAAAATTGTTATATTAGCCGCTCTTGCCCCTAGCAGCAGGTCATTAACGCCCCCAATCACCGTGAATTGGCGGGAAACTAACCGCCACAGCCTGTGGTCACATCCCCCTATTTGAGTGCCTATGGTTCGGATCTGGCTGGGAACACTGATCTGGACGAGCCGAGTCACGGTTGGCCTTAACGCCTCGCTTTACTTTGCAAGCCACGTTGAATGCCGCCACCCTGCCGAAAAGTGTGCCACCAGGCAATCGGTTCCGCTTAACGGTGCTAGTTAAGCGCCTATTGGCCCACTCTCAATAAAAAAGCACCGCCCGCTGATGCGTGGCAGTGCTTGTGAATTCGCTTGTGAAATGGCTTGTGAAATTTTCTAGAACGTCCGTACCGGCGTGATCAGTTGAATGAAGTTGCTGGTGTCTTCGGTCGGAACCAGGGTGAATGGCCGCAACGCTGAGGTAAAGGCCACCCGGATCGTGCTTTGGCCGAAGGAGCGGAGCGCATCTTTCATGTAATCTGGGTTAAACGAGATCTCGAGGTCTTCGCCATCCAGTTCCTTGGGGGCCAAGTCTTCTTCAACGTTCCCGACGTCTGGGGAGTTACTGAAGATGGTGACTTGGTTTTCAGCTGGCGTTAAGGTCAGCTTGACCACGTTGTTCCGCGATTCATGGGACAACAGTGAGGCCCGTTCGACGGCAGCCAACAGTTCTGGCGCTTCGAATTCGACCGTGGTCGAGGCTTCCTTAGGGATCAACCGCGACGTATCGGGGTAGTTGCCTTCCAGCAGCCGGGAATAAAACGACGTGTCACCCAAGAGGAACAACACTTGGTTTTCGGAGAATTGCATCTTCACGTCAGTGTCGTCATCCCCGATCATCCGGGACAATTCCGTCAGACTCTTCCCGGGGATAATAACGTCAAACGTTGCGTCACTAGGTGTTGGCAATTCAATTTGCCGTTGGCTCAGCCGGTGACTATCCGTGGCGACCGCCAAGAATTGGTTGTTGGACAAGACAAAATGAACCCCGGTTAAGATCGGCCGGCTTTCCTGGTTGGAGACCGCAATGACGGTTTGGCCAATCAGTTCTTTGAAGACCGCACCAGATAAGACGACGGAATCGGCCGCGTCGATCTCTGGTAAATGCGGATAGTTGTTGGCATCTTGGCCGTTGATGTTAAAGGCCGCCGCACCGGAAGTGATTTCGGTTTGGAACCCGTCTTTAACGGTGACGGTCATTTCCTTTTCTGGCAAGCGTTTAACGATTTCGCTGAAGAACCGCGCCGTTAAGACGATGGCTCCCGGTTCGTCAATGGACAAGCCCAGGTCGGGATCATCGGCGCGAATCAAAGTTTCAATAGAAATATCGGCGTTGGACCCGGTTAAGAGTAACCCAGCGTCACTGGCCACGATTTTTAATCCCGTCAAAATGGGAATCGTCGTCTTTGAAGAGATGGCCCGGGAGACGTTGTTTAGTTCCTTGACGAACGCGGCCCGGTTGATGGTGAATTTCATAAACTGACACTCCTTTTCATGGTGCGGGTGGTTTAACTTAATTAAAAGATAAAAAACAGTAGCCGTAGTAGAGCGGTGTATTCTGTGGATAACTTTGAGAAACAGCCGGTTACATACCGTTTTCCACCTGTGGATAACTTGTGGAAAACTTTAGGTGTTTGTCAATCTTATCCACACGCGCTGTGGTCACCTGCTTCTATCATACCGCAAGTGGTCACAAAAAGACCGCCGCGAGTCCGCCGATGACTGGTGACCAGCGACGATCAGGTTAACGCTGCTCAAGCACTAACGCGTTGGTAAACGCACGGCAGCCAGTGCGCCGCGGTTTACCGCCTTAATTCATCTTTCAAGCTGTCGATGTCCTTTTGTAGCTGGGCATCGGTCTTTAAAATCTCGGTGATCTTGTCATAGGCGTGAATCACCGTGGTATGGTCTTTCCCGCCGAATTCGTTGCCGATGCGCGGCAGTGAGGCTTCGGTGAGTTCACGCGACAGGTACATGGCAATCTGGCGCGGCATGACGATCGCCTTTTTGCGTTTCTTCCCCTTCAGATCCTTGAGTGACACGTTGAAGTAGTTGGCCACCCGGTCTTGGATCACGGGAATCGTGACGGCATCGCTGGCGTTGGCCAGGTTGAGGCTTTTCAAGGCTTCGGCGGCCAGGTCCGTGGTGATCGGTTGGTGCATCAGCTGCGAGTAAGCTTGTACCCGCGCTAAGGCGCCCTCCAATTCCCGGACGTTGGAGTCGATCTGCCCGGCGATGTAGCTGAGCGTGTCGTCGGGGATGTCGATTTGATCAGCATCGGCCTTGTTGCGCAAGATGGCGATCCGCGTTTCGAGGTCCGGGGGCGTAATGTCCACGGATAATCCCCAGGCAAACCGAGAGACTAAGCGGTCTTGGAGCTTAGGAATTTCGTTAGGCAGCCGGTCGGACGTCAAGACGATTTGCTTGCCGTCGTCGTAGAGGGCATTAAAGGTATGGAAGAACTCTTCTTGCGTTCCTTCCTTATTAGCGAAGAACTGAATATCATCAACTAGCAGTAAGTCAACGTTGCGGTACTCCTGACGAAACTGCTCCTGCGTACGGGTTTGAATCGCATTGATAAAGTCATTCGTGAAGGCCTCGCTGGTCACGTATTTGACCTTGGTGTCCGGGCGATCTTCTAGCATTTTATTGCCAATCGCGTGCATCAAGTGGGTCTTGCCCAACCCCACGCCACCGTAAAAGAACAGCGGATTGTACATCACGCCGGGTTCTTCAGAGACGACCAAGGCCGCTGCGTGGGCCATTTGGTTGCCTTTACCGATGACAAAAGTGTCAAACGTATAGCGAGAATTAAGCGCCGTTTCCTTCATAAAGGTCGGCGTCGGTTCAGTCGTCACCTTTTCTCCGGGGGTGGCCGTCTTGGCCTTGAGCGTCGCTTGTTGCTGGCGTTCCCCCTCTAAGATGAGCACGGGCTGAATATCTTCGTGAGCGGCTTGGTATGCGTATTCTACCAATTGCTGGTCCAGATGTTGATGGGTCCAGTAATCACGATGCAGGGGTGATGGGAGTTCCAACGTTAATTTGTTGCCATTCAAGGCAATCGGCTTGGCGGTTTCGATCCAAGTCGCGTAGGCTGTCTTCGAGTTGTTTTCCTCAAACAACGCTTTGATATCAGTCCACAAAGTTAACATATCTGGCACTGAGGTATCCCCCTATTTTAGTTTAGAAAGCTCATTGAACTTTTGGACGGACTCCGCCCAAAAGAAAACGTAAGTCCAGTGTAGCATGAAGAAAAAAAGTTTTCCACAGGGTATTTGGAGCTGTGCATAATTGTTTCACAGGAAGTGGATTGAGTTATCCACAAGGGTGCGAGAATCTGTGAATAACTTTTTGACGAAATGGTTATGCACAGGATGGTGTGAACTGTGAAAGTGATAGTATCAAGTGTTTCACAAGTTATCCACAGAAATCACAATTCCTAAAATTAAAAAATAAACAGGCTGTGGAATGGTGGATAACTCGGTTGGCAACTCCCGGATAACTTTTTCTGAAATAGCAACTTATCCACAAGCAAAGTGCATGAAACAAATTTTTGTCCCCACAATTTTTTCGTGAAATCCGCAAGTTTAGGTTTCATTCTTGGGATTTTTATGCTAATATGTTCAGGAAATGCATTTAGTATTTGTCTGGATTTCCAGATAAAAAATAAATAGTCATAGTTAAGAGAGGAGATTTTACGATGAAGCGCACTTTCCAACCAAAGAAACGTCACCGTTCACGTGTCCACGGCTTCCGCAAGCGGATGAGCACTAGCAATGGCCGTCAAGTATTAGCACGTCGCCGTCAAAAGGGACGTAAAGTATTGTCTGCATAGGCCGCTGAAGGTTCAGTGGTCTTTTTATTTTATCTGCGGGGAGACTGGATCACCAATCCCGCGCGGACTGCAAAATCGAGAACTTTGGAGATGCACATGCGAAAATCTTACCGCATTAAGAAAGAAGCGGAATTTCAGCAGGTCTTTGAAACCAGGAATTCGGTCGCAAACCGGCAATTCGTGGTCTACTCAATGGCTAAGCCTGACCAGAAACACTTCCGGGTCGGCATTTCCGTCGGTAAAAAGATTGGTAACGCCGTTCACCGCAATTGGGTGAAGCGCCGGATCCGTCAGAGCCTTCTTGAGTTGAAGCCATACCTGAAACAGGATGTGGATTTCCTCGTGATTGCTCGGCCCCGCGCTGACGGCATTAGCATGGCCGATGCGAAAAGCAGTATGGTCCACGTGTTGAAGTTAGCGAAACTGTTGGATTCCAATTATAGCGAGGAATAAACGTGAAAAACGTGAAAAAGTACAAACGTACCCTACTCATGCTGGGCATTGTCAGTCTGGTGTTTATCCTCTCCGCTTGTAGCAACAAACCAATCACCAATCAAAGTACCGGGATTTGGGACGGCCTGATCGTCTTAAACTTCTCGCGGGCGATTATCTGGTTGGCCAACTTGTTCGGCGGCAGTTACGGTGTCGGTATCATCGTGTTCACCATTATCATTCGGGTGATCTTGATGCCACTGATGATCTTCCAAACGCGCAGCATGCGGAAGACCCAAGAGGTCCAACCCCAACTCAAGGCTCTGCAAAAGAAATATTCGTCTAAAGACCGCGAAACGATGGCTAAGCTGCAATCCGAGCAGCAAAAGCTGTATTCGGAAGCCGGCATCAACCCATTAATGGGCTGTTTACCAGCGTTGGTCCAACTGCCAATCATCTGGGCTTTGTACCAGGCCATTTGGCGGACGGCCGTTCTGCGGTCCGGGAACTTCTTGTGGTTACAATTGGGCCACAAGGACCCGTACTTTGTGTTACCGATCTTAGCCGCCTTGGCCACGTTCGCTAGTTCGTGGTTAACGACCAAGTCGGCACCGGAAACCAACTCCATGAACACGATGATGGTTGTCGGGATGCCAGTGGTGGTCTTCTTTACCGCCCTAAACGTCCCATCATCCCTGTCGTTGTACTGGACGATTTCCTACATTTTCCAAGTGGGACAAACCCTGCTCATTCAAAATCCGTGGAAGATCCAAGCGGAACGCGATGAGAAACAAAAGGAAAAGGCCAAGCACGACCGCGCCGTTAGAAAAGCTATTCGGCGGGCCAAGCAAAGCAAACGCAAGTAATATTTGAAAATGCATTTCTCAAGTCGTCCGGCCAGGTGCCAGGCGGCTTTTTTTAGCCTCAAAGACGATTGCTGAGAGAGTAGGCAGAAAACGGATGTTGCTTGGTGACTGGGTGAGTTGCAAGACTCACCTCCTTTCAGGTGGCGCTATACTATTACTAACGAAATGAAACCGATTTTTGTTACCCGTCGACCCCGAAACTTAAGGCTTTCTTAGTCTTTGGCGAGAGGTAACACGAACTTGTGGCCTGCCAAGGCGGTGGGGTTAGGAACGGTGGCATTGCGTAAATTAGCTAACTGGGGATGCGGTTGCGATGGGATTAGAAACGTTGGCGTTGCGCCAATAGCTAATTTGGGGATGCCTCCGCCGGGATTGTTCTTGGCTGATTTCGGCAAGAGGCTATTTGCCGGCAAGCTGGGTAGGCTGAATTCGACGGACAGGATGAGGATTGCCGAGAACTAAAGCGATTGTCGCCAACAACCACCACCGTAGCCGAGAGTTCGGCCAATATGGGCTCAGCCGTGGGAGTTCCCTTAGCAGCTTGCTGGTTAGGGAACTGGCGTCTTTGAGACGTGCTTTTCGGCTCAAAGCGAGGGCGAGACCGCACTTTGGCTCGACCGGCCCGCCCACCGCATTCCAGTCCCATATTGGCCGAACGGTAGGCGACCAGCGCTCACCTTGAAGCTGTGAACGACAAACGCACTGGAAAATCTTGCCGCTGGGGGGAAAGCGCAACTGGTCGGTGGTCACGTATGGTATACTAAATTTTAGCGAAAAAGACATGGAGGAATGGACGATGACGATCTACACGGGGAAAACGGAAGCAGCAGCGATTGCTGCAGGCGTGGCGGCGTTAAACACCAGCCGCGACCAAGTGATAACAAAGGTGGTTGCGACCCCGCGTAAGGGCTTTTTAGGCATTGGTAAACGCGATGCGATGGTCGACGTCACGCTCAAACCGGTGGCCAAGGCCATGAAGCAGGCCAAAAAGGCCCAACCCCAACCTAAGCCACAGGTCCAACCGACTCCGGCCCCTGAGGCCGCAACAAAAGCGCCAGTGGCTCATCTTCAGCCGACGACCCCACAACCGACCGTGGACCCGGCCAAACGCCGTCAGCAACGTCAAGCGGCCATTGACGGCGTCCAGGACTACTTGGCCACAATCGTCGAGCAACTGGGCATTGACGCCACGTTAGACGTCGAAAACACGGCCCACCGACAGATTCACCTGGCCTTCACCACCGACAAGGAAGGCCTGTTGATCGGCAAGCACGGGCGGACCATCAACGCCCTGCAAAGTCTGGCCCAGTTGTATTTAAACCATCATGGCGCCGCACACGTGGACGTGGTACTGGACGTCGCCGGGTACCGGGAACGGCGGACGGCGACTCTGACCCGGCTGGCGGAAAGTACGGCCCGCGAGGTCGTGGCGACCGGCAAGCCGATTTATTTGGATCCGATGCCGTCATTTGAGCGCAAGCAGATTCACGCGGTCCTGGCCAAGAACCGCTACGTCAGCACTTATTCGGCCGGCAAAGAGCCGCACCGCGCGGTTGTGATCGAACCAGCATAGTTTAGGTTTGACAAATGCGCCGTTAGCCCTTATAGTGAAGACAATCATTCTTATCAAGTTTACGATAAAGTAGTGAAAGTACTTTATCCACGCAGAGTTAGGTGGCGTGGAGTGGGTGCTTTTTTTTATGGCGTTAAATGATACGCCCGGTGCGTTTGCCCACAGGAAGGGGGCATTCAGCCGCGTAAACGACGATAAACGACAAAAAGGAGGATGGCTCATGGCAGTCACGACCACAGAATTTGATACCATTGCGGCAATTTCGACCCCACCTGGTGAGGGGGGCATTGCCATTATTCGGTTGAGCGGCGAAGAAGTCTTTGCCGTTGCCGGAAAGTTGTTCAAGGGGGCTGACTTAACGAAGGTGGCCAGCCACACGATTCATTACGGCCACATCGTCGACCCAGAAACCAACGAAGAGGTGGATGAGGTCATGGTGACCGTCATGCGGGCGCCTAAGACCTACACCAAAGAAGACATCATCGAGATCAATTGTCACGGGGGCATCGTGGCCACCAACCGCATCTTACAGCTGTGCTTGAGCTACGGCGCGCGGTTGGCCGAACCCGGGGAATATACCAAGCGGGCCTTCTTGAACGGCCGGATCGATTTGACCCAAGCGGAATCCGTGATGGACCTGATTCGGGCCAAAACGGACAAGTCCATGAAGGTAGCTTTAGACCAATTAGATGGTGATCTGTCTAAGCTGATTCGAAATTTGCGTCAAGACATCCTGGATGCTCTGGCCCAAGTCGAGGTCAATATCGACTATCCCGAATACGATGACGTGGAAACGATGACCACCAAGATGTTGCTAGAAAAGGCCCAAGAGGTCCAAAAGCAAATCAAGGTCTTACTGGCCACCGCCAAGCAAGGCAAGGTCTTGCGCGAAGGCTTGGCCACGGCCATCGTCGGCCGCCCCAATGTGGGGAAGAGTAGCCTGTTGAACCATTTGTTGCACGAAGACAAGGCCATCGTGACCGACGTGGCCGGGACCACGCGTGACGTGATCGAGGAATACGTGAACGTCAAGGGCGTTCCGTTGAAGTTGATCGACACGGCGGGGATTCGTGACACCCAAGATAAGGTCGAAAAGATTGGGGTGGAACGTTCGCGCAAGGCCATCAACACGGCTGATTTGGTCATGCTGGTCTTAAACGCCAGTGAACCCCTGACCGACGAGGACCGCGAGCTGTTACAGGCGACGCAGGATACCCAACGGATTCTTATTTTAAACAAGACCGATTTACCAAATCAACTAGACATGGCAGCGGTCAAGGCTGAGGCGAAGGACAGCCCGATTATCGAGACGTCCATCTTGCAAAGTACCGGGATGGACCAGTTGGAATCAACGATCGCGCACCTATTCTTTGATGAGGGTATCGAGTCCAGTCAAAACACGGTGATGGTCACCAACGCCCGGCACATCGGGTTGCTGCACCAAGCCAGTGACGCCTTGACGGATGTGCAAAGCGGCATTGCGGCGGGGATGCCCGTCGACTTGGTCCAAATCGACATGACCCGCGCCTGGGACCTTTTGGGCGAGATCACCGGTGACAGCTACCAAGACGAGCTGCTCGACCAACTGTTCAGCCAATTCTGCTTGGGTAAATAACCCAAGGCAACAGCGGTGTGAGCTGGTCGCCTGTCGTGGCGCGCCAGTTGCCTGCGGCTGCCAGGAATTCTGCCTTCTATGGGGACCGATTCCAGCCAAAGGGCGGGCTTCCATCTCGCTTTGAAGCCCCGCAAACCACGGGTCTTCAAAGTCGTCCCACGCTGTAGACTGCCCCAAAACGGCAGTCAACACCGTTGTCACAGCTGGCGCCATTCCTGGCGGCCTCCGGCGACGATGGTGGCGTGAACGCGGTTATGTGGCCTGGCACTGGTCGACTCTAGTCAGTGTCAGTGACAGCGCCGTTAGTAGCCGAGAGTGAAGGCCAATATGGGCTCAGCCGTGGGAGTTCCCTTAGCAGCTTGCTGGTTAGGGAACTGGCGTCTTTGAGACGTGTTTTGCGGCTCAAAGCGCGCGCTCCAGCCCATATTGGGCGAACGGTAGGCGACCAGCACGGCACAAGGTAATTGAAACAAACTTAGAAACGTAAAAAGAGATCGTTTAACCGTTTAACGGCTAGACTTGGAGGGAAAGAACCATGACTGAAGTAATTGCATACCCCGGCCAGGACTACGACGTCATCGTCGTGGGGGCCGGTCATGCCGGCAGCGAGGCCGCCTTGGCCGCTGCACGGATGGGCAACAAGACCCTGTTAATGACGATCAACTTGGATATGGTGGCGTTTATGCCATGTAATCCATCCGTCGGGGGTCCTGCCAAAGGAATCGTTGTCCGCGAAATTGATGCATTGGGTGGCGAAATGGGCCGCAACATTGATAAGACCTACGTCCAGATGCGGATGCTCAACACCGGGAAAGGCCCGGCCGTCCGCGCATTGCGGGCCCAGGCCGATAAGCACGCCTACCACGCCGAAATGAAACACACTATCGAACGCGAACCTAACTTGACCCTGCGTCAAGGCATCGTGGACGATCTGATCGTGGAAGATGGCGTCTGCAAGGGCGTCATCACCAATACGGGGGCGCACTACAGCGCCAAGTCCGTGGTCATCGCGGCCGGCACCGCTGCTCGGGGCAAGATCATCATCGGGGAACTGATGTATTCTTCAGGTCCCAACAACTCCCAGCCAGCCACCAAGTTGACGGCCAATTTGCCCAAGTACGGCTTTGATTTGGAACGGTTCAAGACCGGGACGCCACCACGGGTCGACGGCAACACGATCCACTACGATGAGACCGAAGAACAGCCAGGGGATGTGGAACCGAACCACTTTAGTTTCACCACGCCTGACAGTGCTTACCTCGAATTAAAGAATCAGTTGTCGTGCTGGTTGACCTACACCAACCAAAAGACCCATGAGATCATCAAGGCCAATTTAGACCGCGCCCCGATGTTCACAGGGGTCATTGAAGGGGTCGGCCCCCGGTATTGCCCATCCATTGAGGACAAGATCGTGCGGTTTGCCGACAAGCCTCGGCACCAACTCTTCTTAGAGCCAGAAGGCCGCAACACCGATGAATGGTACGTTCAAGGCCTGTCCACGTCCATGCCTGAAGAAGTGCAACAAAAGATCTTGCACTCCATCAAGGGCCTCGAAGACGCGCAAATGATGCGGCCCGGTTACGCCATTGAATATGACGTGGTCGCCCCTTACCAATTGCGCCCAACGTTAGAGACCAAGCCGCTGAAGAACCTCTTCACGGCGGGGCAAACGAACGGGACGTCGGGGTACGAAGAAGCCGCTGGCCAAGGTCTCTTAGCCGGAATCAATGCCGGTTTGCGGGCCCAAGGCAAGCCAGGCTTTACCTTGAAGCGTTCCGACGCCTACATTGGGGTCATGGTCGATGACCTGGTCACCAAAGGCACCAAGGAACCTTACCGCTTGTTGACCAGCCGGGCCGAATACCGGTTGATCTTGCGGCACGACAACGCTGACTTACGGTTAACGGCCAAGGGACATGAGCTGGGCCTGATCAGTGACGAGCGTTACGCCGCCTTCTTAGCTAAAAAGGCCGCCCTTAAGGACGAAATCGACCGGTTGAACAGCATTCGGATTAAGCCAAGTGCCGAGATCAATGCGTTTATCGAAAGCCACGGAGACAAGCCGCTGCAGGATGGCGTCTTGGCTGCCGTCTTCTTACGCCGGCCTTACGTGGACTACCAAACGTTGTTGCAGTTCATTCCGGCCCCCGCCCAACCGTTGGACCGACACATCGTCGAGGAAATTGAAATCTCCTTGAAGTACGCCGGCTACATCAAGAAGGCCGAGGATAACGTCGCCAAGCTGAAGCGCATGGAGGCCAAGGCCATTCCAGCCAAGATCGACTACGATGCCATCGACGGTCTGGCCACGGAAGCCCACCAAAAGCTGAAGAAGATTCAACCCGAAACCCTAGCCCAAGCCAGCCGAATCAGTGGGGTCAACCCCGCCGACATCGCAATTTTGAGTGTGTACATTGAACAAGGAAAGATTGCTAAAGTAGATTAACCTGTCACTGAAAAAAAGACCTTTCTCCATAGCGGCTGAGCCGTGGTGGAGAAAGGCCTTTTTGTTATTAATTACTAATCGATAACTATTATTAATAATTACCAGTGATTATACAAAACTTTTACGGGTTCTTTGCACAAATGAAACATAAGTCCGGTAGACTTAGCGAAGTCGGGCGTCGCTGACGGCATTGGTTAGGGGAGGCGCCAGCATTTCTGGCGAACACCGCAATGCCGGCAGCAGCCCAATTGAGAACAGATTAGAGGGGGAGTTTAATTGAAACACTATACGCCGCTAGCCGCCCAGCAGGATCTGGAATTGATCCTGGCTGCCGTTCACCGCTTGCAAGAGACCGTGGTGATCACACCGACCGACGGCGACGACGCCAAGGCCGCGGTCATCATGCCCAAGAGCGAATGGGAGGCCTTGACACAGCTGGCATTTTTAGAACAACCGTTGCCGCCCCATTTGGCCCCAACGCCGCGGCGCTTTGAGCGAACGGACATGGACCGCATGGAGTGGGGTTAGGCCAACAGTAACCGCGCCAGGTCGCTAAAGTCGTGAGCCTCATAGGTCGGCACGACCGCGCTAGTGTTGGTCAGATGTTGCGGGTTGTACCAAACGTTGTCCAGCCCCGCATTGCGCGCACCCAAAATGTCGGATCGCAGGCTATCGCCAATCATCAAGGCGTTGTCACGGGTGAGCTGCGGATAGGCCGTGAAGATGGGCGCAAAGAAACGTTGATCGGGCTTATCATAGCCCAGGTCTTCGGAAATAAAGATCTGATCGAAGTACGGCGTGATGCCTGCTCCGGCCAGTCGGCTTTCCTGAACGGACTTGGTGCCGTTGGTGGCCACGATGATGGTCAGCCCCGCTTGTTTCAGGTGGGTCAAGAGGTCACTGGCGCCGGGGAGCGTGTAGTAGTTGTGGGCCAGCATGGCCTTATACTCACGTTCCAGGGCAATGCTGTCCACAGACAGTCCCACCGTCGCAAATGTCCGGGCAAACCGGGTATCTAGCAGCGGACCGCGGTCGGCGCCTTGTTCAATCTGATGCCAGATCTCATGGTTGATGGTCAGATAGGTCTGCATTAAGGAATCGATATCAGTGACCCCGTTTTCTTGGAAGATCTGCGTGATGCCTTCCGTTTCACCCCGGCTAAAGTCCAGGAGGGTATCGTCTAAGTCAAAGATTGCGTATTTTTTCATGCGGGTCACCTTTCAGAAATGTTTTACTGAGTTTAGCATACAATGGGAGCCACAAGCAAAACGAAAAAGCCCCAACGCAGCCAGGCACACAAGTGCTGGGTTGCGTTGGGGCTTTTTTACGTTGCGTTAAGCGTGGCCACCAATGATGAAGGCTTTAGCGACCGAGGCCACGAGATAAATGACCTGAATGGCAAGGTCGATGCGGTTGAGTGGATTCGTGTCCGCGCTGCTTTCGAAGACGTTGAAATGGATCATCGCTGTGATCAGCGAGCTAAAACATAGAAAGGCCACGACCACGGGGTTGGGTACCAGCAACATGGCCAGTAACATGACCACGGTTAGAATCGTGACGCCGATCTTGAGCGGGGTTGTAGGGTAACGTACTTGAGTCATCCGGTTCACCTCATTTCATCTGACAATCGTCTGAGAAGAATTATAAATTAATTATATTTTATCAGATATTCTCATAAAATGAAATGATAAATGTCCGTGATTGTTAGTTTAACTTGATTTACGGTCTAATAGTTTGCTCATGAACCAGCCACACAGACACCCTATCAGTGCAGGGACGACCCAACTGAAGCCCCGAGCGGCCAGCGGGAGTCGGGCATTGACGGTCAAGATGGCCTGGGCCCAACCGGCGTGTTGCCAAGTTGCAGGCAGGGCGGCGACAGCGGAAAAAATCGCCGGAATCAGCGTGAAGAGCATCCCCAGGCCATACAACCAGCGGCTGGTCCCCAACAGCGGGGAGAGGACCGCTAAGGCAATCAAAACGATGGCCAGCGGGTACAGGAACATCAGAACCGGCGTCGAGTAGCTGATCAGCTTAGTCAGCCCAACGTTAGCAAACAAACACGGCAGGATACTGGCCAACGCAATCAGCCAGGCGTAAGAAATCCGCGGGAACATCCCGTGGAGCGTGTCACCAAAGGCCGAGATCAGACCAATCGCCGTTTTCAAGCAGGCCACGATCACCAGCAGGGCCAATAAGAGATTGCCGAAGGTCCCGAAGTAGTGGTTGGCGATCTGCGCCAGGGTGATGCCGCCGTTTTCGGCCAGACTGAATTTGCCCAGACTCATGGTCCCCATTAATGCCAGCAGCGTGTAGATTACACCCATCAAGGCCACGCAGATGATGCCAGCCTTGATCACGTCTTTGGCGATTTGACCAGGTTCGGTCACACCGAGTGCGCGAATGCTATCGATGACCACGATGCCAAAGGCCAGTGAGGCCAAGGCATCCAGGGTGTTGTAACCCTCCGTGAACCCGGTCGCCACCGGACTGGCCACGTAAGCGCCGCGAGCCGCAAAGCCGAAGCCGCCCATCGGTTTGAGGAAGGCCGCGAGCATCAGTAGGCCCAGTAAAATCAGGAACAACGGCGTTAGCCATTTACCAATGTAAGTCATCAGCTTGCCGGGGTTGCGGGCCAGCCACCAGGCTAACGCGAAAAACGCAATGGAAAAGCCGGCTAGGACCCAGCCTTGTTGGGCGGTGGGCACGAACGGTGCCAGCCCGATTTGAAAGGACGTGGTCGCCAGCCGTGGCAGGGCAAAGAACGGGCCCACGGTGAGGTAGAGCAGAATCGTGAAGGCGTAGGCAAAGGGCCGATTGACCTTTGTTGCCAGGTCAAAGACGCCTTCACTGCGCGTCATACCGATTCCGGCGACCCCTAGCAGGGGCAACCCGATCCCCGTCAACAGGAGCCCGACGACCGCCGCGCCGACGTGATGACCGGCTTGTTGGCCCAGGTAGACGGGAAAAATCAGGTTGCCGGCCCCAAAGAACAGGCCAAAGAGCATCATGCCAATGAAGAGCATCTGACGCCAAGTTAATTTCGTTTTCAAAGTCATCGCAACTTTCTATATTAAGTTTTTCTGGTGACTAGCATACCAAAAAATGCCGCGCGATGATACGGTGGCATGGTGAAAACAGGCCGTCTACGGTTCGCTGAAGGGGGATGGCACTAACTGCTGGTTGATCCCCGTTTTTTCAGCGGTAGCCCCCAGGCCAACCGGGTTAGTCAAAACAAGCCTGGGCCAAAGCCTCCCAGGCTCGTTCGCGTCACTTTTACCTAGCTGAAACGTGGGCCAACAGGCAGCCTGTTGGCCCACTCTCTATGGAACTATTTATCAGCGACAGTAAAGCGCGTCTGGTGGTGTTGCGGGCGTTCCAGTTCGTCGAGTAAGGTCACGGCCATGGTGCTGGTACTGGTACCGGATTGCTTGGCGGCGTTGACCAACAGGTCGTTGGTGCCCAAGAGTGCGGGAACCGCTTCGCCGGGGTGGAAATCCGCGGCCGGTGAGACGCCAAACCAGTTGACGTTGTCGACGTCCCGCAGGAAATTCAGTTCCTTGAGCTGGTTTTGCGGGACCTGAATGAAGTCGGCGGCGTGGGGGTCCTTTTCCAGGTCACGGACGAACAGATGATGGTCTGCCCCCGTAAACAGGCTGCCGGCACCTAAGATAAAGGCGACCCGCGGCGTCGTGGTGTCGCGCAGTTGCGCCACCAGGTGGGCGGCCAGGTCAACGTGTAAGTAGGCCTTGGTAGGTGCGGTCGCAAAGGCGTCGACCACGGCATCGACCGCTGTGAGATCCGCTGCCGTGAGCGCAAAGGCGTCGGTGACTTGGGTTGTGAGGTTGGCGTTAGTGCCCAAGGCGGCTAATTTGGCCGTCGACCGAGCGACCGCCACCACTTGGTGTCCCCGTCGTAAAGCTTCCGCAACAACTGCAGAACCGGCCATCCCGGTGGCCCCAATTACCATAATTTTCATAGCGTATGTCCTCCTTTAAGAGCTGGGTTCAGTATAGGCTAGATGGTGGTGGCCGCCAACTATTTTGGCTTGGCGCGGACCTGTGGTAGAGTGGGAACAAACACACAGGGGGTCAGGATGATGAAAGACGTGGTTCAGGGAAATTTGGTCCATTTAACGGAAATGCGTGACGGGGATGCCGAATGGCTCCAGGATACGCAATGGGAGGACGGCCTCTTGCGAAATTTGTCGGCGGATGCCTTTCACCCGTGGACGGCGGCGGAATACAGTGAGCTAGCGGCCGAGCCCGACAACAATGAGCGGTTTTTCTTCATGATTCGGGCCAACGCCGATGACGGCCTGCTGGGGTGGGTCGTGCTCGATGACGTGTACTTTAAGAACCGCCGCGCCACGCTGGGCATTGCCCTGCCCGTCGTCAGTGACCGGGGACAAGGCTTTGGCGAGGACGCGTTGAACACGATTCTGTCGTTTGCCTTTAACGAATTAGGCCTGCACAAGGTCACGCTCGAGGTCAACGCCAACAATCTAGCCGCCATTCACGCCTACGAGGCGGTCGGCTTCGTGCGTGAAGGCGTCAACCGCGAGGGCGTGTTTCAGGATGGCCGCTGGCTGGACCTCTACAGCTACGGTATCTTGGACCGCGAGTGGCAGAGCGCCCAGGTGCTTAAATAGAGTGTGCCAACAGGCGGTTAACTGGCGAGCATTAACGGTGCTAGGCGGATAATCCTGGTTTTGGATTATTTGCCTAGCAGGGTTAAGCGGAACCAGTTGCCTGTTGGCGCACGTTTCGGCCATGAGGCCACTTTGAGACGTGAACTTCAGCTCAAAGCGAGGCGTCGAGACCGTCCTTTGGCTCGACCCATCCGCTCTAGTGCGCCAACCCATATTTGGCGAACGGTAAGCGGCCAGTTCCCGCTACGAAGCTGTCAACGAACAATCTTAACGCCATGAGTCGCATGATCACAATAGTTTCAGTTGATTTCGTCTTTCAGCTTTCAGCAGATTAAATAAAACTAGCGCAGTGCCAGGCAAGGTCCTGGTACCGCGCTAGTTGTCGTTTGAATTCGTGATGTTTCACATGAAACAATTACATTGGCCACGGTGAAGAGACCGTGACGTGGGCGTTTAGACCGCGTTGTTCGATGCGGCGTTCCTTACGTTGGGCAGTTCGTTTGGCATAGCCGGCGCAGATGTAACGCTGCTCGGCGGTGACGGGGAGCATGTCTGGCAACGGGTCACTCGCCGTGGGGTCCTCGATCACGTAGGTAATAAAGCAGGTGTAGCCAACGAAGCGCTCGCCGGTCGTCAGGTTTTCGCCGATGATCTTCACGAAGACCTCCAGCGACCGCGTGCCAGTCCCCGTGACATAGGCTTCCAGGAACATGGAGTCGTCCAGGTGAAAGGGCCGCAGAAAGCTGACGTGGTCAAAGGAGGCCGTGACCACGGTCTTGTGGGTCAACCGCACGGCGGCCACGGAGGCGCTGTCATCGACCAACGAGAGAATCTTACCACCGAAGACGGAGTCATGTTCATTTAAATCGGGCTGAAATACCCGGTGGCTGGTCACGATAAGCGTGGCGTTACAGGAGACGGGTGCTGCTTGATTTGCCAAAAAGGTCACCTCATTCATTTTTTCTGATCCCATTCTAACAGAGTCACCCGCAAACGGCGACCCCAACGAAAAGTTACGGGTTAATTAATTTTTTGCAATATCTGAGTAAAATGCTGCGGCTCGTCCCGGCAACTTTGCTATACTGTGGGTAAAATTAGCAAGGAGGGGTGTTAGCATGATCTATCATGGCGAACCGTTGGACTTGATGCCAACGCTAGATTTGGCGGAAACGTATCCGTTACTCGAGTGTACACTGAGTTTGACGCACCCCATTGACGTGGCCCGGTTGAAGACCGCGATTGCCACGACGCAAACGGTGGTCCCGCAGGTGTTGGGTCGCTACAATTTACGCTGGAACCGATTCGAAGTCGAGGCCAGCGCCTTAGATCAGGTGATCGAAGAATTTACGGCCGCCCATGATCCCGGCCGCGCCGCTCTCGACGTCTTGGCGGGGCCACAACTGAAGGTCCAGGTGCTCCACCATCCCGATTACGATGCGTTGCGGATTTCCATGAGCCGCCTGTTAACGGACGGCGAGGGTTTCAAACACTACCTGTACCTGCTCGCCGCCGCCTATGACGGGCAAGACCTGGCCAACTTTACCAATGAGCGCAGCGTGCGAAAAATTTTAAACCACCTGCGCCATCCCCATCGGGCCTTGCCCAGCCTCAACGGCAACTCCGATGAGACTTTCCCGCGTCTTCGGGGCGACGTGCACCATCACCGCGGTGAAGCCACAATTCCGCGCGTGGTTAGTCGGCGGTTGCGCCAGCGGACCCAGTCGGAAAATGTGACCATGAACGCCGTGTTGTTGTCGGCCTATGCCTTGGCGCTCTTTGCGTTGACCGGCGAGAGTCGCTTGGTGATCCCGTATCAAGTGGATCTGCGTCTGCACGGGCCCGTCGCGGCGACCAACGTGGTCCAAGTGGCCAACCTGACCAGTGAAATGCCGATTCCCATTACCGTCCAAACGGGCGATCAACTGGCCGATGTGGTTCAGCGCACGCAAGCGACCATCACCCAACTCCGAGATGAGCTGGCCTATTTGCCACCATTGGTTGAGTTAAACCGCATGAGCCGCGCACTGCCACCTCAACTGGTGCGCCGGTTGGCGGGGAAGCACCGGCCTCAAGCGGCTATCTCCTTTGCCAATTTTGGGCATATTGACCACACGCGCCTGCGCTTTGGTGAGACCAGCGTCAGCCAGATCTACTTTGCGGGCGCCTACCGCACGATGCCACATTTCCAACTGACCGTTAGCGTGTACCACGATGCGTGGACTTTGGCCTTTCGCATGCTGGGGTCAGAACCGGATTACCAGCTGGGCATCAAGATCCTGAAAAACGTGGTGGCCCAGCTGACCCAGTGGGGCCGCGGCCATTAAAGTTGCGATACAGTCCGTGCTGGTCGCCTTACCGTTACGTGAAATTCTAGGCTGGAACGCTGGGGAAGGACCGGTCCAAGCCCCAGACCCGGTCTTGGCCCTTGATTTGAGCCGAAAAACACGTCTCAAAGTCACCAATTTGCCAGCCAAGAGCGCTGTCAAATTCCCCGGCTGAGCCTAGATTTCACTTCACTCTCGGCTACGTAGCGGGGGCAATGAACGCTGGCTCAATTCCGTCGTCATTGCCGCGTGGTGATCTGACCAGTAGATCTATGCTAGCCGTCGCTGGCAACCACCACCGTAGCCGAGAGTTCGCTAGAGATGAGTTCAGCTGTGGGAGTTCCCTTAGTGGCGCGGTTTACGGCACTTAGGGAACTGGCAACTTGGAGACGCGTACCATCGGCTCCAAGTTGAGGGTCAAGACCGCTCTTTGGCTTGACCCGCCGCCCTCAGCGTTCCAACTCATCTCTAGCGAACGGTAAGGCGCCAGCGCGGCGAGTGTTGCCAGGCAGGGTACTTTGATGAATAACAGAAAAAACGTCCGAACACCTAGGCTGGTGTTGCGGACGTTTTTAAGTTTAAGCTGATAAGTTTACCGCGCCGTGGGGGGAGTGCTAAGAAGGAGGCGGTATCCTTAACGTTGTCTGTACGTGTAGTGTAGCATGGTTTTCCCACGCTGTGTGGTTTGACGCTTGAAAAGTCGCCCAGTCGCAGCGAAGTGGCTAAAAAGGCCCGTGGTTAAGCGGATTAACTTAACCAACGACACCGAATTAGGTGCTTAGGCGTGACGGGTGTGGGCTTGGAAACGGACCAGGCCCAACGCCCCGACGTTGCAGACCAACAACATGGTTGCCATGGCCGCGTACGAACTGCCGGACAGTCCGACCAGCGGAGAAGCCAGTCCACCGCAGGCATTTTGCGCCAACCCGATGACGGCCGATGCGCCCCCGGCATTGCTGGTGGCTTGGTCCATGATGATGGTGACCGTCAGCGTGAGCAGCGCGCCGATCAGGATGACCAGCGCTAGGACCAAGACGCTGACGACCCAAACGTTGGCCGGGAAGAGCAAAGTCGCTAGCAAGACGGCACTCACCACGGCCGCGAGGGTCAAGAGGCTGGTGACCTGTTGGCGGTTAGAGAAGCGTTTAGCCAGCTGACCGGGCAGGTTACTGCCGACGACGATGCCCAGCCCATTGAAGGCGTACAGCAGGCTAAACGTTTGCGGTGCCAGGCCAAATCCCGTTTGGAACACAAAGGTCGAGGCGGAAATGTAACTGAAAAGGCCGCCGTAAACCAGACCCGTGGCCAGAATCAACGGCCAAAAGGCGGGTTGAACGACCAATTTGCCCATGGCCGTCAGTGAAGTGGCAAAGCCCCCAGTTTGGCGTTTGGCAACGGGCAGAGATTCGTGTAGGCCCAAAGCTACGGCGAGCGCAATGGCCCAGCCAATCAGCGCCAGCAGGATGAAGATGGCTTCCCAATCGACGTAGTGGATCATAAAGCCCCCAATGATGGGCGCGATGATGGGAAAGACCCCATTGACGGTGTTGAGCAGCGCATAGAACCGCGTGAGCTTTTTGCCGGAGAAGAGGTCGCGGGCCACCGCTCGGGCGAGGACCTGCCCCGTGGCGCCGGCCAGTCCCTGGATAAAACGCAAGATGATCAACAACGTGATCGAATGAATGAACGCCATGGCTAAAGAGACCAGTCCGAAGATCACAAAGCCCGTGATCAGCGGCTTGCGGCGGCCGTATTGGTCGGACAACGGCCCGGCGATCAGTTGACCCAAAGCCAGCCCAATCAAACAGGCGGTGATGCTCAGCTGCATCAGTGAGGCGTTGGTCGCAAATTGGACCTTCATTTGGGGCAAGGCTGGCAGATACAGATCAATGGCCAGCGGACCGGTCGCACTCACGGTCCCGAGTAACAGCGTCAGCCAAATTTGGCGGCGACGAGAAAGCGTAGGATTCAAAAGCAGTCAGCCTTTCATATAAAATTGCGAATATTGTGGTGGTGCGGGCAGGCGAAACTGCCGCAGAATCAAAACGCGAACGCAGATGGATAGTTAAGTGAAAGTGTTAGCCATCTGCGGGAATTCGCTTAATTTTCTTATTATTGCTGGAAATGGCCAAATTTGCAAGGGCTGGTGCGGTCGTCATCAAAAAGTAATATTGATTAGTCAAGGAGTTGACACCCCGGCAGACTGGGAAATGACCCCGGTTAGCGAGTGGCAGATATTTCAGCTGGATTAAATTCAGCGAAAACGTAGGCGTTTCAGTCAGTAAATGGTAAGATTATACTCGACCCCTGCGCTACGGAAAAGTTTTCCTCCGGCTGGTGGGGGTGTATGATAACACTATATGAATATCTGAATATTAAGGAGCTGCAACATGAAAGCATTAAAGGAAGTTATGAGTTGGATCATTCCCGTGATTATCGGGTTGGCCATTGCCTTTGCGATTAAGTCCTTCGTCTTTACCCGGGTGCGGGTCGATGGGCCATCGATGGAACCGAACCTGCAAAACAACGAAAAGGTCTTTGCCTGGAAACAAGCCAAGGTCAAGCACTTGAGCGTCATTGTCTTTGATGCCCACGGCGAAGATCCATCCGCCAAGGTCAACACCAACTACGTCAAGCGGGTCATTGGTCTGCCAGGGGACACCGTGACGAGCAAGAACGGATACATCTACGTTAACCACAAGAAGATCAACCAAAGCTTCATTTCCAAGAGCGAGCGGACTTCGGGGACGGGTAACTGGACGTTAGCCAGTCTGCAGAAAACGCAGAAGTGGAACGACGGCAAGGCCATCACTAAGGTCGTCCCTAAAGGGAAATACTTCGTGTTAGGTGACCACCGGAGCGTTTCCAACGATAGCCGTTACTGGGGCTTCGTCGACAAGGACAAGGTCTTAGGCGTGGTCAAGGTGCCATTCTGGGCATCCAACAAGACGCGCCGTGCAAACGTTAATTCATTGGCTTACTAAATTGCATGAAGGACTGTGGCAGAGGCTGCGGTCCTTTTTGTTTTGGCGCACGTTTCAGCTAGGTAAAGTAAGCGGGGTGGTCGTCCGCTAGGGATAAGTCGGCGCGCTACAGGGTGGTTTCAGCTGGCCAGTGAATTGGCGCCGCTAGCCCTGGCTAGTCCGTGCTACATTGCTTGACAACCCCAGCGATTTAGTATATGCTTGCGCACGTAATTTTAGGAGAGAAGGGTGCCTATGGTCACCAGTAGTAATGATCCCGACATTTTAAAATGGCTGTCGATCGCCAATCGCTATACTCGGATCGCGTTGGACCGGCGTTTACAGCCCTATCGGCTCAACGCCAGCATGTACTACTACATCTTGCGGATTCACGAGCAGCCGCGGTTGACGCAAGACCGCTTGATTGCCTTGACGTATCTGAATCCCAGCAACGTGACTCGCGCGGTCAATCAGCTGGTGAACCTGGGTTACGTCCGCAAACGCCAGTCCAAGGCCGATAAGCGGGTCTATGAGCTGTCGCTGACCAAACGTGGTGAGACCCTGTACCCAGAAATCGTGAAGTTGCGCCAAGAGGTTGCCGACCAATTGCTGGTTGATGTGCCGGTCGAAGACCACGATGCGCTGGTCGCCCAAGTTCGCCAATTGGCTTTGCGCGCCGTGGCTAACGAGACACCGGGAGCGAGCGCACCGGAAAAGCAATAACGAAGTGAGCAGTTACTGGCTCGTAACAGAGCCGGAGCGAACCCCGCTGCTTATGGGCACACGGGTTGGCTAGTTAAAGGTGACGCGAAAGAGCCGGGGAAGTAGTTCCCCCCGGCTTATTTTTGTGTGAAAATAACCCGGGTTATTAGGGGAAGCGGTGATGGTGGCCTGCCAGTTGCGGCCGTCTTGGATTTGCGCAGTTATCAACTGGTGATGCCCGACAATGTAACCGCTAGCAAATATGCATTGACATTCTTAGGCGCGCGTCTTATGATTAAAGCAGAAATGAGTGAGTATCCACTCACCATTGTGAAGGAGGGTTTCTCATGCGTACCAATACCATTGAAGTCACGGATGTGGCCAAGTCCTTTGGCGACAATCCGGTGTTGAAGCAAATCAGTTTACGGTTACCCGTGGGCCAGATCATGGGGTTGATCGGGCCATCCGGGGCGGGGAAGACCACGCTGGTGAAGGCCATTTTGGGGATGGAGAAGGTCGATGCCGGCACGACGACGGTACTCGGCACGACCATGCCCAATCGCCAGATCATGCAGCGTATCGGCTACATGGCCCAAAGCGACGCCCTTTACGAAGACCTGACGGCGCGCGAAAACATTCGGTTCTTTGCGGAGCTGATGAGTGTGCCCAAGGCCAAATTGGCGGCGGCCATCGACCACGCGGCGACGGTCGTGAATTTGACCGATGCCCTGGATCGCCGGGTGTCGGCGTATTCCGGCGGGATGAAACGGCGCTTGTCGCTAGCCATCGCGCTGGTCCAAGACCCCGATCTCTTGATCTTGGATGAGCCAACGGTGGGGATCGACCCCGAGTTGCGCCAACAGATCTGGACAGAGCTCAACCAGTTGCGGGATGCCGGGAAATCGATCCTGGTGACGACCCACGTCATGGACGAGGCCGAGCGGTGCGATTACCTGATGCTGATTCGGGAGGGGATTGCGCTGGCGCAGGGCACCCCAGGAGCCTTGGAACAGGAATATGCGGTACCAACGATCGAACAAGTCTTTTTGAAAGCGGGGCGACTACAAGATGAGAGTCATCGCGATATTTAAACGGGTTATTCGCCAGATGCTGCGGGATAAACGAACGTTAGCATTGATGTTTGTGGCACCATTATTTATTTTATCTTTGATGTATTTTTTGTTTAATACCAATTCGGACAGCGTGGCGCAGATCGGCGTCAGCAATGTCGACACGAGCCTGGTCAAGGCCGTGAAAAACAAGCACGTCAAGCTGCACCACTACGCAGAAACCACGACGGCCAAGACGGCGGTGCGCGAGGACAACCTGGCCGCCTTCATCCAGCAAAAATCGGGCAAGCTGACGGTGACCTACCAAAACAGCCAGCCCAGCGATTCGGCACTGGTCCGTCAGGCCTTGCAGGGCGGGTTGACCAAGTTGCGGGTACAGGCCTTGGTAGCCGCAACGAAGGCCCAAAAACAGGCATTAACGGCACAGGCTAAGGCCTTAAAGACGGTCATGGCCCAGCAAAAGCAGGTCATGGCGGCGCAGGGCCAACGCGCCACTAGCACTACCAGCACCACCACGACCAATTCAACGGCTAAACTGAAGGCGCCCAAGACCTACACGGTGACCAGTCATTATCTGTATGGCAGTGCGGATTCGACCTTCTTTGACACGTTCCTGCCGATTTTGTTAGGCTTCTTCGTGTTCTTCTTTGTCTTCCTGATCTCCGGGATCTCGTTGCTCAACGAACGGACCACCGGGACCCTGACGCGACTCCTGGCGACACCGATTCGCCGCGGTGAGATCATCAGTGGCTATCTATTGGGCTACGGCCTGTTTGCCCTGGTCCAAACGCTGATCACGGTCACGTTTGCACTGACGGTCTTCAAGATTCACATGCTGGGGAGCGTCTGGTTGATTTTACTGATCAACTTCTTGTTGGCCCTGGTGGCGCTGTCGATGGGGATCTTCGTGTCGACCTTTGCCAACTCGGAATTTCAAATGATGCAGTTCATCCCGATTCTCATCGTGCCGCAGGTCTTCTTCTCGGGGCTCATCCCGGTTGACCAGATGGCCACGTGGCTGCAGTGGATCGCCCACATTTTCCCGTTGTACTACGGCGGCAATGCGTTGATGAACGTGGCCACTCGGGGTGTGACGCTCAATGGGGTCGCCGGGGAACTGGGAATTTTACTGGGCTTCACGGTCCTATTTACGATTTTAAATATTGTCGGGATGAAACGTTATCGGAGGGTTTAACATGGCTACAGAAATGTCGATTCAAGCCGCTTTTCAAGAAGTGATGGCGGCCAGCGGAGAGATTCCGCCCAAGCAACAACAGGTACTAACGGCCAGTCTGGCGCTGTTTGCCGAACAAGGCTTCGCCAACACCACGACCAAGCAGATTGCTGAGCGTGCTGGCGTCGCGGAGGGAACGGTCTACCGGCGTTACAAGACCAAAGACGAATTGCTGGCGGCGGTGCTCGCACCGTTTACCACGGAGGTACTGCCGAAATTGGTCAAGGAGTTTGCGGCCAAAGTCGTGCGGCAAAAGTACACCACGCGCCACGCGTTGATCACGGCGGTCATCACGGACCGGTTGGCCTTCTTGCAGGACAACAGCCAGGTCATGCGGGTGCTGGTGACCGAATTGCTGGTGCGCACGGACCTGCGTGAACAGTTCTTAGCCCGCGCGGTGCCCATGGTTCAGGCCAATCTCTATCCGATTTTAGATCAGCTTAAGGCTGTTCAGGAACTGCCGGATTGGCCCAACGACCGCATCGCGCAGTTCATGATTGGGACTATGGTCAGCCAGTTCATCCGCAGCAGTTTCACGGCCGAACCCGTCGCTACTGTGGGACCACTGATGATCCAGTTTTTGGAACAGGGCCTGGCCCCAGAACCGACGGCGTAAATCACACTCAGCCAATTTAGCCGGAGAATCTATGCTATACTGAGGTTATCTGAAGACTGGGAGTGGTTGTTGTGAAAAAACAAATGAAACGGTGGTTAATGCTAGGAATCGTCGCCCTGACGGTGCTGGTAGGGCTCAACTGGGGTGGTCAAACGGCCAATGCCAAGATGAAGACCTATCGCGCGGTACCAACGGCCTTGCGCGGCAGCTGGTACACGACCCATTGGGGCAAGCCCAGCTACCTGAAGCTGACCAAGTATACGGAAACACAGACGGGCAGTACGCTGTCAATGAAGACAAAGAATGCGGATTACCGGTTTTGTGTGAAGGGCAAAACGAAGGCCGGCTACTACATGCTGGGATTGGCATCGGGTGACATGCCCCAACGCTTAAAGCCAGTTAAGCACCATGGGAAAAAAGCGTTGAAGACCTATGCGTTTGACCCAATTAAAAATAAGAATATTCACTTTTACTATTACAAAAGGTAGGCGGGTTGGCGTCCAGCTAAAGGACAAGTAACTTGCTTAACGACTCCGGCTGCGTGCGGGAGTCGTTTTTTTCTGGCCACAGTTTGGTAAGCTAAAACAGGCATTGCCTTTAACCAACGAAAGCGCTAGAATGAAATCAACTAATTTATGAGATTACAATGAGAATTCTCATGAAGGTACCGGAAAGGAGTTCGTTTTATGCCAGAAACAAAATTAGATCATGAACTAACCACTACCGAGATTGCGGCGTTACAGGCCGATTTACAGGCCCAGCCAGCGCACCAAGTCATCAGTCGGGCAACCATTAAAAATGGGGTGCTAGCGGCGTCTGAGGACCCACAAGCCGCCGTGCGGTTGAACCGGACCTTCTCCGTGGAATTGCCAACTGGCAAGGTTGCGAACCAAAAGCATTCCGGTCGTTGCTGGCTCTTCGCCACGCTGAATGTGATTCGTCATCAGTTCGCGGCCAAGTACCACGTCAAGGACTTTGAGCTGTCGCAAAACTACCTGTTTTTCTGGGACCGTGTCGAACGGGCCAACATCTTCTACGACCGTATCTTACGGACGGCCGACCGTCCCTTGGATGACCGGGAAGTCGCCGATATTTTAGAGAGTCCGGACGATGACGGCGGGCAATGGGCCATGGGCGCTGCGCTGGTCCAAAAGTACGGCGTCGTCCCCACCAGTGCCATGCCAGAATCCTTTAACAGCAACGATACCACCGGCATTGGCGCGGCATTGAATTTGAAATTACGCAAGGATGCGCTGGCGTTACGGCAATTGGTGGCCGACGGCGCCGATGAAGCCAAAATTGCGACAACGCGGGCTCAGGCCTTAAAGGAAGTCTACCGCATGGCGGCCTACGCGTTTGGTGAACCACCCGCAACGTTTGACCTGGAATTCAAGGATGACGATCACAAGCTCCACCGGGCCGCGGGTTTGACGCCGCAGGGCTTCTTCCACGATTACTTTGACGTGGATCTGGACGATTACGTGGTCGTGTCTAACTCACCAGACAAGGCCTTTGACCGGCAATACCGCCTGGCCAGCGAGGAAAATATCGTGGGTGGCAAGCACATTACCTTCCTGAACCTGCCGCTGGCCGACATGAAGCGCGCCGCCGTGGCCCAACTGCAAAGTGGTGAAGCGGTCTGGTTCGGCAACGACGTGCTCCAACAGATGAGCCGCGAACGGGGCTTCTTGGACAGCCACTTGTTCCAGGTCAGCGACCTCTTTGGCGTCGACCTGAGCCTCACCAAGGCCCAACGCCTGGCCACGGGTGAAGCCAGCGTGTCACACGCGATGACGTTGACCGGCGTCAACTTAGTCGATGACCAACCGAACCGCTGGAAGGTCGAAAACAGCTGGGGCGAAAAGAACGGCGACAAGGGCTACTTCGTCATGACCGACGAGTGGCTCGATGATTTCGTCTACGAGGTCGTCGTCCACAAGCGCTTCTTAACGCCGGCGCAACGCGAACTCTTAAACACGGAACCACACGAACTGGCACCGTGGGATTCATTGTCTTAGGTTTAAACGCCGCCGGCTGTCTGGTGGCTAGTTAACACTGGGCACAACAAAATTGGTGAAACCAGGCGCCTGCGTCAGCCAGGGTTCCACTTGCTCTGGGGAACACCTCCAGCCTGAGAAGTGGTCTTCCGGTTCGCTTGTGAGCCTGGCAAAACCGGCCAGTCTCCCAAGTCATCCCGCGCTGTAGGCTGAAAAAAAACCTCAGCCAACACCGCCGACACAGCTGATTGCCGTATTTCAACCTTCAGTAAACAAAGATATGATCGGGTCGGGGAGCTTCCCCGGCCCTTTTTTGACCAATGTTTCATGTGAAACATCGCGGCGGAAATTTTCGAAAATAAGCGTTAGGGCTGGTAATCACCGCAGTAGTACGCGTAAAATTGGATCAGACGCTGACAAGACTAATTGATGAGGTGATTGGATGCACAACTTTTTATTCGATTTTGATAGTACCCTCGCGGATACTCGCGACGTCGCTGTTTTGGCTACCCAGAAGGCCTATGAGGTCAAGGGGTTGACGGTGCCTAGCCGCGAGGCTGTGGTGAGCTACATGGGCGTGCCGATTGAGGTCTCCTTTGCCAAGATGGCCCGTGAGTCGTTAAGCGAGGCAGAACTCGCCGATCTGTATACGACGTTTCGGGCCCAGTACCACGAGGCAGAAAAGTTGGGTATCACCTTATTTGACGGCATGGGACCGACCCTGGCCACGTTGAAAGACCAGGGCGCCCGCTTATTCGTGGTCTCCAGTAAGCACTCGGTCCCCCTGCAACGAAACCTGGACCAAATCGGGCTGGGGCACACGTTTGAGGCCATTAGTGGTTCGGACACCGTGGCCCACTACAAGCCGGCACCGGATGGTATTTTAAACTTGTTGGCGCGCTTTGAATTGGACGCCCAGCAAAGCGTGATGATCGGGGATGCCAAGTACGATATGCAGATGGGCAATAACGCCGGCATCGCCACGGCCGCCGCAATGTGGGGCGCTGCCGACCCTGCGTCAGTCAAGGCTGAACAACCGACGTACTTGTTAAAGACGCCGCGCGAGTTGTTATCGATTTTTAAATAGGTAAACGAAAGCTGAACCGGCTGCCTGTTGGCGCACGTTTCAGCTAGGTAAAGATGACGCGAACAGGGTCTGGGAGATTTCCCCCAGGCTCTATTTGTTGTGTTCAGTGGTACTGAAGGGAAAACGAGCTGTCCCCTTCACTGGGTGCACAAAAAAAGCCGTCCCTGGTTAGAGGACGGCGGCGACTCGCTTGGTTAGGGCAAGCCGTTCATTTTATTTGGTGAATAAAATGAAAAAAGGTTGGTTAATAGGTTTTTATTGGTATGCTTGTATCCTAGCTGGCAAATGTGAAGAAATTGTGAAGAATATTTATTTAATAATAATGGCTATCATTAGAAACAGCTAAACGGTTGGCTGTTTTCGGTGATTTCGGGAATCAAAAGGGGGTTGGATTACTTTTTTCTAATCGTTTAGGGTATATTTTTATGTAAATTCTGAGATATTAAGCAATTAATCTCGGAGAAAATATAGATTTCTAATAGTATCAATAACTTATTATGTATGAATACAAATGTTAAGATTTTATTAAGAAAAATGGACCGAGCACCTCAGCGCCCGGTCCATTGATCAAATTTCAGTAGCTGTTAAGCATCGTGATGCTGGTGACCGTGGCCATGATGCGGGCCGGCCAATAGTTGTGGTTTACCGCCGCCGTGGTGGCAGTGACCGCCATGCCCGTGGCCATGGTGACAGCCGCCGAGCTGGCGTTGCTTGGTATGTTCGCGTTCAATCAGGAGTTGCTTCTTCAGCTGGCGGTTCTTCCAGAAGCCGTGGATCATGACAGTGACGGGAATGATTTCCAATGAAACGGTGGCCGGTATCAGCCAGGGATATTCGGCGATCAACGCGGAAAAGCGGTCGCGGTGTTCCTTCATCTCTTCGGCCGACACTTGTGGGACTGCGAATTTGTCTTTAAACATCTGAATCACGCTCCTTTGGCCCTATCATACCCCAAAGCGAAAGCGCTGTCAGTAACCAGCTGTCTAGCGGCGGTTGCGCCACAGGCTCCAGAGATGGCCGATCCCCAGAATCACGGCGATCCCCAGTAAGCCGGTCTCCAGCAAGATGATCCCGCTGAGATGCCGGTAGTGTTGGTAGAGCAAGACGCCACCAACCACCAGCAAGCCGCCCAGTTCCGGCAGGTATTTTTTAAACATAGGGTAGGGTCCTCCTAAAGAAAACGAGCCTGGGATCAAACCTCCCAGACTCGTTTGCCTTCACCTTTTACATAGCTGAAACGTGTGCCAAAAGGCAGCTGGTTCCGCTTAAAACTGCTAGCCAAACAATCCAAGACCAGGATTATTCGGTTAGCAGCCTTAATGCTCGCCAGCTAATCGCCTGTTGGCCCACGCTCTTAGTGATCGTTTATTCAGCGACCTTGATCATGACGGCTTTTGTCACGTCATCGTCAACGTCACGGCTGATGTGGTAACCGGCCACCTTTAATTTGGCGGCGTTATTTTTACCCGTCAACGTCTGTTTGACCGTAAACTTTTGCGTCATCGGAATGTCAGACAGCTTACCCTTGAAGTTGATGACGGTGTCGTCACCCTTGGTCTTGAACGTGGTGGTTAACGTCCCGACCTTGCTTAAAGCGTTGTCCTTCTTGGCGGCGCTGTAAGACTTGTAGAGCTTGTTGACGTTGTAGACCGTGACCTTGCCGTTTTTGTTGAAACGGTAAGCTTCCAGGCCAGAGTTGCTTTTGGCATTCACGGAACCCGTGACGTACCAGAGTTGCTTAGAACTAGTTAACGTGGACTTCACGTCTGACTTTTTCGTCGTTTTGTTTTTAAAACTAGCTTGTTGATTGCTCCCCGACTGACTACTCGAGCTGCAACCGGCTAAGCCCACAGCCAGGACGGCTACTAGGCTCAGAGCGGCGGCAAAAATTCGGGATTTTTTCATATCTCAATCACCTCATCCAAAATAATAACAGTTTTGTGTGCGACACACAAACCGCCTACTTCTATCTATCGTTAGTATAGCATGTGGCCACGCAGAAAACGGCCTGCTGCCAGTTAAAAAAGTGTTAAGTTGTGATGACAGCTGACAATAATCAATATTAGTTATTGAAAATCAATTATTAATAACTAATAAATGCAGACAAACGTATGTTCTTTTGGTAAACTAGACTCAACGACTTTAGAGATGAGAGGAAGAGGAAAATGAGTAAACGTTATCGGGGCCGGCGCCGGGGGAAAGTGTCCATCTATACGGCCATTGCGGTGATCTTGATTGGGGCCGTGGGGGCGCTGAGTAGCCAGGGCAATCCGACCGCCCGCAAGATTACCAATCTGGCGACCAGCCTAGTGGGCAGTTCCAGCAGCCAACAATCTGGGTCCACCACGACGACGCCCAAGCAGTCCGTGGCGACCAAGGCCTTGGCCGATCAGAAGTACACCGGAACGCAAATCGTGGCGGTCAATCACAACAAGCCGACCTTTACCAAAGCCGAGCTGTCGACCAAGAAGGGGGCCTGGGCAACCTATGGCGACCTGGATAGTTTGAACCGGGTCACGACGGCCAACGCCCTGTTGAGTAAGAGCACCATGCCCACGGCCAAGCGCCAGCCACTGTACGTCAGTCCGACCGGTTGGAAGAACAAGGCCTACACCGTCAACGGCAAGAAGGGCTACTTGTACAACCGGAGTCACTTGATTGGCTACCAGCTGACGGGGCAAAACAATAATTTGAAAAACCTGATGACCGGGACCCGTTCGCTCAATGATCCGGGCATGACGGCCTATGAAAATCCGGTGGCCAGCTACTTGAAGAGCCATCCCAGTGACTACGTGCGCTACCAGGTCCAGCCGGTCTTTCGCGGCAATGAGCTAGTCGCCCGCGGGGTCCACATGCAGGCCAAATCCGTGAAGAACACGGGAATCTCGTACAACGTTTATATCTTCAATATCCAAGCCGGTGTCAAGATTAACTACAGCACCGGGACCAGCCAGTATGGGAATCCGGCTAGTAGCTTTTAGCGGTTCAGCTGGTAACCATTTTTTAAATGAATAGCCAAGCAGTCAGTCGGAAGCGGCTGGCTTTTTTTTGGCTTAAAAACCAGCCGTAGCCAGCGCTAGCGACAGTATATGTTAAATAATGACAGGTAATGATATAAATATTGAATTTCATACATAATCAGTATAATTTTGAAGAAAAAGCATGGTACTATGAAGACGTATGTGACCGGTGAAATGATGAACTCTGAGGAGGGGTGGAACCATGTATAAACAACACTGGTGGGTATTGATAGTCGGAATCGTGGCGCTACTACTGAGTGGTTGTCAGGGCAAGTCCGCCACCATGACGCCACCGACGACCGCCCCGACGACGTTTATTCAGTCGCCAACACTGCATACTGCGACGGATCAACGCAATCAACGTCGATTGGCGCGGTTCATCAAGACTAAAATGCAGAGTAAACAGGGAATCTATACCAATTACGTAGATACCCGGACCCGCCAGCGTGGGGTGGCCACGGGGCACGAGCTGTTGAGTGAATCAGCGGGAATGTGGCTACAATACTTGGCACAGAGTCACCAGGATGCGGCGTTTCGAACGTTCTATCGTGCCACGGTCAAGACCTTTGGGGACCATGGGCAATTCAGCTATCGCTATGATCCCCGCAGTCATCAGCGGTTTGCCGTTAACGCTACTTTGGATGACTTGCGGATTATTCGGGCGCTGAATTTGTATGATGCCCAGACACACACGCAACGTTACCGGCAAGTGGCGGCCAATCATTTCGCTACCCTCAAGACTGGTGCGCTTAAGGATGGCAAGCTCTATGACTATTATGACCCGCAGTCTAAACGAACGGCGAAGACCAGTAGCTTGGCGTATTTTGATTTTAAGACATTGCGGTATTACGAACAGGGAACCCGGGCCGGTCGCCGGGCCTATAACGAGCAACTGAAAGTCGTGCGTGGTGGTTACTTGGGCAACGTCTTTCCACTATATGCAACGAGCTTTAGCTGGGATACGCTGACGTATTCACCCAAGGATCTGAACACATCGGAGGCTCTGGAAGTTCTTTTGCATTTAGCCGAGGTCGGGCAGTTAAAAGCGACCAGCCGGACTTGGCTAGCACAGCAGGTCAAGGCTAAAAAGCTGTACAACGGTTATTCGACCGCTGGCAGCATCACCAATCGTGGCCAATCGACGGCGAATTATGCGTTAGCGGCGATGATCTTCGCCGCTGCTAAGGATCAAGCTAATTACCGCATAGCCATGCAGTTGGTGTGGGCCGGGCAAGTAACGGGACGGTCACCAATCAGCGGCGGTATCGGGGATGCGAAGAGCCACCAGAGCTATTCCTACAGTAATTTGACGGCGTTAAATGCGGCATCTGATTGAATGAACAGAAAGGAAGAGCAGTGTGACCATCGATGGACTCAAACTAAAATGGCGCAATTTTTGGGGTTGGTGGGCACGACACTGTTCGCCGGCCTTGCTGGCAACCCTACTGGCGGCAGTCATTGCGGGGGTCTTACTGTTTGTACCGCCATTTCACGGATTGGCCGACAATGGGGATTTTTACCGTGCCCAATTTGTCAACGGTCTGTATCATTTGAAGGGCTACAGCATGTTGGACTATGTGACGCCTAAACTAGGAATCATGCAATATTACAATGATACGACTGCCGCGGTGTTTTCTTCCCAGCCGCTCTTTGTTAAATTAGCCATCATGCTCAACAAGGCGGTCTATAGCAAGACCATCTTTGACTTGCGTTTCATGGGTCTGGTCTACTATGTGCCTTACCTAGGGAGTATTTATTTAGTGACCACGGCTATGACCGCACCGTATCGCAAGTTGCGCAGTTATCTGATTGCGTTGCTGATTGTCTTTGTCTTTGCGGATTCTTCATTCACCTTATACTTCAATTCGTTTTTTGCAGAACCAGGCATGCTGATTTTGATGCTATATGCCTTTGCAGCACTGATGCTGGTCGCCCGCCGACCGGACTGGCATCCCCGCATTTTGACCGTAGTCTATTTTGCCAGCATCATGTTGCTGATTGCCAATAAGCAGCAAAATGCCCCATTGGCCCTAAGCTATGCCGTCACCAGCATTGGGTTATTCTTTATCTTTAAAAAACGTGCGCAATGGCTCTGGATTCTGGGTGGTATTGCCGGTATCTTGGTGACGGGAGTCCTCACCTACACCCTCATCACCCAACAATTTAATGATATTAATCAGTATCAGGCATTTACACATGGGGTGTTGTTACATACGGATGATCCCAGCAAAAAAATTGCTCAACGCGGAGTAGACGAGCAATACGCGTTGATGCGGAATCAAGACTATTACCCGAAAAACTTTGCAGCCATCAATCCCAGTGCTTCGTCGGTCAAACGTGGTCTCAATGAGCGAACGGGCTTTGGTTGGATCATGGGGTACTATCTCCATCATTATCCGCAGTTTCACACACTGTTAGATGTTGCAGCCGGTGACATGATGATTACGCAGGTCAAGGCGGTGGGAGATTATCAGCAGGCTAGTGGCAAGCCAGCTGGGGCTCAGGTGACCTATTTCACCGGCTTCAGTAACTTGGCCGGGGCCTTCTTCCCACAAAAATTTTCCTTTGATATTCTATTGACCATTGCGTTGTTGGTCGTCTTTGGAATCGGCGCCTACAACGATCTGGTTCATAAACGCGTCGCTAACGTGGTCCGGTTCTTCTTAGTCATGGGATTGTTGACCGTTTTCATCTTTGTCCCCATTATTTCCATCATTGGGGATGGGGATGCTGATTTAGCGAAGCACTTATTTATGGTGCCGGTCAGTCTGGACTTGATCTTAGTCATGTTTGTCGCCGACCTATTGAATCACCGGTTGTGGCATTCAGACGGAAATATTGAGGAGGACGAAGCGTGAAAAAACGACTATTCCTAATCATGGTGCTATTACTGAGCGGGCTGCTGCTGGGTGTCCAACCGACCACGGCTCAAGGCGCGAGTAGGCGAGTTCTGATCGTCTATGATGCGTTGAATCCAACGGTTGCGGGGCAGCAGAAGCTAGCAGGACTCCAACAATTGTTGGCTAGCACGGGAGTGGCAACGCAGACCGAAAAATTAAGCGACTATTATGCGGGGCAACTTACGACCAAGAAATATTCGGGCGTGGTCACCTTGGTTAATTGGCCCCAAGGAAACTTGCACAATGCCGCCTTTACCCGGGATCGCCAGGCCTTTTCCGGTCAGAAGTTACATATCGGCCAGCAATTAAGTCGCGCAGAGGCCCGCCAGTTACACGCCGTTCGGCACAATGTGTATCACCAACAGCTAACGGTAACGGCGGGCGACCAGCGGCAATTGCTGCCATTTAGCGAAGACATCACGTTGTTGCGTTTGAAAAAAGGGGCCCGTCATTTTGGTCAGTTGCAACCACAGAATCAAGGCATTGGTCGTTATCCCTATGGCACAGTGGTCGGCCATGCTGGCTACTTGCCTTACTTTGAGTCTAGTGGGTTCAGCCAGGTCTTAGCGGGTCAAACGATTGCCCAACTCTTTGGACGGGTTCAGCGGCAACGCCCTCTATTGACCGTGACGGGGGTGACCCCCTATAGTAATCTGACGCGGCTGACCAAATTAGCCAGCAAACTCAATGCAGCGGGCATTCCCTTTGCTGTGAGCACCACGTCGGTTGCCGACAATACGTCCTTAAGGGCCTTTTCACGATTTACCAAGGCGTTGCGCGTCGTGGAAAACAACCAGGGTGTCATCTTCTTACAGGTGCCCATCGTTGGTGCCGCTAATCGTCAAAGTGGCCCATTATTAGAACGAACCATGGTTGAAGAACTCAATCAGTTGGGGCAACGTCAAGTTATCCCGGTGGGAATCAGTGCGCCCATCTACTGGAATCAAGATAAGCTCTTTCGGCGTCACGGTTTAGCGCGGGCTAGCAACGTGTTGCTATTGCCTAATCCAGCGACCACAACCTTTGCCAATCAAGATAATCGCGGCGCCACGTATCCTCAGACCTGGACGGGGCTCAGTCTTCATAGCTTGTTGACGGTCAAAAATGGGCGGCAGATTGCGGTCAATCGCTTAAAGTTTCCCGTCAAGACAGCGTTGACAGTGTCGTTGCCAACTAGTCAAAAACGGTTGACTGCCCTGCTGAAACAGGTCACCAGGCTAGATGTTGATTGGTATCAGCCGCAGGCACAGTTGCGGGCCAAAATTACCAGTGGCTCGGCCACGTTTGGTTACCACGATGGCGTCTATTATTTGAACGGTAGTCCGGTCACGGTGGGTGCCGAGGCAACTGGTGTGCCGAACTATCATTTTTCCCAAACCCGGCACGTGGCGCTTGATCGCTACTTCAAGGTCCAAGGGAATATTCTCTTCGTCTTCTTTACGATCACGACGATGGTGTTGGTGGTCTTCTTGTTTCTGGGACGACGGATCTATCGCCAGATGTTCCGGCGCTGAAAAAGAGTGGGCCAATAGGCGCCTGGTTTCACCAATTTTAGGTTAAACCTTCAGGAACCAATATGAAGTCTTAGGTGTTTAGAAAAGAGGGTGTGTCATGAGTGTTTTAGATTACTTTGTCTTTGCGGCTATTTTAATCATCTGGGGTATCTTGGTGGTGAACTTGATTTTGACGATGGCCGGGTACACGCAGTATTTACAGGATGCGCGTACGCCCGCGCCGCAGTTGCCCGCCCAGGTACCGTTTGTGACGGTGATGGTCCCGGCGCATAATGAGGGGATTGTTATTGTGAAGACCGTGTTATCACTGTTGAACTTTGACTATCCCCATGACCGTTACGAGATTATTGTGATCAATGACAATTCCAGCGATAACTCGGCAGCTCTGCTCAAACAGATACAAACCACCTACCCGCAACGTAATTTAGAAGTCATTAATACGGACAAGGTCACGGGAGGCAAGGGCAAATCCAACGCCTTGAATATTGCGTTGAAACAAGCCAAGGGCAGTATTATCTCAGTTTATGACGCGGACAATACGCCGGAACGACCGGCGCTACGGTATCTGGTGGCTGAGCTGATGCAAGATGATACGTACGGGGCGGTTATTGGTAAATTTCGGACGCGTAACAAGAATGCTTCATTACTGACGCGGTTCATCAACGTTGAGACGCTCTCGTTTCAGTGGATGGCGCAAGCAGGCCGCCTGCGCCTCTTTAAACTCTGTACGATTCCGGGGACCAATTATGTGATTCGGCGGTCACTGTTAGACAAAATCGGTGGGTGGGATACCAAGGCTTTGGCGGAAGATACCGAAATCAGTTTTCGGGTGTATCGTTTGGGTTATCGAATCTATTTCCAACCCAAGGCTGTGACCTGGGAACAGGAACCACAAACACTGGATGTATGGTTTCATCAGCGAACGCGCTGGGTCAAGGGAAATATTTACGTGATTTTGAAGAATCTTCCCTTGATCTTTCGCAAGAGTGGTCGCCGAATACGGTTTGATCTGTTGTATTTTTTATCCGTCTACTTTCTCTTGATGACGTCGTTAATTCTGTCTGATTCGGTATTTGTGCTTTCAGTTGCAGGGGTCGCGCACTCCAATCTTTTGGGGTTTAACAACTTTTTGTGGGCCTTCGCAATTGTCCTGTTCGTCATCAGTACCTTTGTAACGATTACCACTGAAAAAGGGGAAATGACGCTGGGCAATCTACTTATTATTATTTTCATGTATGTCGTTTATAGTCAAATGTGGCTCGCGGTAGCTGCTTATGGAATGGTGGGGTATATTCGTGAACAAGTCTTTCATCAACAAGCAAAATGGTATAAGACCAAACGCTATCAATAGGGCGATTTTAGCTAGCCTACTCCTTATTCTGAGTGTCTGGGGACTGTTGGGCATAACGACGACTGCCAGTGCCAAAACAGCGCTGAAGACCTACACGCAGCCGTTTCAAAACAATACCACCAGTCTATCTGGTCAGTCCGTTGAAATGAGTACTTACTTTATCAAGATGGACTATTGGGACGTGAAAAGAGCGACGCTGAATCTGAATTATCAGGTGTCCCAGCTTTCCAGCAGGCAATTATCGGACATTACGGTTTCTCTGGGCGGCGTAAAATTCGCCTCATTTCGACCGAAAAAACAAACGGGACTGCAGACCAAGTCGATTCGCATCCCGTTACGGCTCTTGGCTGGTCAAAACGAATTGAAAATTAGTGGTCAGGTACTGAATCGCGCCGGCAAACAGGACTATCGGCTGACGCAGACGCCGGCCAACTGGCTGACCGTGGATAATCGATCAGATGTCAATTTCCAGTACGCCTTGAAAGCGCCGACGCGTAACATTGATTCCTTCTATGATCATTTCTCGGGGCCAGATACCATCGTGAATCGTAACGCCTACATCACAGTGCCCAATGCTGCGAACAATGCCGAATTGGCCGCGAGTATGTACGCGTTAACGGGGGAGTCGCGAGTCATCACTACGGAAAATCAGCAGATTCCGGTAGTTCAGTTCAACAATGCCGACGGGCAAAAGGCTGATTACCAACTGGTGATGGCCGAATATCAGCATTTGCCGGCGCGGTTTCAGAAACTATTTCGGCGCGCTGATCTGAAAAATGCGGCGCAGATCAAGCGGGCTGACACGAAACACAAGCACTACTTAGTAGTAACGGCGACGACAGGCGCGCTGCTAGAAAAGGCCGCGCGGTTCGTGGCGAATTCCGAGTTGATGAAGGAGTCAAAGCATCCCACCGAGCGGATTACCCTTGCCACGCAGACTTTCACGTCAACGCTCAACTATGACGGCAAGTATCAGTTGACCACCAGTGCGGATAAAATCATCGGCGCAGATCATCAGGAACGCCAGTATTTTGTCAGTCTGCCGGTCGACCGCAACAACGCCGACGGGTCCACCATCAGCATTCACCTGCGCTATGCCCGCAACCTGGATTTCAGGAATTCACTGGCCACGGTATATGTGAACGATACGGCCATAGGGAGTCAGCGCTTGAGCGCCGCACGAGCGGATAACGATACCCTGACGGTGACGTTGCCTAAGGGCATGACCCTGGGTAATAGCTTCACGGTTCGGGTGGCCTTGGACCTGCCGCTAAAGGGTTCGGCCGCCACACAAAATAATCACCAGACACCTTGGGCCAGCATCGAACCTGACTCAGTTGCCCGCATCAAATCGGCGCCGGGCAACGACCTACTCTTTAGCAACTATCCGAATTTGTTTTTGAAGAATTCAACCTATGATAATCTGGCGGTCGTCCGGCCGCAGACAATGTCGGCCACAGACTACCAAACCTTAACCAACATTTTCAATCTGATTGGTAATTACGCGGAGAACAACCGCGGCAAAATCACTTTTTATCGGCAGTCGCCCAGCAAGACGGTCATGGCGGATGCCAACGTGATTGCCTTTGGTACGCCACGGCAAAATGCGCTGATTCATCGGTTGAACCGACGGCTGTATTTCAAATACAATGCAGCCGAGACTGGCTTTTTGTCGAATGAAAAGCTGAGCATTGAGCAGAAATATGGCCAGACGATTGGCAGTGCCCAACTGTTACGATCGCCATATAATGCGCAGAAGGGGTTGCTGGTTGTGACGGGCGCCACCGCTACGGGGACGTACTTGGCCTCAACACAAATCAATTATCAGCGGAATATCGCCCAATACACGGGCGATGCCATCGTTGTCGACCCTGACAACAACCACAACGGTTATCGGTTCAAGAAGAACAAACTGATCAATACCGCATTGAATACGAAGCAGACCATTAGCCGGCATTCGCAGCAGTTGTTGTACTTGGGACTGGGCCTCATCATGATTGCGGTAGTAACGATTGCGCTATTGCTCCTGCTGTGGAAGCACGGCAGTTTGCATCGCCGGAAGAAGGGGGCGCGGCATGACTAATCGTGCGAAAAACTCTAATCGGGAAACGTGGCTCACGGATATCTATCTGATTGCTTTTTTGATGATGGTTAGTGGCCTGGCACTGGGGATAGCCGCCACGCAGACCCACTATTTGCTGATCAACGTGACCTTTCTGGCCGTGACCATCTGCCTGATTTTATTCACGTACTTTTGGGGGATTATCACGGGCTTGTTGTTGAACCTGGCGTTTATGTTCGCCCAGATTTTAATTGTCATCTACGTCAGTCAGACGCACGCCGACACGGTGGCGTGGGGCTTGCTGTTTTGGATGATTTTGCCCCTGCTCTTGTCAATTTCCTTTTATGGAATGACAGCGCATTTGCGCAAGCTTCAAGCGGATAACGTGAAATTACGGCAAGACCTGATTGAACGCGGGGCGTTTGACGAGTCGACGAACCTGCGTACGACGGTCTCGTTCATTGAAGATACCGCCGTTTTTACCGAAACCAACCGCCGTTTTAATCTACCGGTAACGACGATGATCATCCGGATTCGTTATTTCCAAGAGATGCGCAGTATGATCAGTGACAGTCAGTTAAGCGAGCTCTTACAGCTGGTTTCGGAGACCATCAAAGATGCCATGCGTACCAATGATATTACCTATTTGTTGGACCGGACGAACCCGACTTGGGGTGTCTTGCTCTTCACCAATGCGGATGGTGCTGGCATTGCTGGTAAACGGATCAAGGATAAATTTGATAAGGCCTTGCTTGATTCCGACAACTTAGCGACCTTGGAGGTCCGGTTAATGGTCGGGGTAGCCAGTTGGGATGCGGAGAAGATGAAGAACCCGTATGACCTGATGAACGCGGGGATTAAGGAAACGGAATACGACGTTTAAGGCCTGCTAGCAGGAAAAAGTGCGCCAAAAGGTGATTGGCCGGTGAACATTAGGGCTGATCCCCGAATAATCCCGGGCTGGGATTGTTTGGGTATCGGCCTTAAGCGCCGGGCGCCTTTTGACGCATGTTTTGGTTACTTAGAGGAAACAAAACGGCCTGGGATGGTTTGGCGCCAGACGCATTTTGATTGATGCGAGTTACCGCCGATTCATATACCGGTAAAGGCTATACAAAATAATACCTGCCAGCACGATGATGCCCACGGCCGGGTTGTCGCGAAACAGCCAGTGGACGACCCGGATGGGACTGGTGCCGTGTAAGCCGCCAATTAAGGTGGTGAGGTGAGAGAACATAATGAGGCCTCCTGTGAAATTAATTGCGAAAATATCTGAAAAAATTAAGGAAAAGTAAAGACATTTTGGTGATTTAGCGTATGATGTAAACCACAGAGACCTAGAGGAGGGTATACACGTGAACGTGAATTACATGCTCATCCTGGAAATCATTGTGGTGGTCAACGCGGCATTGGCCTTCGTGACGGTCTTCCGGGAAAAACGCGATATTGCAGCGACCTGGGCTTGGATGCTGGTGTTGGTGCTTTTGCCAGTGGTCGGGTTTATCGCCTACGCCTTTATCGGCCGAAAATTGCCGAAGGGCCGAATGTTTCGCCTGCAGCGGCAGGTCGCCGTACAACTAGAGGAACGCTTGAATCAACAGCGTGAAGAAATTGGCGATGAAATTGTGCCGTCTGACCAAATTAGCCACTCGGTCATCAATATGGTGAATATGTTTATGGAAACGGACCACGCCTTTCTCGCGCGCAAGAACCGGGTGCGGGTGATTACGGATGGCCACGACCTCTTCCATCTGATGTTGGAGGACATCGAGCGAGCGCATTCTAGCATTCATATTGAATTTTACACCTTTTACAATGATCAGATTGGTAATGACGTCTTGGATTTGTTAATTAAAAAGGCCCAGGCCGGCGTCGAGGTGCGGGTCATCTATGATCCGTGGGGGTCGATGGGGACCTGGAAGAGCTTTTTTAAGCCGTTGATCGACGCTGGGGGCCACGTGGAGGCCTTCCTGGGCACGCGTTCGGCCGTGATCGACTTTCGACTGAACTTCCGGGATCACCGTAAAATTGTGACCATTGACGGACAAATTGGCTACGTTGGGGGCTTTAACATCGGCGACCAGTATCTTGGGCGTAAGGAAAAATTTGGCTACTGGCGCGACACGCATTTGCGCATCGTGGGTTCCGGGGTCTTCTCCCTGCAGGCCCGTTTCATGCTAGATTGGAATGCCACTGACCGCGATCACCCCTTCAAGGATGACCGCATCGAGCACAAATACTTCCCCCTGACCAAGGTCAAAGGGGAGACTAGCCTCCAGATTGTGTCGAGTGGACCGGATTCCGACCTGCAACAGATCAAGATGGGCTACATGCGGCTGATCCAAACGGCCGAGAAGCGGTTATGGATTCAAACACCGTACCTGATTCCCGACGACAGTGTCTTGGACTCCCTGCGGATTGCGGCCATGGCGGGTGTCGACGTGCGGATCATGATTCCGGACAAGCCAGATCACGCCTTCGTGTACCGGGCCACGCAGTACTATGCGCGACAACTGGCCGATGACGGCGTCAAGATTTACTTCTACCACAATGGGTTCATCCACGCCAAGACCATGGTCGTCGACGGCCGGATTGCCTCGGTAGGGTCGGCGAACATGGATTATCGCAGTTTCAAGTTGAATTTCGAAATCAACGCCTTCATTTATGATCCGCAGGTGGCCACGCAGCTGGAGGAAATCTACGAGGCCGACATGCGCTACAGTGAGCTGATTACGCCGGAGAAATTCAAGGCCCAATCGACGTATTTGAAATTCAAGCAGACGGCGTCGCGGTTATTATCCCCGATTCTGTAACGCCTGTCCTGATTGGCGCATGGTATTATTGGGGTTAGGAGTCACGTTGGGACGCAACTAAGCAGATTGGTTGGCCTGGTGACGTGACAGATGTTATGATGAAGCCGCTAAAGTGGTCGGCACTGCTGGCCCGGATTGAGGCCAGGCTTGCTGGTCGGGCCGGCAGTGTTGCCCTTTAGTGCCGCAAAAAATTTGAGTTGATGGAGTCTGGGACAAGCGCCTGGGCTCCTTTTTGGGTTAACTGGAGGTTAAAAGTTGGATTAATAGGTTGGTTTCTGATTGGCTTAAAAGCCTGGCTAAGACCGTAGTCTCTCAAGTTGCCCTGCGCTTTAAACTGAGACAAGACCGCAACCGATACCTTCGTCACAGTGGCGGTCACCCAGGCTGACACCGGTAAGTTGATGCCTGTCAGAAACGATGTGTTGATCAGGCGTTAGTTGCTATCGGGGGTTAAGCCGATGCTTGTTGGCAAGCGCTTTTGTAGCCGAGAGTTCGCCAAATATGGGTTCAGCCGTGGGAGTTGTCTTAGCGGCACGGTTCAAGCCGCTTAGACAACTGGCGTCTTTGAGACGTGTTCTTCGGCTCAAAGCGAGGCGTCGAGACCGTTCTTTGGCTCGACCCGTCCGCCCCAGCGTTCCAACCCATATTTGGCGAACGGTAGGCGGCCAGCTCTCACTATGAAACGGTCAACAACTAATCCTAATGTGGTGCTAGTCGTTTATTGCCGTTCAGCTGTTAGCGACGAAAATACCCCAGCGAGCGCGTCGTTGGGGCAGTGGCAAATGCTTGGTTAAATGAATCTTGCTGGATTGCACTGATTAGTTAGGGGTGCCAATCACAATCCACAGATGAGACCGCACGACCAGCCCCATCTACAGTCCTTATCATAACTGAGCAAGCGGGTAAACACAATCAAAGGGCTTAACAATCGAGTTAGTGAGCGATTGGTTAAGTGGCTTGCTCAGTAAACGGATAAGTCGTTTGAGTCAGTTTTTCAGTTTTGTAAAGAAAGTTTGTCCGTTCACTGTATGCCAAACAAATGCCCCGCAATCACGATGACTGCGGGGCATTTTAATCACTTATTTCGTAAAATCAATGGCCAGACTCAAGAAGTAGACCACGATCCCGCCAACCACCATGCTGACGAGTTCGCCCCAGCCGATGGACAGCCAGTTGGCCCAAAAGGTTGGCCAGAAGGCGGCGTTGCCCACGATGGCAATCTCCCAGGCAATCATGCACATGAAGAAGACGGCGACCACCGTGTTGACCGCCATTTGGGCGATACGGTTGTGGACGACCTTGCTGAGCCAGTACATGACCAGTAGGGCCAGCAGCGTTTGGACGGTCCCGGTCACGATGTCCAGAAAGCCAAACGGCGAGGCAATGATATTTGAGATGAAGACCCCCAGCGTGACTGCGGCAATGTAGCGCTTGTTAAAGACGACCAAGTGGTTAAACATTTCCGACAGGCGCACCTGAAAGGGGCCGAAGCTCAGGGCTGACAAGACCGTTGTTAAAACAACGTAGAGTGCAGCTACCAGGGCAGCGAGGACCATACTACGGGTGTCGTCGATGCCCAGAAAACTTTTCTTAGAATTCACGAGAAATTCCTTCCTTTGCTAGTTATTCAGTTTGTGACGCATACATAAGGGTACCGCAAACCGCGGGATTTGGCAAAATGTTCCATGTGAAACATTACAATCCGGTATTGTCTGGGGCGAAGCATTGACAGGGGCCGGGGTGGTTGTGTAGATTAAAACTAACTTAACTGAAATCAGACAAAAATAATTGGAGGAGTCATCATGAAAATCGCACACCGCCAGTGGCCACTGTGGGGGCTGTACACCTTGGCGTTTACGGTGATTGCCGCATTGGGTTTTGGCGTGTTTGGCCTGGCGAACCGCACCATGATTTGGTACATGGATGGGGTGACCCAGCACTATCCGCTCATCTTAGAACTCCACCGCTTATTGACAAAGGAAGGCCTAGGTGGTCTGGCCGGGTGGTCGTGGACGCTGGGGTTAGGGGCCGATAAACTCACAACGCTGGCCTATTACGTGTTGGGCGACCCGTTTGCTTACCTGGTGGCACTACTGCCCACGCGGTTGCTCGAGGTCGGCTACGGCTGGGGCATCGTGTTACGGCTGTACGCCAGTGGCCTGGCCTTTTTAGCACTGGCTAAACGCTATGACTTTCGGCCCGGCAGTCAGCTGTTAGGGGCGGTGACCTACGCCTTTACCGGCTACTCGCTCATGGTCGGTGTGCATCATCCGTTTTTCTTATTGCCCATGATCTGGTTGCCGCTGTTATTCGTGGGTATCGACCGGGTCTTGCGGGGTCGCGGTTGGGGAGTATTAGCCCTGATGACCGGGATTACGATCCTGAGTAATTTTTACTTTGCCTACATCTTGGGACTGGGGAGCCTAATCTATGCGGTGATCCACTACCTGCACGTGCATCAGCAGGGCCGCGTTGCCGTCAAAGGCCGCGTGGTGCTGGGGCGCTTCTTGGCCGCCGCGGTGACTGGGATTCTGATTGCCGGCGTCTTTTTGGTGCCATCCCTACTGATGATGTTAAAATCCACGCGGACCGGCGCCATCTTTGCCAACGGCTTGCTCACCTATCCGCTGAGCTACTACCTGACGCTGGGCAACGCTATTTTGACGACCGGGAATACCTTGAATTACTGGGCGGTGCTGGGAATGAGTGGCATCACCTTTCTGGGCTGCGTTTATACGCTGGTCCACTGGCGCCAACACCGCTGGCTGGCCGGCACCTTAGTCGCTATCGTACTGGGACTGGGGATTCCCGCTGTGGCTGCTGCCTTTAACGTCTTCACCACGCCGTCCAATCGCTGGATCTTACTGGCCGCGGTGCCGTTTGGCCTGGCGACCATGGTCCTCGGCGACCAGCTGACGCACCTCACCGCCCGGGACCGCTGGTGGCTGGCCGGAAGCGTGGCGGGACTGCTCGCTGTGGTCTACCTCAGCAACGGTCTCATCTTCAGTAATGCCGCGCGGGACCTGATCACCTATGGCCTGCTGCTGGCACTGCTGGCGGTCTTAATGATCACTGCCCCCGCGCGGATCACCTGGAGCTTGGTGAGTGTGCTGGTCGGGTTAAATTTGGTCAACAACGCCTGGGGGTATTACGACCCCAATGCTGGGGTGCAGGCTACCCAGGAGTTGCGGCGCGGGGATGCGACTCGTTACATTCAAGACTACTTTGACGGTGCGCAGACCGTGGCCCAAGATGAGCAGACCTTCAGCCGCGTCGACGCCACCCGTAATTTTAATTTATTTCGGACGGTCGGCAATAACATGACCATGACGCACGGGTTGCACGGGGTCATGTCGTATTTTTCCGTGCAAAACGGCTACGTGGGGCAGTTCAGCCGCGACTTGCAAAATTCTGAGTACGCCATGAACGCCCCGATTGGCCAAGGCGACAGCCGGACCACACTGAATCAACTGCTGGGCGTCAAGACGCTGTTCGCCCGCGCAGACCAGGTGGCCACACACCAGGCCTTGCCATATGGCTATCATGCCGCGGGTAAGGTGTTCCCTGAAAAGCCGGTGTACGCGTTGTCTAACGGCGTCGGCACCCAGGCATTGACCACCAACCTGGCCTTTCCACTGGTCTACACCCAGCCGCAAGCCTTGACCACGACGGCTTGGCGGCGGTTGTCGGGGGTGGATCGCGAACGCAGCTTAACGCAAGCGGCGGTCACGACCAAGCCGGTGGCTGGAGTGACGGCGGCGACCTACCAGTCACCCAAGCGCCAGCTGGCCTATACGGTGACGCCCGATACGGTACCGGTGATCGACAGTACCAATAAAGTGATTCAATATCGGTTAAAACAGGCCTTGGCCGGTCAAAGAAAGGGACTCAACGACAAGCAAACGGCGACGTACGGGGCGACGCTGAAGGCACCGCAACTGACCGTCGATGCTGACGGCCTGATCAGTCATCGCGACGTTTTGCAATACGGGCCTATGGTGGGCTTGCAGCGGCATCGTCAGGCCCTTCAACGCGTCTTGGCGCAGAACCAAACAATCGTGAAACGCACCACTCAGGCCAATGCCCACGGCTTGCGCCAGCTGACTAGTGACGCACAGGGCCAACCGCTCAGCTACACGTTGACCCTCAAGCACCCACAACGCGCGCGGGGGACGGAGTTGTATTTGGAGCTCACCGGCATCACGTCGGATCGCTTGACCACCCGTGGCCAGCTCCAAGCCCAGGACAATACCAGCGTGCTGGGGGCCACACCGCGCTCGGCACTGACCAAGTTGAATGCCTGGCGGACGGCGACGCGCAACCCGGATCTGGGGGACTACTGGGTCACGGCCAAGACGCGTAATGCGGCCAAGACATTCTCCCAATTTGGCGTCGACAACCTGTCGGACTACGAGCCCAAGCAACACGTCTTGCTCAACCTGGGCTATTCCAAGCAGTTGCGCAAAACGGTGGACGTGACCTTTAACGCCACGCAACAGATCAATTTCAAATCCGCCCGGTTGATTGCCGTGCCATTTGGAAAAGCCTACAACCAACAGGTCCACCGCGTGCAGCGTCGCGGCCTGCAACACGAACGGGTCACCAACAATCGGGTGACCGGTGACCTGACGACGGCCCGCACCAGCGTGCTGACCACGTCGATTCCGTACTCCACCGGTTGGCGGCTGACAGTCGATGGGCGGTCAACGCCCACGCAGGTGGTCAACGACGGCTTCGTGGGCGCACGTCTGACCCGTGGCACCCACCACATCCAGTTGACTTACCAGACGCCGGGACTGAAACTCGGCTGGGGACTGACCGTGGTTGGCACCCTGATTTTAGTGGGTGAAATCGGTTGGCGGTATTGGCGGCGACCTTAATCTTAAAAAAATGGCGACTCTCGAGACTTGAGAGCCGCCATTTTGCGTCTGATTTGGTACACTGAAGAGGCAGTAAAACTTTTAGGGGAGTGATTTAAATGTCACGATGGTTAACGTGGCCCGTGTTCTACGAATTGACGGAGATCTACACGGCGCCACTCAATGTGATGTGGTTCATCTTGGGGGCAGCGATTGCCCAATACTATGCGGGAACGGTGAATTGGGTCAACGTCGGCTTGTGTCTGCTGGTCGTCTTCATCTTCGATTTGGCCGTCAATGTGGCGGATAATTATTATGATTATCGCCACGCCCACGATCGGACGGGGTACGCGCAACAGATCAATCCAATCGGCCGGCTTGCGTTGCCAGAAAGCGGGGTCGCGCAACTGGCGTGGGGATTGTATGCCCTGGCCGCCGTGCCGGGCGTCGTTTTGGTCTTACGGACCGGCTGGCCGGTGGCGGTGTTTGGTGCCGTCGGCTATCTGATTGGTATCTTTTACACGGCGGGGCCGCGACCCATCAACGCGACGCCGGTTTCAGCTATTGTGGTCGCCTTAGCGATTGCCTTTTTGATCCAGCTGACCTGTGTCTACGTGTCCATTTACGGAGAACGGCCGCTGACTTGGTCGATGGTGGGGGTGACCTTTTTGTTGTGCCTACCACTCACGCTGATTTTCTTTACGCTCCAGCTGGCCAATGATACGGCCGACCGGGCAGAAGACATTGCAAATCACCGCTACACGCTGGCGTACTACCTGGGCCAACCGGGTGCCGTGCGGCTGATCCAAGTGGTCGTGGTGGCGGGGAGTCTGTGGCCCTTGGTCAACGTGGCGCTGGGGATTGCGCCGGTTTGGACGGCGTTAGCAGTGCTGTTATTGCCCGTGATGTGGCGGGGGATGCAGCCCTTCTTTGCCGTGCAAGACAAGCGTCGGACCTTCATGACGATGGTCAAGAGTGCCGCGCTATTTTTCGTGGCCTACCCGCTGTTGTTTGCGCTGGGGACCTGGTTGTAGTGGGCGGGTTAACCCGGGTTATTTTTGAAATCGACTGATAGGTAATGTTCAGGGCGTAAACCGATACACTGACATCAATGCTAAATCCCCTCTTTTGCAAGCGTAGAAAAATACGGTATCGTAGGAGTGTGCCTGGTGGCGGTGAATCTTGAGCAAACGACTATGCCTGCAAAAAAAGATAATCAATATTTCGCCGTTAGGTAGCAACAGGTGGTAACAGTTAGGAAAATAACCTGGGTTAACCCGGGTTATAAAATGTGGTCTACGGTATTTCCAGGGGAGGAAATCAAGTGACAAAACATGTACGGGATTACTTGCTGCAACAACTCAATGATGGACTGATCTTGCTAGTCTTCTGCAACAGTGTGACGCTGGGGCAGCTGCGACTAAGTGCGTGGTACTATCAGTGGGGGTCGTCGCTACTGTTTTTCGGCTATCTACTCGTGATATTGGGGTTGTTGGTCGTAGGACTTTGGCGTCCGCGACCAGATGCCCGTGAGTTTACCTGGGCGCAGGCGGACCACTGGCTGTATCTAGCCAATGAACCCCAAGGTGATTTTAGAGGCCTGAATTGGACGAAGGGAATCTGGTGCGGCGCCATCATTTTTAATTTGTTGGTCTTTCAATTCGGCGCGACACTGGGCTGGTCGACCGGCCAACAGCTAGTCGTGAAGTTAACGGTGGCCGTCGCCGTTGGGGGACTCGTGCTGGGAATCATTGGCCTTTGGGCGGTGCGTTGGTGGCAGCATCACGCACGATTGCGAGGTGGTCAGGCATGACCAAGCAACGACACGATTACTGGCAGTTATTTTTCGGCGACATCTTTCAGCTCGTCATCACGGGACAACTGGCCCTGTCATTGTTGGACTGGGATGACCTTTGGCCGTGGCGGATCACGGTTCTGGGGACGCTATTCGTCGTGCTGGTTGGTTTAGTGCTCAGCAGCGCCTGGTATCGCTACCGGGGCAGTGTGCACAGTCAGCCGATTGCGACGACCACGCATTGGCTGTATTTGTTAAATGAACGTGACGCTAATCCGACCCGTAACTGGTTGACCTGGTCGCGGGGCGTGCTATTGGGATTGGTGGTGTTGATGGCCGGCGTGAGTCTACTAAATGGCGTCGTCGCGCTACCGCCCACGGCAGTGCTCTTTTTAGGGCTGGACAGCCTGGTATTTATCGGCGGAATTCTGGCATTCAATGTCTTACGCTGGGGGCTTCAACGCCGGCAGTAATTTCGGAGGAGGTGGCAATATGCCCAAACGCGGCTGGGTACTGACGACTGGACTAGTGGGCAATCTAGCAGCGATTTTTACGGACTTGACGTTGGCCGGACCGTGGTGGTTGCGCTTTACATACCTAGGCATCTTCTTGCTACTAGTTAACGCCAGTTTGATTTTTTGGACCCATCACCGTCGCGAGTTATGGCACGGTCATCTCCATTCTGGCAGAGAATTGGCCTACGTGATCGTTCTAGATCTGGTTTATCTGTTCTGGGATGTCGGGCCCGCCGTCCATGGTGGGTTGGCCGTCTTGTGGCAGGTGGCTAATGTCGTGAACTATCTGACGCTGGCCTTGGCTGGACTGATGGTCGGGCAAGGGTTGACGAGAATCTGGCACAGTCGCCGACTTCCTCATTAAAAAATCGCGTGACCCATTGTGACAGGTCACGCGATTTTTTAATGAGGTGGACAAAGTTCCTAGCTGCAAAATCAGTTCGTTTGATTGGGGGGGAGCCATCGGTAAACGCCTTGGTTCTTAAGTAACGTGCAAAAAACCCGTCATTCAGGCTAGACGCCCCAATGACGGGTTTGGTTTAATCAGCGTTTAAGATCCATAGGAACAAGACGAAGACGACGGCTAACCCGTACATCATGGCGCCGACTTCCTTACCACGCTTGGCCGCAATCATGGTCAGTGGGTAGGTGATGAAGCCCAGCGCGATTCCGTCAGAGATGCTGTAAGTCAACGGCATGCCCAAGACGATCAGGAAGGCTGGCGCGGCCACTTCGAATTTTTCCCAATGAATGTTCTTCAGGGATTGGGCCATCAGCACACCCACGATAATCAAGGCTGGGGCGGTGACTTGGTTGGTCACGACCGCGAGCAGTGGGGAGAAGAAGGCCCCGAAGATGAAGAGAATCCCGGTGACGATGGCGGTAAACCCGCTTCGGCCACCAACGGCGATTCCGGCAGAGGATTCCACGAAGGCCCCCATCGGCGACGTCCCTAACAGGGAACCGACCACCATGGTACTGGAGTCAGCCATCAGGGCCTTACCGATCCGGGGTAGCTTGTTGTTCTTGACTAATCCGGCTTGTTCGGCCAGGCCAACCAAGGTCCCGGTGGTGTCAAAGAAGGTAACCAGCAAGAAGGTCAAGACGACCACGACCAGCTGTAAGGAGTTGATGCTCGACACGTGGGTCAACCCGACCATAAAGGTGGAGCTGATGCTTGGGACACCGGAAATCAATTGCTTGGGCATGGCGATCAGCCCCGTCGCAAGTCCCAAAATGGAGTTGGCGACCATCCCGATGAAGATGGCTCCGGGAACGCGGGCACTCATCAAGACTAACGTCACGATCAGGCCGAAGATGGTCAGCCACGTGCTACCGACCTGCAGGGAGCCCAGCGTCACGACTGTGGACTTGTCGGCGACGATTAAGCCACCTTGACTCAACCCAATAAAGGCGATGAACAGGCCAATCCCGGCACTGATGGCCATTTTCAGATCACGCGGGATGGCGTCGACCACCTTTTCCCGTAGCTTGAAGGCCGTCAAGATCATGAACAGGATGGACGCCACGAAGACGCCAGCCAGCGCCGTTTCCCACGGCACCTTCATCCCAATGACCACGGAGTAGGCGAAGAAGGCGTTGATCCCTAGACTCGCGGAGATGGCGATCGGGTAGTTGGCGAGGATCCCCATCAGCATGCACCCGAAGGCCGAGGCAAAGGCTGTCGCGGTGAACACGGCGCCCTGGCTGATGCCGGAAGCCCCCAGCACTTGCGGGTTTACGAACAAGATGTAGGCCATGGAAACGAAGGTCGTTAAGCCGGCCAGCGTTTCTTTCTTGTAGTTCGTGCCCAGTTCTTCAAAATGAAAAAAGTCAGCGATTCTTTGCATGAATGATTGCTCCTTTAGGCAAATTTATGTAAAATCCGAACGTTTAACGGTATCGTTCGTGTTTTTATTCTTAATCAATCCTTATAGAGCTTATCATGTTACTGATTGAAATGCAATCACGAATTATAAATTATTTTATAATTGGTTAGTTCGTGGACTGCTGGCACGCAAAAAAAGAGCCGGGGAGAATTCCCAGACTCTTGGGTGATGAACAGTTAGCTAGTTGAAACGGGTGTCCGCAGGCAGTCAGCCTTGATGCTCGCCGACTAAGTGCCTGCGGTCTCCCTCTTGGAACTTAATCCGGATCCGCCAGGGACTTGCCGCTAGTGATGGTCTTGAAGCCGGAAAAAGCCGTGTCGATCGTTTGATATTCCGCGTCGCTGAGGGTCACGTCCAAAGCTTGGGCGTTGGCCTCGACTTGAGCGGCGCGCTTGGCACCGGGGATGACGACGCTGACCAATGGATCTTGCATGTACCAGGCCAAGACGGTTTGGGCCACCGTGGCTTGGTGCGCGTCGGCAATCGGCCGAATGGCGTCGATGGCCTTGAGGGCCTGGCTGTAACGGGGTTCTTGGAAATCGCTGATTTGGCTGCGAATATCGTCAGCCGGGAAGGTGACGTCTTGGTCGTATTTCCCGGTCAACAGGCCAGAAGCCAGTGGGAAGTACGGCACAAAGCTGATTTGATGGTCCTTGAGGTACGGCATCAGGTCGGCTTCATGGTCGCGGTGCAGCAGGCTAAATTCGTCTTCGACCACGTCCACGTACCCGTCGGCGTTGGCTTCCTTGACCTGGTCTAGGCTGAAGTTGGACAGGCCAATTGCACGGATCTTGCCTTGTTCGCGCAAGCGCTGTAGGGCACCGACCGCTTCGGCCTTGGGCGTTTGCTTGTCAGGGAAGTGAATGTAGTAGATGTCCAGGTAGTCCGTGTTGAGGCGTTTCAGACTATCTTCGACTTGGGCGGTCAAAAATTTCGGATCGTTATTGATGACCTGTTCGCCGCTCGAAAAGTCCTGGGCGCCCTTGGTTGCCAGCGCAAAGCTGTGGCGGTCAAAGTCGTGCATGGCTTGGCCGACCAATTCTTCGGAGTGGCCCAGGCCGTAAACGTAGGCGGTATCGAGTAATTTGATACCATTGTTCAGCCCGGCCTTGACCAGGTTCAAGCCGTCTTCATCTTTTAAATTGGGGAAGAGGTTGTAGCCGCCGACCGCGTTAGTCCCGAGACCGAGTGGCGTGGCCTGCACATCAGTTTTACCAATCGTAACTTGTTTGTGTGTCATACAGTGACCCTCCTAATGAAGTTGTGAAACCGGATTCAAATACATTTCCTATTATAACGGATTTTTCCAGGCGTGAAAAATAACTTGGTCCGGTGTTAGCCAGCGCCACTTTCTGGTACACTGGAAGGCAAGGAAAAGGAGCGGTGAAAATGACAACTTACTTAATCGTGGGCGCAACGACCCTCGGGCAACTGGTCGCCCAACAATTGGCCAGCCAGGCCGACGCCACGGTGCGGGTGCTGTGTGGCCCTAAAGACACGGTGGCGCCTGCATTGGCCCAGCAGGTCACGGTGTTGAACGGTGATTTGACCCAGGAGGCCACTTACGGCCCGGCCTTGCAAGACCAACCCGTGGTCTTCTCGGCGTTGAGCGGCATGGACGTGGACCTGGCATTTGAGGCACTGTTTGACGCCCAATACCACCAGCGTCTGACGTTGACGCGTTTTGTCATGTTGAGTACGGCGGGCGTCGACCAAGAGGTGACCGGCGACCTGGTCTACCCAGAGATCACCGACGTCAAGGAGTACCTGAATCAGCAGCGTTATGCTGCCAAATTAGTGGACGAGGCGGAATTTCCGTATACCATCTTGCGGCCGGTGACGTTAAGCGATGAGGCAAACCGGGCGCCACAGATCATCAAGGAAGGCGCGGCCGTCCCCGCGGGTACTGTTCCACGTGAAACAGTGGCCCAGGTTGCCGTTAAGCTGATGACGGTTGGCGGCGCGGACTACCAGTCGCTAGCCATTTGCTAAAACAAATTAAGTTTGCCAAAAAACTGGTAAATTCTATCGTGGCCTGCGAGAATGTTTGTTAAAATAAGGACAGTGGGGTGAAAGCAGTGGCAATTAATATTGATCAAGACCAATTAGAAGCGATTCGTGCGCGCATGGACGAAGCTAATCAGCGCGCCCACTTCGTTATTTTTAAGTCCGTGGAACGGGCGACTGGTAAAGTCCTGCGCCTCATCACGGACATTGAAAGTTTCCGAACGATTCAAGAACAGCATCAAGATGATTCCGACATGACCATCGTGCAAGACATCGTGCCCATCACGCCCACGTTAGCGCGCTGGGCAGTCGCTGAAAACCTGGCGGCCCAACAGCAAGGCGATAGCGCGACCATCTTGGCCGACCTGGAGCATTACACGAATGCGGTGCTACAAGAAAATCATCAAACCATTAATCCTCCCGAGGATGACGAAGACGACTAGCGCGAGTTGGTCGCCTTTTTGTTAGGAATCTGGGACAAAACTGCCCAGACTCTTCGCGTCACCTTTACATAGCTGAAACGTGCGCCAAGAAACAGCCGGTTCCGCTCTCTTTTGTTAGGGACGGGGCGGTTATATTACCAGTGGTTTGACCAATTCGCTCACGAAAGATTAATGGCACACAGCATTTAAGCAGGCGATTAAAACGGTAATAAAGTCAGCAAGTGTCGGTTACCAAACTAACCGGCACCTTTTTTGTGACATTTTGGTATCAACGCCCTACGCCCCGGGCAAAACTGGTAAGATAGAGGTAAATAAGAGAGAAACAATCTTTTTTTGGAGGAGGGAGATCATGAACAGGTATTGTCAATTGCTTTTGGGGACAGTTTTCGCTGCACTAGCACTGGGCTGGGGATCCGCGCCAGTCGGGGCCCCAGCAAAGGCAAAACCCACCACGACGATCAAAATGGTGACGTATGGTCAGCTGACCAAACACAATACCCATCGGCTGGCGGCCGTCCGCGAGGCGGCGCGCCAAGCCATTTTACAGACTACTAAGGCCAAGAGTAGCCGCGTGCCGGCTGTCTATCAGGTGAAATTGCCCACACATATGACCAAGAAAGCGGGCTTGGCGAAGCAGGGGCTGCGGATGCCACTGTTGAAGAATAGCTTTAAGCTGACCCACGTGACGGTGCCCTACAGCGCGTTAACGGGCAAGATCGTCAATCAGTACTTACCAAAGGCCAATCGTACCCAGAAGGTGAATACCAAGAAGATGGTGGCTTTGACCTTTGACGATGGTCCGGACAAGACCCTGACGCCGCGCCTGTTGAAGACGTTGAAGAAGGCCCACGTGCACGCCACGTTCTTTGAGGTGGGGCAGAGTGTCAAACGCTATCCGAAGATTGCCCGCGCCGTTTTGGCAAATGGCAATGAGTTAGCGAACCATTCCTGGAATCACCCGAACTTTGGCAGCATTGGGACTAAGAAGACGGCCCAACAGGTCATGCGGACCAACCAGGCCATTTATCAGGCCACGAAGACCTTGCCACAATACGTTCGGCCACCATACGGCAGCATTACCGCCGCGGAAGGTCGCAAGATCCAGCAACCGATCATTCGGTGGTCGGTGGATTCACGCGACTGGGCTTACCTAAACGCTCAAAAGGATATTAAGGAAGTCATGAAAGACACGCGTGGAGGCGACATCATTTTGATGCATGATGTTCACAAGCAATCCGTCGCCGCGGTACCAACCATTATCAAACGACTGAAGGCCAAAGGCTACAAATTAGTCACGGTCAGCGAATTACTGAACAATCAGGCGTTGCCCGGGTTGCAGTACTTTGGCGCGCACGATTCGCGCATTGTCGGTAAATAAAAAAACGATTAGTTTCACGTGGAACATTTTCCCGTGAGACTAATCGTTTTTTATTCAGCTAGCTTAAGCCAGCAGTTGCTTGACCAGCTGTTCGTAAACGTGTTGGACGTGGTGGAACTCGTCCAGGTCAACGGATTCGTTGAGTGAGTGGGCGTCGTACCATTTGCCGGCCCCGTAAACGATGACGGGGAAGGCGTTGGCGGACTTGGTGAATTCCGATGCGTCGGTGGCGCCATGGATCACTTGCAGGTCGATGGGGTGGCCGAATTCGGCGTCAGCGATGGCTTTGGTGGTCTTGACGAGTGGCGAATCCTGCGCGCTGATGATGGGTTTGAAACTGTAGTCCACGTGTAGCGTCAGGTCCACGCCGTCTTCTTGGTTGAGACGATCGACAGTCTCGTTGAGTCGCTGAATGACCGCGGCGTTGTCGAATTCCGGAATCGGCCGGATGTTACCTTGGAGTTCGGCCTTGGCGGGGATGCTGTTGACCTGTTCGCCACCGTTGAAGACCGTCACGCTGTGGACCAGCGGCCCGAGTTCGGGGCTGACCGGTGCATCGTCAAATTCGGTGGCTTCGGCGGTCACGTATTTAATTAAATTCGTAATGGCGTTGACGCCTTTTTCAGGCATGGAGCTGTGGGCGCCGACCCCGCGTGAATAAACGTGGTAGTTCAGTGAGCCGTTGTGCGCATAAACCAGGTTGCCGCCGGTCGGTTCCCCAATGACCATGCCGGACAGATCATCAGCATAGCCTTGTTCGGTCAACATCCGGGAGCCCATGGCGCCGTTTTCTTCGCCGACGGTCCCGATGAAGCGCAGGCGGCCGTTGAGCTTAACGTGGGCATCGGCCAGGTCGATGAAGGTGATCAGCATGCCGGCGAGCCCGCTCTTCATGTCCGCTGCCCCCCGACCGTACAGGGCATTGTCGGCGATGTGGGCGCTAAACGGGTCGAACTGCCAGTCGGCCAAATCGCCGGTGGCCACGGTGTCCAAGTGACCGGCCAACGCAAAGACGTTGTCGCTGGTGGGGTCCCCGATTTCAGCCACCACGTTGCTACGGCCCGGAGCGTACGGAATCAGCTTGGCGGAAATGCCGTGTTCGGCAAAGAGCTGCTGAATATAGGTCGCGACGGCTTCCTCGTTGCCGTTGACGGAATTAATGCTGACTAAGTCTTGTAAAATCTGCACTGCTGCACTATCTTTCATAAACTACCCACTCGCTTTCTCACCATTTTTTAATATTATAATTCAGTGTAGCACGCTTTCAGAAAAATGGCCCGTAAAGTTGTCCATTATCACGAAATCTACGGCAAACATTTGTTCGCTTTTACTGCTGGATATGCTAGAATATAATCAACTAAGACGACTACGAAATTGGAGGATGGCTGATGAGTTTACAATTTATTTTGGGCAGCGCCGGACAGGATCACCGGACGCCCATGGTCACGGCCCTCGCGCAACAGGTGAGCGACCAGCCCGCTGATCAGGGCTACTATTTGGTGCCGAACCATATCAAGTTTGAAACAGAAGTCGACGTCTTGGCCGCGTTAAAGGCCCAGTTGGCGCCGGACCAGCCGCTGTTTGCTCAGACGCAGGTCCAGGTCTTTTCATTTACCCGGTTAGCCTGGTTTTTCATGAAAAATGAACCGGTCTATCAGTTGCCACGGATCTCCACGGCGGGGCTCAACATGTTGATCTATCAGATCATCCAAAGCCATGCCGACGAGCTGACCATTTTCCGGGGGGAAGTGGACCGGCCCGGCTTTGTCAGTCAGTTGACGACCCAGCTGGCCGAATTCAAGGTCGGCCAAGTCACGGCCGCGGATCTGATGAGTGCCATCGACCAGCTGCCCAGCACCAACGCCGATCTGCAGGCCAAGCTGCACGATCTGATGATCATCTATGACGCCTTTGAAACCCAGATGGTGGGCAAATACATTGAAAACACCGACCTGCTGAATCAGCTGGCCGATTATTTGACCCAACGCGTCGACCTCAGCCACGCGCATTTTTACTTAGAGGGCTTCTCCCAGCTGAGTGCCCAGGAACGCCAGCTGGTTGCCGTTTTGATTCAACAGGCGGCTAGCGTGACGGTGGCCTTGAACCTGGATAAGGCCTACCCGCAAGATTTGCCCGATCCGACCAACCTGTTCTTTCAATCAGCCAAGACCTACCACCAATTGTACGCGGTGGCGCAGGCCAACCACGTGCGGGTATTGGTCGACGGTCGGGCTAAATCCGCGCGGGTGTCGGCGGACCTCCAGGCACTCGATGACTACTGGCAAGCCAGCAACACGCTGACGCCCTTACCGGCCCACGCCGCCACAACGCCGCAAAATATTCAGATCGTCCAGGCCGACAACCGCTACGTCGAGGTCTCGCGCGTGGCGACGCAGATTCGTCAGCTAGTGGCGACCGGCAAGTACCGGTACCAAGACTTCTTAGTGTTGGCCCGGCATTTGGACGCCTATCAAACCGTGATCGCGCCCATTTTTCAGGCACAGGCTATCCCGTATTTTGACGACGCCGATGTGCAAATGGCTGATCACCCCTTTGTTGAGTTGCTCAACGCCCTGTTTGACGTGCAGCGCAAGAATTACCGCTACGCCGACGTCTTTCGGGTCTTGAAATCCGAACTGCTCCTGCCCAAACAAGAAAACGGCCAACCGATGGCGCTACCAGCCTATCGGCAAGCCTTGGCGCTGACCGAAAACCTGGTCTTAAAGAATGGCTACGAGGGCCAACACCGCTGGACGCAAGAAGCCGACTGGGTCTTCAACCGCTTTGCCGATGGGGATGGCGGGGTACAGACCACTAAGGACCAGCAAACGACCGCGCAGATCAACGTGATCCGGCATTTTGTCAAACAGACCCTGCCGCCGTTTTTTGCCCACCTCAAGCAGGCCAAGACCTATACTGAGGCCGTCGCCGTGCTTTACCAATTCTTGGCCAATGCCGGTGTTGCCGACCGCTTGATGGCTTGGCGGGACCAAGCCATTGATGCCGGAGACCTGGTCAAAGCGGGGCAGCCCGAACAGACCTGGGGGACCTTCTGCCAAATCTTAGACGAGTTCCACACGATCTTAGGGGACACATCCTTCGACCAGGCCGACTTTCAGGCGCTCCTGCAGGCTGGTTTTGCGGGTGCCAAGTTCAACCAGATTCCTTCGACACTGGATCAGGTCACGATTTCTGAAAGTGGGATCGTGCAGGCCAACAACCGCAAGATCACCTTCCTGATGGGGGCCACGGCCGACGCCATGCCGGATGATCAGGTCCCGACCACGCTACTAGCGGACAATGACCGCCAGGACCTGAGCGAACAGCTCCAGCAGGTCGATGAAAATAGCTACCTGCGCGACGATGCCGCCACCCAATTGGCCGGTGAACCCTACTTGAACTACCTAGCCTTTTTGAGTGGCAGCGAGCAGCTGATCTTCAGTTACCCGGTCACCAGCGATGCGGACCACAACGGCCTGCAGATCTCGCCGTACGTGGCGCGGATTCGGGACTATTTCCAGCTACCGACCCAGATTGCGGCGGCCACACCGCAGGCCGAAGACGACGACATTCTGCCGTTCATCGGTACGCGGCGGACGACCCTGCGCCACTTGGTCCAGGCTGGTCACGACAGCCAGTTACGCGAAAAGCCGCTGTCGAATGCCTGGTTGTACGTGTTGCATCTGTTGCGCGCGGACCCCAATTACGGGGAGCTGACGACCAAGTTACTGGGTAGTCTCAGCTACCGCAACGTCCCGACGCCGCTGACGCCAGACATTGTGACTCAGCTGTACGGCAATAAGATCAACACCTCCATTTCTAAGCTGGAGGAATACTACGCCAACCCGTACGCTTACTATCTCAAATACGGCTTGAAACTGCAGGAACGCGACGTGTTTGAGCTGTCCCCGGCCAGCACCGGGGAGTTCTTCCACGCGACCTTAGACGGGCTGATGAAGCTGGTGAACCGCCAGCATCTCGATTTAGCCGAGATGGATGACCAGCAACTGCGCGAAATGACGGACGAGGTGATTGCCAAGATCCTCGACACGACGGCCAATCCGCAGTTTGCCATCCTGGAGAGCTCGCACCGGATGACTTACATTCGGGGGCAATTGATCAAGACCATGCGGCGAATGGCGTCGACCCTACAGGAACAAAGCAAGCGCACCAAGTTTCGGCCCAAGCGCACCGAGGTGCAGTTTGGGCTGGGTGATGAACACGGCTTGGCGGCGCTGTCCTTTGACGTGGGCAACCAGCGCCAGGTCACGGTCCGCGGACGAATCGACCGACTGGATGCCATGCAGGTCAACGACAAGACCTACTTGGGGATCGTGGATTACAAGAGTTCGGAGCACAAGTTCAGCTACCAAGACGCTTACTACGGCCAGGCCATGCAAATGCTGACGTACCTGGATGCCGTGCAAAAAAACATGCCGGAACTCTTGGACAACGTGACAGCCAAAGATGCCGAACTGGCGGGGGCCGTCTACCTGCATTTGCAAAATCCAATTTTAAAGGCGGCCGACGTGTTGGGCACGGACCTGGGGGATGCCTTACTGAAGGCCGAACAGTACCAAGGCCTCTTGTTGGATGACCCGGATCTGTTGACGAACTTGGATACGCTGTTTGCCGACCCGGACTTCACCGGTAGTTCCTTGCTGTTCCGCGGCTTGCGGAAGACCAAGAAGGGCATCAGTTCATACGGCAAGTTGCTGGTGAACCCCGCCGAGTTGAAATTACTACTGGCGCACACGGAACGGCTGATCAAGCGCGCAGCCACGGAAATTTTCGATGGTCACGTGGATCTGGCGCCGTACCGCCAACAGAGTCGCACGGCCCTGCAATACTCGCCGTACAAGTCGATCATGCAGTTTGACCCGTTACTCAAGGAAAATAACTACCGCGATCTCGCGTCGTTGAAGAAGGCCGACGTCATGGCCAAAATCAAGGCAGAACAAGGACAGGAGGGCCCCGATGAGCACGAAATTTAACTATACCAAAAGCCAACACCAAGCCATTTTCCAGACGGGCAACAACCTGTTGGTCTCCGCTTCGGCCGGTTCCGGGAAGACCCGGGTGCTGGTCCAACGGGTGATCGAACACCTCAAGGCGGGGATGGGGATCGACCACATTCTGATCGTAACCTTCACCAAGGCCGCCGCAGCGGAAATGCGCGACCGTATTCAAACCGAGATGCGCAAGGAACTAGCGGCCAATCAAGGCAACAGCGAGCAGCAACAATTTTATCTCCGGCAACTCAACCAGCTGCCGGTCGCTGATATCAGTACGCTAGATGCCTTTTGTCTGCGCATTCTGCAGCATTACTACTACGTCATCGACCAGGATCCGGTCTTTCGGTTGCTGGCGGACGAAACGGAAAACGCATTGCTGCGTGACGAGGTCTGGGCCGACCTGCGGGAACAACTCTATGCCGATGATGACTCGGGGCTATTTGCGCGGCTGACTGAGAACTTCTCGGGAGACCGGAACGATCAGGGGTTGGCCGACTTGGTCCAACAGACCTATACGTTTGCCAACGCAACACCGGATCCCGCGGCCTGGCTAGCGGCCTTGCCCCAACCTTACCAGTTGGACAGCGACCACCTGACCGGCACGACCTTTTATCAGCAACGGGTCAAGCCGCTATTTACCGAGCAACTGCAACAGGTCAAAGCCGACCTGACCAGTGCCCGCCAGCTCGCCGTTCAGGCCAACCTGACCAAGCAACAGGACCACTTGGAACCGCTGCTCGGCCAGTTGCAAGAGATTCAAGATCTGGTCGATGGCGATAGCTGGAACGCGTTGCGCGCGGCGATTCAAAACTTTGCCTGGGGACGGATGCCGGCCATTCGCAAGAATAATGAAGACTATCCCATTTATAACGAGCTCAAGACCACGTACTATGACCCGGCCCGTAAGCAGTTAGCGGCATTACAGACATCTTACTTGCTGCAAACGGAAGAGCAGGCCCTAACGACCATCGCCAAGTCCGGGGAACTGGTCGGCGAATTGGCCCGGGTCGTGACGGCCTTTCGAGACGCCTACCGCCAGGAAAAGCAGCGGCGGCACGTTTTGGACTTTGCCGACATTGAACATGCAGCGCTGGAGATCTTGACCAGTGACACTGACCAATCCCGGCAGGTGGCGGCGCAGTTGCGCGACCAATATCAAGAGATCATGGTCGATGAGTACCAGGATACCAACGGCTTACAAGAGGCCATCTTAACGGCCATCGCCCGGCCGGCGCCCCACGGAAACCTGTTTATGGTGGGCGACGTCAAGCAGTCGATTTATCGGTTCCGGCAGGCCGACCCGACCCTGTTCATGGACAAGACCGACCGTTACGCCACGGACAGTGACGATGGGCAGCTGATCGTCTTGGCCGAAAATTTCCGTTCGATGCGCAACGTGGATGACTTTACCAATTTGATCTTTAAACAGCTGATGGACCGGGAATTGGGTGAGATCGCCTATACCGGGTCGGCCCAGTTGAAATATGGCGCCACCTACTACGATGACCAGGCACCCGATGTGACCAGTACGGCCGAGTTGTTGGTCTATTTGACCGAAGGGGATGAGGCCGCAGCCACGGATGGCGAGCCGGTCGACGCCACTTTTCAGGTGGACAACAAGCATCAAGGCGAAGTCCTATTGGTGGGGAAGAAGATTCAGGAATTGGTGGGCGCCAAGACGCCATTTTATGACCGCGATGAAAAAAAGGTGCGGCCAATCTCGTACGGTGACATCACCCTGTTGACGCCGACGCGAACCAATAACCTGATCATCACCGATGAGTTGCGACGGCTGGGGATTCCGGTCGTGGTCAACGATGCGCAAAATTACTTCAAGACCACCGAGATTCAGATCATGATGGCGCTGTTAAAGATCATCGACAACCCGTATCAGGATATCCCGTTGGCGGCGGTCCTCCGCTCGCCTATCGTCGGCCTGAATGAAAATGAGCTCGCCCAATTACGGATCAATCAGAAGACCGGCGACTACTACCAGGCCCTGTTGCACTATCAGCGGACCTTTACGGCCACGACAGCCAGTGATTTTCAGCTGAATGTGTACAACAAGATCAGCCACTTCTTGGAACAACTCCAGACCTTCCGTGACGTGGCTCAGCAAAATGAACTCGTGACGTTGATCTGGCGAATCTACCAGGACACGGGTTTCTTGGACTACGTCGGGGGGATGCCGGCCGGCGAACAGCGTCAGGCCAACTTGCACGCGCTGTATGAACGGGCGCAGAGCTACGAAAAGAGCAGTTTCAAGGGTCTCTTCCAATTCGTGCGCTTCGTCGAACGACTCCAGGAACGCGAAGCTGACTTGGCTGGAGCACCCGTCCAATCGGCAACGGATGCCGTGTCGGTCATGACGATCCACGGCAGTAAGGGGTTGGAATTCCCCGTCGTCTTCATCATGGATGCCTCACGCGAATTCAACAAGCAAGACCAACAGGGCAATTACGTCATGAGTGGTCGCCGTGGTATCGGCATTGACTACCTGGATCCCGACAGTCGGGTCAAAACGCCGAGCCTGCAGAAGCTGGTCACTGCCCAAGCCATTTCGCGGGCCAGCCTCGCCGAGGAAATGCGGAAGCTGTACGTGGCCTTGACCCGAGCCGAATCACGCCTGTACATCGTGGGGTCCCATAAGACGCAAGCCGAGGCCATCACCGCCTGGGAACAGGCCTATCAGAGTCCTGACTTGGTCTTAAACGCCACCTTGCGGGAAAAGAGCAAGGTCGCCAATTACTTAGATTGGATCGGCATGTGTCTGGTCAGAGACGGCAAATTCCCCGACGACCTGCGGCAGGGAACGGCGACGTTCTCCGGCTTGGCCGGCGACCCCGCTAACTTCCAGGTGACCTTTGCGACGGCTAATGAGCTGGCCCCGGCTGCGGACGTGAACGCGGCCGCCGTCGATTGGTTGAAGACCAACAGTGAATCCGCCGCGCAGGTCTCGCCGGGTGCAGTCAACGGCGAGCAGTTGCAGCACATCATGGACTTCCGCTACCCGCACCAGGCGGCGACCGTGACCACGGCCTACCAATCCGTCTCGGAGGCTAAGCGCCTGTTTGAAGACCCCGATAACGCCACGATTGGCGAGTACCAAGCCAGCGCCGCAGGGCAAACGGGCCATCGGTTTGTGACGCATGACTTTGCCCGCCCGGAATTTCTCCAAACGGTGCGCGAACCGTTGCCTACCGAAATTGGAAGCGCCACGCATTTGGTCTTACAAAAACTCGACGTGAGCGTCGCGCCAACTGCGGCAAGTGTTCAAGCCGTGATTGACCAATTGGTGGCCGATCAGGTGCTGACCACAGAAGTCGCGCAACGCATCCAACCGGAAGCCATTCTGCGATTCTATGCCAGTGAGTTGGGCCAGCAGATCTTGGCGGCACCGGACGAGTTACACCGGGAAGTGCCATTTTCACTGTTGATGCCGGCGCGCAGCCTGTTCCGTGATTTTAAGGAGGCCGATTCGCAGGTGCTGGTCCACGGGATCGTGGATGGGTATTTGGAAACACCGACCGGGGTGATCTTGTTTGACTACAAGACTGACCACGTCAACCTGGCGGCCAAGGCACAAAGCGCAGCCAAGTTGCTCGACAGGTATGGCGGGCAGGTGAATTTGTACGCCGCGGCCTTGACCCAGATGACGGGCAAGCCGATTGTCGGCCAGTACCTCTACTTGTTAGCGAGTGGGGACCTGCTGGCAGTACCGAAAAAGCAGATTCAAAATTTACCAGAATAACGCAAAAACGAGGACGAATCGCCGCCATGACGATTCGTCCTCGTTTTTAGATTATTGATGAATTAAGAAAAGCGAAACTAAGATAAAGACCTGAACGACCATGACGGCCAGCACCCCGGTGAAGTATCGGGTGTAGTGGCGGTCATGGTGGAACAGCCAGCCGATGATGCTAGCGAGGACGATTAGGCCGACGACCAACATGAGGATCAGTTTTAACTTAACATCGAAGTCTGTGGTTAACATCGCGTGCGCCCCTTATCGTGAAGTGTTATCGCTATTATACCAGAAATGTGGGGGACGCCGCGCCTAATCACGTTCGATGGTCAGAGCAATGCCCATACCGCCGCCGATACACATGGCAGCCAGTCCCCGGTGCAAATCGGTGCGCAGCAGTTCGTGAAGCAAGGTGACCACGATGCGGGTGCCCGATGCGCCCAGGGGATGGCCCAGGGCGATACTGCCACCATTGACGTTGAGCTTGTCGGCGGGGATGGCGAGGTCGCGGGCGATGGCGACGGACTGCGCGGCGAAGGCTTCATTGATCTCGAAACGGTCAATGTCGTTCACCGTTAGCCCGGCTTGCCCCAAGGCGCCCTGAATGGCCGTGACCGGCGCATAACCCATCACGGCGGGGTCGATGCCCACTTCTTGGTAGCTACGCAACGTGGCTAGGTAAGGGATGTGGGCCGCTTGAGCTGCCGACTTGCGCATGAGGACCATGGCGGCCGCCCCGTCGTTTAGCCCCGCCGCGTTACCGGCCGTGACCGTGCCGTTGGCCTTGAATGCCGGCTTTAATTTGGCCAATTGGTCTAGTGAGGTGGTTGACCGCACGGCTTCATCGGCCGTCACGGTGGTCTCGCCAACGGTCACGGGAACAATTTCTGCCGCAAACCGGTCCGTTGCTTGGGCATGGGTGGCGTTTTGTTGGGAACGCAGGGCAAAGGCGTCCTGTTCGGCGCGCGACACGTGGTATTTGGCGGCCACGTTTTCCGCGGTAATGCCCATGGCCTCGCCGCCAAAGGCATCGGTCAGTCCATCGTTGGCCAAACTATCGACCAGCGTGGTGTGCCCCAATTTTTGTCCCCAGCGAATATCGTTGTTTAAGAAGGGGGCGTTGCTCATGCTCTCGGTGCCGCCCACCAGCACGGCGTCGGCGTCGCCCATGAGAATGGCGCTTTGGCCCAGGCGGATGGCCTTGAGGCTCGACCCGCAGACCTGATTGATGGTCATCGCGGTACTGGTGACCGGAAGACCGGCGTTGAGCTCGATTTGGCGCGCCACGTTTTGGCCCAAACCAGCTTGCAAGACCGTGCCAAAAATTGTTTGTTGAATCGCGGTTGGCGCAAGGCCACTCCGCTTTACGGCAGCCTGGGCTGCGATGGTGCCCAGTTCAACGGCCGATAACCCGCGCAAACTCCGCCCGAATTTGCCAATGGGGGTCCGCACCGCACTTACAATTACAACTTCATCTGCCATGGTGATACTCCTTTTCGATAGTCTCCGAACCTCAAATATAACCGACTTTGCCGGATTTGTCTTGAATTTTAGACTGAAATTAGGCGGATTTGCTTTTTCTTAAGGAATTTCTCTATAATAGACGGTGAACACTTCAAGATAGGGGAATGAAAGTAATGGAACAATCAGATTCAACTGCCCAATCGTTGACGCCGGCAGAATTCCTGACGCCGCAACGATTGGCTTCATTATCGGCTAATCAGCAAAAATACGCTGCCGACATTTTGGCGGACGTTTTGCACGTTCGGGAAACGGTCAATATGGCTCAGGGAGATTGGACGCCGCAACAGGTGGCCGCAACCTTGGCCGCCTTGCCAACGATGGTTGATCAGCCGCACCTGTATTTTGTGGCGGTTGTTCCGGTGCTGACGGCCTATTTCAAGGCCCAGCAGCTCCCTAACCTCGCCGCGTTGACGGCTGCGTTGAAGACGGCGCGGCCGACGCTGGTCGAAAAACACGCGGATGCGGCTAGCGAACAAACGGCCTATGAGGGCGTCGTTGCCCAGGTTGAGCAGTGGGTCCAAGCCATGACCGACCAAGCTGACGTGGCCAATTTGTCGCAACAAGATTTGCAAAACTTCGTGACCATTGTGCACACGACCGCGGAGCTCATGATCACTGGCAAGGGCAAGCAGCCCCAGGACTGGGATGCGGCCACGTTGAGCGAAATCATGTTCGGACCGTTCACCCACTTGCTGGATGAGGCCGACCGAGTGCCGGCACTGTTTAATTTGGTCCCCTTTGCCCTGACCACCTTGTTCGAATACCTGGACACGCAACGAGCCTTGCCAGCGGCCGCCGACCTGGAGAAGTGGGTCAGTGAACACCACACCGCGTTGGTCACCATGTACGATCCCAAGTTGGAGAGCTTTTTCGAAGACTTGACCAAGGCCATGCAAGCGGAAAACGTCGACACCACTGATACCAAGGCCGTCGATGCCTTCACGCAAGCCTACCTGCGGGCGCACCCCACGACCAGTCGGGAACTCTTCACGACCGACCGACAGCTCACGCACAAAAAGCACATCAAACAGATCAAGTACAGCCAAAAGAAGCGGCGGAAACGACGCCGGAAATAATTAATGATGGGATAATTGAAACAAGCTAAATATATGGTACACTGAAGACGGTTGAAAGTTATTTTGATGTTTATACTTGACAGATTAGAAAACAGCGTTAGAATCTAACTAATATCTCATAAGCTGAGATTGGAAATAAGAATGCCTGAATTTTGACAGAGACCACCGGTTGCTGAAATGGTGGAATAGGTGTTTACACCTCCATGAGCTTATATTTTGAATTTTAGTAGAAATATACGGTTGGGACTCGTTATTGTTCTTGAGTTTGATGTTTGAACTCTCTGAGGTAGTTGTTGTGAAGCAACTACGAGTTAGAGGTGGAACCGCGATATTCGCCCTCCTAAGGTATTTAGTTACCTTAGGAGTTTTTTATTACTTGGAGGTATTTGTGTATGGAAAGTCTTTTACGGTGTCAACACTGGCATTACGGATACATTAAATAAATCATAAGTCAAAAATAAAAAATAAAGGTGGTAGTTTTATATGTCATTTCAAAAACCAAAAGGAACTGTTGACATTTTACCTAGCGAAGTAAAAACTTGGCAAAAAATTGAAGGTACAGCTCGCAGAGTGTTTTCACAATATGGTTATCAAGGAATTCGCACACCAATGTTTGAGTCGTACGATGTTTTTGTACGTAGTGTTGGTGATACTTCCGATATTGTCACTAAGGAAATGTATGACTTTGAAGATAAAGGCGGCCGGCGTATTACGTTACGTCCAGAAGGAACTGCTGGGGTGGTTCGGGCTTATAACGAAAATAAATTATATGGGCCAGAATTTCCAAAGCCATATAAGGTTTATTACATGGGACCTATGTTTAGGTATGAACGTCCACAATCTGGACGTCAACGTGAATTCCACCAAATTGGTGTGGAAGCTTTGAACAGTGAGAGTCCACAAGTGGACGTTGAAGTTATTGACATGGCGTTGAACCTATTTAAAAATTATGGTGTAAGTAATGTTAAATTGGTTATTAACTCATTGGGTAATGATGCAACACGAGATAGCTATCGCCAAGCATTAATTGATTACCTGAAGCCTTTTTATGAAAAGTTGAGTCCAGATTCTCAAGAGAGATTGTATAAGAATCCTCTTCGAGTTTTAGACAGTAAAGATGAAACAGATCAAAAGATTGTTGAAAAGGCACCATCGATTCTCGATTATTTAGATGACTATTCTAGTAAATATTTTGAGGATGTTAAGAGATTGTTGGATGAGTTAGGGATTAAGTATGAAGTTGACAGTTCTATGGTCCGCGGGCTGGATTACTACACACACACTATTTTTGAAATCATGTCTGATTCAAAAGCCTTCGGTGGAAAATACACCACTGTTTGTGCAGGTGGTAGATACAATGGCCTTATGAAAGAATTAGGCGGTCCTGAAGGCGGCGGTATTGGCTTTGGTTTAGGTGTTGAACGTCTGATTTTGCTGATGCAACAGGAAAATCCGGACTTTTCAGATGAGACAGGACTAGATGTATTTATTACGTCAGCTGATGACAAAGGTAATGATTTAGCATTTAAGCTTATGCACGACTTACGGATGCAAGGACTCAAAGTAGATAAAGATTATGAAGGAGTCAAATTATCTACACAGATTAAAGAAGCAAACCGGCAGAATGCTAAATATTACATTGTGTTAGGTAGTAATGAAGTTCAAAGTGGTAAGGTAACAGTTAATAAGTTTGATAGTGATGAAGAGATTAATACAAGTATTGATGAATTGAAGTCGAATGCGGTACAGCTTCTAAAGTGATACGTCTGTCTGAAGCAGATTAATCTCGCAGTTGGTGGTCAAAATGGAAGTAATTTGAAAGTGCATAAGATAGCCTATGAAAAGGCTTACCTTTTTCGTTGACAAATGAATTTAGTGTGCTATGATGTATAGTATAAAAGTTGATATTAAGACTGCGATGAACGGCATGAGTAGTTACAACGTAATCCTTAGAGACCTGTTAGTGGTGAAAGACAGGAAGTTGAAACGAACACAGCTGTGAGCTTATGTTTCGAAAAGTCAAGCTGACTTAGTAGAGGCATACGGATTAATTCCGTTAACATTTTGAGTTTTTAACTCACTGAGGTATTAGTTGTGAGACTAGTGCAAATAGAGGTGGAACCGCGAATTACATCGTCCTCCCGATACGCTTAAAGCGTGTTGGGAGGTTTTTGTTTTAATTTAGGAGAATGATTATGAAATCTTTGTCTGAACTAATAAGATTACAATCTACTAATATGACGGTCGATTTAATTAGCATGAGAAAATTGGTTTGTTGCTTAAAGTTCTTGGAGCCTGAGTGATACATTAAATTTGTTCTCAAATGTTGATCAAATTCTAGCTATTTGTATGTAACGTATCTGAATATCTCTTGAAAAATGTTTGATTCGTCAATCTGTTTGAAATTTAATATTTTGAATGTCTAATTACTTTTTCTCATTTTTCCTAGCTGGAGAATTAAGTAAATGAAAACATTTTCATGTAAATCGGTTGTCCCACTGATCTATATTGAAATGATTTCAAACAACATTTGCCAGGAAGTGCTAGCGAGTAGTGACGGTGTTTTTAAGAGAAAAATCGGATTTTGATTTGCTGAGAAAAGTATTGACTTGGCCCAAGATTATAAAAGGGATCAGTGTATCCATAGCACTGGTCTCTTTTTTTTCGTTTTTTAATGAAAATGAGACCATTTTAATTATCCCTGAAGAAAGTCAGGGTATTAACTTTCAGCGGCTATTGACATGACTTTGTAGGTTTGTTAACTTGAGTACGTACAAAAGGAAAGCGCTTCCTCTTCTGTTACATACAAATAGCTAGGAGGTAACATCATGGCAGATTTAGATGTTAAATTAAACAAACTTGGGATCGACAGAATTTCTATCAATACCTACAAGCAATATTCACGTGGTTATATGGAGCCAGGTAATATTGGTAATGGGTATGTTGCAGGGCTTAAAGTTGACGCCGGTGTTCGGGACAAGACCGACGATGACGTGCTTGATGGAATTGTTTCATATGATCGTGCTGAAACGAAGAATGCATATATTGGTCAAATTAACATGACCACTGCTTCTAGTTTCACGGGTCCTCAAGGCCATGTTATTGGTTATGATTTGTTAAAGAACCCTGAAGTAGACACTGCAAAGCCATTGTTTACTGAAAAACAATGGGATGGTAGTGAATTACCTATTTATGATGCAAAGCCATTGCAAGACTCATTGGTTGAATACTTTGGTATGAACAATGAACGTCGTCACTATCCAGCACCAGGTAGTTTTATTGTTTGTGCTAACAAAGGTGTTACGGCAGAACGTCCAAAGAATGATGCTGAAATGAAGCCAGGTCAAGGCTATGGCGTTTGGTCCGCTATTGCTATTTCTTTTGCAAAGGATCCTACTAAAGACTCCAACATGTTTATTGAAGATGCTGGTGTTTGGGAAACTCCAAACGAAGATGAATTAATTGCATTTTTGGATACTCGTCGTAAGGCAATTGCTAAATCAATTGCTGAATGTGGTGAAGATGCTAATACTGCATTCAAGGGTTCATGGATTGGTTTTGCACACACAATGATGAAGCCAGGCCAAATTGGTAATGCCATTACAGTTGCACCATACATTTCTATGCCTGTCGACTCAATTCCTGGTGGTTCTATCTTAACTCCTGATAAGGATATGGAAATTATGGAACAATTATCCTTACCAGAATGGTTAGAAAAGATGAACTACAAGTCACTTGTTAAGGAACACAACGTTAAGTACTAAATTCATGTTCTTATAACAGTGAGTAATAAGAAAAGATAGAGAGGCTAAATTTAGCCTCTCATATCTTTTTATGCAGGAAGGAAGCCAGTAAGTTATGGATGAAAAAAATTCTGGCGATTCACATAAAGTTGAATCGAAAGAGACAGTTGGTGTTATTGGTTTAATTGCCTTTGTCTTATCAGCTATGGTTGGTGGGGGTATCTATGACCTTCCGCAAAATATGGCCTTTAATGCAGGTATGGTTGGACAAGTTCTTGCGTGGGTAGTAACGGGGATCATTATGTGGTTCATCGTTCGTTCATTCATGACGTTGTCTGAAATTAGACCTGAATATACAACTGGACTTTATAAATATGCCGAAGATGGTTTTGGCCGTTTCACAGGGTTCTTCGTTAGCTGGGGATACTGGATTTGTGAATGTTTTGCAAACGTCACTTACTCAGTTCTGCTGATGTCAACTTTGAATGCTTTTTGGCCAGGTACCTTTACAGGTGGGAATAATATCCCTTCACTTATCGGTGGTACCGTTATCCTGTGGGTCATGAGTGCATTAATTCTACGTGGGATCAAAGATGCTAGTTGGGTTGACATTACGGGGACTGTTGTAATGCTATTTTCAACAATCGCATTTATTGTGACTATGTTTGCAGCGTTTAAGTTTAGCAATTTTACGACTAATATTTTTGCAAATCAAGCTATCCCAAGCTTGCACGATAAAGATATGGGGAATTTAGCTGTTCAAGTGAAAAACACTATGATGACGACTCTCTGGGTATTTGGTGGTGTTGAAGGTGCAGTTGTGCTTTCTGACAAGGCCCGTAGTCAAAAGGACGTTCGTACTGCCACTAAGTGGGGATTCTTACTTTGCTTGTTGCTGTACGCTCTAGCTTCATTACTCCCACTGGGATTAAGAAGTTACGGGCAAATTGCTCGGATGGCAGGCCCATCTTCTGCATCACTGATGGAAATTGTTATTGGACCGATTGGTCGTCTTATCATTACGTTCGGTGTTGTATTTGCCGTATTAGCCAGTTGGTTGACGTGGACACTTATGTTATCTGAAATGCCACGTGCTGCTGCGGCCGATGGGACTTTCCCTAAAGCGTTTGCAAAGACTAACTCAAAGAATGTTCCGTGGTTCTCAGTTATTGCATCAACAATTGTTATGCAGCTTATTGTTATTTCAACTCACTTTGCGGGCCATGCGTTTAATACTATGCTGACAATTGTTGGTACTATGACGGTTCCGCCATACCTCATCTCAATGATTTATCTGGTACGGGCAAGTGCTAGTGAGAAGACATTTAATATTCATAACGATCCACTTTCAGTGTCACGTAAGAGTGCTCACTTTGTAGGTTGGTTAGCAATTATTGGGACGTTGTTTATGGGCTATTCAGCGGGAATTAAGTATACTACGATTTCATTCATTATCTATGCAATCGGGATTCCTGTGTTTATGTATGCAAGAAAACAATATGCTCCTAACGATGCAATTTTCTCAAAGAATGAAAAGATCTTTGCAGCTGCCATTGTTTTGGTTGCTCTCATTGGTATTGGATTGCTGTTCATGAAATAATGTAGTTACGAAAGGGTTTTACTCATGGAAAAGTTTGCAAAGGAAAACGCAACAAAAATTCACGAGTTGCTTTCAGAAGTAAATGCGGTATCTAATAATGAAGTGGGTAAAATCCCAACGACTGTCAGTGAACGTATTGTGGAAGCAATTGTTGATGATTCCCAAGATACTATCCAGTTGATTTTTACAACTCGTCATAAAATTTATTTCGTTGATTTAAATGGCGATAATAGTGATGTGAAAACAGTGGGTAAGGATGAAGTTATTGATGCGGAGTTCTTAAGGGGAGCTCCTGAAGGGAAGTGTATTATTAAGTCTGCTTCCGAAAATTGGACATTTGATCATATTGTAGGTGGTCGTGTGTTTGACTTTATACAAGATATAAAGCCTAAGGAAATTAACCACGCAGGTTATGATAATACAGTTCGTGGAGAATTCCATCAATTACTTGATCCAGATCATGCTGAGGAGATTGATAAGTTGAGGAAATATATGCAGGAGGGAAATATTAGTCATTATGAATATGACGATATTAACCCAGCTATTTCCAAAGCAGGGAAGTAATTCTTGCAAAATATGCATTAGAGAATTTGGGGAAGAGATCCAGGTTTTGTAATCAAAAGATGGCTCTTTGTCAACCGGTGTTGATGGGGAGAATTTGAGAGGTTCAATTCACTTACGAATTGGGCCTCTTTTTTGGACCCGAATATTGAATTCAATCTGTATTCTGTAGTGGAAGTTAGTCCAGTTGCGGTAGCCGTAGGCAGTGCGCTTGATCTGTTTGATCTTACGGTTGACGCCTTCGACTGGACCGTTGGAGAGTAAGCAGTTTGTCATATTCTTGATGAACTGCTTTTTATGGATAAAGGTTTTAAGGGTCGTTAGAAGCTGAGGACTAACGTTCTCAACTTCTCCTAGAGCCTTGACAAAGGCGATGTAGTCATGGTTACGGATATCTTCTATGATGGTGTGGCTTGAGAAATAAGTACTCGTAAACATCTCGCTTAGGCCTATTCCCTTCAAAACAAGCTGTTCCTGTGTGTAATGGTCCTTGAGGTGCGAGAACCACTGTGTTTTACTCTTCTCAAGGTCTTTATAGCTCATCAGGTACAGACGCCAATAGTACTTCAAAATACGGTATTCAGGGGTGTCCTTAGGGAAACGTTTCATCACTTGCACACGCGTCTGATTCAACGCTCTTAAGCCCATTTGGACCAGGTGAAAGTTGTCGGCGACAATGTTGGCGTTGGGAAAAATCTCGTGAATAACTGACTGGTATTGTGCATTAAAGTCCATAACGACTTGGGTGATCTTTTTGCGGTTCTTCAAGTCATAGTGATTCAAGAAGAATTCTTTGATCTCCTCGTTTTTGCGTCCCAGTAATATGGCGACGAGATCGTGCTTTTGCGCGTCAATGGCGATGAAGCTCATTTGGTTACCTGTGGATCGAAATTCATCAATGCAAAGGGCGGTTGGTAGGCCATTATAGGCAGGCTGGGTTTTTGCTTGCCAAGGGCGACTAGCTGACGGCTCACAGTGTTAGTTGAGACGTTGTATTGTGAGGCAATACTGGTCATTGTGCGGTCTTCAGTTAAACTGCTGGTGATACCGTGTAGGATGTTTCGTGAAATTTGATGCTGGGGCTCTACGACCGTTGTTTTCGCAATCTGGGTGTGGCCGCACTGCTTACAGAGAAAGCGTTGTTTCCGCAAGATTAATATAGCTACCCGCTCACTGACATTAGGAATTCTGATATTGACAGTTTTATAGCCATTTTTAACGACTTCATGTTTGCCACACCGTGGGCAAACACTAAGGGTGTGGGAAAGATCCGCGTAAATACGTAAGGCATCACGTGATTCGTCTAAGACCTTGAAGTTATTAATGTTTTGGTCTTTAATTTGTAAGAGTTTTCTTGTAAACTGTTCTTGGGACATATCATTTTCCTCGCTTTCAATTGGTTTCGACGACTTGATTGTAGCACAGAGGTGATATGCCTCTTTTTTATACAAAAATGGCGTCGATGGAGTTCTCCATCAACACCAAATATCATAGAACCAAAAAAAGAGATTGATGATTTCGTTTTGGAAATCGTCAATCTCTTTTTAGTTACTTATTTTTCATCCGCCAAACCAGCAATCACGTCTTCGGCCACGACTGGGTCGGAGGCGTATGGGGTGTCGACCCCGTTGATCTTCTGGTAGGCGTCTTCACCCTTGCCGGCGAGGACGACCAGGTCGTCGTTCGTGGCAGTGGTGATGGCGTGGCGAATGGCATCTTCGCGTTTGGGAATGATGGTCGTGGTGACCTTATCGTGGTCAATGTGACTGTCGATTTCCTGGGCGATGGCGATGGGGTCCTCGTGACCCGGATCGTCCGTCGTGAGAAACGCGGTGTCCGCAAATTGGTTGAGCGCCTTGGCAAAGCCTTCACGCCGGTCTTCACCCTTATCACCGGTACTGCCGAGGACGGCGGTCACGTGGTGGTCGGGAAATTGGGTGTGCAAGAAGCTGAGTAGCGCGTTCATACTGCCCCAATCGTGGGCGTAGTCGATGTAGATCGTGCCGTGATGCTTGGTGGTGATCGATTCCATCCGTCCAGGGATCGTGGTGTTGGCTAAACCGTACTGCATGTCGGCCACCTGAGCGCCGGCCAAGCGACTGGCCAAGATGGCCGCCGTGGCATTGCTTTGGTTGAAGTCACCAGGCACGGCCACGTGGTAGTGCGCCGCTAAGTCCTGCAGCGCCGGATTGGTGGCGTGAACCGTCAAATCAAATTCACTGTCCGTCAACGTGGCGGTGCTATTTCCAATCGACAGGGTCGCGTTGGGGTTAACCCCGTACGTGAAGATGTGTTCGGGGTCGGTCGAGACCTTGGCCGCGGCGTAGACCTCATCGAAGTGGTCCATGTCAGCGTCAATGATACAATTGCGCGAATTGATCATCAGCTGCATTTTGCAGAAGAGGTAGTTCGCGAAATTCGGGTGTTCGTTGACCCCAATGTGGTCGGGCGAAATGTTGAGGAAGAGTCCCACGTCAAACGTCAACCCGTACACGCGGTCCAGCAGGTAGGCCTGTGAGGCGACTTCCATGACCAGCACCTTGGCGCCGTTATCGACGGCCTGGCGCATCTCGTGGAAGATATCAAAGGATTCCGCCGTTGTCAGGTGGGCCTTGAACTGGTCTTGGGGCTTCGGACCGATGATGTGGTTGATCGTCGAGAACATGGCGACCTGTTTGGGAAAGGCGTGGGCCAAGATATTCGTGGTCAAATACGTCGAGGTCGTTTTCCCCTTGGTTCCGGTGTAGCCAATGACGAAGAGGTCATTTTGTGGGAAGCCAAAGTAGAGTTGTGCGGCCAGTGACAAGGCCTTGCGCACATCCTTGACCAAGATGACGGGCGTGTCCACGTGGTAATCCTGTTCAGCCAGGTAGCAGGTGGCGCCGTTTTGAATCGCTGACGTCAAATAGTCGACTGAGAAATTAAAGCCTTTGCAGACGAAGAGACCGTTGGCGCTGACCTGACGGGAATCGTAGGCCAAAGACGCGAAATCCGTGTCGTCTGATGGTAGCGTCGTGCTGCGAAACAAGTCGTGCTCCTGCAGTAACGCGATCAACTGATTTGCTTTCATTTCGTTGCCTCTTTTCGTGCTTAGTCGTTCGGCCGCATGGTTGGGAACAGCATGACGTCACGGATGGAAGCGGCGTCGGTTAAGAGCATCGTCATCCGATCGATCCCGATACCCAGACCACCAGTAGGCGGCATCCCGTATTCCATGGCTTCGACGTAATCTGTATCGATCCCGTGAGCTTCTTCGTTACCCGCTTCACGTTCAGCGTCTTGGGCTTCGAACCGTTGCTTTTGATCGATTGGGTCGTTTAATTCCGTAAAGGCGTTCCCGTATTCGTTGCCGTCGATGTATAGTTCGAACCGGTCAGTGAACCGAGGATCCTTCGGGTTCTTCTTGGCCAGTGGTGAAATTTCAACCGGGTGACCGTAAATGAAGGTTGGGTTAACCAACGTGTCTTGAACCTTTTCTTCGAAGAAGGCATTGATGATGTGACCGACCTTCCAGTAAGGTTCCACGTGGATGCCGTTGTCGGCGGCTAATTTCTTCGCGTCGTCGTCAGACATTGGTTGCCAGAAATCAATCCCGGTAACTTCCTTGACGGCGTCGACCATGTGTACTCGCTTGAATTCAGAGTCCAAGTCGATGTCCTTGCCTTGGTAAGTCACTTGGCCAGAACCGTTGACCTTGTTGGCCACGAACCGGAAGATGTTTTCCGTCAGATCCATGACGTCGGTGTAGTCTGCGTAAGCCGTGTAGACTTCGACCATGTTGAATTCAGGGTTGTGCCGTAAGTCGGTCCCTTCGTTCCGGAAGTCCTTGCCCAATTCGTAGACCTTTTCCATGCCCCCCACGATTAGACGCTTTAAGTAAAGTTCCGTCGCGATCCGCAGGTACAAAGGAATGTCAAAGGCGTTGGAGTGAGTCACGAATGGCCGCGCTTCAGCACCACCGGCTTCCGTTTGTAATACCGGGGTGTCGACTTCCAGGTAGCCTTGGTTATCCAGGTATTCGCGGATAGCCTTCTTGACTTGTGTGACCTTGAGGAAGCGATCAAAGCTGTCGCGGTTAGCAATTAAGTCCAGGTAACGTTGACGGTAGATCGTTTCTGGGTTGGTCAACCCGTGGTATTTGTCAGGTAATGGCCGTAAAGCCTTAGATAAGAATTCGAAATCAGTGAAACGCAGGGTGAGGGCACCGGTGTTGGTCTTGATGACGTAGCCCTTAGCACCGATGAAGTCCCCTAAGTCGAGGGTCTTGTATAAGGCGTACTTGTCTTCCCCCAGTTCGTCTTGGCGGGCGTACCCCTGGATGACACCAGTTCTGTCGAGCAAATCGATAAAGCCGGCCTTGCCACTGCCACGCTTACCGGTAATCCGACCCGCAACAGCAACATAATGTTTGTCTTCCATCAGCTCTTCTTTATCGTACTTATCGTATTTCTCGATAAGTGACTTACTGTTGTCAGTTCGATCGAAGCGGTGACCGAAAGGCGCGATGCCCTGTTCTTGTAAACTATTCATTTTATCCCGACGGACCTGCATCTGATCGTTCAGATCGGCCGGCGTGGCATTATTATTTTTGCTGTTACCCATGTTGTGTCCTCCTATTAAGTATTGATTCAAAGTGACAATGAATCCAGACCTCCCTTAAATTTAGTTGATTTCGACCGAATAAGCAAGCCATAAAGCGGAAACAGCCGAATGAAGGCGTTTTCAACAAAGATCACCAGTTAGTTAGCCCAACAAAATCCAAAATTTGTCCAACTTGTTTTTGAAATTCCCTTTCGACACCCCCGGTAAGCATGATAGACTTAGCACAATATCTGCAGAAAAGGGGGCGGCAACGTCATGGTACAACTCATCCGAAAAATGTGGCCATTACTGGTGCTGGGATTCTTGGTGAATACGGCCTACAGCGTGATGTGGCCGCTAACCACCATTTACTTACACGGTGACTTACATCTGGACTTAGTCCAAAGCGGCCTGATCCTGGCGGCCTATTCCGGGTGCAATGTGTTGGGTGGCTACCTGGGTGGCGTCTTGACCGACCGGTACTCAGCTCGGCGAGTCGGGGTTGGCATGTTAGTCGGCCTGATTTTAGACGCGGGCGCTGGGTTCTTTTGGAACGGCCTGATCGGGTATCCCATTGTGTTGGTGATCTTTGGGTTACTGACCGGGGGCATGCTGACGCTGATCACGGCGATGACCGCTCAGCTAAGTCACTTGGATGGCCGGCTGTTTAATCTACTCTATATCTTCATTAATGTGGGCCTGGTCGTGGGGACCGCCAGCATCGGGGTCTTGTATCACGGCAGCTTACGCCCCATCTTTGCGTTACTACTGGGCTGCTACGTGCTCGCCGCTGTCTTATGGGCGGGGCACGCCCGTCACTTTGAACAACAAGCCAGTCACCAGGCGGTGTACGAAACGGCGGCTAAGTCATCAGTAGCATCAGCGACGCCGGGTCGTTTGTCGCGCGTCCAACTGGTGGTCATTCTCCTGAGCCTGGTCTTCATGTGGGTGACGTACGCCCAATGGATGAGCAACGTGTCAGTCTACATTCAAAATGAAGGGCTGGGAATCAAACTCTACAGTACCTTGTGGGTCTATAATGGTGTGCTGCTGATCGTCGTGCAAGCGTTGATGGCCAAATTCGGTCGCAGCAAGGGTCTCCCTTGGCAAATCTTGGTCGGTTTGGTCGCCATCGGCAGCTCGTTTCTTCTATTAAGTAACCTCTCAGGTGTCGTCATCTTATTTGTGGCGATGACGCTATTGACGATTGGCGAGGCCATCTACGTCCCGGGGGTCCCGGCCCTGATCAATTTGTATACGGTCGGCAACGAGGGTAAGTATCAGGGACTCGTCAATGCCTTTTCTTCCTTAGGTAAAGCCTTGGGCCCAGTCATTGGCGGGGTAGTCATCGCGCAATTCAGTTCATTTCCGATGCTATTTTGGTTATGTGCCGTGGTCGACGGGCTGATTGCCGCTGGTTTTCTGGTGGGCGTCATCGCCGGATTACAAAAAGAATAATATATGATGCGAACCATCTCCAGGCGTGTCCTGGCAAAACGGCCGGTTAACTCGGCCGTTTTTTGTATTTTCACGGCGACCATTCGGCTTTGAAAATAATTTTCATTTTCTGCTATTTTTAGTTGACGGTCGGGGTTGTGGTTGGTATAGTTATATATGTTGTCACGGCGATTCACCAACTAGACCAATTCGATGAGTTGAAAATAGTTGTTGACAAAGATGATGACAAAATGTTATATTGATTAAGTTGTCGCTTCTTGATAACACATCAACGAGAAACGTTGTTAAATCAAACTTCTTGTTGACATCACATCGGTTAAATGATATGATGATTAAGTTGTCTGTTAGAGCAGATAACTTGGTAGACCTTTGAAAACTGAACATTGTTTCGACAAACCAAATATGTGTA
>NZ_JALCJA010000007.1:0-134150 GCF_022646225.1 Levilactobacillus sp.
TCCTGAGCCAGGATCAAACTCTCATCTTAAAGATGATGTGCTTGAATAGCTCATCGATTGTTGTTACATTTTTAAAAGCGAATTGACTTCGCAAATATTGTTTGGGTTTGATACCAAGTATCAAACCACCCTACACATATTTGGTTTGTCGAAACAATGTTCAGTTTTCAAAGGTCTACCAAGTTATCAGAGAAGCAATCGCTCCGTGACAACTTTTAAAGTATATCATGTCGTTTAAAACGTGTCAACATCTTTTTTATTTTAATTTGAATATTTATTCAATATTCAAATTTCTAAATCAAGTTGTTTTGCGTCGTGACAACATAAATGTATCAGTTACGTTTTAACTCGTCAAGCACAATTTTGAATTTGTATGACTATTCATATAAATTGTTCTTTATGCATTGGCTGCGTTAATCAGCAACAGGTAATATCTTATCAATTATCTGCATCCCGGTCAAGGGAATTTTCAGAATAAATCAAAAAAAGAGCCTGGAAAAACCTCCCAGGCTCATTCACACCACTTTTATATAGCTGAAACGTGTGCCAAAAGACAGCCGGTTCCGCTTAAACCTGATCACCAGCAATCCAAAATCAGGATTACTCGGTGATCAACCTCAATGCTCACTGGCTAATCGTCTTTGAGCCCACTCGCCCTAGTGAGTTATCGATCTGTAAAGCGGTGCACCGGTGTGCGTTGGCTACGAGCCGCCATTTTAGCTAAAAAGTCATCTAACAACGTCATCATGACGGCTTCGTCCGTGGCATCCGTCAGCGCGACCTTGGTGCGGGCCGCGTGCGGAATGCCCTTTAGATAGTAAGCGACCTGATTGCGAAAATCGCGTGGCCCCTCTACTGGCCCCTTGGCCTCACAGAGCTGATGCAAATGTTCCTTCGCCGTGGCAATTTTTTCTGCTGGCGTGGGCTCCGGCAAAAGGTCTCCCGTCGCTAGGTACCGATTGATGCGCTGCAGGAGCCAGGGGTTGCCCATGACCGCACGTCCGACCATCACGGCATCGGCGCCGACCTCATCCAGCATGCGTTTGGCATCCTGGGGGGTGCGCACATCCCCATTACCCATAAAGGGAATCGTCAGGTGCCGGGCGACCTGCGCTAAGATATCCCAGTCCGCGTGTCCCTGGTACATCTGCTTACGAGTCCGTCCGTGCATGGCAATGGCGCTGGCCCCGCCACTTTGCGCAGCAAGCGCATTTTCCACCGCTAAAATGTGATGATCATCCCAGCCGGTACGCATCTTGACCGTCACCGGCTTATCGACTGCTGAGACAACTGCGGCGACCATGTCATGGACCTTTTGTGGATCCAGAAGCCATTTGGCCCCGGCATCCGTGTTCACGACCTTATTGACCGGACAGCCCATGTTAATGTCGATAATGTCCGCATTGGTCTGCTGGTCGACGTACTGGGCGGCCTGTACCAACGTTTCCTGCGTCCCGCCAAAAATCTGAATGCTCATCGGGTGCTCATGGGCATCGACCGCCATCATCTTGAGCGTCCGTTGATTGTGGTAGTGAATGCCCTGCCCGGAGATCATCTCACAGGTCACTAACCCCGCACCAAACGACTTACAGATGCGGCGAAAAGCAACGTTTGTGACCCCTGCCATTGGGGCGACCACCACGCGATTGGCAATTTCAACATCCCCAATTTTCCAAGACATGTGCGGCCTCCTTACTTGGCCTGAGCCTGGGCGAGAATCTGCCGCAACTCGTCTTCTGAATATTCATACTTGGTTCCGCAGAAATGACAAACGGCCTCAGCGCCATGGTCCTGATCGATCATTTCTTGTAAGGCCGCCGGTTGAATGGCTGCCAGCGACTTTGCAAACCGTTCCTTAGAGCAGTCACACTTGAAGGAGACTGGCATCTTCTGCAAAATCTTGATCTTTTCGTCTTTGAACAGCAACTGGAGAATCTCCTCTGGTGTCTGCCCGTCCAACAGCAGTTCTGAAACCATCGGCATTTCCTTAAGCCGTTGTTCCAGCCGGGAAATGGCCGCGTCGGAGGCCCCCGGCATGGTTTGAATCATAAAGCCCCCAGCCACCTTAACCGTGTTATTGGGTTGTACGAATACCGACACACCAACCGCACTCGGAATCTGTTCGGATTTGGCCAGGTAATAGGTAAAGTCTTCGCCCAGCTCACCAGAGATCAGCGGCACCTGTCCCGTGTAGGGTTGTCCCAAGCCTTGATCCTTGGTGACTGTCAACATCCCGTTGACCCCCACGGCCTTCTTAACGTCGATCTTATGCTTTTCGTTCAACGGCAGGCTCACGTGTGGGTATTGCAAATACCCCTTGACCGTCCCGTTGGCATTGCCGTCCGCCACGATAGCGCCGACGGGTCCGTGGCCATTGACCTTGACCGTTAAATTTTCTTCCCCCTTCAATAGGGAGGTTGACAACAACATGGTCCCAATCAAGGTCCGCCCCAAAGCTGCCGTGGCGGCACTCCAGGTGTCGTGTCGTTGTTGGGCTTCGGCCACGGTCTCGGTCGCATCGACCACATAGGCCCGGAACATCCCATCATCAATCAAACTTTTTACTAAATAATCTGCCATTCTTGTAAACGTCCTTTCGTGTCTTTTCACCATGCCCTACCTTACCAGAAACCGCGGCTTTTGCAAATAGTAACGACTGTGAGCGTCCTGGTCGCCGGTCGTTTACTTGAGATTTGTTGGCCACTCGCGTCGGCTCCCCTGCGACTTCACACTACCCACAGTGCACATCGGCTTGCCGCTATTTACTTACCCGGACCACTCTCACGGAGGTGTCAGCGATAGTCACTGATCACGGCTGTCTTTGCCAGTAGGTCACCTACTGCCTCGCCCCCCACATCCGGGTCGTTATCCACACCCTAAATGCCAAACAAAAAGAGCGAGATGCAGGTCTCGCCCTTCGTGTGACTATTCTGAATGATCGGTGTCATCGTGTGAATCGTCTGCTGCCGAACTTGCCGCTGAATCAGCCGCTGAGGACTGGTTTTGGGCCGCGGACGAAGCTAACTTGGCTTCCGTAGAAGCTTGTCGTTGGGCTTCGCGCCGTTCTAATTCGCGCTTGGATTCTTCAAACGTGGCCGCCTTTTCGCTTGGAAATTCGTCATTGCCGTCCTTTTCCGGCATCTTCCCAGTGTTAAACAAGCTGAGAATTTGCTTTTCGTCCAGCGTTTCGTATTTCAGCAAGGCATCCGCAATAATCTTGTGTTCTGCTTTGTGTTCTTCCAGAATCTTCCGGGCAGTGTCGTGCGCTTCCCCGATGATCCGGCGAACTTCGCTATCAATTAAGTTAGCCGTGTGTTCTGAGTAACTTGGTTGACCTGGGTAGCCAGCACCAGCAAATGGTTGGCCGCCAGCACTTTCCAGCGCAACGGTCCCTAAGGCGTCACTCATCCCGTATTGGGTTACCATGGAACGGGCAATTTGCGTTGCCTGTTCAAAGTCATTGGAGGCCCCGGATGATTCGGAGTGGAAGATTAACTCTTCGGCCGTCCGACCACCCATTAAGCCGGCAATCTGTTCCATGGCATCCTTCTTGGACATCAGCATTTGGTCTTCCCGTGGGAGCATGATGGCGTACCCGCCAGCACGACCACGAGGGACGATCGTTACCTTGTGGACCACGCGGGCGTCGTTTAAGACTAACCCAACAACGGTATGCCCCGCTTCGTGGTAAGCCACCGTCTTGCGTTCCTCGGGACTGATGACCCGGTCCTTCTTAGCTGGCCCAGCGATAACGCGGTCTTCGGCTTCATCCAAATCAGAAGCGTCGATCTGCGTCTTATTCCGCCGTGCCGCCAGTAAGGCCGCTTCGTTCAAGAGGTTTTCCAAATCAGCCCCGACAAAGCCAGGGGTTTGCTTGGAAATTTCCTTTAAATCAACGTCATTAGCTAATGGCTTGTTCTTAGCGTGAACCTTCAGAATAGCTTCACGACCCTTAACATCTGGTCGACCCACTAAGATCTTCCGGTCAAACCGGCCTGGCCGCAGCAAGGCAGGGTCCAACACGTCTGAACGGTTGGTAGCGGCCATCACAATGACGCCTTCACTCCCAGTAAACCCGTCCATTTCAACCAGCAATTGGTTCAACGTTTGTTCACGTTCATCATGGCCACCGCCCATGCCAGCACCCCGTTGACGACCAACCGCATCAATTTCATCAATGAAGATGATGGAAGGTGCGGCCTTCTTGGCCTGTTCAAACAGATCCCGGACACGACTGGCCCCGACACCAACGAACATTTCCACGAAATCTGACCCAGAAATCGAGAAGAATGGTACAGCGGCTTCACCAGCCACCGCCTTCGCTAGCAACGTTTTACCAGTACCAGGTGGGCCCTCAAGTAAGACCCCAGATGGGATCCGGGCACCTAATGAAACAAACTTACGCGGATTCTTCAAGAACTCGACAACTTCGACCAGTTCTTGTTTTTCCTCCTCCTCACCAGCAACGTCAGCAAAGCGAACCTTGTTTTCCTTGCTGTCGGCTGGTTTGGCCTTGCTCTTTCCAAAGTTCATGACACGGCCATTGCCGCCGCCTTGGCCGGCTTGACCCATCATCATGTAGAAGAAGAAGAAGAAAATGACTAGTGGCGCTACGTAGACTAACAAGTTAATCCAGAAGCCACTCGACTCTTCAGCTTTGGTGTTGACCTTTACATTGTGACTCTTGGCGGTCTTGTCAATCTCGGAAACCGTCGAGTTATTCGTCAAGACTTGCGTGGTGAAGCTGGTCACAGCGGTGCTTTGTGAACCGCCGAGACTAAAGCCTGTATTGGTCGTCCGCTTTTGGGCGTTCCGATACTCACCGGTAATCTTGTAAACTCCCCCGGAAGGTTGAATGGAGAAATTCTTGATCTTGTTCGCATTTAAATCTTTAACGAACTGACTCGATTGGATTTCTTGGGATTGTGAGCTGCTGTTGTTACCGTTAAACAAGTAAACAACACCAATGACCAACAAGAAGATCACAATGTAAAATAGACTATTACGAAACAGCCCATTTCGTCGATTATTCATGTCGTGCCTCCTTACCCACAGTTCCCAGCATTAAGATAGGAACAGAATTTAGGGCAAATGCCCCTTAACTAAATAAGATGTTATCACAATTGACTATCATTGACTAATTATTTATCTGAATAGACTGAGGGCTTTAAAACACCAACGTACGGAAGGTTACGGTACTTTTCTTCATAGTCCAGACCATAGCCCACGACAAACTCACTCGGCACGTTGAACCCAACGTAGTCCGCCTTGGCCTCAACCACGCGGCCACTGGGTTTGTCCATCAAGGTGCAGACCTTGATCGACTTGGCGTTTCTGTCCTTCAACAGGTCTTCCAAGTACTTCAAAGTCCGCCCGGTGTCGATAATGTCTTCAACTAACAAAATATCGCGACCGGCAACGTCGGTATCCAGGTCCTTGAGTAACTTGATGGTCCCGGAAGAAGCCGTGCCGCCGTTGTAACTGGAGACGTCAATAAAGTCAATCGTTGCGTAAATATCCATGTCGCGGATCACGTCGGTCATAAACAAGATGGCCCCCTTCAACACACAGATGATCAAGGGTGTCTTGTCTTTGTAATCCTCGGCGAGTTGCGTGCCTAACCGTTTGCAAGCTGCGGCAATGTCTTCCTCACTGTAAAGGACCTTTAAAATATCGTTATTCATGCTGTTCCCCTTTCGCCTATTCATGTTTCCAAACAATATGATAGTTTTTTGTGTGCGGCCGTGGTGGGTAGACCGACCACTTCACCCCTAACAGGGCCAACACGTCTCCCGTCGCCGTGACCAAGACGACTTGCCGTGAGCGCTCATCTTGGGGCACCTTGGCATTGATCAATGCCCGGCGGACCGACTGATGATGCCCCGTGGCCAGCCGTAAGCGGTCACCCGGTTGCCACGATCGGACCATTAAGGGTAACTGGTCCGGTGTCAGGGCCACCGTTTCATGGGGAGAAAGCGTTGGTTGCTGTGCTGTGGTAAAGCAACCAATCTGCCAGCCGTTACCAACCGACCGCCATTGGTTTAAGTCTACCATAAATCTAAAATGTTCCACGGATTTTTCCTTGAATTTTTTCGGTTGTAAAAATTGAAAGCGGTCATACGTTTTAATGAATACCCAATCTTGACCGAACGCCACGGTACCCGTGGGGTGTTGCGTACTGGCCAACAGTTGTAAACAAGCCGTCAAATGGGTCTCGCTCACCGACGTGCCGGGAGCGGTCCGACTGAGCAAGCGGGCTAACAACAGTCGCTGCTCCGCAATCGGTGCGGCCAACAGGCGATCGGTTTGCCCCGTCACCGGGGTATGAGACGTCACGATGCGGGCCAATTGCTGGTCCAGCGACCGGTTGGCGACGGCTAGGGTCGCCTGCAGCTGTTGCGCGTATCCATTTAGATGCTGGACGACCTGCGGATTCTCCCGTTGCAGTTGCGGCAAAATCTCGTGACGCACCCGATTCCGGCTGGCAACCAGTGACTGATTCGTGGCATCTTCGTACCAGGGCAGCTGCTGCTCACGCGCGTAGGCCACCAACTGGGCCTTGGTAAAGGGCAGCAGCGGGTGAATCACTTGGCCCGGTGCCAATGGTCGGCTCGCGGCCATGCCGGTCAGCTGATCCAGTTGGCCCCCGCGTATCAGTTTCAACAGAATCGTTTCTGCCTGTTCATCGGCCTGATGCGCCGTGGCCACCCAGGCGGCGTGCTGTTGTTGCAACTGTTTTTGAAAGAACTGGTAACGAAACGCTCGGGCCGCCGCCTCGATACCGTGCGTGGGATGGGCCGCGATTGGCCAAGTTGCCACCGCCAATGGGAGCTGGTGGTCGGCACACCATTGGCGCAAAAAGGCCTCTTCGGTCTGACTCTGCTGACGCAACTGGTGATTGACATGCACCACCGTGATGGCCGGTCGTTGCGTCGCCGGTAGCCGGGAAATCAACTGCAGCAGCACCATGGAATCCACACCGGTCGACACCGCCACTAAGACACGTCGCTTAGGGTCGGCCCAGCCGTTGGCCCGCCAATTTTGCTGAAAGGCCGTTTCTAGTGTCACCCATCACACCCCCACTTCCGTTAGCAAAAAGGGCCGCACGAATGCGGTCCTGATTGAAGGCAGATTAGCTGCGCCGGCCACCACGGCCACCACGCTTACCTTCAGTGTTACGTTTAATCGTTGCCAAACGGTCCTCACTTTGCTTCAAGAACCCTGACATCAAGTCGTCGAAGCTTTCTTCATGTTTAGCCGAGTGATGCCCTGAGAAACGGCCATTCGCTGAACCGTGATGTGGCCGCGACCCGTTGTTTTCAAACCGTCGGCCACCATGACCGTGGTTTTCACCACCGCGATTGCCGTGGAAGTCACGGTTGCCGCCGCGATTGTTCTCACGGTGTTCGTTGTGGTTGTGATGTGGCCGTTCTGACGCCGGGTGGTCCGTCGCCTTACGAATCGACAGTCCAATCTTTCCATCATTGCCCACGGTTAATACCTTAACCGTTACCTCGTCACCAACGGATAACACGTCATGGATATCCTTAACATACCCGTCAGAAATTTCACTAATGTGCACCAGCCCGGTCTTGTGGTCACCTAAATCAACAAATGCACCAAAGTTCGTAATTCCGGAGACCTTTCCGGTAACTTTAGCTCCAACCTCGATTGCCATAAACAAGAAGTTCCTCCTTAAAATAAGTGCTTTCAGTATAACACAATTCTCCCCAATGCCACACGTCCAAACAAAAAAATTACAGCCCCTTGACCAACTTTTTATCGCCCGGTAAACCTTGTTAAATTAACTTTCGCTCCAATTAGTCAGCACGTCAAACGGTTGCGCTAACGATGTAAACCAAGGACACGGGTGGCGATTATTTCGCGTGCCGACCATGACTCCGGTCACCCACTACGCCAAGGCACCACCCTATCAAAAAGAGCCCAGGAATCAAATCCCAGACTCTTGTAATAACCTTATTTCGCCGTCACGTCACTGGCGTGGTCGCCCGGGAGACTGTAAATCGTCTCACCGGTCTTGGAGTAATAGTACTTGGACCGAATCAACTGGCCCAAGTAATCCTTATCGTTTAGCTGCTTGATTTCTAGCTTCAAGTCGGCATTCTTCGCCTGGGACTTGGCCAGGCGTTGTTTGCTAGTCGTGACTTGCTGATCGACTTGGTGCAGGCTGGCGTGGCTTCTGATCAACTGGACACCCAAAATGACCGCAAATACCGCGAACACCACGAGGATTCGGGTAGCTCGCCGCATGCGCCGATGGCCCAACCAGTGGTGATGGTGCACAACCGCCTGTTGGTGATCTAATTTCCGCGTATAATCGTTTTCCAGTCGTTGAATCTTTGCCGTCGGTTTCGCGTCCGCCATGGCCCTCACTCCTCAGTTTTCACCAGATAGTTTAACTTGAGTATAGCAAGTTTCAAATACCACGTCTACCGCCTTACGCACATTGTAAAACATTCGTCACATTCCGCGGTATACCAAGCATTGGCAACACTTTCCGTACTGGTCGCCTACCGTTCGTCGTCTCCTGGCCTCACGGCAACGGTACCGACATCGCTGACGCTGCTCCAAGTTACCGGCAGATAGGCGCAACTGTGCCCATTGACCTAACGAACTTGATCGTAAAACGTGCCGAGACTGCCAAGCACTACCGTAGCCGAGAGTGAAGCCAAATACGGGCTCAGCCGTGGGAGTTCCCTTAGTGACACGGTTCACGTCGCTTAGGGAACTGGCGTCTTTGAGACGCGGGTTGCCGGCTCAAAGCGAGGACGAGACCGCCCTTTGGCTCGACCGGTCCGCCCACCGCGTTCCAGCCCGTATTTGGCGAACGGTAGGCGACCAGCCCCGCCAGTGTTGCCAGTCTCCGCGCGTCTATAAAATTAGTCTTGGCGGAAGTCTTGGGCGTACTCTTCCTTGACGATGGTGTACATCCGTTCCGCGTCGTCCTTTTTCGTGGTTTCCAGGAGCTCGTCGACTTGGACTGTCAACGTTTTGTTCCCGAACTTGATAACTAACTCATCCTTAGGGGCGACTTCCGTTGAGGACTTGGCGACCTTCCCATTGATTTCGATCCGGCCCTTGTCCGCAATTTCCTTAGCGACTGAACGCCGCTTGATGATCCGTGAGACTTTTAAATATTTATCTAATCGCATATTATTTTCCTCCGTGTTGACGCAATTTTTGCCACAATCTTAACATTGTTTCTGCGTGGGGAATCGCCAGCCATTCGCGCACGCTCAGCAATTGCCAGCTCAAAGCCAGGCCGAAGAAGAGCACGACCCCCACCGGAATCGTCAGCAATAGCCCGACGCCAGCCGCCAAGCGTCCCGTAGCCAGCACCGGCCACCAGCTCGTCAGGAGCGTGGCCACGATGCGGACCCCGGCGACCATCAGGATGGTACACCCTAACAATTTGCGAATGAACGCCCGTGACCAGACCCCAGCTCGCAACTCTTGAGCCGAGCCGTACCAAATCACGATGAACATGACCGCCAGACTCAGCACCGTTAGCCAGCTGGCCCCACCGGCGCCGAAATGCACCACGGCCCAGCGGTTGGCCACGCATTTGACCAGCAACCCCACCGTCAGGGCCAGTACCGTGAGCCGGTAGCTGTCCTGACTTTGTAACACACTATTGTACGTTTGAATCAGCGTGGCCAGGATGATGCCCAGCATGTAGACCGCCAGCATTCCCGACCCTTGCGTATCGCCAAATAACAACCGGTTGATCCACGGCATCAGACTGATCAACCCCGCCGTGGCGGCACTGGCAATCATCAATGCAATGCGCATCATGGTCGTGGTCAGCCGCTTAAACGCTTGCGGCCGCCCCTGGTGTTGGGCCTCACTCAAGGCCGGCAGGAGCGACGTCGCAAAGGCCACCGCCACCACCAGTCCCAACTGAACCAACGGCTGGGCTCGGTCATAGACCCCTTTCAGACTCTTGGCGGCCAAGTCGCTCATACCGCCAGCCACCAGGCCATTTTTCACCGTAAAGGAGTCGACCAGTTGTAACAACACCATCATCGCTGTCAGAAGACACAAGGTGCCCCCTTCGATCAGTAGGCGCCGGCCCAAATGCGGTACGCGCCAGCGGGTGGGCGATTGCGGTTGACGCCAGCGGGGCAACACGACTAACGCCGCCACCGCAGCCACCGTTCCGCCACTGAGCGCCCAGGTCCCCATCCGATAAACGGACCAGTCGTGGCTGGTCGCCCAGCCGGCCGCCACTAAGATAACAACGACGCGGACCAGCTGCTCAACGACCTGGGAACGCGCCGTGGGCAACATGTGAAAACGCCCCTGGTGATAGCCACGGCCCACGGACAACGCGGGCATCAGGAGAAACATCCACGCGACCATCTGAATCAATGGCGCAAGTTGTGCATCCCCCATGCCTCGCGCAATGGCGGGCGCCCCGAGCATCAGGCCACCAAAAATGAGCACAGCCAATCCCCAGACCCACCGAGAGACCTGGCGAGCCACCAGTTGTTGGCTTGGCAAGTCTGGCGCCTCGGCAATTAATTTGGAAATAAAGACCGGCAAGCCGCTCAACGCAAAGGTCATGCCAATGCCGTAGAGCGGGTAGACCTGTTGGTACACGTAAAAACCGGTGTTGCCGACCATATTTTGAAAGGGTACCCGGTAGACGGCACTCAATAGCTTGGCGATGAACGCGGCTATCGAGAGAATCAGGGCCCCCTGCAAGGTCGTATTTACATTGCGGTTGCCCATCGACACCCTCCTTGAAATTTTTTTCAGTCCGCCTTACCGCGGCGCGAAATCTAGCCTGGAACGCTGGGGGAGTTCCCTTAGCGACATGGTCCACGGCGCTTAGGGAACTGGCAACTTGGAGACGCGAGCTATCGGCTTCAAGTTGCGGGTCAAGACCGCTCTTTGGCTTGACCCGACGCCCTCAGCATTCCAATGCATCTCTAGCGAGCGGCAAGGCGGCCAGCCCCACCACAGTAACGGCTACTTGTCCGTCGTAGCCGCCGCATTGTCTTGGGGCTTCGTGGTTTTGGCGACAATGTCGCGCAGGGCGGCCAAGAATTGGTGCACCTGCGGCAACCAGTCGTTGACCGTCATCTTCGGTTGGATGACCAGCTTGATGTGCAGGCGGTCGTCGTTGATGCTGACGGTTGCCTTCAGATCCGTGGCGGCCAACGCCTTGAAGACGTCCTCGCCGCCTAAGATATCGGTCCCCTGCTTGGAAATCGTGACGAAGACATCCCCGTTGACCCGGCGAATCTTGTCAACCAGGGCCAAATCGGCCGCCAGCTTCAATTGCCCAATCGTGAGTAACTGACTTACGGCTTCGGGGTATTCGCCAAACCGGTCGATCAGATCGGCTTGAATCTCACTGACCTCGTCATCATTTTCCAGTTGGCGAATCCGTTTGTACATTTCAATCTTCTGTTGTTCATCTTCAATGTAATCACTCGGCAGGTAAGCTTCAACACCCAGTTCAACCGTGGTATCGGTCTTCGGTTGCGTCTTCTTCCCGCGCTTCTTGGCCACGGCTTCACTTAACATTTGCGTGTACAAGTCATACCCCACGGAATTGATGAACCCGTGTTGCTGTTTGCCAAGTAAGTTACCTGCGCCCCGAATCGACAGGTCCCGCATGGCGATCTTGAAGCCAGAGCCCAGCTCAGTGAAGTCCTTGATAGCCTCCAGCCGCTTTTCACTGACCTCGGTCAGCACCTTGTTAGGCTTGTACGTGAAGTACGCGTAAGCCACCCGGTTGCTGCGCCCAATCCGCCCCCGCAGTTGATACAGCTGCGACAGGCCCATTCGGTCGGCATTTTCGACGAACAGCGTGTTGGCGTTAGGAATGTCGATCCCCGTCTCGATGATGGTCGTCGTGACCAGCACGTCGTATTCGCCGCGCAGAAAGTCAAAGAGCACGCATTCGAGTTGAGCTTCCGTCATCTTCCCGTGGATGAAGCCGACACGGGCCTCGGGAACCAGGGATTGGACCTGGCCCACGGTCTTTTCGATGTCCTCCACCCGGTTGTGCAGGTAAAAGACTTGACCGCCCCGTTGCATTTCCCGGCGAATCCCGTCTTGAATGGCCCCGGCATTTTGTTCCATGACGTAGGTCTGAATGGGGAACCGGTTGGCCGGTGGCGTCTCGATGACAGAAAGGTCTCTGACCCCCAGCATCGACATGTGCAGGGTCCGCGGAATTGGCGTGGCGGTCAGCGTCAACACGTCAACGTTGGCCTTCAACTGCTTGAGCCGCTCCTTGTGCTTGACCCCGAAGCGTTGTTCCTCATCGACCAGCACCAGTCCCAGGTTCTTAAACTTCACGTCCTGTGACAACAACCGGTGCGTGCCGACCACGATGTCTAATTTGCCACTCTCCAGGTCCTTGATGGACTGGTGAATCTGCTTGGTCGTCCGGAACCGCGAGAACATTTCCACGTTGATGGGGTAGCCCTCGAAGCGGCTGACCATCGTGTCATAGTGTTGTTGCGCCAAAATGGTCGTGGGCACTAAAAAGGCGACCTGTTTGCCGGCTTCAACGGCTTTAAATGCCGCCCGCAAGGCCACTTCGGTCTTCCCGTAGCCCACGTCACCGACCAGCAAGCGGTCCATGGGCCGCGGCTTTTCCATGTCGTGTTTGACTTCTTCAATCGTCCGGAGTTGGTCAGGCGTCTCGGCGTACGGAAAGTCATTTTCAAAGTCCGTCTGTAGCGAGTCGTCCGGTGGGAAAGCATAGCCCTTTTCGGCCGCACGCTTGGCGTACAGGTCGACCAATTCGTCAGCGATGTCTTCGATCTTGGCCGCAACCTTGCGTTTAGTCTTGGCCCACTCGGATCCGCCCAGCTTGTTGATCTTCGGTTTCTTGTCCTCGGAGGACACGTACTTTTGGATCAGGTTCAGCTGCGTGACCGGAATAAACAGTTGGGCGTTGTCCTGGTAATCGATGGTCATGTAGTCTTGGTGCACGCCATCGACGGTCAACGTCTGCATCCCGATGAATTTCCCAATCCCGTGATTGACGTGGACCACGTAATCGCCGGGCTTCAAATCGGTATAGCTCTTCAACCGTTCCGCGTTGGCCATGGTTTGGCGCCGCGGCCGCTTCTTGGTGATCTTCTGGAACATCTCGGCTTCCGTGATGATCACCAGATTGGCCTCGGGCAATTCAAACCCGGTGTGGAGTCGTTCTGGAACCAGTTGCGTAATGCCGGCTTGTAGGTTGGCCGACTTGGTCAGCACGACCTTGATTTCAAAGTCATCCAGCGTCTTTTCGATTTTCTCCAACCGTTCCTCGTCTTGAACTAAGAGAACCACCGTTTGTTTTTGCTTCTGCCAGCGGTCGATCTCCGTCTTCATGACCGGCAACTGCCCGAAAAACTGTTGCATAGCCCGGGTCGTGACGTTGGTGATGGCTTGGAATCGTAAGCTGCCCATCCCCTTTTGGAACAACGCCAACATAATCTGGGCGTGATCGTCAGCCTTGACGATGGGCCGCAGCTCGCCGCCAAAGACCTGTTGTTCAAAGATCTGGTGGTGACTCAATTTATCGGTCGCCCAATTGGCCTCGTCTTCCAGCAATTGCCGTTCAGCATCCTGAAGACGCGAATAGTCCCCGAACAAGGCCAGTCCATCTGCGGGTAAGTAGTTCAGCAGTTGGTGGTGTTCTGGGAATAAATAATCGGCAAACTCCATTAATTGCGGGTCAACGGAACCCTTTTGCAACCCATCGATCAGGGGTTGGACCTGGTTGGTCAGCGTTTCTGCCCCCTCGGCGTCTAGCTTAGCCGCCTGCGTGTGCAACGCATCACTCAGGGCACTGGCCCCCGCCGTCCGTTCCGCGGCTGTTAAAATGAAGTCGGTCGCTGGCAAGACTTCCACCTGTTCGGCATTTTCGATACTCCGCTGCGTAGCGGGGTCAAAGTACCGTAAGGAGTCCACCTCGGTATAAAAGAAGTCCAGCCGCACCGGATAGTCCGCCGCCAACGGGTAAATGTCCACAATGGACCCCCGCACGGCAAAATCCCCAGGGGCCGCCACTAATTTCTGGTGGGCGTACCCCATGGCAAACAGCTTCTGCTGCAGGGCTTCGAGGTCAAAATCGTCGCCGACCTTGACCGTGAACCGGGCCGCCGCAAAATTGTCGGGCGCGGGTAAGAAGCGCCGCAACCCCGACAGTGCCGTCACGATGACGACGGGATGGTCACTTTGTAAGGCGCGCAAGGCGTCGATTCTAGCCGAGCGGTATTCCGGTGAACTCGTGGCCACCTCGGCCGCCAATAATTCTTCAACGGGAAACTCAAAGAGCTCGTCGTCGCGCAAAAGATTGGCGAGATCATCGACGAGTTGGCCGGCGTGATATAAGGTGTCCGTCACATAGACGATCGACCGTTGTTGGTCATGGAGCAAACTGGCAATGAACAACGTTTCGGCGGACCCGTTTAGCCCGGTCACCAGTTGGCGCTGGCCCGGCGCTAAGGTCCGCTTGATCGTTTGAAATTGCACGGTCTGCGTCATAAATTCTTCTAAATTCACGCGATAACTTCCTATCCTAGTTGTACTGGTTCATCAGCTGCGTAAACTCACTCCCGGCTAACCAGTCGTCCAACGCCGCGACGGCTTGATCCGTGGCCTGGTTGAAGAGTGGTTGCTGGTCCGTGGTAAATTTGCCCAACACGTAATCCACGACGGTGTGCTGTTGGGGATGGGCGATGCCGACCCGCAGCCGCTTGAATTTCTCCGTCGACACGTGAGCAATGATGCTCTTGATGCCGTTGTGCCCCCCGGCTGAACCGTGGTCCCGCAAGCGAATCCGTCCCACCGGCAGGTCCATGTCGTCGTGAACGACCATGATGTCGTCCACGTCGATCTTGAAATAGTTCATGATGGGGTGCACGGCCCGGCCGGATTCGTTCATAAAGGTGGTGGGCTTGACCAACAAAACCTTTTCGCCGTTGACCACGCCACTGCCGAAGCGGGCATCCATCTTACGCGTGTTCAGCGTGATGTTGTGTTCCTTGGCAAACGCATCCACGACCATGAAACCGGTGTTGTGCCGAGTGCCGTCATATTGCGGACCGATATTTCCTAAACCAACGATCATTTTCATTTTAAAATTATTCTCCCTTAGTGCAGTTCTCCTGAGCTAGAGACAAAAGAGCTGGACGGAAGCCATACCTCACCGTTCAGCCGCTCAGATTATTTTCTCGATTCAAAATTACCACCCTTGAGTATAGCATAGTCCCCCCTGAACTTCACGGAACCTGCTTGCGCAATCGGCCAACTGTCCCCGCTGCCGATTTTCACAAATTCGGTTAAAAATCGGTCATGTGAAAAATAATTAAATTTATTTTGAACGGGGCCGGCATGTGGGCCCTGTGACTTGTGAAATGTGACCAAACTTTTCCATGAAACTGGTAAAAAATGACCGTTTTCTGTTAGCTTGTGAAAGGCTGCTACGGCCGGCTCACTTGCCGAAATCTCGCCGCTGAATCACTTCTCATCGGGAGTTCCATGTGAATTTAGCCGGTCCTTTTCCCGGGTTATTTTCACGTCCCAAGCGCGTCTTTCCGGGGAGCAAGTTGCTCATTCACCGTCATGACGTGTTTTCGTCTAGATAACTGACCCATGAAAAAATAAATGATGTTTTTCACAAAATTCGGGTCTGAGCGATAGCTTTCAGGCTTTTAACATGGTATACTAACTCACGGGTATTATTGCGTACCTTGATGTCAAAATACTTATTTGGAGATGAAGAATTTGACTACTAAGACTCATCAAAAAGTTGTTTTAGTTGGGGACGGCGCTGTTGGTTCAGCTTTCGCCTACTCAATGGTAAACCAAGGATTAGCAGAAGAATTAGCTATTGTGGACGTTGTTAAGGAACGGACCGAAGGGGACGCCCTTGACCTCGAGGATGCACAAGTCTTCACCGCACCTAAAAAGGTATACTCTGGCGATTACTCCGACTGCAAGGATGCAGACGTGGTTGTCATCACTGCCGGTGCCGCTCAAAAGCCAGGCGAAACTCGTCTGGACTTAGTCAACAAGAACTTGAAGATCATCAAGGCTGTTGTTAAGCCAGTCGTTGATTCCGGTTTCGACGGCATCTTTGTGATCGCTGCTAACCCAGTTGACATTTTAACTTACGCTACTTGGAAGTTCTCTGGCTTCCCTAAGGAAAAGGTTATTGGTTCTGGGACTTCATTGGATACTTCTCGTCTGCGTGTTGCGCTGGCTAACAAGCTGGACGTTGACCCACGGAACGTTGAAGCTTACATCATGGGTGAACATGGTGATTCCGAATTCGCCGCTTACGACGAAGCCACTATCGGTTCCAAGCCATTGAAGACCATCGCTAAGGAACACGGCATCACTGATGACGACTTAGCTAAGATCGAAGATGACACCCGTAACAAGGCTTACCAAATCATTAACCGTAAGGGCGCAACCTTCTATGGTGTTGCCACCTGCTTGATGCGGATCACCAAGGCTATCCTGCGTGACGAAAACGCGGTATTGCCTGTCGGTGCCCCACTGAACGGTGAATACGGCTTGAACGATATCTTCATCGGTACCCCAGCAATCATCAATGCTAAGGGAATCGAAAAGGTTATCGAAGTGCCTCTTTCTGACAAGGAAAAGGACTTGATGGCTAAGTCAGCTGAAACCTTAAAGAAGGTTACTGCTGATGGTTTAGCTGCCCTCGAAGGCTAAGCTAAATCACTTGAATCGCCACTCCTTCACTGGAGCGGCGATTTTTTTGTGGGTTGGGATGCGGTGGTTGTTGTCCGCAACCTGGATGGAGCTGGCCGCCTTGCCGTTCGCTAGAGATGAGTTGGAACGCTGAGGGCGCCGGCCCAAGCCAAAGAGCGGTCTTGGGCCTCACCTTGGAGCCGATAACCCGCGTCTCCAAGGTGCCAGTTCCCTAAGCGCCATGGCCCACGCCGCTAAGGGAACTCCCACAGCTGAACTCATCTCTAGCGAACTATCGGCTACGTGGTGGTGGTCAGCAACCAGCCGCTTAGCTCCAACGTTTGAATCCGCCAGCTCCATTGTTGGTGTCCTTCTAGTGACGTCCTGCCGCCTCTCCACAAAACGGGTATGACTAGTCCCCCAACGTAGGCGACCTATTTACCGGCAAATCCGACCAGGCGTCCTGCCACCCGTCCCCCGATAGTCAGCCTGATAACGGGACTAGTCTTCACCATAACGCTCCCGTTCTATCTACTGACGATTGACCAGTTCGTTTGCCGTGATTGGTCAGCATTAAAACTATATACTGGGAAAGTTGGAGATAGTCAGAGCAGCCTCTGCCAGCCGCTGAGTGACGGGCCCACTCGATCGATACCTAGTCTGCAAAACCAGGTGTACCGTGCATGTTACTTGACACGTCTAACAGCCGGTTGGCGTTTCTTTCTGCCGACATTCAGTGTCGTTTATCGCGTGATAGCAAAACGGTTAAGTCACCCGAATACTTGCACTCAGAATTTTTTTGAATTCGTGTGATAGGCGCCCTGAAAGTAATGTAACCGTTATCATAAATGCGTTCACGTTGCCATTTAAGGTACTTTGAAGTAAGCTGGGAGTATGCTAACAGGGATAATTAAGCATGACGACTTTTCCTCCACTGGCTATTTTAGGAGGTTGTACCCATGAAAAAGAAAAAAGGCCTCGTGATTGGCTTAGTGACCGCAGTAGTTGCGGTCGGTGCCATTTACGTTGGACAAGCAATTCATTACTCTTCAGCCCAAGTCTTCTTTAAGGACACGGAGATTGCCGGCGTTAACGTCGGTGGCAACACGGCTAGCCAAGCGGCGGCCAAGTTAAAAACGGCGCTGAAGAATCAGCAATATACATTAAAGGATGGCAGTCAAACCGTCTCCACCATTAAAACCAAACAAGTTGACCTGAAAGTCACCTCCACGGCGGCCCTCAAACAATTGATTGGTAAGCAAAATATTTGGAGTTGGCCCGCCCACGTGACGACCGCCACCGCAGACAGCCTCGAGCTCAATGCCAGTGACGAGAATCAAGAAAGCGTCCAGGCCCTCGCCAAATCGATTGCGACTAAGGCGAACAAGACGCGGACGGCTGCCAAAGATGCCTCATTTAGCTACCAAGATGGCAGCTGGGTCGTTACCAAAGAACAAAAAGGTAACCAACTCGATGCCAGCAAGTTAGCCAAAACCATCACTTCAGCCATCGAAAAGGGCGCGAACACGGTCGACGTTTCCGGCGATTATCTCCAACCGAAAGTCACCACGACCTCTACGACCTTTAAGACGGCGAAAGCCAAGGCCCAATCCATTACCCAAGAAACTTACCGTTACAAACTCAGCGGGCATAAGATCACGATTCCAAGTGAGACGATTGCCAGCTGGTTAACGTTTAAGAACGGCAAGCTGACCACGGATAATGCGGCCATCAAGACTTATTTGACCAAGCTCAGCAGCAAGTACGGGACCATCAACAAGACCCGGACGTTTAAGTCAACTAAGCGCGGTACGGTCAAGGTCAAGGCTGGTCTGTATGGCTGGAGCATCAAAGTGAAGTCTGAAACCCCTGCACTGAGTAAAGATGTGTTGGCGGGTAAAGGCATGGACCGGACGCCGGCCATTCAAGGCAGCGGCTACCATAGCGATGGCACGGACATCGGTAAATCGTACGTTGAAGTTGATAAAGTTAACCAGCACATGTGGGTCTACAAGAACGGAAAAGTCGTCGTTTCAACCGACGTTGTGACTGGGTTACCAACGACTGCGCACCACACGCCAACTGGTGTTTGGGTCATTTGGAGTAAGCAACGCAACGCCACCTTACGTGGTCAAAACGACAATGGGTCCAGTTACGCTTCCCCAGTGAAGTACTGGATGCCAATCGATGACACCGGCGTGGGGATCCACGATTCTTCGTGGCAACCACAATACGGTGGCACCTGGTACAAGACACACGGGTCTCACGGTTGCGTGAACACCCCACCTTCGAAGATTGCGGCAGTCTTTGCCAATGTCAAAGTGGGCACCCCAGTTATCGTCTTCTAATTGAATTTTAAAAAAAGTGGCAGCTCTCCTTTGCGAAGAGTTGCCACTTTTTTGCGGCCACTTTTGGGAACTAGAAAATCATCCCAATGGCCAATAAAATTAAAATGGCCACGAAGGCAGCCAACGTCCAATACAACCATTTTTTCGTAATGATTGGCTTATCTTCAGGATCGTTTGAATTCTTCACGGGGTCTTCCCTCCTTAACCAACTTTCTTTTATTTTAACACGAAATTCCCCCGAAATTGCTACCCGTTGGGGGGTAAAATATGGTATTATTAGAGGAGATTATTAGAAGTTTCTAATTTTTAGGAGGTCATCTGCTATGCTGCTTAAATCCCTAGTGAAGCCGAAGGAACGTTTGGTTACGGTTCGCGAGGACGTCACCTTGGAACAAGCCTTGAAGGTCTTGGAAGACTCAGGCTATCGGTGTGTGCCAATTCTAGATGAAACGGGGCAAATTTTCCGAGGAAACATCTACAAGATGCATATCTATCGTCATAAATCCCGGGGCGGCGACATGCAGCTCCCGGTGACATCATTACTGAAGAACGCCACCAAGTTTATTTCCGTTAACGCGGCCTTCTTCAACGTTTTCTTCTCCATCAAGGATTTACCTTACATCGCGGTCTTGGACGATAAGAACGCCTTCTACGGCATCCTCACGCATACGCGGTTGATGGACATGCTGTCCCAGTCTTGGAACGTCAACATCGGCAGTTACGTGATCACGGTAGTCTCTGCTGGTGAACGTGGCGACCTGGCCGGCATGGCCAAGATCATCACCAAGTACACGTCCATCGCCAGTGTCATTAGTCTGGACGCGCAGGAAGGCGAACTGGTTCACCGGACCATGTTCACCCTGCCCGCCGAAGTGGACGAGGAAAAACTCGACCGCATTGTCAAGGCGCTGGAACGTAAAGAATTCCACGTGCCAGAAATTGAAGATCTCCGGCACGAAAACTAAGCCAGCTTTCCCGGTCAGTCGCCACGGCGGCTGGCCTTTTTGTTTGGCTGTTTTTGGCAATGTGGCTGACGATACTAGCCCTGACTGCCGCCTACCGTCCGGCCCATATGAGACTGGAACGCGGTGGGCGGACCGGACCGAGCCTGAGAAGCGGTCTCGGCCTCGCTTTGAGCCGAAGCCCGCGTCTCAAAGACGCCAGTTCCCTAAGCGGCCAAAACCACCGCTAAGGGAACTCCCACGGCTGAGCTCATATGGGCCGGACTCTCGGCTACGCTAGTGGTTGATGGCAACCTTGACAAAATCACGGCACCAGTCGGCCAGTCGTGATTGGCTTAACCATTACGACCCAAGTCAGCAATGACCGACGGTGGCACCTAACCGCTTGTCAAAATAGACCAGCTATAGTCTAGCAGTCCTCCCCACCGCGATTCATCACCTTACGTACGGAAGCGGTGTCTCGACCACATTAATGATGCCATACTCGGGTGAAAACACGACAGTAATCACACCGGCTGCCACCATTCATTGAGACAGTGCCGTTCGAAGTCACCACTTTGCTGGAGGCAGTCAGGGGTGGAGCCAGCTGTGTCGACGGTGTTGGCTGAGGTATTTTCTCAGCCTACAGCGTGGGACGACTTTGAAGCCTGGCAAACCTCGCCAGTCTTCAAAGCGAGGTGGAAGCCCGCTTTTTGGCTGGAGCCGTTCCCCATAGCAGGCGGAACCCCTGACAGCCGCAGGCACTGGTTTAGGTATCTACCTGGTCGTGGTCACCGTCTCATATGGGACGGACGGTAAGGCGACAGCCAGAACCAGTCTGAGGGCAGCGGTAGACAAAAAGCTGGAGAATCACCAAAAAGAGGTGATTCTCCAGCTTTTTTTGCCGCAATGCTATGTACGAAATCTATTTCGCTTTTCTCTTACGCGCCTTGTCCACCAAGCCGATACTGGTTGCAAGGGCAGCGTCGACCGCCGCCATCGTTTTTACGTCCAAGTGGGTAACCTGATCTTTCAATCGCTGCTTATCAATGGTCCGAATTTGCTCAAGCAAAATGACGGAATCCCGCTCAATTCCGGTCCGAGCTGCGGAAATGCCGACATGTGTCGGCATTTTAGGCTTCTCGATCCGAGCGGTGATTGCCGCCACGATTACGGTCGGACTATAGTGGTTCCCCACGTTGTTTTGGATGATTAACACGGGGCGCATGCCACCTTGCTCCGAACCAACGACTGGTGATAGGTCGGCGAAGAATACGTCACCGCGTTTGACTTCAACACGGGCCATGGGCCGCCATCCCCTAACTGTATTAATTTTTAAACTTAATTCTTGATCTCGGTTCTACGAAACTGGGTTAACCGCCGTTCGGCTTCCTCTTCACATGGGGTGAAGGCCCGCGCCAAATCTCGGTTGATGAGCGCCATTGCCTGATACCCAACAATTAAAGCTAGCTTGTTCGCCGCTGCTGAACGCAGGGGAACCAACGATTGATGCCGTGCTGTTCGGGTGATGCGCAGCCGTAACTGCGGCCGTTTCAATTGTTGTAACTGAGCCATGAATTGCCCCTCCTCAAGTTAATCCTTCGTCTCATCTAGTTTACCACGAAACGATGAATCAGGACACTAGAAGCCCATAATTTAATTTTCGTAAACCCGCGGTAACCGCGCGGTAAAGCCACAGGCAATCTCATAGTGAATTGTGCCACAATAGTCGGCAACGTCTTGTAGACTGATGCTTTCGTCACCATCACGACCCACCAACGTGACCTGGGTTCCCCGGGCAAATTCCTGAGGTAACCGCACCATCAGTTGATCCATGCAGACGCGGCCAATGATTTCGCAAGGTTGACCGGCAATGAGGACATGAAAGCCTTGTAGCCGCCGCTCGTAACCGTCCGCGTAACCAATCGGAACCGTCCCGACCCATTCCGGTTCTTGAGCCGTGTAGGTCGCACCATACCCGACGGATTCGCCGGCAACGACCCGTTTTACGTGAACCAATTCACTTTCTAGACGCATGGCGGGGTGTAAGGTATACGGGGCCGCCACTTCAGTCCCTGAAGGGTTTAATCCGTACCCGGCCACGCCAAACCGCACCATGTTGTCGTTGCATTCCGCATGCCACAGACTGGTAGCCGAATTGGACACGTGGACGTAGCGCGGCAACCGGGTCAATTTGCTGGTCAAAGCGTGCCACGTCGCCACCTGTTGCTTGAAATAGTGGTCGTCTGCGCTGTCAGCCGTGGAGAAATGCGTGAAGATCCCCTCAAAGTTCAAATCAGCGTGCGCGTTGAGGTAAGCCACCGCCGTTTGTAAGGCCGTGCTGGTCTTAAAGCCAATGCGGCCCATGCCGGTATCCAGACCCAAGTGTACTTGCAACGGCGCCGTCACGTGGGCCAACGCCAAGTATTGGTGCGCTTCCGTCAACCAGTCTTGTGCCGCGACCGTCGCCGAAATACGCTTTTCAGCCATCAACGGCGCATCCGCTGGGTCCCCCACCCCTAATACCAAAATGGGTTCGTTGAAGCCCGCGGACCGCAACTCCAAGGCCTCATCTAAAATGGCCACGCAAAAACCCGTGGCGCCGGCATCCTTGGCCGCCTGGGCGACCTGGATGGCCCCGTGGCCGTAACCGTTAGCCTTAACAACCATAAACAATTCGCACCCGGGCGCTAACCGGGAGACCGCCGTGTGAATATTTTCCCGTAACGCTTGCCGATCAATCACTAACTTGGTTGGCCGATGAACCCCAACTACCATGATTATTTCCCTCTTTCTAGGATAACCTGCGTCATCACCAACGTCGCCGTATGTGAAATGGAAACGTGGGCAATGCCCCCAAACGGGTGGTGGACAACGATGGGCCGACCAGCCGCATTGTCGCGAATCTCAATGTCCTGAAAGCCCACGGTGGCCCCAATACCAGTACCCATGGCTTTGCTGTAAGATTCTTTGGCTGACCAGCGTCCGGCGATAAATTCGACTGCCCGTTGCCCTTGTAACTGCTGATAGTCGTGCAGTTCGTTAGGCGTCAGCACCTTGTTTAAAAACAGTGGCTGTTTGGCCACCACGGCTTGCACCCGGGCCAAGTCGGTAATATCAATGCCGGTTCCGTAGATCATCGCGTCACGCCTCCTATTAATGTCTACGTTATATTTTAGCACAGCCCTTCGCGATTGACCCCCTCAACTTGCCCGGTTAAGTCGAATCTTAAACTTAATTACCTAAGTAACCTGACAAGGTTGGGGCGCTGGTCACCGTTGCTGGCCGGCTTACTGTTCGGCCAATCCACCAGCCAAACCAGTACTTGCGACTACTAGGCTATCTACTAGGGGGACACCTCTAGCCTGAGGGACGATCTTCCGGTTCGCCTGACAGCCCCCATGCCGTAGATAGAGACCTCAGCCAGCACCGTCGACACAGCTAACGCCCCCCGACCTTCTCCGACAACGTTAGTGCCCACAAACAGTGCTATCATCTCGTCGTCTTCAACTTCCGTGGCCGTCAACCACGACCCTAGCCGATAGTTCGTCAAATAGGCGCTCAGCCGTGGGAGTTCCCTTAGCGGCTGGGGCTTGGCCGGTTAGGGAACTGGCGTCTTTGAGACGTGACCTGCGGCTCAAAGCGAGGTGTCGAGACCGCACTTTGGCTCGACCCGCCGCCCACCGCGTTCCAGCGCCTATTTGACGAACGGCAAGGCGGCCGGCCCAGCAAATCTCGTCAGCTAACTGCAAGTAAAAGACCAGCGTCTCTCTGTCCGCTGGCCTAGATAAACTATGTTATGTCGTGGTTTAGTGTAACAACGCCGCGCGTAGCTGGAGTTGCGCCGCCACGGGGCTCCGGGTCGGCATTGCCTCTGCCGGGAGGACCTCTACTTGGCCGCCCAGGCGACTCACCAGGAGTGCCAGGTCGTTGTAGAGGTTATTTTGCCGGCTGAGGGCCGTGGTCGTCATGACTTCCCCCTGTGCGGTCAGGTGACCGGGTTGGGTGGCCTCGGCACGAATCCAGAGCTTGGTGATCTGTCCTTGGACCGCCGCTGTGGCGAGGGCACCGAGGTCTTGGACGACCTGCTGTCCCTGCCGCGCCTTAGCATAGACGTCGTGGCGAACCTGAGTGGCTTGCTGGTGGCGCTGTTCAGATACCTTGAGGGTCACTGCCGCCAAGGTCTGGTTGGCCGCCGCCAGGTTGGGATTTTGCACCAACTGGACGACGGGGTCCAGGTAAGCGTTTTGAGAGACCTTGCGGAAATTCCCCTGGTTGCTGGCACTAGCTACCAAGATCAACGGCACCTGGTCCACGTTGGAGTAGTGCTGACTGACGTAGCTGTCGACCATCAGGAAATAATTCCGCTGGTCGGCTGCCTGAGCCGCATCGAGTGACCCCGTCCCGCTGTAATGGGTCTGGTCACCCGCTGACCGTTGCCACCGTCCCCGACCGCGTTGCTCACTGCCCAGCGCCTGGGTCAGCGTGGCCGGCGCGTCGACGGGTAGGTTGACCAGTTCCGGCCGCCCGCTACGGACCTGCGCCAGCTCAAAGGCATCCTGACTGAGTAACAACAGGTCGAAGTCACTGGTCTGGTCCCGCGCCTGTAAAATGGGCAGGACGTTGGGTTGGTAAGTGACCGTCACCGTGGCCGTCACCGGCGTGTGCAACCAGTAGTGGTAGCTATCCGTGGGCCCCGCCATGATCAGCAGGCCCGCCGCACTCCCGTTGGTCAGTGGACCGTGACTAAATGGGCCAAACGCTTCATCGTAAGCCGACCACGCTCTGTCAGGCGCGACTTTTGCTAAGCGTTCCTTTCCTTGTTTGAGAAGACTTTTAAATTGGGTCCGGTCAGTGGCCGGAATCCCCGTTACCGGTAGGGTCATGGTCATAAATGGCCCCGGCTGAGTGGCGAGCGTCAGTGCAGCGTGTAAGTCAAAATGATTTGCCATGTTAGAATCCTCCGTTATCTTGTATAAGTTATCTCGTATCAATTCGATAAGGGAATAATATCACGGCTATTTTCAAATTGCAACTAATATTTTTATCCAAAATCCATTTATAGTGTAAATTTATTTCACAAGCCCCGGTGGCACAACGTTTTGTGGGTTTGAAATTTTTTTGATTAAATTGTTCGGCCAAAAAAATCCGGGACCACTGCCCACACCCCATCCCCTTTAAGCCAACAAAAAAGCCCGTCCCGTATGCCACGAGGCGAGCTCCTTCTAATCAATTTTTAGTGACGCAAATTAGTCTTTCTTCCGAATGGTGAAGCCGCGGCTGCCACCTTCGTTACGCCGACCACCGTTGCCGCCGTTGCTCCGACGATTCCGGTTGTCGCCATGATTACGGGAATCATGGTTCCGTGAGTCACGCCCACGAGAGCCACCACGACCGCCACGGGAATCATTCCCACGGTGACCACGGTACCCACCGCCACGACGGTTGCCGCCACCGTGATGGTAGCCGCCACCGCCATGACGTTTGCCACCGCGCTTAGGCAATGGCCGTTCCGGCGTGATCTTAACGGGTACTTGACTGCTGTCGTCCTTGGTTAAGTCGTTCAATAAAGCGGCTACCAGGTCTTCAGCATCGTATTCGTTCAGCAAAGCTTCCGCAGTCTTGGCGAATTTTTCGGTGTCCGTCTTGTTGACCAATTCGGCAACCTTATCCTTGGCAGCGCCCAATTGGCTTACCAAAGCTTCTTCATCCGAAGGCGGCTTCAAAGGCAGCATACGCACCTTCGTCAGCTTTTCGATTTCACGCAGGTAATCCATTTCGTTTGGCGTTACAAACGTCATGGAAACCCCATGCTTCCCGGCACGGCCAGTCCGGCCAACCCGGTGCACGTAACTGTCAGGATCTTGCGGAATATCGTAGTTGTACACGTGGGTGACATCGTTGATATCGATCCCCCGGGCAGCCACATCGGTTGCGACTAAGATATCCAATTGCCCATGACGGAATTGGTTCATGATTTGCGTCCGGCGCTTTTGGGTCAAATCCCCATGGATACCGGCAGCGTTGTAACCACGTGCCTGCAGTCCGTTAGAGATTTCATCGACCCGGCGCTTCGTCCGCGTGAAGACAATCGTTAAATCAGGTGATTGTACATCGAAGAAGCGCGTCATAATGTCAAACTTCTCGAAGTCACGTGAACGGACGTAGAATTGATCGATCAAGTCGGTCGTTAATTCCTTGGCCTTAATCTTCACATGCTTAGGATCTTGCATGAATTGCACACCAACCCGCTTGATTTCAGGTGGCATCGTTGCGGAGAAGAGCAGCGTTTGCCGCTTTTCTGGCAATTGCTTGATGATGTCTTCAATATCATCCAAGAAACCCATGTTTAACATTTCATCGGCTTCATCTAAGACCAACATTTGGACGTGGTCTAACTTCAGGGTGTGCCGACGAATATGGTCCAATAACCGACCCGGGGTCCCAACAACCACTTGCGGGTGGTTCTTCAGGGACTTGATTTGACGACGAATGTCTGCCCCACCGTAAACGACTTGGACGTTAGCCCGTTCGTTACGACCTAATTTGTAAATTTCTTCTTGGGTTTGAATGGCAAGTTCCCGCGTTGGTGAAACCACTAACGCTTGAACGTTTTCATTGCTCTTATCAATCTTTTCCAAGATAGGTAAGGCGAAGGCCGCAGTCTTCCCAGTCCCGGTTTGGGCTTGTCCAATCACATCTTGACCAGCCAAAACCATGGGGATTGTCTCGGCTTGAATTGGGGTCGCTTCTTCGTAACCTGCTGTCGTAACTGCGTTCAGTAGGTCCTCGGAAAGACCCAGTTCTTTAAACTTCAAAAATAATTTCCTCCTAAATGGGTACGTCGCCTTAGTGCCTCAAGGTTCTTGGAAAAAATCCGTTTTCCGTGACGCGGACCATGATTGGCTAAGGCGGGGTAAGTTCGTTTCTTAAATACAACTAAGCCATCATACAACGCTGAAACAAAATAAGCAACTCCCACGACTTGCGGCAGCTGCTTAATCATTGACTTATTTTTCACTAGAATCCTGTAATGCCGCCAATACTTGCTCCAAATGAATCCCGTGAGATCCCTTCAATAAAATCTGATCAGCGGGGGTCAAAATGGTTTGCAAATCGGCTGAAAACGTTGCCAGGTCGGCACTTTCGTAATGGGTCACCGCTAAATCTGGGGTCTGCTGAGCCAAGGCCTGTTGCAAGGCCACCATGTGCGGTCCAACCAAGTACACGTGACTAATGACAGTCGGATCGATGGCACTGGCCAGCCCCGCGTGCATGGCGTCGGCTTGATCACCCAATTCCAGCATGTCACCCAAGACGACGTAACGCTTACCGGTGACCGGCGTCTTCGAGAAGGCCGCTAAGACTTCCTTAACAGCCGTCGGATTGGAATTGTACACGTCACTCAGAATCGCGGCACCATTGGCACTCTGTAGCCATTCGGCCCGGTTTTCGGTCAACGGCACGTTTTGTAGCGCTTTTTGGGCACTCTCCGGCCGAATCCGATAGACGTTACCCACGGCCAAGGCTGCCAGGGCATTGTTCACGTTGTAGGTCCCAATCATGGGAATCGTGAACGTTAAGTCTGGCCATTGGTTCGTGGTAAAGGTCGTCGCCGTGGCCGTCCCTTGAATGTCGGTTGCGGCCAAATCGTTGGTGGCCGCTTGCCCAAACGTCACTTGGCGTTGGGTCAGGTCCGCGGCCCGTTCTTGGAGCAATGGTTCGTCGCCATTGTAGACGAAGATGCCATCATCGCTGAGGCCGTGGGTGATCTCCATCTTGGCGTCGGCGATGCGGTCACGGGTCCCAAAGAACTCGATGTGGGCTTCCCCAATCATCGTAATTACAGCTAAGTCCGGTGAGACCAGTTTGCTGAGAAAGTCCAGTTGCCCCGGTCGGTCCATCCCCATTTCCACGACCAACATTTCGGTGTTGGGTTCCATGGATAAGACGGTCATCGGCACACCAATCTCGTTGTTGAAATTGGCGTGCGTCTTGGTCACATTAAACTGGGTGCTCAAGATGGCGGCAATCATATCCTTGGTCGTCGTCTTCCCGTTACTTCCGGTCACGGCCACAACCCGAGGATTGATCTTGGACAGGTAGTACTGTGCCAAATCCTGCAAGGCCTTCAGCGAATCAGCGACCTGAATCACTGGAAAATCCGCTGGCGCCGTGGCCAGGTCGCGGGCCCACAGTGTGGCTACGGCCCCGTGATCGATGGCAGACTGGACGAACTTGTGCCCGTCTTGTTCACCAGTCAACGGAATAAAGAGTCCCCCTGGTTGCAAATGTCGGCTGTCAAAGGCCACACTCGTGACACTGACACTCCGCCATTCTTCAAAATCATTGATTGCGCCCACAGCATGAGCAATTTCGGCAAGCTGCATTTTCATGTTTTCTGCTCCTAATTTAACGAAACGATCCCCTCGACCGTTCCGGTTTCAAATTGCAAGCTACGCGGCCACTTGGTCCGCTTAGTTCGTTCCGCATTAGATTCTGAGTCACATTATACCATGGATTACCGGTTACTAACTTAAAACTCCCGCAAAAATCTATCACCGGGTGTATGGAAAAGGGAGCCAGACGCTGGTCTAACTCCCTTTAGTTTAAGTTAAATTAAATCCGCAACATCACTAAAAACTTGATTATCATGGATGCTCAACGCCCATTCCCGCGTCGCCAGGTCGTAGCGTAGACTCGCCACTTCCCGCGAATCGGCGTACACCTCTTCTTGAGTGTACCAGGTGTTTTGTCGTTCCGGATGGGTAATGGCGCGCACCGGAATCACGTAAATGCGGTGCCGTTCCACCAGCTGGTCAAACGCCACGATCATCCCGTCCAACAAGCCTTGAATCAGCTGCAGAAGAATTTCGTGGGGCACATCACTGATGGCTAACGGCCGGGCAAAGACCCAGCGGTTGTTGTGCATGGCCCGCAGATGGCGTTTGATGCTCACTTCCAACACGTGGTCGAAGTCGGCCAGATGCCGGTAGTAGGTCTTGTAAAAGCCATCGCGCAGGGTCAAAAAAGCGTACTCGTTTTGGAGCTTGGCGTAAAATGGCGTCCGCAAATGCGTCTCCATGTGCGCCAAGTACAAGAGCTCCGCAATCTCGCTAGGCAATAAAAAGTCGAGGTCATCGCCATGCGTATAGTCTAGCCACTTGACGGGCCGGTCATGTTTGGCCAACAGGTAACGCCGAATCTGCGCTTGTCCCGTGATGGTCTGCAGGCGGGTGTGGGGATTGATCTCCACATCGGCGCCAGACTCTTCGTTTAACAAAAGCAGCTGATTCGGTATGGCTGGTACGCCGTTCAGAAAATCAGCTGGTGAAATGCCCAACGAATAAATCATATTCGTCACGGGTTCTAGACTTAAATAAATAAAATTTCCGCGCATGGTTGCACACTCTTTCCCCTAGTTTCAATCACACTTAATTGTACTACGAAACACCCTCAAAACACCCACCTTTTTTACATTTTTTCGAGCCGGGCAATCCGGTCCGCAATTGGCGGATGAGTCGCGAACAACTCGGCAAATTTCTGCTGGTGTTTGAACGGGTCACTGATGTACAAGGCCGCACTGTTAGGGTCGGCTTCCTTCATGGGCTCACTGTCGTCAATCTTGCGCAACGCACTGATCAAGCCCTGGGGATTGCGTGTCAGTTCAACGCTAGCGGCATCAGCCAGGTATTCTCGGTTCCGCGACAAAGCCATCTGCGCGATACTGGCGGCCAACGGTGCCAAGATCACGAGGAAAATCGAGATGACGATGCCGATGACATTGCCAGTTGAATCGCGGTCATCATCCCGTCGGCGACCGCCACCCCACCAAAACCAATTGCTGGCAAAGTTGACCAGCAGACTGATGGCCGCGGATAAGGCCAACGCAATCGTCTGCAGGCGAATATCATAGTTGCGGACGTGTGACATTTCATGGCCGATGACGCCTTCCATCTCTTCGCGATTCAATCGCTCCAAGATACCGGTCGTGGCCGCCACCGCCGCGTGTTGTGGGTCATTGCCCGTCGCAAAAGCATTGGGACTGGGATCATCAATGATGAAGACCCGCGGCATGGGCACCTGGGCAACCAACGCCATATCTTCCACCAGGTGCCACAACTGCGGGGCCTGGCTGACGTCCGTGATCTCGCGGGCATGGTTCATGCTCATGACCACGTTGGTCGACTGGCTGATCATGATCAACATGTAGACGACCGCCACCACGGCCGCAATTACGGTACCCGACACCCAGCTGTTCCAAAACAAGTATCCCAGTGCCGCGCCCAAGGCCAGGACCAGCGCGCCAAAGCCAAACATGACATAGCCGGTTCGCCGCTTATTCATGGCAATTTGGTCATATAACATGTTATCGCCTACTTATCTTGATTAAAGTCATCGAAGTTAACCTTCGGCGCCGTCTTTTCTTCTTCTGGAACCTGCAGGTAGTCGTTTTCTTGGAAATGATGGACCTTGGCGACAATGTTGCTAGGGAAGGATTGAATCTTCATGGTCAGGTTCGCCACGGAACTGTTGTACAACTGCCGGGAGTAGGCAATCTTATTTTCCGTGTTGGTCAATTCTTCCATTAACTGCGTAAACTGCGTGTTAGCCTTCAGATCGGGGTAATTCTCCGACAAGGCAAACAGTGACCGCAACGTCGTGGACAGTTGATTGGAAACTTCCATGGTCTGTTGGTGGTCGCCGTCAGGCACGGCTGTCAGTTGGTTACGCAAGGCCACGACCTTCTTTAACGTCGACTGTTCAAAGTTGGCATACCCCTTAGTCGTTGAGACCAGGTTGGGAATCAGGTCGTTTCGCCGTTTCAATTGCACATCAATTTGACTCCACGATTCTTGCACGTGAGTCCGGGTCCGAATCAAGCCGTTGTAGGCACTAATGTACCAAGCTGCTAGCAAGACCACAATAACGATGATAATAATAGTTGCTACCATATGCTCACTCCTCCTATTTTTCTGGTACACTCATCATAACAAACGGTGAAGCCGGACTCCAGCAACTCTGCCCGTCTTAACCATTAATTAGGAGGTTTCCCATGCAACACGTACTCTTTGTTTGCCTTGGCAACATCTGTCGTTCTCCCATGGCCGAGGCTATCTTCAATCAGTTGATCAAAGAACGACATCTGACCGACCAATTCACGGCCGCTTCCGTCGCCACCAGTCCCGAAGAGGAGGGCAATCATCCCCACCCCGGCGCCTTAAAGGTGATGCGCGCCCACGGTCTAGATGCCAGCCAGCACCGCTCCCGGCCCATCACCGCGGCCGACTTCGACTGGGCCGACGTGATCATTACCATGGATCACAGCAACGTCTATAACCTGCAACGCATGGCTCCATCAGCCGCTGACCGGGAGAAAATCAAGCTGTGCTTGGACATCTTACCGGGACGGGCCGGTCAAGCTATCGACGACCCGTGGTATACGCACAAGTTTGAACTGACCTATCAGGAACTGGCGGAAGCATTACCGGCCTGGTTGGATGCATTGACAACTGCTTAGTTTTAGTTATGGAGAGTGGGCCCAAAGGCGATTAGTCGGCGAGCATTAAGGCTGCTAACCGAATAATCCCGGTTTTGGATTGTTTGGTTAGCAGTTTTAAGCGGAACCGGCTGCCTTTTGGTGCACGTTTCAGCTATGTAAAGGTAACGCAGAACGAGCCTGGGAGGTTTTTCCAGGCTCTTTTACATGGCGTCGGTGAGGATCCAAGTGATTTTCCCCTGGTAGTTTCCGGCGATGGCACTGCTGGCTAGTCTGAGGAATAGGCCCCGGTCCATTTTCTTGTTATGTTGCCAATCACCAGCAACATTCGTTTCAGTCTGCTTGCCTTCATTGTCATGCTCATCGATCAGCTGCGCATCGGCCCCGTTTAAAGGTTGGTCTCCAAACTGGCTTTTGTATACCAATTGCCCTGCTAGAGGTTTCTTAGTGTCTTGCTCTATTAGCGGCTCCGCAACCGCCTGAAGCGACCAGGCACCGTGGGGACGCTCATCCTTGACCACCAGTCGAAAGCCCTTATGACCAAATAACTCTTGAGATCGTCCAGCCAAACTTCCTGTAAATTCTAGCTTTTCGGATAAGGTGCCAAAGGCCAATTGCCCTGCCTCAGTTTCCTCCTTTTCCTGGGGCTCGACTGTCACCAGTAACGGGTTACTAGACACCCCATCTTCGGCAATAACCACCAGCTCCAAGGAATTCTTACCCGTATGCAGCCTGTTAGCCGGAATCTTATAGGTGAATTCACCAGCAGCGTCCTTCTTGCTTAATGACTGATATTGCGTGACCCCATTTTGCTTACTGACAATATGTAAGTCGGTATTGGGATAGGGCTTCTCATGAAATACCACATGGCCCTTCAAAAAGTAATCGTGTTCGTTATCGATTGGTCCAGATATCGGCGTATCCAACACCAGTGACAGGGCCGGTTGACCAAGATTGAACTCCGGCGTCGTACTTTCAGCGGCCGCTTCGTCACTGGTAAAGCTACTGATTTGGGGATGGACGACACCACTTTGCGCCAGGGACTTTCCAGTGAAGGTGAGTGTGACCCACGTATTGTGTGGCCCCAATGGACTGGTCAGCTGATGCTTAAACGTCTTAGTGTTAGCTGACCAATCCGTCGCGGGTACTTCATCCAAGCTCCCATCGGCATTGTGAATCGTCACGGTATCAAAGGCGACTTTCTCCGGTAGATTGATTTGCGCCAGGATATTTTGCCAATTGGTTCTGCCTTGTTGATACTTGAGTTTGTAAGTCAGCTGTAGCGGCTCACCTTGTGCCACCACATCACCCTCTTCAATAACCCGTTGCTTACTGTCAGTCAACGTAGCGGTTGCGTCACCGGTCACCACTCCGGGGACTTGATCAAAGACGACTAGATTATCCGCCATCTCTGATCCGGTGGCACCCGTGAAGCCCCAATATGCTTTTCCGGTTTTGTCGGGATCAATTTTACTTTTGTCAATTTTAAAGGTCGCATCCGCCCCTTTCCGATTCGAGATTCCCGTGATTGGATTACGATCGTCAAAACTGTAGGTCATCAGGGCCGTTGGACTGTCAGCCGATTCGGTTTCATAGTTGAGGGTCACGTGATGCCACTGGCCATTAGCCAGGAACGTATAATCACCTTTTCCGGCTTGAATGAGACCTTCATGCTTTAAATAGACATACCGATGATATTTAAAAACATTATACGTGAGCCGGGGGCTATAGCTGCTGGGTTCCGCCGGATAATTCGCCGCCAAGTGAGGCCCTACCAAAGGACGCTGGTTTCCTGCCAAATCAAACGAATTCGCCGACTTTATCCCGCGGTAAACATAGTCTGTATTCAAGTGGGTATCAAACTCCAGGGCCCAACTACGCTGAATCGCCGTTTGAGCAACATTCTGTTGGGTTTTCTTACGACTCAATTCCTGATTATGATTATCTACACCCCAAACGCCTAGCGTTTCCCCTTGAATATCCTTGGGATGCTGACCGGGAAAACGCGTCATCGCTTCAGTGGTACGCGGATCGTTTTGTAACACAAACGCCATGCCCTCCGCCGCGTCTTTCCCTTGGTTTCCAAAATACAGCCACATCGATACTGTTTGATTTTGCGTGAGGTCAAAGCGTTGTTCGGGCTTCGACCAAATCGCTCCTACCTGACAAGAACCAGTCGTTAATCGGGCAACTTCGGTATGCTTAACCGTGGGATTCTGGGACCCTTCAACCGTCGCCTTACTAAACTCTGACTGAACAGTATCGAAATAAGCTTTGATGGGGATACCTTGCGGCGTGGTCTTTAATGCACTGGTTTCACTGCTTTTGGCAACCACTACCGGACTTGCTAGCAATTGCCAACCAATCCCCAACCCCAATACACCAATCAATAACGCTTTCCACATATGCTCTCCCCCACAATCGTCTGTGCTGTACTGCCTGCAAAGGTTTCATTACAAGCTAATCCTACAATGAATCTTACTGGTTACCAATCCAGCTATTAACAGTATTATACGCAAATTTTATAAACACATTTTTTTCTCACCGGTCGGTCAATCCGACTTTGGTACATCCCGCAGAACCCAGGTTATCTCGCTGTAATAGGAGCCTTGAACCGCATCTGATCCCACTTTCAACAACAACCCTTGCCCCTGTTGCCACGCATTGGCCACGTTCACCACTTCTGGATTGGCCGTGGTCTTCCTGTGAGTAAGGACGGTTACCATCCCCTGTTGCAGGTCACTCGTGCCATTTTTGGTCACATACGCCAAATACGCCGGTAGTGGCTGATTTAACTTGGAAATAAAGGAGGTTGCCTTGGCGGTCAATTCCCACTGATCCCCTATCTGCTTGGTATCGTTCACCGTCACTTGCCAATTATTATCTGGTGGTAGCGTCATGGCGGCCCCCTTCAGCTCGACGGGATTGCCGTGGTTAAATGACGCCTTGGGGCTCACGGCCAGTTCCCGAAAACCGGCAGCTAAGGTCACCGTGTACAACACGTCATTGGTCGAGCGTCCTTCACTATCCGTGACATAGAGTTTTAACGTATTCTCCCGACCAGAAAGAATGCGGTCTGCGGCTAATTTATACGTAAAATCCCCTTTACTGGCAGTGCTGTCAAAGACTTGCGTTGGCTGTTCGATTCCGTTTAACACTGGTTGGATCGTTAGAATTTGATCCTTTTGCGGATCGCCTTTTGTGTGAGAAACATTACCCGTTATCTCGACGTCTTGTGGCTTGGTCAAGTCACTGGCACCGCTCGTCCCATCCGCACTGCTGTTGGGACCCGTAAGTCTCAATTGCATCTTGTCATCATCAGTCTGAATGACCTTAAACCCCGTTAAGCTCGTCTGGGCAATGGCGTTTATCCCTGTAAAGCTACTATTAGTCGCCGACACAGCTGTTTCAGCGGTCGGCCCAGCAACGGCAATCCCATCCAACAAAATGGTCGCACTCAGCTTGTCTGCAGATAGTTCCTGACTTAGTTTATCTGCCAATTTAGCCAGTGAGTTGTTGGGGACCTGAAGTGTTTGCGAGTATCCATTGCTATACACAACCTTTGCGCTGGTGAAACGAACGTTGCTTGGGAGCTGCAGCTTGGCCTGAACATCCTTCCACGACTCTCGTCCACTAATATACTTCAAATCATAAGTCAGTCTGAGCCGGTCACCTGCGTGCACCACACTATCGGTTGTATTGACAGACTTATTTCTAGTCATATCTGTTAGTTGTGCCGTCGCGGCGACACTAACCAGGCTGGGGACCTGTTCAAAAACGACCAGGTTACTTTCTGTATTGGCGCCAGTTGATCCTGTAAATCCCCAGCGAATACGTTGGTTTGTGTCAGAATCTTTCAAGCCCAACTTGCACTTATCAATTCTGACAGTACTAGAAGTACCTGCTTGGGCCGCACCCGTTTTAGGATCCTTATCCCCAAAAGTATATTTCATCTCGCTAGCTGAAGCGTCCCAAACCAAGGTGACATGTTGCCAGTAACCTGAGCTTAAGGGACTCATCGACCCTTTCGTTAAGATCAGGCCGTCGTGTTTTAAAACGGCATACGGATATGATGAGGTGTGGGTGGTTGTATGATGTACAGGATGATTAACACCGAAAGGTCCAGGTTCCCAAGAAGTCCAATTTACGTCCCATTTAAAGTTTCTACGAAATACTTGATACGCGCTTGCATCCCCCGGATAGCCCGAAGCGATATGCTTACCATTGATATGCTTATCCAAATCAAATTGCGTGGCAAAATTCTCTTGCTTAAGAAAGAACTCTTTCCATCTATCTGAATTTTTACTATCCCCGTCCTTTTCTTCAGTGGGGAGGTTCCTATTCAAGAAAGTATCAAATTCCAACGCCCAACTTTTTTGAATACCCGCCTTAGCCAGCTGTTCCGCACTGTACTGGTTGTTAACATCATAACCCCAGACCCCCAAAGTCTCACCAGTAGCCGGAATCGCCGTACCATTACGCTGATCAAGAGCACTGGCCTGGATACCCCGTTCATCATTTTGCATTACAAAGGCCATACCATCACCGCTGTTCCAGCTATTTCCCGTGTACAACCACATGGAGGCGGTCTGATCCTGCCGCAAATTCATTTTCGCCAAGTCGCTGGTCCAAAGGATGCCCAACTCATTTTGGCCCCCGTCAGTCAACTGCACAGCCTGCTTTTCTCCTCGCCCAGTATCCACAATCTTCGCCGAATTATTGGAAATATCTCCCTTTTCAAAATAATCATCAATCTTCACGCCCTGCGGTGCCAGCCGCAATGCTCTTTTGACATCGCCCTCAGCGGGAGTATCGGCATGCGCCTTAATGACGCCACCAGTCAGCATCCCTACCGTCAGCAATCCCAATACGAATTCGCTTAACTTCATCACTGAACTTCCCCTCGCGTTGTCTGGACACCACCAAATGACCTTGACGCCCCCCCAAAATTTAACCACGTCGATACCCCTCACTCATGATTTTCACCGGCAATGACATATCAGTATTTTTATATTGCTCACTGTACAATAGTAACACTGCCTACTAGTTTCATTTAGTATACCACATCAACCAGATTATGCTAGTCAAATCGTTGATATAACAATATTTATAAAACATTTTTTCACAAATACCCGTCCACCCTTTAGCAGACCATGCTGCGCGAAAGTCAGTAAATGCTGCAAAGAAAAAGGACCCCAGCCGTCAGGTCTGTAGGTCCCATTGTCTTGTACGAGATTGCTTAAGCGGGGGCATCCCCCAACGTCCAGGTCACGGTACTGTAGTAAGCGCCCTGAGTGGCGTCCGAATTCACCTTCAGTAACAGTCCCTGCGTATCGCTCCAGTCATCCGCTACGTTGAGCACATCGTCATCCGAAGCCGCCGTGTGCGTCATGACTTTGGCCGCACCAGCCTGGAGGTTCGACACGCTACCGTCGCTGGTCACGTAATCAAGGTGGGCGGACAGACTGTCCCGCAGCTTGGAAATGAACGGTGTTGCCGCGGCGGTCAGCGTCCATTTGTCCCCCTTACCCTTGGTATCGTTGACCGTAACGTCCCAGTTATGATCCGGCTGCAGTGTCATCGCCGTTCCCGTCATATCCACCGGATTATCGGCGTTGAAAGTGGAACGGGTCCCCACTGCTAGTTCGCGCGTTCCCGGCGAGAGGGTCACCGTATAGCCGACGTCGTTGGTCGAGTGGCCCTTACTGTCCGTTGCGTAGAGCGTCAACTCGTTGTCTTGACCCGACAGAAGCTGGCTCGCGTTTAATTTGTAAGTGAAGGTTCCGGCGGCATCGTTATTGCTTAACGTTTGCGTCGGCAAGGGGGTTCCGTTCAAGGTCGGATACAACGTCAGGTTACTGTTGGTGTCGGCGGTGCCCACGGTGTAGGTAATCTTCCCGGTCACGGCAACGTCGGCGGGCTTGGTCAATTTCTGGCTGCCCAACGTACCGGTCGCATCGACGCCTTCGCCAGTCAGCGATAACGTCATCGCGGCATCGTCGTTTTTCGCGACCTTAAAGCCGTTTAGCGTTGCTTGCGTAATGGCGTTAGCGCCGGTAAAGCTACTGTTAGTCGCCGCCACCGTCGTTTCACTATCGCTCCCCGCCACGGCCTTTCCGGTAAACGAAATCGTCGCGCTGGCATTAGTACTGGAGAGCTCTTGATTCAAGGCTGCGCTGATGGTTTGACCATCGACGCTGTCGCTATCTAACCCACTAATCGTCTGAGAATCGCCATTGGCATACGAAATCTGGCGCTACTAAATTTAATCTGGCTCGGCAAATTCAATTTGGCTTGAATCGACTTCCAGGATTCCCGGCCGCCGGTATAAGTTAAATTATAATCCAAGTGCATCCGGTCACCCGCATTCACCTCATCACTGGCGTCGTCAATGGTCTGGTTTTTAGTCTCATCGGTCAATTTGGCCGTCGCATTAGCACTGACCAGACCGGGGACCTGTTCGAAGACGACCAGGTTGTTTTCAAAGCTTTCCCCGGTCGTCCCGGTAAAGCCCCAGCGAATCTTTTGATTGTCCTCGGTCAAGCCCAATAATTTCTGATTCACCGCTACCGTCCTGGAAGTCCCCGTCTTCGCCGCCCCGGTGTTCGGGTCCTTATCGTCGAACGTATAGGTCATCTTGCTAGCGGCGGCATCCCAATTCAGGGTGATGTGTTGCCAGACACCCCTCCCCATCAAGATATTGCCAGTGTCGATGGCCCCGTCGTGCAGGAGTTTGGCATAGTGATATGAAGCCGATTGCGGCGTTCCATTTAGATGAAGGAAATCAAATTTATCATAATCCATCCAGTTAAAGGTCTGGTCGACCACGTCGTACGACTGAGCCGCTCCCGGATATCCCGAAGCAATGTGCATCCCTTTCATACCGACGTCAAATTGGTTCCCACTATTGGCTAAATCTTGAAAATAATTTTTCCAGGCGGTATTCCCTGCAGAACCATTGTCCGGGGTATCAGGAAGGTTGTTATTCAAAAACGTATCAAACTCCAACGCCCAACTGTTCTGAATTCCCGTAGCGGCGAGTGACTCCGGCGTCGTAAACTTCTCGTTGTCATAATCATCGCCCCACACACCCAGCGTCTCCCCAGTTGCGGGCGTGGGGTTCGCTGAATCAGAGGTATTGATGGCACTGGCCCCCAGCTTTCGGGGATCATTTTGCATGACAAAGGTCATCCCGTCACCGCTACTACTCATCTCGTTCCCCGTATACAACCACATGGACGCCGTTTGATTCTGACTCAGATCCATCTCAGCACCATCGCTGGTCCAAATCAACCCCAGTTCACCACCGGTTTTATTGGCATCGGTCAGTTGAACGGCTTGCTGGTCACCGTAATCTGTATCCGCAATCTTCGCGGAGTTATTGGCAATCCCATCGCTTTCGTCCGGGACTTTAAAATAATTATCAATTTTGATTCCTCGTGGCGCTTTGCTCAAGGGGCCACTGACATTTTCCGGCATGGACGTCGCCTGTGCGACCACCAACTGGCAACTAACCGCCAGCACCAAGGCCCCGAGCCCCATCATCATCTTTCGCAATTTCATTTTGTCACCCTTCTCCAACTCTCAAAAATCAGGTTCCTGGGACAAAACTATCCCAGGCGTTTCACCTTTACATAGCTGAAACGTGTGCCAAAGGGCAGCCGGTTCAGCCTTTTGGCTCACTCTCAGCCCAGCTCAGTTAGTTAAATGACCTAACGGCTGGGGCAACAACTGCCTTTACTACCAGTTGTCTACGCTAATGGCGGATAGCCGAAATCATTTTAATTATAAAATAATCACTACTCCCCAAAACGTTTAACACTCGCAACGACTATTATTATATCACAAGTCACCAACGTTTTAGGCCTTTAACGATAATTTATTTTATTTAATTATTGTCTTAGACATCCTCCATCGGCGGCTTTATCGTATTTATCCATTTGGCCATCAGCAACAGCAAAACTGCTTAAAGGTACATCAAGTTCAAAGTGTAACTGCCAGCAATACTATCCTCAAAGCCAAAAAAGAACCACCAGCCATAGCTGGTAGTCCCCCATTTCACCACATCTATGCAATTCATTAACCCGGTGCGTTCGCCAGGTTCCAGGTAATCTCGCCCTCATAGGTGCCGCTGACGGCGCTGCTATTGACGTGTAGCAGCATGCCCGCGTCCGCATCCCAGTTCAAGGCGTTGGTCGTATCATCATCACTAGTGGCCTGATGACTGGCGACCACCACGCCGATCGTATCGATGGCGACGGGTGTGGCGGTGGCACTAGCCTGATAGGTCAGGTCACCATCCAGCCGGGTCGCTGGCGCGTTGGTCGCCGTCATGGGCTGGGTCAACTGCGCGGTCAGCTGCCATTTTGACCCGGTGCCCCGGGCATCATTGACCTGGAGCTGCCAGTTTCCCTGCCGTGCCAACTGCTGCGCCTGGCCGGTCAAGACCGTGTCGGCAAAGGAAACGGTCTTGGGCACCGTCGCATAGCTCAGGATGCCCGCCACGTTGATCAGCACTGTCACGTCCGTCGAGGCATTGCCGCTGGCATCGGCGACGTACAGGGTCAGCGTGTTGAGTCCCGTGTGGAGGTCCCCCGCCAACGGTTGATAGCTAAATTTCCCGGTGTAGCTGCCATCCGCCTGCTTCGTCGAATCGAAGGACGACGTCGCAATGTCTTGGCCATTTAACGTCGGGTGTAAGGTGAAGGCCGCATTGGCGGTGGCACCCTTGAGCGTGGCGGTACCGGTCACCGTCGTGGTCTTGCCCGGCTGAACGGTCACGTGATTAGCGCTGGTCAGGGCAGTGGTCAAGTCGACGGCCGAATGGTACACCTGAAAGCCGGTCATATCCGCCGTGGCAATCGCCAGCGGACCGGTAAAGTGACTGGTGGTTCCGGCCACCACCGTGTTTTGCGCCGGATTGTCAGCCGTCGCGTACAATGACACCGTTGCCGTGCGATTAGTCGCGGACAGGCCCTTTTGCAGGGGGTAATCAAGCTCGTCATCGCCGGCCTGGTAATCTCCCAACGCAACGTCTTCTTGTGACCCGTCCGCGTAGGTAACCTTACCCGACGTCACCGTGACGCCCGCCGGCAGCTTCATGGCCGCCTTGATGGCATCCCAGGATCTCCGGCCAGCCTCATACTTTAATGTGTATTGCAACAGGAGTCGGTCGCCACCCATGATCAGGCCGGTGCCGTTCGTGGGTACCTCCAAATTGTCCTCCGTGCGGTCATACACATGGGCTTCCGCGCTGGCATCGACCAGCCCCGGAATCTGTTCGAAGACGACCTGATTGGTTTCGTACAGCTGGCCAGTCGCTCCGGTGAAGCCCCACATGGCCCGGCCCGTGTTATCGGGGTCCACCGTGCTGGTATCAATATCGACCGTCGCCGTCTGGTCCGACCCCGTTTGCATTCCGGTTGCGGGGTCCTTGTCGTCAAACGTATAGGTCATCTGCCCGGTTCCCGGATAGCTGCTAGGCGCGGTGTATTGCAACGTCATGTGATGCCACGCACCGTTGGACAGGCTCGGGTTCAAAATACCCTTGTGGAACATGACCGTATAGTATTGGTCGCCATAACTGCGCTTACTATAGGTGCCCGACTTCGCCGGATAATTCGAAGCGATGTGGGGCTTTTTGGTCTTCTCATCCGTCACGTAGTTGATAAAGGTATCAAAGGTCGTGGACTTGCCCAGCCCACTCGGCATTGGCGTCGTGTTCGGGAAGGTATCGAACTCTAACGCCCAACTGTTTTGAATCGCCTGATGCGCAACGACGTCCGTCCCGGGAACTGTGTAGGCGTCTGGACTCCCCCACACGCCGAGAGTTTCCCCCGCGGCCGGCACGTCGGTCAGCTGGGTCCGGGAGACGGCTGCGTAGTCACGCGGGTCATTTTGCAAGACGAACGCCATGCCATCGCCGGCGTTCCCGCTTTTGTTGTCAAAATACAGCCACATCGACGCCTTTTGGTCGTGGTCCAACTCAAAGTAATAGTCATCCTTGTTGGCCCAAATCGTGCCCAACTGGTTAGCGGCATCGGTCAGTTGGACCGTGTCCTGTTGCCCAGGCAAGACCGTCGCCGAATTGCTGCCACCACTAAAGGTCCCCGCCTTAAAGTACGGCGAGACGGGCAACCCCGCCGGCGCATCGGCATGGGCCACCAGAACACCGCCCAATAAGAACGCCAGTATCGCCATCAAACTGATTCCCCAATTTCGCAACCTCATAACGACATTCCCCCTCAATGTCGACCCGTGCTGTCCGTGCACCTTAATCATTACCGCATTCAATATCTAACCCCATTATACGATGTTCCGCCCCCAGATTGGGGGTTCCGGCCGGGTTCGGGGGCTGTCTGACCCTAGAAAGAGGGCTTACTCAGTTAAGTGAACTAACAGCTGATAAATACAAAAACGCCCGGCCAACGGTTCTTCGCAGAACCGCCAGTCGGGCGTAGTCATTTTAGTTATTTTGCATCCGTCTGATCAGAATCATCGTCGTCATCGCGACGCCGGTTCTTCAATAACAGGTAGATGATGATGAGCAGAAGCAGGAGAATCAAAATCCCGCCGGCCACGAACCACCAGAAGTAGTTCTTTTGTTGCGGCGTGTTGATCTTGTTCTTTAATTGGTTGATCTGGGCTTGCGTCACGTTAAAGTTCTTGACGAAGTGCCAGTGGTACCCGCCCTTGGCGTAGGCATCCAACGTCAGCGTGTATTCGCCGGCCTTTAACTGTGTACTGCCCCACGGAATGGAGTAGTTGAAGTTTGAATTTGGCGCCATGGACATGTTGCTCTTTTGATTGCTCAAGACCGTCTTGGAATCGTTGGCCTTGGTGACCTTCGACTTGATCTTAAGTTCACTCATCAGACCTGGCCGCGGGTTTTGCAAGTTAGCTTGAATTTGGTTGTATGAGTTGATCTGCCCCGCCTTGACCGTGTGCAGGCGCATGTCAGGGGCGACATCGACGCTGCTTTCACGGAGCCGGACCCCGATGACGTAGGCAAAGGCGTTCTTGATGGTGACACCCTTTTTGGCACTGGAACTGTCACTAGCGGTCAATTGCTTGACGTAGACCCCACCCAAGATCATCCCGTCGATCTTGTCGGCTGGCATGGTGTAGGAGACGGAGACACGCTTGGTACTCTTCGCCGGGACGTTGACCTTTTGGGTGCTGTCCTTGCTGAAGATGTCCTTGATACCGACCTTCAGTGAGCTATCCAGTGTTGGATTAGCCTTACTGTAGTCGATGACCCCGTTGTCGTTGGTGATGGCCTGGTTGACCCCCACTTGGAACCGTTTCATTGATTTACTGGTATTACGAATAACAATCGTTAATTTCTGTTGTTGTTTTGGTTTAACCCGTAACGCGAAATACGTGACCTTCTTATCGTCCTGGTTCTTCGGCAAAACGGCACTGACCGAGTAACCAACACTTTCAGCGTGAGCCGTCTCGGTCTGTTGGACCCAACCGAACGCCATTAGTAACGTCCCAAGTGTTACCAAAATTTTTAGCCAACGTTTCATGATTCTCCCAACCTCCATAAAAACTCAACTTTAAACTTATTGTAACAAAGAATGCGGTGACTGTCGCCACCGCATTCAGAAACTTTAACATTTTTAGTGTAAGGAATCGGTTAAGGTCCAATTCAGCACCCCGGTGTAGGTCTGAGTCTCGGCGACCGCATTGCCGTTGACCAGCAATTTGGTCGGCGCCGCGGTGTCGTAATTGAGCCGATAGATCCAGGTGCCGAGCCCGGTGCCGTAGTCTGCTTGACCCACCTTAGCCATTTCTCCCAGTGGTAGGCGGGTGGTACTCGTCGTGGTGACGTGCGGATACTGACTGACGGTCGCCCCCGACGCGAGAAATTTGGTCACGCCCAATTCAACCGACGCATCACTGCCGTCAATCTTCGTCGAGTCCGCTTGACCCACCAAAACACTGGGGGTCAGCATCAGTTGCCAGCCATCCCCAGTGTAGCGGCGGTCACTCACCTGCACGAAGGCTTGATGGTTCGTCGCCGTCGCGGTGATGATCCCGTTTGCATAACTATTTTCATCAAATACCAGATTCGATGTGTAGTCAATCGTCAGGTCCCCGGTCGACCCAGTCCCCTGATTGTCAGGATCTAGGTCATCGCCAGGAAACGCACTCCCCGACCCATCCGGATTCTGGGGAGAAACGGACCCAGAGGTGTCGCCACCTTTGAGGGTAACTTTGGCAGTCGTGTTCTGGCTACCATCGGGAGTAGTACTAGCTTGCGCGACGGTTGACCCACCCAAGACCAAAGCCGTGAGGGCCAACGAAGTCACGATTAACGATGTCCATCTAGTCACTACGCAGCCCTCCCTTTTCGTTCTTGACTGCGATTAATTACTTAGCATCAGTAGTTGATGCCGTGGTACCAGGGGTGTTGCTTAAGGTCCAAGTTACTGTTGAAGTGTATGAGCCAGCAGCGTTTCCAGCAGGCACTGTCAAGCTTGCGCCGCTAAAAGTATCCAGCCAAGTCCCAACACCATTACCCGTGTTAGCACTGTAAACAGGTACGTTATCAGTTCCGGCTGTTGGTAGTGAGACCGTTTCGTTATCCACTGTTGCTGGGTTGGCATCCCCGCTATCTAATGAGCTGAGCGTGGCACCAGTATAATGAATAGTCCCACCTTGAATAGCAGCAGCGGCACCAGTGGTAATAGAAGTATCATCATTCTTCATCACCGTATTAGAGGCTAAAACCTTCCAGCCACTCGCAGTCCCGGGATCAACAACGGCTACAGCACCAAGTCCCTTATCCTTCCAAGAATTTTCACTCGTAGAAAAAGTTCCTTTCAGACTCAAAGCTTCTTGACCGTTGATAGTCCCATTTTCAAACGTTACATCAGGCGCAGAAACAATTGCCAAATTACCTGCAACGTTGGTCCCATCACCATCACCGTTGCCATCGTTACCATTATCCCCAGCACCATTGTCACTGTTCAATGTAACTTTAGCAGTCGTGTCTTGGGTCCCTTGTCCGGATTCCTTAGAAGCGTTGGCCGTAACCGTGGTCATACCCAAGCCTGCAACCAAAGCAACAGAAGCTAATAATTGTAAAGTTTTCTTAGTCATAATAAAGATCTCCCTCAACTAATTTTGTTGTTTTCTTTTCTTAAATAAAATCCCAATCCAAACCAGTAACAATAAGATGACGCCCGCCATGGTTCCCAATCCGAACCAGGTTTCAGAAGTTTGTGGCAATCGTCCCGTCGTGCTGTGGCTAGCGACCAAGGCCGCCTGACCATTCCGACTATTTGTTGGACTAACAGTGGCCCCTTGACCGCCGTTAGTTTTGGTCGGTGATGTTGTTCCGGCTGAATGACGATTGCCATTACCCTTTTGGCCGCTCACCTGGTCACCATCATCACCCGTAATTAATGCTCCAGCACCGTTATTGGTGATTGGTGACGTGCTCGTTGCCGGCTTAGTGAGCGTCACCGAGTAGTGTGACTGCTGAACATCATCCGCACGAGCAGTCGTTGGGAGGCCCCAACCGACGATCAGCAGGCTCAGCACCAGCAAACCTAAATCTCGTAATCGCATCGCTGTCCCATCCTCACGTCCTGTTCCACTTACCTAACATTTAATTAACAATATCTATTACAAAACATCTGATGAATTCATCTGATTACATAAATTATAATAGCACCGTTTTGTGTCTTTGTCCACAATTAAATATCTGTGGTAAAAAATATTTTTGTCGTAATCTTTATAGGGGGCATACAAATACTTCAAATGGTTATCCATCTAGATATCTTAACATTATCAAGTCGGGATAATTATCATTTAATTTCTTACGAACAGTCTTATTATCCTGTAACAGATCACAATAAGCAGGCTATATTAGCATCAATAGAAAATTTTAGTTTATACCCCTTGAAAAATCGACAACAAAAAAGCCCAACTCCGTGGTCAGAGCTAGGCTTTATTTATTCGTTTATAATTTGAAATTACCATTAAGCAGGAGCGTTAGTCAAAGCCCAAGTAATGGTGGACTCGTATTGACCCGCAACAGCAGAAGCAGGAATGTTCAACTGAGACTCACTACCGAAGTTAGCACTGAAAGTCCCAATCCCTTGATTTACATCTGCACTCATAACTGGCTGGCTAGTCATGTCTTTACCAGTATCCATGTGTAGCCCATTGAATGTAGAACCGTCTGTTGCAGTAGCACTATTAACAGTAGCCTTCGTTGAGTTGGTCGTGTCTTGAGTCGTGTAATCAGTTCCAACAGCTAGTGCATCTGGACCAGCACTCTTCAAGTCATATGAACCACCATCAAGCAGTTGCTTCGTATTAGCCTTGTCATGCATTGCAGTAGCTGAAGCAGTAACATGCCAACCAGTAATTGCCCCACCATTCTTGACAACCAAGTTGTTGCCAACAGTCAAGTCAGTGTGATCAGCAGTACCAGTCAAAGTCTTATCAGCAAAAGTAAGCGTTGGCACTTGTACCAGAGAAACACCACCGGCACCACTTTCATCAGCTGTCAAATTAACATTGGCTTGCGTTGAACCGCTAGTGGCATTTGCATCGACATCAGCGTTGGCAGTCGTCGCTGAAGCTAAACCCAAACTAACAACTGCAGCAGCAACAGTGACGAAACCTAAAGTCTTCTTAAACATATTGATTATCCCCTTTGAGCCTTTTCGGCTAAATATAAATTTCTGTCAACCCTGGCTGATCGATGTCACTGCCTTGCGGGATTACCCTAGTTAATCGTGCCCCAATGCTTGGCGGTTATCTCTGTATCAACCTTACAAACATATAATAGCGCATTTCTCCGTCTTTGTCCACTCTTAATTATCTGTGGCGAGAACCAGTAAGGGGAAAATTCTTTCATGTCTGTTATAAACGTTTATAATATAAATGTGATTACAATTTAAACGCCGTCATAACGGCATTTACAGCCTTTTTCGATTCACGGTTCAGTCGGGATTTTCTGTTTCAAAACGCCATTTTGCTCGTGATTTCGTTAATACTTCATACGGGTGTTAGACTAACCGCATTAGTTTTAACCCCTATAAACGGCCAGCGCAAAACCCTTGATACATCTGGATTTACGGCTAATCCCGACAACATGGGATTTTGTCCAAAAAAAATTTAAAAAAAGTTCAAAAAAATTAAAAAAATCAGCATTTTTCGTCGTCTGGACAGAAAAATGCCGATTTCATTCGCTTACTTATTGTTAAAGCCACTGTGGAAGCCCTTTTGGACCGAGACTGGGGCGTTCTTGTAGGCCATCTGCTTCACGTATTTGCCGCGAATCATTAGGCGATTGGCCCCGGTGGCGTCACAGGTGATCAGTGTGACCAACTTCTGCTTGGTCTGCGCGACCACCCCAACGTCCGTAGCCGGAATGAATTTCCGCACGCTGACCTTGTAGACGTAGACGCGCTTGGCATTGGTCAGGTAGATCAGCTGCCCCACCCGAGTCTTCCAATATAACGGACTAAATAAAATCGTCTGTGACGACATGTGGTGCCCGGCCAGCGGGTAGTTGCCCTGCCCCATCTGTTGATCCGGCCGCATGGTCCCCGCCGTCAACGCCAACACGGCATTGCTGACGCCCTTGGCAATCGGCAGGTGAATCTTGGACTGCGGCATCAGGATTTCGCCGACCACGTGGATGTCCGCCGAATTCCAGCGGGCCTTGGCCACCGTCGAGAAGTCCAACGACTTGACCTTACTGAAGTCGTACGACGCCTTTTTCTTTTCATTTTTCTTCACTGACTTGCGCGAAATGCGCGGCTGATAAGACGAAATCAGCCAATTTTTAATTTGTTCATTGAAAATCAACCCCAGCGAGATGACGATCAGGAGGGCAAAAATCGTACTCCACAACCACCGCCACCGCCGTTTCGGTTGTCGTTGTTTTTTGTCGGCCATAGCACTTACTCCAATCCCCAAATAATTCGGTCTCTTCGTCTTTGCATTCTACCCTTTTCCCACCCAAAAACAAAGCTTTAGGATCGACCGCGGTCAAAAACTTAACGAAATCCGCCGAAAATTGCCCCAGCCACCCATCCCGGCCAGGACACCACGGAGCGTTAGGTGCCCGATTTCTCCATAAAACTGGTCAAAAAAACCGGCGGCAGGAAAACCTGCACACCGGCGAAGACAAATCATAAATTTTATAATTAGTCGTTGGTTAAACCGTACTTCTTGTTGAAACGATCCACAGCACCATCGGCTTGAGTAAACTTTTGCTTACCCGTGTAGAATGGGTGGGAATCAGAAGTAACTTCGACACGGATCAATGGGTAAGTGTTACCATCTTCCCATTCAACCGTTTCGTCAGAAGTTGCCGTTGAACCAGACAAGAACTGGAAGCCAGTACTTGAGTCTTGGAACACAACTTCGCGGTAATCTGGATGAATTCCTTGCTTCATAATGTAATACGCTCCTTTTGCCCTGATCCATTTACTGGACCAGAGATTGATTTTATCGTCAACCGTTGAATTATACCATGAATCGCGCTTAGCGGCAATGCCTAATCTTGGCCATTTTCCACTAAACTGTCGTCGACAATCTCAACGTCGGCGTTCAGCGCCGTTAATTTTTCAACGATGCGGTCATACCCCCGCAAAATGTTATCGGCTTGGCTGATCTCGGTGTCGCCCTCGGCCATTAGCCCGGCAATCACCAGTGACGCACCGGCCCGAATCTCGCCGGCCTGCACTTGCCCGCCAATCAGGTCATCGCTCGGGTCGATCACAATCGTGCCCTCTTCGGAACGAATGTGCGCGCCCATCTTACGTAGCTCGGCGATGTGCTTGATGCGTTTGGGATAGATCGTGTCGATGACGACACTACTGCCATCCGCTTTGAACAACAACGGCGTCAACGGCTGTTGCAGGTCCGTCGCAAAGCCAGGGAACGGCATGGTCTTGACCTGAATCGGCTTGAGATTTTCTGCGCGCGGTACGTAAATGCTATCCTCATTGATTTCGAGTTGAACGCCCATCTCAATCATCTTGGCGGTGAAAGCCTCCAAGTGTTCGGGAATCACGTTTTTGACCACGACGCCTTCGCCCACGGCCGCTGCCATGGACAGGTAAGTCCCGGCTTCGATCCGGTCGGGAATGATCGTGTGGGTGTTCATCGCCCGCAGCGTTGGCACCCCTTCGATCCGAATCACGTCGGTCCCGGCACCACGGACATGGGCGCCCATGTTGTTCAGGAAGGTCGCGATGTCGATGATTTCCGGTTCCTTGGCCGCATTTTCAATCACCGTCGTGCCGACAGCCTTGACCGCCGCCAGGATGGAGTTGATGGTGGCCCCCACGGAGACCATGTCCAAGAAAATGCGCGCACCGTGTAAGCCTTCCGGACCGGTCGTGATGCGCACCGTGCCATCGTGCTCATCCACCGACGCACCCAGCGCCTTGAACGCTTTGATGTGTTGGTCGATGGGCCGTGGCCCGATGTTGTCACCGCCAGGAAAACTCAGCGTGGCCCGTTGGAACCGCCCCAACAAGGACCCCATAAAATAATACGATGCCCGTAAGCTCTTGATGGCCTTACTCGGGAGGGGTGCTTCCACAATTTCCGTCGGGTCAATGGTCAAGACCCCGTCTTCAAACGTGGAATGCACGTTCATTGATTTTAAAATTAACATTAGGTTGTGCACATCAAGGATATCCGGAACCATGTCGAACCGGACCGGCGTATCAGCCAAAATCGCTGCCGGAATTAAAGCTACTGTGCTGTTTTTAGCGCCGCCGATGGTCACTTCTCCTGAAAGTGGTCGGCCGCCGTGAATAATCATTTTCTTCATTGTGATGTGTTCCTCACTTAATTTATCTTCCATTTAATTCCATACAGTCAGATACCATGATAAATAAACCCAGGCAAAAAGACAACTGTTTCCCGGTATTTCGGGCAAAATGTAATATTTGAGCTGATCATTTGCCATTTCACTGCACGCGGTTAAGCCAGTCACGCTGGCTTGAACGGGTCATCTTGCCAGTCAGAACTAGTGGCTAACGCAACAGCCAGCCAGCGAAGAACTTCGGCTTCATTAGTTCAGTAAACGGACGATACCAATCACCGCCAAAATGGCCGCTATCAGTCATCCCAGCTTACCAGCAGTCTTCCGCAGGTCATCTAGGTTTCTGGCCAGGATCGTATCGATAATAATTTGCGTCAATTGGTGCGGCGTCTCAGGCATCCCGTCTTTGACCCATTTCTTCAGAATACTCTGCAGACCCGCGCCGATGTACATCCCCTGGTAATCGTTGATCAACGGCGGTTCCGGGCCGCTTTGGCGCATCAGGTCTTGCATGCGCTCTAGCAGCTTGGTTTTCCCCTCGACGAAGACCAGATTACTGAGCTTCTTGTCGTGGTAAAACGCCGTCAATAGATGTTCCAAGGCCTGGGTCGGTGTACCGCTCTCAAACGGGTGCAGCTCACTGACAAAGGCCTTTTCAATGCTGGCAACGCAGTCATAAATATCTGTATAGTAACGGTAAAAGGTCGTGCGGTTCACATCGGCCTGGGCACAAACGGCCGTGACCGATATGGCGTTGATCGGTTTACTTTCCAACAAAGATAACACTGTCTCTTGAATAACCCGCTGGGTGTACTGCGCCCGCCGGTTATTTTTGACACCCACCATCACACTTCACCTCTACCTACAGTTTCACTTACGCGCATTGCTAAGTAATATTACGTGCCGTTACCCCCATTAATATGGTAAGGTTAACACCACCTGAGCCATCAATAACTGATTGTAGCAACAGGTTGGCCAAAACTGTTGCGTTCACAACAGTTCTGTTGACATTGGCGGTTGCCAAGTGTCAGGTTCCTTTTATAAGATATAAGACACGGTGTTGCAATAATGTATATTTTATCAGAAAACCACTGCTAACAACAGCCGAAATCAAAAAATGGAAGGATTATTTTAAAATGCTGGAACTCAAACATATTAAGAAATACTATCATGTGGGTGATTCCGTCACCAAGGCCTTGGATGATGTCTCCGTGGCGTTTCGTTCCCAAGAGTTCGTCGCCATTCTCGGGCCGAGTGGTTCCGGGAAGACGACCATGCTCAATGGCATCGGTGGCCTGGATATTTACGATTCCGGGGACCTGGCGATCGAAGGCAAGTCAACCAAGGACTTCTCCGAAGCCGATTGGGACGCCTACCGGAATAACTCGGTCGGCTTCATCTTCCAAAGCTACAACATCATCAGCCACTTAAGCATCCTCGACAACGTTGAAATGGGCATGACCTTGAGCGGTGTCAGCAATGCCGAAAAGAAGGATAAGGCCCTCAAAGCCTTAGACCGCGTTGGCTTGACCGACCACATCAATAAGAAACCCAACCAATTGTCCGGGGGGCAACTCCAACGGGTCGCCATCGCCCGGGCTATCGCCAACGAGCCCGAAATTCTGTTGTGTGACGAACCGACCGGTGCCCTGGATACCGAGACCAGCGATGAGATCATGCAGCTGATCAAGGAACTCTCCGCGGAACGGCTGGTCATCATGGTTACCCACAACCCTGATTTGGCCCGGCAATACGCCGATCGGATCATCGAATTTGCCGACGGGAAGATTCAAAACGATTCGAATCCCTACAACGAACACGCCGACGCCGAACAATTTCAGCTCAAGAAGACCCGGATGACCTTCTGGACGGCTTTGAAACTGTCCTTCAACAACATCCGTACCAAGAAGGGCCGGACCGCGTTGACCGCCTTTGCCTCCAGTATCGGGATCATCGGCATCGCCGTCGTCTTAGCCCTGTCCAACGGGTTCCAAACGCAGATCAACAAGACGCAGGCCAACACCTTGGCGCAGTTCCCAGTCACCATTGCCCAAACGGCAACTAACACCACTGGCACGCAGGCCAACGATAAGGTGAAGGCCAACAACAAAAAACGGGTCACGGCCAAGGTGAGTGAGCAAGACAAGGCCACCCATACCAATAAGCTTACCAAGTCATACTTAAAGTATGTTAAAAACTTGGATCCGAAATTAAGCAAGAACGTGACCTACACCTACTCGACGGGCATGAACCTCTTGCGGCAGGTCAACGGCAAGACCAAGACCGTCTCCTTCTCCAATGCCGACAGCAACAGCTCGAACAGCGCTAGCGCCATGCAATCCGCAATGGCCGCGTCGACCGGGGTCGGGGGATCCGTTTACCCGAGCGCCAGTGACGGCGGCGTCACCTTCTTAAAGAAACACTACAAGCTGGTCTCCGGAAGCTATCCGAAAAGCGCCAACGACGTCATCTTGATCGTTGACCGTGACGGCTCGACCAACATCAACGCCTTGAAGAACCTGGGCTTCACCGCCAAGGACAATCAGAAATTCCGCTACAACCAAATCGTCGGCACTACGCTGAAGGTCGTCAACAACAACGACTACTACCAAAGCCTGCCGACCGGGAATTACGTGCCCAACAAGGCCACGAACGCCCTTTACAATAACCAGAACAACACGACGTTAAAAATCGCGGGTATCGTCAAGGTCAAGTCCAAGTCTTCCGAAAATGTCTTGGCCTCCGGCATTGCCTACAGTGATAAGTTAACTCAAAACATCATTCAAAAGAACAAAGATTCTAAGATCGTTAAGGCCCAAAAGCAGGCCGACGACAACGTCATGACCGGCCAAAGCGTCGACAGCACGACCAAGAAGTCGCTGGTCAGCTACCTGGGTGGCTCCACCACGCCAGCTAGCATCCTGATCTACCCCAACACCTTTAAGAACAAAGACAAGGTGCTGCATTACCTGGACAAATACAACCACGGCAAGAAGAAAGCCGACAAGGTCATCTACACCGATATGGCCGGGACCGTTTCCAGCCTGACCGGGGGCTTGATGGATGCTATCACCTACGTCCTGGTCGCTTTCGCCGGAATCTCTCTGGTCACGAGTATGATCATGATCGCCATCATCACCTACACGTCCGTTTTGGAACGGACCAAAGAAATCGGGATCTTAAAGGCCTTAGGGGCCCGAAAGAAGGATATCACCCGGGTGTTTGATGCCGAAACCTTCATTCTGGGAATCGGCTCAGGGGTCCTCGGGGTCATCATCGCTTGGCTCCTAACGTTCCCCATCAACGTGGTCTTGAAAAACATCACGGACCTCAGCAACGTCGCCCACTTGAACCCGGTTCACGGGATCGTGCTGATCGTCATCAGTACCGTTTTGACCATGTTGGGAGGCCACATCCCCGCACGGATGGCCGCCAAGAAGGACGCCGCTACGGCATTGCGGTCTGAATAGACTCCGCGAAATTGGCGCCTCCGTCAGTGGCCCGAACGTTCCGCCTGCTATGGGGGACACTGGCCGCCTTACCGTTCGCTAGAGATGGGTTGGAACGCTGAGGGCGCCGGTCCAAGCCAAAGTACGGTCTTGGACCTCAAGTTGGAGCCGGTAACCCGCGTCTCCAACTTGCCAGTTCCCTAAGCGCCGTGAACCATGCCGCTAAGGGAACTCCCACAGCTGAACCCATCTCTAACGAACTCTCGGCTACGGTGGTGATTGTTACCCATTAGTCACCCGACTACGACCCATCACTGCCAACTATTTTCTAGCGGATAGTAACTCACTTCCACACAGCACTATCCCACGCGTGATTCTAGCGTAGCCACTTCATGATTCTCAACTCAAAAACAGGTCCGAAACCGCGCGTTGGTTTCGGACCTGTTTTCATTTACATGGCTTTTAGCTAATCGTATTGCTCAACGTCCACGTGATGGTTCCCTGGTAGTCCCCCTCCAAGGCATCACTATTGACCTTGAGCATCACGCCGCCCTCACTGCCCCAGCCGTCGATGATATCGGTGGTCTGGCTGGCGGCCGTGTTAGTGCCGCTGGCCACGACTTGGCTTTGGCTCAGGGAATGCTGATTGCCCTGAGAATCGACCCAGACGGCTTCACCGGCCAGCTTGGCCGACGTTAATTTTTCCGTGAAGTCACTGGCTTTAGCCGTCACTGCCCACGTGGAGCCCTTGCCCATCCCGTTGTCCACGGACACGTCCCAGTCAGATGCGCGCCCAATCAGAGCCGACGTTCCCGTCAATTGCGTGGTGGTAAAGGAGCTCTCCGGATTGACCTGCTTGAAGGCCAGCGTCCCGGAAACGGTAATCGTGACCGGAACTGTATTGGACTTATTGCCACGATTGTCGGTCGCGTACAGGGTCAAATTATTCGTCCCGGTCGTGAGTTTATCTGCGGGAATGGTCAGATGGAAGGCGCCATGCGCGTCCGGATCATTGGCACTGCCATTCAAGGTAAAATCATCAATGGTATGGCCATTGTCCAAGCTGGCGTGCATCGTGATCTGGTCGTTGGTCGTCGTGTCAGCCGTGCCGCCATCCATGCTCACCCCACCGGCCACGTCGACCGACTCACCCGGCTGGACGGACGCCGTACTGCCAGATGACAGCGCCAAGACCCACTGCCGGGCAGGATAAATGGTGTAGCTGGGGGTGGTCACCGAATTGATCTCGTTGCTCCCATTGAAATACCCCGTCGTGCTGTTCACCGTGGTATCTGTGGTCACCGCATCGGCTTTGCCGGTCAACTTAATGGTGGCACTGGCATTGGCCGTCGACAGACTCTTCGCCAACGTGTGGGCCACCGAACTGGCGGACAGCTCACTACTGCTGAGGGCCTCGGTACTGCCATCCGCATAGGTAATGGTCCCGGCGGAGAAGCTGACCCCATTAGGTTTCGGTAGTTGCGCCTCAATATTTTGCCAGTCCTGGTTACCGCCATCATAATTTAGTTTGTAGGTGTAGGTCAGGTCATCGTTGCCATTGACGCTGTCGCCGTCGGTAATCGTTTTGCCGGTCGTTGTGTCAGTCACGGCCACACTCGAGCTGGCATTGACCAACCCGGGGATGTGTTCAAAGGCCACGACGTTGTTGGCGTACTGGCTCCCAGTCGTCCCAGTGAACCCCCAGTAGACCTGTTTAGTACTGTCGGTAGCGTTGATACCCAGTTTGCTTAGGTCGACCTCGACCGTTTTGGTATTGGTTGGCGTTTGCGCAGCCCCCGTATCCGGATTCTTATCCCCCAGGGTATAGGTCATGGTCCCCGTGTTACTGGTACCGGTTGGCGCCGTCCAGTCTAGGGTGAGGTGGTGCCAGGCACCGTCGGACAGCGTCGTTTCGAAGGCCCCTTTGTGCGCGACGTTGTAGAAATACTTGCCACCACCTTCTGAACTCCCATGACGAACGTAGGTCGCGGTTTCGGCCGGATAGTTTGATCCAACGTGCTGGAGATCAGAATAAATAAACTCGTAATCAAAGCTATCATTATCGCCACCAACCCGACTGTCGTTGACTTGCTCATCAAATTCCAGCGCCCAGCTTTTGGGAATCGCTGAAGCGGCGATTGCACTTGCATCTGTGGCCAGTTGATTATATGCCACCCCCCAGACTCCTAGCGATTGTCCCGCCGGTTGTTTGGAGCTGGGAAAATTTGTGAAACCGTTGGCCGCCGCATTTTGCATAACGAAGGCCATCCCCTGCCCGGATTTTGTGGCGCCATTCTTGCCCATGTACAGCCACATGGAAAAGCGGCCGTTCTTGCTCAAGTCAAATTTGTTATCACTCGTCGACCAGGCCGCGCCGTTTTGACCGGCCTGATTATCCGTAATCTGTAACCCGTGATTGCTAGCGACCAGCGTCGCATTGTTGGTCGCCCCGGTAATCGTACTCGTCGTATTAAAAATCCCGTTGATGGCAAAACTGTTCGGTAAATTATTGGTCACCGCCGTATCGGAAGCGCGGGCAACCACGATACCAGTTCCCAGTCCCCAGATTGCCATCATACCCATTAACCACAGCCATCTCTTCTTCACGACACAGCCCTCCCAACTTTTAAAAATAAATCGTTACTATAAGTAATGTTTCATTTTTGACCTTTAGAATAACACGAATAGTGGTTAAGGTCCACAAACATGTTTACCTTAAATATTTCTTAATACACAAAACTGCTGAACGGGTGGTGTATCACTGGTAGACCAGGGATTGACCAGCAATTTGTCTTTTTGAAGACCTATACCACACTTCAACCAATGTGTTACCAAATAATTGTCAGCACGAATTATCTCGGGCAATCCAACCGACCGTTTGGCTAAGTCTGGTAACCTAATAGTTCAGTTTTTTAGCTCCAAAAGGCCATAAAAAAGAGGCCAGTTTGCACTGACCTCTTCGGAAAAAATGTTATTTACTTTTAGAATTGCAGTCAAACTCGACCGAGTCTTGACATCGCCAAAAGCCAACCGGTTCCGCTCTACCTACACCAGGCTAGTCTTGAACTTCCTTGCTAGCAGCGGCGATAAAGTCGCGGAACAAGCCTTCTGGCCGGTCGGGGCGAGACAAGAATTCTGGGTGATATTGCGCTGCCACGAAGAACTTCTTCTTCGGCAACTCAATGACTTCCACCAAGTGATCGTCAGGCGACGTCCCGGAGAAGACCAGGCCTTTGGCCGCCATTTCGTCACGGTATTGGTTGTTGAATTCATAACGGTGACGGTGACGTTCCTCAACCATTGGCTGGTTGTCGTAAGCGGCCGCGGCCACACTACCCGGCTTCAACTTGCAAGGGTACAGGCCCAACCGTTGGGTCCCGCCCATTTCTTCGACGTCGGTTTGGTCAGCCATCAAGTCAATGATCTTGTGCGTCGTGCTAGGATCCATTTCCGTGGAGTTGGCATCCTTATAGCCCAAAATGTCGCGGGCAAATTCGATGCTGGCCACTTGCATCCCCAGGCAAATTCCTAAGAATGGCACGTCTTGTTCGCGGGCGTACTTGATGGCTGTGATCATGCCTTCAATGCCCCGGTCCCCGAAGCCCCCGGGAACGATGATGCCATCGGCACTGCCCAGCAGGTCTTGGACGTTGTCATCCGTGATCTTTTCCGCATCGATCATCTGCAGGTCAATCTTGGCATCGACCGGGTAACCGGCGTGTTGTAAGGCCTCGTCGACAGAAATGTAGGCATCGTGCAAGGCCACGTACTTGCCGACCAAGGCAATCTTGATGGTCCGTGACAGGTTTTGCATGTGGTCGACCATCTTGGCCCACTTGGCCATATCGGCCTTAGGTGCCTTCACTTGGAAATGATCCAAGACGATTTGGTCCAAGCCTTGGTCTTGTAACCGCAGTGGGATCGAGTAAATCGTGGGTACGTCCATGGATTCGATGACGGAACTTGGCTTAACGTCACAGAACAGGGCAATCTTGTTGCGCATTTCGTCCGTGATTGGCGCCTCGGTCCGCACGACCAAAATGTTGGGTTGAATCCCAATGCTCCGCAGTTCGCGCACAGAGTGTTGCGTCGGCTTGGTCTTCATTTCGTGTGCGGCGTGTAAGGTTGGGACCAACGTGGTGTGGATGTAGACCACGTTTTCGTCGCCCACTTCCGCCTTCATCTGCCGAATGGCTTCCAAGAACGGTTGGGATTCGATGTCCCCAACAGTCCCGCCAATCTCCGTGATCACGAAGTCGGCGCCCAGCGTCTTGCCGGCCCGCATGATCTTTTCCTTGATCATTCCGGTGATGTGCGGAATGACCTGAACCGTCGCGCCCAAGTAGTCGCCGCGCCGTTCTTTTTCCAATACTTCTGAATAAATCTTACCAGTGGTGACGTTTGAATATTTGTTCAAATTGTTGTCAATGAACCGTTCGTAATGGCCTAAGTCCAAATCCGTTTCGGTCCCATCGTCGGTCACGAAGACTTCCCCGTGTTGATAGGGGTTCATCGTGCCGGGATCCACGTTGATGTACGGATCGAATTTCTGAATGGTTACGTTCAAGCCACGGTTCTTCAGCAACCGTCCTAGGGAAGCGGCCACAATCCCCTTACCTAGTGATGAAACCACGCCGCCAGTCACAAAAATATATTTGGTCATGTGCAAACTCCTCGTAAGATTATTTAGGGTCGGAAAACTATAAAAAAAGCTCCCTATCCATAAGAATAGGGAGCTTACCGTCCAGTTGTCCTCGCTACAAGTAGCAAGGAGCCCAAAAAACATAATACCTGCTTTTAGACTGGAGGTCAAGCGAAGAACGCAAATTTATTTTTGTTCCTCGTCGTCATCTTCATCATCGTCAGCTTCATCGTCGTCGGCGGAGAAATCAAGATTTTCATCATCGTCGTCCGGCGCTTCCATTTGGGAAAGCTGGTCTTCGATACCGTCCGGAATTTCTTCCGAATCGTCTTCTTCGTCATCGTCGTCGATGCCTAGTCCGGTTTGTAACTTGCCCAGATCAGGTGCGCTGCCGTTGCCGGTTGCATCATCGTCGTCATCATCAGTCGCATAGGTACTGGTGGTGTCGTCATCTTCCGGATCGTCATCGTCGTAATCGATCACGTCATCGTCGTCAGTAGTGTCGGCCAAGAAGGCGTTAACCTTCTTGCGCTTCTTGCGCTTAGGTTGATCTTCATCTTCCTCGGCGTGAACGGTCGCTTCATCGATGGATTCAAACGGATACCAAGTTCGCAGTCCCCAAAGGTTATCACCCAGAGAAATGAAACTACCATCGACATTTAAATCCGTATAGAATTGGGACAGCCGGTCACGAACTTCCGCGTCGCTATCGCCTAAATAGGCTTGGACGGCGTTCGCTAAGTCAGCAAATGCCATCACATCGCCATGTTGCGATAAAATGGCGTGAGCAACTTCGATCATTGATAATTCCTTTTTGTTCTGGCCCTCAAAGACTTTTAATTCCAAACTGGTGCACGTCCTTTCCACAGTCTACGAAATATGATACTCGTTTATGCGGTAAATTGCAATCTAATCTTGTAGTTTCCGACCAGATCGTTGTTCGCATAGAGTAGGTAGTCGATCTTAACGTTGCCACTAAAGGGTCTTTCCTTGAAACTCGTTTCCAAATAAGGGGTCACCGTTTCGATTGGCATGATGCCATACGGGGTGTTGTACCGGGCCGTGACGCGTTTGCCACTGACAAAATGCAAGCGTAATTCCGCCTCAGCGTTGCGGGTCAAGTGGACCTCGCCTTCTGGGGTGAACTTCATGGTCACCGGCGTCTGTTCGCCAGTCTCCTTATTCGGTTCCAAATACCGCAAGTACAGGGTGCGCCCCATCTGAACCAGCTGACCATCCACATCCAAGCGGTAGTCGGAAACGTCTTCTTCTTGCTTGATGTGCGTCTCCAAGTGAATCATGACGGGCACCCCCGCAGATAATTGATCCATTTGCACACTTCCTTTCCGCGAATTGTCTGGATTAATTATAGTTCATTTCGCGGCGAAAACCTACCAATTATCACTTGCTGGACGATAAAATTCGGTCAGCCTGGTACTGAGACAACGTTCTGGCGGAATGCCTTGTATTGTGCGAAATCTAGGTCGGCACACTGGCGGTGTTCCCCACAGCGGGCAGAACCCTGGCTGACGCAGGCGCCTGGTTTCACCGCTTTCAATGATCAGAACACGCGAGACACGCGTCATTAGCTTGCCAAGTCCGCAATCACGCTAACCAGGCAAGAACACTGGTCCAGACCATGACGGCGCAAGCGTTTTCTAGTATAATGAGAGGTTGAAGTAACTCTACGAAAGAAGGCTGTTTTCATGTTTCCGTTTGACCTCCCCACTAACCAAATTCAGACCGTGACGACGCCCATCCCGGCCGATCAGAAAAACCAAGCCTTTGGGTACACCAACGCGTTGCTCGACTTAGTCGTTGACCTTCAGGAGCCCATATTGCACTTCTGGACCATGCAACCGACTGTGATCATGGGACTCAAGGACAAACGCTTGCCGCACCTGACAGCGGCTGTGAAGGCCGTTTCCCGCCATGGCTACGACTATGTGCTCCGCAACTCGGGAGGACTGGCGGTCGTCAGTGATGCCGGCGTGCTCAACGTTTCGTTATTTACGCCATTGACCACCCCTCCCATTAGTGTGGAGGCGGCCTACGCGCAGATGACCACCCTGGTCGACGCCGCCTGGCCAGAACTGACGCTCAAACACTACGAGATCACCCGCTCCTATTGCCCGGGTGACTACGATCTCAGCGTGGACGGCCAAAAGATTGCCGGCATCGCCCAACGCCGCAGCCCCCACGCCCTGGTCACCATGCTGTACCTAAGCGTTTCCGGCGACCAACTGGCTCGCGGCGAGATGATCCGTGACTTTTACCAGGCCGGCTTAGGGGATGCTGAGAATCAGTGGAACTTCCCGGACGTTGACCCTCACGTCATGACGACCACGGCCGCACTGTTGCACACCGACATGACCGTCACCGACGCTCAAAACCGCTTCATTGACGCGGCCCAAACGGCGGGTCTACAGGTGGGCCACGAAAAATTAGCGACCTTGATGGCCACGCCAAAATTCACGGCGGCTCTAGACCACGCCACGGCCCAAATGGCCCGGCGTCAACCCCGTTTACAGGATTAAACTTAAGGAGGAATCAGTGTGACTTACGCCCAACAACGTTTACCACGGGAAAAAGTGTTTCGTGATCCCGTTCATAACTATATCTATGTCCAACACCAAGTCATTCTCGACTTGATCAATACCCGGGAGTTCCAACGGCTCCGGCGCATCAAACAACTCGGTACCGCCTCACTGATTTTCCACGGTGCCGAACATTCCCGTTTCACCCACTCGTTGGGCGTTTACGAAATCACCCGGCAAATCTGTGACAATTTCCAGCGTAACTACCCGTCCCAAACGCCCGGTGATGGCGGCTGGGATGACCGGGAGCGGTTGACCGCGTTGTGTGCGGCCCTCTTGCATGATATCGGTCACGGCCCATACTCACACACGTTTGAACACATCTTTCACACTGACCACGAAGCCATCACTGCAGAGATTTTGACTTCACCCGCCACCGAGGTCAACCAGGTTTTGCGCCGGGTCAGCCCGACATTTCCCGCCGAAGTCGCCAGCGTGATTCAAAAGACCTACCCCAATCCACAAGTCGTCCAAATGATCTCTAGTCAAATCGACGCGGACCGGATGGACTACCTCTTGCGTGACGCCTACTTTACCGGGACCGAATACGGGACCTTTGATCTGACCCGGATTCTGCGGGTCATGCGCCCTTACGCCGGGGGCATCGCCTTTGCCATGAACGGCATGCACGCGGTCGAAGACTACATCATCAGCCGCTTTCAAATGTACCAACAGGTCTACTTCCATCCCGTCTCCCGGGCCATGGAAGTCATCTTGGACCACTTGTTAGGCCGGGCCAACGAGCTGTATCAGGCCAACCAAACGGATGAGAGCTTCATCCCTCACCTGTTGTTGCCGTTTTTCAATCACCAATTCGACCTTCACGACTATCTGAACCTAGACGACGGCGTCTTGACCACCTACTTCATCCACTGGCGCGACTCACCGGATCAAATTTTGGCCGACCTGGCGCACCGGTTCTTGGACCGCAAGCCGTTGAAGAGTGCCGAATACACAGCGGCCACGGCGGACCTGTTGCCAAAACTACGCCAGATGATTCGCTCGGTCGGGTTCAATACGGATTACTACACCGCCACGGACAACAGCTACGACCTGCCCTACGACGATGCCTACGACCCGAAGATGACCTACCCGTTGACCCAAATCGAACTACAAGAACCCGATGGCAGTCTACTGGAACTATCGACCGTGTCCGACCTGGTCAACGCCATGCGCGGCAAGTTCTCGGGGGATCAACGCTTCTTCTTCCCCAAGGAGATGCTCAATCCCGGCAACAACGCTCCAGAACTCTTCCAGCCCACTTACGATGAGTTCGGGTCCTACATTCAAAATAACCAATTGATTCAACCCAAGGAGTCCTAACTATGACGGTGAAACTAATTGCAATCGATATTGACGGTACCCTCTTAACGTCCAACCACAAATTGGCCTTGTCGACCATTGACGCTATCAAGGCAGCCACGGCTTCGGGCATTAAAGTCGTGCTCTGTAGCGGTCGTCCCTTGGCTGGCGTGCGGCCTTACCTCGAAATGCTCGACTTAATCGGCGACGATCAGTACGTCATCGCCCACAACGGCGCGGCGGTCCAAACGACGACCGGACAGCCGTTGATCACCCATTCGCTGAGCTTAAATGACGCCCAACGGCTGGTGGATTTGGCCGACCAGGCGCCCATCCACTATCACCTGATCACACCCCAAGCCATCTACACCCCGAACCGCCCGGCTAGCGCTTATTCGATTCGGGAGAGTCACCTGGTCAACCTGCCGATCAAGTATCTCCCGGCCGATCAAATTCCGGACGGCGAGGACCTCTTGACCTTCGTCTTCATCGACGAAACGGCGGTGGTCGACCAATTCGACACCACCATTCCGGCCGCCTTGCGCCAGCAATTTTACGTGGTCCACACCGACCCGCATTTCATCGAGGTGCTCAACCGCCACGTCAGCAAGGCCCAGGCCCTGCAAGAACTGGCCCAACGGTTGGCCATTGACCCTACCGACGTGATGGCCATTGGGGACGGCCCCAACGACCTACCCATGTTGCAGGCCGCGGGACTTGGGGTCGCCATGGGCAATGCCGACGCTGAGGTCCAAGCCGCAGCCGATGCAGTGACCGCCAGTAACGACGCTGACGGGGTCGCCAGTGCCATTTTGACCCACGCGCTGTCACTCTAATCTGAATTTATTTAAAGGAGAAGCCTTTCATGACTGCAAGTAAAATTAAATTAATCGCCATTGATATCGATGGCACCCTGCTCAACGAGAAAAACGAATTGGCCCAGGCCACGATCGACGCGGTTCAAGCCGCTAAGGCCCAAGGCATCAAGGTGGTCTTGTGTACCGGCCGGCCGTTGACCGGGGTCAAGCCTTATTTGGACGCCATGGGCATCAGTGGTGACGACCAATACGCCATCACCTTCAACGGCTCCGTCGCCCAAACGATTTCCGGCAAGGTCTTGACCAACCACGCCTTGACCTACGACGACTACATCGACTTGGAAAGCCTCTCCCGTAAGCTTCAATCCCATTTTCAAATCGAAACGCCCGACTACATCTACACGGCCAACAAGAACATCTCGGCCTACACCATCGCCGAAAGTTACCTGGTCCGCATGCTGATTCGGTACCGGGAAGTCAGCGAAACACCGCGCGACCTGACCATCTCCAAGGCCATGTTCGTCGACGACCCGAAAGTCATCGACCACGTGAAAGCCGACATGCCGGCCGCATTCAAGGAACGCTTCAGCGTCGTCCAGAGTGCGCCTTACTTCATCGAAGTCATGAACAAGCATGCCAGCAAGGGTGGCACCTTAGGCGAACTGGCCACGCAGCTGGGATTCACGGCGGACAACGTCATGGCACTGGGCGATCAGGGCAATGACCTGTCCATGATCACTTACGCTGGCTGGGGCGTCGCCATGGGCAATGCCATCGACGAGATCAAGGCAGCGGCGCAGGCCACCACGTTGACCAACGCTGAAGATGGCGTGGCCGCGGCCATTCGTAAGTACGCGTTGCAGTAACCGCAACTTGTTCCTCATGTTAAGATTGTGAGAACTGGCCGCCTACCGTTCGCCAAATATGGGTTGGAACGCTGGGGCGGACGGGTCGAGCCAAAGAACGGTCTCGACGCCTCGCTTTGAGCCGAAGTTCACGTCTCAAAATGGCCTCATGGTCGAAACGTGCGCCAACAGGCAACTGGTTCCGCTTAACACTGCTAGGCAAATAATCCAAGACCGGGATTATCCGCCTAGCACCGTTAATGCTCGCCAGTTAACCGCCTGTTGTCACACTCTTTTCAGCGGCGGAACCCATATTTGACGAACTCTCGGCTACGGTGGTGCGTATCAGTAACAGTCGCTTTACCTCCAGGTAGTAGCTACATTGACGACTAGTCTTTGATTATCACAGTGTTACTGATAGTCGCTACCTTGCCGGAGGCAGCCAGGGTGGAGCCAGCTGTGTCGGCGGTGTTGGCTGAGGTTTTGTCTCAGCCTACAGCGCGGAACGACTTGAGAGACTGGCGATTTTTGCCAGGCTTTCAATCGAGCCGGAAGACCGCCTCTTAGGCTGGAGGCGTTTCCCAGAGCAGGCGGAACCCTGGCTGACGCAGGCGCCTGGCTTCACCAATTTTAGTTTGTCAGAACACCACTGTTACAGTAATCTTTTGACGTTAATTAATCAAACCGTTATCGACTTACCCCCACAGTGGATAAGTCGATTTTTTAATTAACTCACCGAACCTCGGTTAAAAATCACCGCTTAGTCATTTATTTTAACCCTGTGGTTGGCTCCAGTGTTAGGGTAGTGGTGACCAGAGGAGATGGTTGTGATATGAATATTAAGGAGTTTGCAACGCAGGTGGACTGTAGTCCGGATACGCTTCGTTTCTACGAGAAGATGGGGATGCTCGTTCCCAAGCGCACAGCCGGCAACTACCGTGAATACACAGTGACGGACCTGGCGACGTACCGCATCATCCACAGCTTGAAACGGGCGGGCCTGTCGCTAGAAGAAATCGACAAGGTCTTAAAGCTGCGTGACGCCGACGACATCGATGCGACCCACTGTGCCGATATCCTGCGCTTTATCACGGGAAAGCACGCGCAGTTCGTCGACAATCAAAACTTCTACGCAAAACTGACCAAACTCACCGCCAAGATGACCAAAGCACTGACCAAATCAACCTTGTCTCACGGTGAATTAGCCACCATGATCGAACAAATCGGGGAATTGGACGACCAGGTCGTCTAGGTGGCACCGCTATCTGTACAAAAAATATCATTTACCTAAACATCGGGGGTTGCCTAATTGGAGCCCCGATGTTTTTTTGCATCATCCCATTCACATCACTGGCCAGCCACGGGCCACCTTCTCAACCGTTGACCCCCAGCGGTCGCACGACACGTCAACTGGCGGCGAACAGCGCCTGAGATACCGAACCTGGTCTGTGGGCCGTCCGCCAATCCTATCCAACCAGTCAGCCCCAATCACCGGCTGATTGAACAGCGCGATCCGTCCAAAGAACATGCCGACCAGCGACACCATCATCCGACCGTGCGCTGGTGAGATCATGACTACCCCGATGAAAAAGATGAGACCAATCAATTCAGTGATACCTGCAATGGCCGGTGTAACGATTCTCGTTTTCAGCTTTAACATCTGGACGCCTCCCGTCTTATAAATACTGTTATATCAACGTTTATCTTCCATGAGGTAAGTCCAACTATACAGGAAGTCGCCCCCATTTCCTAGCGAAAAAAGCACAATCGTATCGACTAACGAATTGATTGCGCGGTTTAACTACTCAAGCAAAAAAACACCCTCACTAGGAAGATGTCTACGGTATTTTCTATTCAACTGTCATCAGACGATGAGCCTGACCGAATTGCTGGAACGTTTGAAAGCATTGCGTCAAGAAGTCCAGCGTCCGGTCGTCGGTCAACTGACCATTTTGATCGAATTGCTTTTTGGCAAACCCCATCATGAACTGGTTGCCCGACAGCACGTGAGCGTTCAGACCCGGCGAGTTCAAGATTTCACGTAGTTGGGTCTGGGCAAACGAGGTTCCTTGTTGTCCCAACGAAACGCCCACGACCATGACTGGCTTGTCCGTGAAAGGATGCGCCGCGTACGACAGCCATTCCAAGCAGTTCTTCAGACTGGCTGGAATCGAGTGGTCATACTCAGGAGTCGCAATGATGACGCCATCAGCTGCGGCAATCTTGGCCGCCAACGTGGTCACACAAGCCGGCGTCGGTTGCGCCGTCGACTCGTTAAACATCGGTAGGTCCTTGATTTCAGCGACTTCGATGTCGACGTCCGTCGTAAAATGACTGCTCATGAACTGCAACAACAAGCGGTTGTATGAAAAATCGGCGTTGTTACCGACTAATCCAATGATTTTCATGAGGCGGACACCTCTGCTTTTTTTAAGTAATTGGCCAAGGTCTGCCCCGCATTACGGCCGGAGTAGAAGGCATAACCCACGCAGGTCCCTGGCATGTTCGGCCCGTACGTATCCCCGACCAAACCAGAAGAATCGTTGCCGGCCGCGTATAATCCCGGAATCACTTGTCCGGCATCATCGACGACTTCGTTATCCGGCGTCACTTGCAGACCACCCATGGTGCAGAAAGCCCCAGTGTACAACTTAAAGCCGTAGTATGGACCGGCGTTAACGGAACCAGTTGCCTGTTGGCGCACGTTTCGGCCATGAGACACATGATGTGGTTCCAGCTAATTGCCGTCTTTCAACCTTCAGTAAACAACAACGGCCTTCACCACCCAGTTACAATCGGGCAGTGAAGGCCGTTGTCATTTGTTCAAACATCTAATGTGGACTAACACTCAGAATTCGTCTGCGCTCATCCAGCATCAACTCAACAGGTCGCTCCAGTCGGTGCCGTGGTTCCCGCATGACGTTCCGGAACAATCGGCTCGTGTTCCGCGTTTGTCGTGATGCGACTACGTTGACCCACGGGTTCCACGGATTGCCGCTTGCTCTCTAGTGGCGCCGGTCGGGTCGTTTGGCTCGTGACCCGTTCAATTCGTGGGGCGGCCGCCGCGCTAACACGGTCCGTCACCCGTCCCCCACTCACGGCAAGCACCGTTCCACTGATCAACACGACGCCAATCAAAGCACCCAGATTCTTTACTGTCATCATACCGAGCTCCCTTCTCAACTGGATGTGACCACCCAGTCCGTTCACCCTCCACTATAAGCGCTGGGCACATACCGGGATAATCTGCGGTCCGCGGCGACCCCATTTCGTAAAATTGCGGGACCTAACCATTTGATCATGCGTGTATGCAAAAAGGCTGCGCACGTTCTGTACGTAGCCTCAAAGTTATGTTTTGTACAAAAACCTAAAAGACGGAAACCGGGTGCTTGCAACTTCATAGTGAAAACTTCCGGGCGACCATTTACCGATAGCCATCTTAAATCGTGAACACCACGCCCAAGATGATGTAGCAAATCCCGCTGACCAAACCGAAGCGCGCAAAGGTGTTCACCACGATTGGTGAATTCTTCACGCTAGCCACGTGCTTGACCGGGACTTTTTCACCGGGCAACGGGTCGACCTTGTCCTTGCGGTGCCACAGATGCCGCCAGCCCGTGAACAGGTGGCCCTTCAACAGGACGCAAATGGCGCCAAACACGATCAGCGCCAGCCCCACCATGAACAATAAGTTGCCAATCGTCATAAATGACTGACCGACTATTTTCATCACTAATGCAACCAGCAGGCCCGCCGCTACGGTACCTGTCGCTGCGCGTTTCCAGTTTTTCATTTGCTTCAATCCCTTGCTTTAATCTGCAGGCCTTTAAAAAAAGAGCCGAGGACAACTTGCCCCCAGACTCTTTTTAAAGTCTATTTGTTTTATTGTTCGTGACTCCGGAAACGGTTCTTGAACAATGGGCTGACTGGCCGGTTTTCGTTGATCCGCTTGATGGCTTGTCCAATCAGGGGACCGACAGAAATTTGTTCGATCTTGTCGATTTGCTTGTCGGCCGTCAATTGAATGGAATCCGTCACGACTAATTTCTTAATCGGTGAATTCTTGATCCGTTCAATGGCGGGGCCGGACAAGACGGGGTGGGTACAACTAGCGTAAACTTCCTTGGCACCCGCGTCCATTAAGGCTTGAGAGCCCAAGGTAATCGTGCCGGCCGTATCGATCATATCATCGATCATGATGCACCGCTTGCCCTTGACATCCCCGATGATGTTCATGATTTCCGCCACATTGGCCTTAGGCCGCCGCTTGTCGATGATGGCAATCGGGGCCTTCAAGAATTCGGCTAGAGCCCGTGCCCGCGTCACCCCACCGTGGTCCGGTGAAACGACAACGGCATCTTCTGCCAAGCCACTGTTGATGAAGTAGTCCGCTAACAGCGGGGCGCCCATCAAGTGGTCGACTGGCACGTCAAAGAATCCTTGAATCTGTGCCGCGTGCAGGTCTAAAGCTAGAACCCGGGTCACGCCAGCGGTTTGGAGCATGTTGGCAACTAACTTGGCCGTAATTGGTTCGCGGGAACGCGCCTTACGATCTTGGCGTGCGTAGCCGTAGTACGGAATGACCACGTTGATGGTGGCCGCACTGGCCCGTCGTAACGCATCAATCATGATCAGCAGTTCCATCAAATTGTCGTTGACCGGGGCCGACGTCGATTGAATCACGTAGACGTGGCTGCCCCGCACACTTTGTTCGATGTTAATCCGAATTTCGCCGTCACTGAACCGGTCCACCGAAGTTTTCCCTAATTCGACACCAACTTCGTTAGCAATCTTTTCTGCCAACGGTTTGTTGGAGTTCAACGCAAAAATCTTTAATTTAGGGTCAAAATATTGCGTAGCCATAATTTCCTCCAATAGCGTATAGTCTGTCTGAATTTCCTACAACAATTTTATGCTATCGCGCTAGGAAACACAAGGCCTTCACCTTAATCTTCGCCACGATATGGCAGTTTCTGATAATAATTGGGCTTGTTGGTCTGCCGTGCCCGGGCAATGGCCATGTCGTATTGCGCCACGCCATCGGTGATCGTCGAGCCCGCCGCGATAAAGCTGTGGTCGGCCACTTCGAGTGGGGCCACTAAGTTAGAGTTCGAGCCGATAAAGGCATCGTCACCCACCGTGGTCTCGTGCTTGTACTTGCCGTCATAGTTGACGAAGACGACCCCACACCCCACGTTGATGTGCTTGCCCAGCTTGGCGTTGCCGACGTAGGTCAAATGACCCACCTTGGTGCCCTCACCGATTGTGGCCTTCTTGACCTCGACAAAGTTGCCCAGGTGCACTTTCGGTCCAATATGTGATTCTGGCCGCAAGTGGCTGTTAGGGCCAATGTTAGAGCCGCTTGCCATGTCGGAGTCTTCTAGAAGTGAAGACGTCACGGTTACGTGGTCGGCTAACTTGGCATTGCGCAATTCGGAATGCGCCCCGATGTAGCAGTCCTCACCGATGACCGTATCGCCCTTTAACAGCACGCCCGGTTCGATGATAGTATCGGCACCGATCTTGACGCCGGCATCGATGTAGGTCGTGGCTGGATCGATCAAGGTCACACCGTCACGCATGTGTTGTTCGTTGATGCGGTTACGCATAATCTTAGTCGCCGCGGACAAGGCCACGCGGTCGTTGACACCCATGGATTCGTCGAAGTCGGCCATTTGGTAAGCCGCCACGATGTCGCCTTGGTGCTTCAAGATTTCGATGACGTCGGTCAGGTAATATTCCCCCTGCGCGTTGTCATTGGACGTTTCGTGAAGGGCCTTGAACAACTTTTGGTTGTCGAACACGTACACCCCGGTGTTGATTTCATGAATCTCTTGTTCTTCGGAGCTGGCATCCTTTTGTTCCACGATTTTTTCCACGATTCCAATATTGTTGCGGACGATGCGGCCGTAGCCGGTAGGATCCGGCGCAATCGAGGTCAAAATGGTGGCCGCCGCGTGCTTGGCTTCGTGGTAGGCGAAGAGGTCTTCAAACGTTTCCGCGCGGAACAACGGCGTGTCGCCGCTGACGATCAGCGTGGTCCCCGCTTCGTCTTTCAACATCGGTTCCGTTTGGAGCACGGCATGGCCGGTCCCCAATTGCTTGGCTTGCAGGGCGTATTGCGTCCGGTCACCCAGCGTGGCTTCGACGTCATCGGCGCCATAACCCACGACCGTCACGATCTTGTCCATATGCGTCTGTTCAACTTGGGTCAACACGTGGTCGACCATGGCCTTGCCACAGACTTGATGCAACACTTTGTAGAGCTTTGATTTCATCCGGGTGCCCTTACCGGCAGCGAGGATAATGGTATTTCTAGTCGTCATGCTAACTGTCTCCTAGCTATTTTAATTGAGAATCGTCGCCAAAGATCTGGGTCAAATAGTTCCCCGGTGACACGCGAATCTGTTCATCGGCGGTCTGAATCTTCAACAGTGACGTGTACTTGCTAACGGTCCGTTGGCCGGCAAAATCGCCTTCGGCAAACACCGCAACGCCCGCCAATTGGGAATCGAATTCATCGACTAAGGAACGCAGACCACCCACGGTCCCGCCGCCCTTCATGTAATCATCGACGATCAAGACCCGGGAATTGGGTTTGACGCTTCGTTTGGACAGCGCCATGCGTTCGATACGCTTGGTCGAGCCGGACACGTAGTTGACACTGACGGTTGAGCCTTCCGTAATCTGCGAATCATGCCGCACGATGACAAACGGCACGCCGAGGTAGTTGGCCACACTTTGCGCCAACGGAATCCCCTTGGTGGCCACAGTCAGCACGACATCCACGTTTTGATTTAAGTACTGCGTGGCTAAGATCCGCCCAATTTGCCGCAAAGCGGAGGGCCGCCCCAAGATATCGGACATGTATACGTAGCCACCGGGCAAATACCGGTCGGCTTCGGACAGTTCGGTGATCATGTCATCCACAAATTGTTCCGCTTCTTCGCGCAAAATGTAGGGGATGAACCGCGCACCACCAGCAGCGCCAGGGACCGTCTCTAACAGACCCGTGCCCCGCGTCTGGAAGGTGCGTTTTAAAATCGTCAGGTCTTCACTGATCGAAGACTTTGCTGATTCATAACGCGCCGCAAAAAAGGTTAATGAAACCAATTGATGCGGCCGTTCCAATAAATACCGGGTCATATCAACCAACCGGTCACTTCTTCTGACTTTCAACTTCTTCACCTCAACGATTTCTTTAGAGTTAATTGTAAGCCCAATTTTAGCATAAATGTTCGGGTTTTTCGTTACATTTTCGTGAGAATTCCCAAAACTTGTTTAAACTTAAGAAATTACGGGCCAAATTCCCGGGTTTTTGACGAATTTGTTGGTAATTGGTCTCTCCCAGGTTATTCGTCCCAGTCCCTAGGATACAACACTCGCGCTCACTTTGCGGACTTCACGCTTTGGCTTCACCGGTTGTTACTGGCAACATTGCGTATGCTGGCCGCCTACCGTCGCACCCAATATGAGCCGGTTCGCTGTGGGCGGACGCTCCGAGCCTGAGAAGCGGTCTCGAAACTCGCTTTGAGCCGAAGCCCACGTCTCAAAGACGCCAGTTGTCTAAGCGGCATGAATCGCGCCGCTAAGGCAACTCCCACGGCTGAGCTCATATTGGGTACAACTCTCGGCTACGGTGGTGGGCACCAGGCGACGCCCCACTTAATCGTAGACGGCAGCTCACTTAACGACTAGCTCCCAACTAACATTAAAGTTCTGAGGGGCAACGAGCTAATGTTACTTTCAACCAGTTAGTTAAAGCATTTAAAAACAGGCCGCTTCCTCATAAATTGAGGAAATCGACCTGTTCATTCGAGTGATTAAAATTGTTGGCCAGTGCGGTGACCACGCGGCTACGATTGAGGCGCATTCTTGGTTTCAAAACGACGGACCGTTTGGGAGAACGGTCACTATCTCGCCGGAGGCAGGCAGGGGTGGAGCCAGCTGTGTCGACGGTGTTGGCTGAGGTTTTGTCTCAGCCTACAGCGTGGGGCGACTTGAGAGACTCGCGGGTTTAGCGAGGCTTTCAAGCGAACCGGAAGCCCGTTTCCCAGGCTGGAGGTGTCCCCCATAGCAGGCGGAACCTCTGCCTGACGCAGGCAGCTGGTTTCACCCTACTCCGCCGTCTGGAGCTTTTGCCAGCCCAAGGCCAGGAAGTAAAAGACCGCTTCGATGGCCGCGATGAAGAAGGAGACCGGGTAGTTGGTGACGTAACTTAACGTTAACCCAGCCCAGACGCCGATCAGGGCGAGGCCGACCGCCAGCGTCATCATGCCACCGACCGTGTGGGCGAAGTATTTGGCCGTCGCTGCTGGTAGGGTCAACAGGATGAAGATCAACAGTGACCCCACGATTTGCGCCGCGACACTCACGCTTAGAGCTACCAGGACCAAAAACGTGATGGACAGCGTGTTGGTCCACAGTCCCTTAACCCGCGCACCGGTGTGGTCAAACGAGTCAAATTTCAAGAATCGATAGATCACGAACACGACCAGCAGAACTAGCACGGACAACCACAACATTTGCCGAACGTCGCTGGCGCTAATGCCGATGACACTTCCGAACAGGATGCTGGTGGCGTAGCTGGCATTTTTGTTGGCCAACGACAAGAACAAGATGCCCAGCCCGATGAACAGCGCGGAAATGGCACTGGTGGCCGCTTCCCGGCGTTCACTGCGCGCACTCAGCTGGCCGACGATGACCGAGCTGACGACCGTAAACAGCAGCATCCCATTCAACGGGGCCCAGCCGGCAAAGACACCAAAGGCCGCTCCAGAGAAGCCGATTTCGGATAACGTGTGCGTTAAAAAGGACATGTTGCGGGCAATCACGAAGACGCCCATGATGCCACAGATGATGGCAATGATGGTGCCGGCCGCGAAGGCGTTGCGCATAAATTCATAACTAAACATTCTTCTCGCCCTCCCAGACCTTGGCTTGGGTCAACCCGCTGATGGGGCCCTGTTCGACTCCGTCCGGCGTTAACATCAGATATTGTGAACTGTACTTGCGGGCCATCGGGATATCGTGGGTCACGAAAAGCACCGTCAAATGCAGCCGCTGATTCAATTCGATGACCAAATCGAGCAACTCCGTCTTGGTGACCGGGTCCAAGCTGGCCGTCGACTCGTCTAAAATCAAGAGATTGGGCGATTCCACTAACGCCTGGGCCAAGTAAGCCTTCTGGCGCTCCCCACCGGAAGCCTGGCCAATCGGCCGTTTCGCCAACTTGGTCAGGCCGGTTTCTGCTAAAATGTGGTCGATTTCCGCGTGCTCCTTGCGCGACAACCACGGCCATTTCCAGCCGGTCAAATTCAAGCCGACAAAGTCCTTGATGGTCAACGGGTAGTCGCTGTCGATGTTGCGAAATTGCGGCACGTAGCCAATCTTGACGCTATTGGCATTGGGCAAATAGGTCACTTTACCCGTGGTCGGTCGCAACTGATGCAAGATAGCACGCATCAGCGTGGTCTTCCCCACCCCATTTTTCCCGACGATGCTCCAAAACTCGCCCTGACGAATTGTCAGATTGAGGTCGGCAAAGACCGGATGATTGGGAAAGGTCACGCCCAAATTTTCAAGTTTTAAAATTGCTGGTTCACTCATGGCTGTCCTCCTGAATCCGCTGGACCTGGCGATACTGTGCAAGCATCCAGGCCCGGTACGTTTGATGCGTCGGCATGGTCTCGGTCACCTTGACCACCGGCACGTGGTATTGGCGCGCCAGATTGACCATGGCGGTGACGTTTTTGCTGGAGTTCTGTGTGTTCTCCACAAAAAAGGCGATCTCGTGGCGCTTGATCTGCTTCTGCAGCTGGGTAATATCGGCTGGCGTCGGGTCGCTGTCCTCTTCAATAGATTGGGCAAAATGCCCGTCGCTGATGCGATAGCCCATCGCCGTGAGTGCCAGGTCAAAGACCGGTTCACTCACCGCGACCTTCTGACCGTTGGCGTGGCGCTTGATTTGTCGCGCCGTTTGGGCCAGAACCGTCAATTGCTGCTCGTAGGCCGCGCCCCGGCGTTTAAACTCAGCGGCGTGCCGCGGTTCGATGCGGCTAAACTGCTGCACCAGCCGCCGCGTGACCTGGGTCATCACGGTGGGGTCCGACCACAAATGTGGATTGTCCCCGGTGGTCTTGCCCATCAGCTTGCCAATCGTCAACGTCTTGGTGCCGGAGCCTTCATTGGCCGCGACAACGCGGTCCATCCAGCTATCGTAGCCCAGCCCGTTTTCCACCACCACGTTGGCCTTGGCGACTAACTTAGCGGTCTTCACGTCCGGCTCATAACTCTCGGCATCAATGCTGGGACTGTTGATAATCGTTTGTACGTTACCGCGATCGCCTAAAATCGCTTGCGCCGCTTCTCCATAGAAGCCCAATGTGGCGACCACGTTGATCTTGCCGGACTGCTGCGGTTGCGTCGCGGGTTGGCAGCCAGCCAGCGTCAAAAGCGCGACGAATACGGCAACCACCGCCAACCAGCGCGTTTGCCGCCACCAATTTTGTCTTTGCAAGTCCGTCATCCCCATTCAAAATTTTTTACAACTATTCTTTGCACCTTAAATATGTAAACAGTAATGATTACCGTTTAGTAGTTTACCAGAAAATGAAAACTTGTCAACAAACTTTCGCGGTTGGCGGGGGAATCTTTGCACAAATGTAAAGGAAATGCTGGGGAGATGCGTCCAGAGCATTAACACCCCACCGACAGAGCCATAAAAAAAGGCACTGGAAAAAACTCCAGTGCCCTATTGGTCGAATTTTAGGTTAACAAGATCATTTTGCTCCTCGCTGGAAGCGATTAAAAGGTAAATCTTTGCGTTTAAAATGGACTCTCAAGATCCGTCGTTGGGTTCCGTGCTCAGTGCGGCCTCTCTGGACGCGTCAACTGTAGCAATTCAACGGATTAGGACTGATTTTACAGTATAGATCACTGAAAGTCAATCAAAACTTATTAATTCGCGAAAAAGCCAAGCCTTTTATCCTGCATGTCCACCATACTCATAACAATGGCGCTAGGATCACCCCCACACATGTGGGGAACACCACTTTTCTCATGCTCCGTCAATTCATCAAAAGGGATTACCCCCACACATGTGGGGAATACGTGTCCACCAGCGGGTTGTCGACGCCACCCTTGGGATCACCCCCACACATGTGGGGAATACGCACGCGAGGCCCGCCTGGTACGACATCCGCTGGGATCACCCCCACACATGTGGGGAACACCTTGTGGGGTATAAGTCTGCTGATATGTGGTACGGGATCACCCCCACACATGTGGGGAACACGGCTCCGCTGAGTACTTCTGGCGAGATGGCACAGGATCACCCCCACACATGTGGGGAACACATATTGTGCTGGAACCCGTAAAGTTTTGCCTCGGGATCACCCCCACACATGTGGGGAACACTCGACCTTGACCCAGCTTACAAGCCCGTCGTTGGGATCACCCCCACACATGTGGGGAACACTGGCGAAAATGCTTTCCACGGAAATCGCTGAAGGGATCACCCCCACACATGTGGGGAACACACTAAAGAAACGCCGTCACACCGGGATTCTATTTTTCAAAAAAGCTGTTTTTCCTTTAACTTGCTCGCCAGGCTAAAAGTTGCTTGAGCATCTGACAAGGCATGGTGCGGACTGGTATTTTCAATGCCATAATCAGCTAGAACGGTTTCCAGCCGATAGTTATCCAGAAATTTGTTTGACTTCTTGACCAGTGGCATCAAATCAATGAATCGATTTGACAGGCTGGGCTGCCCAACTTGTTTAAAAGCGGCCCGTAAAAAGCCCTCATCAAAACGTAGGTTATAGCCGATAATGGGCATGTCTCCGACAAATGCTTGCAAAGTTCGCAATCCATCCGTCAGACTAACCCCTTTCTCATTCAGCTGCTCACTGGTAATTCCCGTCAATGCCGTTATACCAGCAGGAATCTCTTGAGCCCCTTTAAGCAATTGATACGACTGTACCATTTGCCCATCTGGCCCTCGTTTGACAGCGCCAATCGAAAGAATCGCATCCTTGACCGCATCCAACCCAGTAGTCTCAATATCAAGACTGACTGCCGTGAGCTTTTTCGTCGATGGGTGCGACTTTCCACCAGCGTTGCGCATCATCACCTTGGCACGATGGAATTTGGCGGCATCACTAAAGCCATGCTTCACACCACCTGTTGCTTCCTTCAGGTGCATCATCAGCGGAATACCATCGAAGTCAACAACTTGTCGGTCTTGACGCGTCGTCCTGAATTGATACCCCAATTCATTCTGAGCATTATAGACCATGGTGGCCTCACCTCGACCGATATTTTCCATAATGCGATCCCACAAGGCATCTCGTACCCGGGCGCTCACATTGCCGACGTAAACCCCCGTTTGAATTTCTTGATACCACTTGGTTAGATCACCTTTTAACGATTTCGGAACTTTGGTTAATGTCACCACAATCATCGGCGTTCCACTTCCTGAAGCTCATGATACTGCACGCCAAACTTCTGCAGTCCCAGTCGGTCGTCCCACAGGCTGACCATATCAACTTCCGCGTCATCTTCTGAAATCCCCAAGAGACTCTTCAAATCCTTCACCATCCGGACCACCAACTTACTTTGGACAAAAACATCGCGCATGGCCAGGCGTACCTTTGCGCCGATATCCGCATCATCGCCGTATTCCTTAGTCACGCTGAACGCGACTGGTATCGAAAATTCTGCCTTATAGAGGTCTGCAAAATCATAGACGAATGAGAGGTCATGACCCGTATGGACAAAGCCCAACCCCGCTGAGGCACCCAAAGCCGAAATCACGCTATAGCTCAAGCCATAAAGCGCCTGATGTGCCGCAGTTAGCGCCTTATTAATTGGCGTACCCGCTTCGAAGTTATCCGGATTGTACTCGCGTCGTGACCAGGCAACCCCGGTTCTTTCAGACTGGTCGAGGTACACTTGGCGCACACGAGCGCCTTCCTTTCCCCGCAACTGTTGCATCGTTAGCTGAGAAACATCTTCGTCCGGAAAGCGCATCTGATACATTGCCCGCGCAACTTTCACGCGTGATCGCTGGTTCGACACCAACCTGGCCTGGGCGACTAGTAGCGTTGAAGCATGGTTGAGGGGACGGCCATACGCGTACTGCCGCACGCCATATTCACCAACCCAGACAACACCCAGTCCCGACTCGCCGATCAGTTCCATCGCCCGGTGGGTCACATCCACACCCGGTCCCAGCATCAGTACACTCAACATCGCTGCCGGAACGTTCACGATGCCGTGCTCATCCAAAACCTGAATTGCACTGTCCTGCCGGTTTAATTTGGCATGTTCTAAATACAAAAAGGTGATTCGATCCCGCACGCGTCCCAATTCATAGCGTTCCGGCTTCTTAGCCCCCACCTGCTTTTTTACCATGATTACGCCTCCGGAATTACCGTCATTAAGCCCATCCCGTATGCTTTTTCGCGACCAAGTCCTTGGGTGAGTGTTTCCTTGAAGGCCGCAACATCATTAATGCGCAAGAGCCCTTCAAAGGTCACTCGACTCAGGCGGACTCCTCGGCCAGCTCGCCGATGAAGCGTTGGCCACTCCCGACCAACGATGTCAAATGACCAAGTCGGCGCACCATCCGGATTTTCCGCCGCGACATTTTGAATCAGACTAAAGCCAGCTCTTTCTGCACGATCAATCAACCACTGTCTTTGCTGTTCAACGGTAATGTGGGGAACGACGCGACCTTGTTTCCTCCCCGGCACCGTAATCGTGTGCGTCGGATTGGCCGTCAATCGAAACTGCAACAGTTGACCTTCATGCAACTGGTCTAGCAAGTGGTCATACGGTTTTGTCATGATCGTTCCCTGTACACCGTACGTGGCGAGCTTCTCCACATCGGGCTTTTCTTCACTCAAAACGAGTAAATACCGCCGCCCGCCTAGCTGGTCAATCCGCCACAAATGTCGTAACCGTTCATGGGCAGCAATTTCAGCTGGAAAGCTTTGTTCGACCCAATTGTGATAGGCGCCCAGGTGCGTCAAATCTCGAGTCTTCGCACGGTTGTTACTGTCGATTTCTACTCTTGATAGGTACATGCTTACTCCTCTCCGAGCGCAGTAAATGGATCGTGCTGGGTGTCCAGGTCACTGCTCTGCGCGTCTAATTGATTCAATGGAACCGTTGTCCTGGCAATGTCCCGAAAGCCGTGTTGTCGATCCCGCTGATTAAAGGAAATGACCCGGTCCTTAACCAACGCACTCGACTTATCAGCCAGCAGACCGGCATCGGCAATGATCTCCAAACTACTGTCCTGCTGTCTTCGTTGATACCAAGAAGCCGCTTGCCACTTCAGGTCTTGTAACACGGCGACTGGTGCCTGGTCAGCAAACTCTTGCATCTCCAGCACCCCTGCCGGCGCATTGGACCGTCTTCCCAAAAACAATTGGAACCGCGGATGTTTAAGTGCAAACTTGATGTTATCAATTACCGCGTCATCTTCATGACCCAAGGCCACCACAAAGACGGCATCTTGAAGATAATCGCGATAGGTGATTTTTCGCGTATCCTTTTTCCATTCGACAGTTTGAAAATCCGTCAATTGGCGCCCGACCTGATCGATTCGCACCGCAAAGCTTAACTGATTCAGCGTCAGGATACGTTGGTCATTGCGGCGATAGCCCAAAGCCGCTGCTACCATCCCCACCACCGCACTCTTAGTGGGATAATCGTTGGTCGTCCGCCGGGCAAAACTGGCTTCATTCCCATAGGACTGCAATGGTGCCGTTAACTTAATCGTTAGTGTCTTCATCCTGCATCACCTCTGATAACTTGGCCGTGACTTGATCCAGAAGCTCAGATAACTTGGCCACAGTCGTCCCAATTTGTGAGTCCGCTTTACCCAAGACAAAGTTCGCGACTGGTTCGTCAACGTATGCTTGTGTTCGCTGGTATTCGCCTTCCAGTCTCGTCACTGACGGCGCAACGTAACCGCTGTGGGAAACGACCGGATTCTCAAATGCAGACACTAAGTTGACTGGCGTGTCCTGCCGAATCGTCACCATCACGTAGCTAGGCAGCGTTTTATTGGCAAAGGTATTCTGCTTACCAGTCGGCATCGACAGCAAGAAGTCCTTGATAAAGTCGGCCGTTCCCTTAATGGCGTCCGTCACATTCAGATTGTGTGCCAGCTCATTCAGATTCACATTGGCATACCGGTAAAGGGTTGCGGAATTGAAATCAATCGTGCCCAGCATTGCCGCTCCGGCATTATCCTCTGGTTGTTCATCATCCAGCGCCGTAAAGTAATCGTATTCGGGAACCACTTCATGGGTGGAAATGGCGTGTGCCACTTGTGCCGACGCATCTACATTCAATTCAGGATTGTCTGCCACCATTCGGCCGAATAGCGCCAGGTCCAAGGATTGATCACCTTTCAGGACCTTCTTGATTTCCTTTTTATCCAGTTCCTCATTGTCGATTGCGTACTGGGCCAACTTGGCAATCTGACCACGACTGACTAAGAGCAGGGCGCCCGTTTCATTGTCCTTCTTTTTGTCTACTTTGATGCCGGCCAATTTAAAGACCTCTGCGACTTTTGCCTGCACCGTCTCATCATCCAAAGTTGCGTCCAAGTTTTTCAGTTCAGTCGCGAGCAGATTGGCTGCCTGCTTCGTCCGCTTCCCGGCAGAAACGTGATCTTGTTTAAAGACATCACGAACGGCCTTTTTCCAGCTTTGCGAAGATACCCGGGCACGTGTCACACCACCGTATAATGCGGTTTTCGGGGCGCCAGTGTCATCCCGGTTGATGTTTGATGAAGGTACCGTTTGTAAGACGCTTAAGTCAACATATAGATTAGTCATTAGTGTTCTCTCCTTTTGATTTGGCTGCTTGAACTGAGTAATACTGTTGTCCCCAACGTAACCGGACGCGGCTGGCTTGCTCATAACTGCCTTGCAAGTTATCTAAATCTTGTGCCAGCAACGCATAGTCAATCTGTTGTGCACCCTGGTGGGCCTTTAAGATGCTGACTAGGTGAGTCAGACTATTAATAATGCCTGAAACACTGGTCGTCGCTAGCAACGGCTGTACCCGCCGATCCATGGCGACCCGTAAGTCCTCATCTCCACGTAACCTGCCTAAGACACCAAAGAATGTTTCGCCCACGGCATCTTTTCCCACTGCTGACGCATAAACAAATGCGTCCTGATTGCCTTGCTGGTGCAGCGCGTAAAACCGCGTTGCCGTGTAAACGGCCGTCTCCGCTGCGGTAGGCGCCCCATCCTTGGCGTGACTCAACTGGCTTTCGTCCAGATGGGCCATGATGACTGGCCAAACAGCTTCGGCTCGGTGACTGGTAATCGTTGGGGCATTTCTGAGACTCGCTAGAATGGCCTTATCCGGATTACCATCCCGGTAAAGCGTATTAATAATTTGACTGGTCGCTTTTCTAACCTCACTTGGCATAACTTTCATCACTCCTTCTTCAAATCAAGATCACGCCGGACCTGATACATCAAGCGATTCTTCGCGGTAAAAATATTCAAGGGACCGTAGTCACCATCATTGATCCCCTTAGCGTCTCGTGGCGAGCTGGCACGCATTTCATCATCGACAGCCATTACCACAATCTTTTCCAATTGGGCCTTCCAGCGATTGATTTGGGCATCCCGGTCATCTTGGCCGCTCAATCCACTTAGCCAGGCCTTGAAAGGACTATTCAAGCGTTCATAAAATTTGGCACTCATGCCACTGGCAAACGTCCGGGTATCTAAATTGCGAATTTTTCCCAAATTCACAGCGAAATGGTAGTAGTCCTTGCCAATCGTCTGCGTGGTCTCAATGGCTTCTTCGATTCGCACCGGCCACCGCTCTGTCAACTCCTCATCGAATAGAACGTCGGCTTGCATTTCCAAATCATCCACCACTTCTGCCGCGGGTGATTGGGAAGTGGCATTGCCATCACTCACCAAGGCTACTGAATTCAAGAATAACGGTGCATCCTTTGCAATCAGGTGCTTTCGCTGGAGCGTTCTCAACCAAATAACGATTCCCGGCTCATGCATGTCATCTGCTCTGTGAACATTGACATACTGCCCAAAGTTGCGCCACATTGCGGTTCCCAGAGAACGCAGACTCTTCCCTACCGGTCGGTAAGCACTAGTCTTTTTATCAAGCCTCCAAGTCGTCATCGGCTCAATCAAAGCCCCCTCGTACGCAAACATCGGGATTCCCGCACTGAGGATCGTGGGCCGCCCATTTTCGCGCCAGTCAATATGCAACAGCCGTGACCACGCGGTATAGAGTTCCGCCAAATTATCGGGTAGAATTTGGGTCTTACGCTGCTCAACGTAGTCACGAATCGATGGTACTTCCCAAACGGGCTTTTGCAACGCATAATCCGCGTCTTCTTGACGTACATCTACTAAAATCAAGTTCAACATCAACGTCTCGAACAGTGTTTTCCCCTTCGCAAACACCGGATTAATGCCATAAACCCAGCCCTTGGCGTTAGAGAATTTTTCCTTCGTGACCACCTTGGTTTTATCCGTGACCCCCGTAAAGTTTTGATAGGTGACCACCCAGCGCGCCAATTCATCCAAAGACACTGTGTTCTTGGCTTCCCCAGACTTAGGCGCAAACGTATCCGGCGTATTGGCACTTTCCGAAATCCGCCGATTCATCTGTTGGACTAGCACTTCACCCTTACCAGTAGCCACTTTTCTATTCGCTGGCACCAACGCATCGTAATCCGCAGTCGCCGCCTGATAAAAGGGATGCTCACCCAAAAATTCGAAATCCGCCACGTGAGTCGTTAAGTAAGCCGTCACAGCTGATGAGAAATGACCCGCTTGGTAAAGCTGCCCCCAAGTCGCAAACAGAGTCTCTTTACCCTCTTCGTCATCGAATGTATCCAGATCGAGGTCTAACGTCTCAGGTGACGCTACATCCCCATCCAACCATTCATATTGAGTATTGTTCGCATCCACGCGCGAATAAACCGTTGTTAGAATGGCTAAGAGTAGCCGTAACAAAGCAAAGTCTTGACTGTGCATATCACCGGCCAGTTGCCGATAATCAGCCGCGTTTTTGAACAAGTCAATCAGAGAAACCATCTTTTCTTGATTGGACTCAACCGTCACCACCTTGATCCACGGATCAGTTGCTAAGTTAAATTTTTGACTATCCACCAATATCACCTTCCTTTACATATTTTAAGCCGACCTTTGCGGAATACGTCAGTTGCCAGCCGGCAAAACTGATCGCCAGATTTTCATCCAGTGGCAGCGCCAAGGCACCTCTGAGCCAAACATCGCTCTGCCAGCCAGAAAAGTAGTGACCGGTCAAAGTCTCTAGACGTTTAATGGCCTCGTCAATGTTCGGCGTCACCGCAATCGGCAGGTGAATCACCTGCTGAGCAATTTTCTGTGAAGGGGCCTCGCTTAACCGTTGTCCGTCCAACAGGAAGTCACCTGCATCCGTATGCTGTACTAGGATGACCTCCAGCGTTTCCTTGATGTCCCGCACGGCCGCGGCGGCCTTTTGCTCATTTTGGGTGACGTCGCCCAGATTGCGTTCCAGCCAACCGTGGATCGTGGCATCGGCCGTCGTTTTAGGATTGGCAATCTGATAAACGCGGGCTTTTCTTTTCTCAGCCTTCAAGTGATTCTCGAACTCATCTTTTGCGTCGGCAATATCCGGTACATCATCATCCGTTGCTGAATCATAGACTGCCTGGACCAGCGGTGAAATATCGTCCGGCAGGGCAATCGTATCCTGCAAGAAATGATCCGTCTTCATGAGTAAATACTTGCTATAAATGGCTTCGTTGGCCTCCCCATAGTCGCCCGGCCCAGCGATTCCCATCACAAAGACTTGCGGTACCTCCAGCGCTTGCGGGCGGGCGATTTGGTGTCGATGCAGCCGCCCAGCACGTTGAAGAATTAAATCCATGGGTGCAATATCCGTGTATAGCACATCGAAGTCAATGTCCAAAGATTGCTCCAACACCTGAGTGCCAATAACGACCAACTTATCTGGTCGCTGACCGTGCTTACCAATCGCCGCTTGTAGCCGATTAGCCTGTACCGTTCGATCAGTTGCCAGAAAGGCCGAATGTAAAATCATCGTTGGTATCTCTGCTGGCATCTTTTCGGCCAACGTCTGGGCGCGTTTGACCGTATTAACGATAACACCGGCAACGCCACCGCCGACCAGCTGATTCACGACGTGGACAACGAGTTCTTCATCAGCCACGTTCAGGCGCTGCACCTGTAGCTTAGTCGGCTGCTGATCACTCTGACCAGGAAAAGTGGTCACCTGTTTCAGGTGATGACCGTCCAACAGGCTCAGCAGTGGATAGGCCTGCGTGTCTTCCCAATCTTTTGGTGCATCTAGCTCATAGTGCCGGCCATATTTGCCCTTTAAGTAAGCGTCCAGTAGTTGATTTCGTTTGGCCTTCGGCAGCGTCGCGGACAAAATGACAATTGGCACATGATAGACACCTAGCCACCTCAGCGCCTTATACAAGAATTGATCCATAAAGACGTCAAATGCATGAGCTTCATCAATCACCACGACCTTACCGCTGAAGCCCAAATGGCGGAGGAAGAGGTGCTTTTGCTTCAGGCTCAACAGTAGGAGATTATCAATCGTTCCCACCGTGAATTTTGTCAAAATGGACTTTTTCCCGGAGAACCAGCCATTAACCACGACCTGGCCTGCGCCATCATCGTCATAAATATTGGTTGCGTTGGGCAACGCTCGATACGTCTGGTTAAACTGGGACTTTCCGTGCATCAAGCGAATTTGCAAATTCTCGGCTTGCTGTCTAGCCAGAAAGGCCAACCAATCATCTACGCGATCAAACATAGCATCCGTCGTTGCCTGTGTTGGTAACCCCATGAAAAGGCCATCTCGCCCGGTAATATTCGCCAATTGTTCAACCGCCAGCAAAGCAATCTCAGTTTTCCCAATTCCCATCGGTGCTTCGATAATCACCATTCCCGGGTCTAGCGTCGCACCAATTGCCTGCGTCATCGCCTTCTGGACGGGGCGGGGCTTAAATCCCCAGCGCTCCTGATAGGGGTCGGGGTCCGAATCCGTGAGAGCGACTTGTTGGGGATACCACTCGCCACCGGCATCCCAGGCTGTCATCGCTTTTTGAAAACGTGTCTTGATTCCCTCCTTTGGCCAGGCACAATCCAACGGAATCAAAGGAAATAGTGGCGTCTGTTGGTCATCATCCAAGTGTTCACTGGACGCCAGCCAGTCTGCCATAATGAGGAGCCCTTCTAGGATAACGGCCTGTGGCTGGGTTATGTTGGGGATATCTTTAACCGTTTGGTAGCCGGCTGACTTCAAGCCGTAGTCGAAGAGCTCCTGTTGAACGTCTTGCCAGGGTTGCTGAATTTCCGGGCGAATATCGTCTAGGTAATAGTTGGCTGTGTAATTACCAATTTGATCATCTGGGGGATAGTCAGCTGGTTTACCATGGTGCCCACCAATGATAGCGCCTATCGAATCAGGAACGCCCAAGCCTTCCAAAATTGCCTCCCCAGCCAGCGCATGCGGCGATTCTTTCGTAGAGGATAGGCGTAGATATAACGAATCAAAATCAACAAACCCAACCTGAGTTAACTTTGCTCGTAAGTATTCGTCTAGTGACTTGTCCCGATTGTAGGATTCCTTGGCTTGGAAGGCGGCTGAAATTTTTCCAAAATCGTGAAAAAAGCCCACTAGTTTAACCAGACGTTGACTCTCCGTCGCTGATAACGATCCCTGTAACAATCGCCGCTGGCCCGGACTTAACCACTGATTAAACAAATAATTAGCAACATTTTGTGTGTCCAGCAAATGCACAATTAACGGTAACCAGGCTTGCTGACCGTCTTCGGACCGCTTCTTGGCCCATAATGCTGCTGCACGCTTTGATATTTCCACTGCCATTTTCTTTGCCTACCCTTCCCCTAATTACGGTTCTAATCAGCACTTGAAAGCGCTAACTGACCTGTTAATATTTCTAAGATACAAGTCAATGAGGCTCACGTCAATACCATCAACATCAAAAATAATCCTTATAGAATCACTATTTAAATGTAGAATTAATTTTATGTCTACATCATTATAACATATGTTATATTACTAAACAATTATGAAAACACCCCACACTTGTGGGGAACACATTTATCATGGGCCCTTTATAACATAAGTTATAGGATCACCCCCACATTTATGGGGAATACTGGCGCCTTCACCTATGACCCACATCCCCGTGAGAGCTATCTGTGGAAATAACTTTACACTGAAGAGTCACCCCCACACCTCTGGAGAACACTAGGATAGCACTCGAGGTTTCTTGAGTCAAACAGGATCACCCCCACACCTGTGGGGAATACCCGAGTCAGCGTCATCAGGTCCGGCAGGTGATAGGATCACCCCCACACCTGTGGGGAACACACAAGCTAGTGTGTCAAAAATGAAATTAAGGGGGGATCACCCCCACACCTGTGGGGAATACCCGCTCTCTAAAACCATGTTACCTTGGGTCACGGGATCACCCCCACACCTGTGGGGAATACAAGGCGTTCGCCACCGTTTCCGTCAGCGCTACGGGATCACCCCCACACCTGTGGGGAATACACTAAAGAAACGCCGTCACACCGGGATTCTGTTTTTCCAAAAAGCCATTTTTCCTTTAACTTACTTCTTTGATGCCCTAGCAAAACACCATCAGTAAGGATCCCAAGACTACTAAAAAGTAGATTAAACCTATACCATAATCTACCCTCGCACATAAGGCGCCAAGAAATCAGCCACCAACCGGTCATAGCGCTCCGGGTCCTCCTCGCGCGTGGCGATGTGTGCCGCTACTGGGTCGCGATATTTTTGCTTGGGGCCCGCGGCAGCTTGGTACAAGAGATCCAGGTTTTCGACGGGCACCGTCTCGTCATTGGCGCCCTGAATCAGCAATAGCGGGATGTGGCTCTTGCGGAGCTGATTGGCGATGTCGCCGTCTGCCAAACGGTAGTCGCCCAGCCGCGAGTACTGATCGGCAATTGCCAGCGTCGGTTGCGTCGGCACGTGAAATTCGTGACGCATCCGGAAGCGGGCCTCACCCAGAACGGACGCGTAGCCCGAGTCGGCGATGATGGCCTTGACGTTGGCCGGCAACTTTTCGCCAGCCGTGGCCATGACCGTGGCGGCGCCCATGGAGATGCCTAACATGACGATTTGACTCTGGTCGCCGTTTTTGGCCACGACCTGGTTGACCCATTGCTGGTAATCGTGCCGGTCAGTCCAGCCGTAGCCGATCGTATGACCATCACTCTCGCCGTGCGCTCGGGCGTCGGGCATCAAGACTGCGTACCCCCAGTCGTGAAACACACGTGCCCAGGGAATCATTTGCTCGCGGGCGTGACCCAGGCCGTGCGCCAAAATGGCAACCTTGTCCGTGGGCTGTTCAGCCGCCAACCAACTGGCCCGCAAGCACAGGCCGTCTTGACTGATCTGGGTCCACTCAACCGGGTGGTGGCGCAAGTACCAGGCGTTGTCCGCCGCCGTATTTTCACGAATCGCCCGTTCCTTAGACTGCCGGCGACTCCGGGCGTATGACCGCGTGGCGGATAAATACAGTCCCGCCGCGGCGCCCAAGACACTCACGGCACCCACGGCAGATAGCGCTGCCACGCCGCCGACTACCTTTTGCCAAGTCTTCATCAGTAACGACCCCATTTCTGTTTTTTAGCTACCTCCACTGTACCGAAATTCGGCGATGGTTGCCACTAATTCACTTGGAAAATTCCACACACACTGGGTCTGGTCGCTGAGCCTGGGAAAAACTTTCAGGCTCGTTCGCGTCACCTTTACCTAGCTGAAACGTGCGCCAACAGGCAGCCCGGTTCAGCTTAAAACTGCCAACCAAACAATCCAACCCTGGGATCATTCGGTTGGCAGTTGCAATGCTCGCTGGCTAATCGCCTTTTGGCCCACTCTCCTATTCACAGCTTTCAGGCGCTGGCCACCTTCACCGTGGTATCATCCCCATTTTCCAAATAAAACTGGTACACCGCGCCAATCAGGTTCGCGTCATTGTGAAACTTGCAGGCCGTGATGTCCGCCATCAGCGGGGCGCCGTGTTGGTGCATCAAGCGTTGCACGCGCTGCTGCAAATCAGCCACAAAACCGGGGCGGCCGGAAATCCCGCCACCGATCAATAAGCGCTGCGGATTCAGACTGACGAACAGATTAAACGCCGCACAGCTCAACCAGTGTAGCATATCATCGATACAAAACTGGGCCAGGTCATCCCCCTGTTCCGCCGCCCGATACACGGCCTTGGCCGACACGGGGTGCGTCAATTTTGCCAATCGCCCGTACCGTTCCGCCATCCGGACCGGGCTGCCCAGCTCACTCAACGTCTCACCCTGTGCGGTCATCACCTGGTAGCCAAATTCACCGGTAAAGTTTTGCCGACCGGCCACCAGTTGATGATCCAAAACCACCGCACCACCCACACCGGTGCCAATCACCAGTAAGGCCACATCGGCGACGTCGCGGGCATTACCTTGCCAGGTCTCAGCCAGTGCAGCACAGTTGGCATCATTTTGAATGCTGACGGGGAGATCTAAGGCTTGGCGTAATGCCGTCTTGATTGGAAAACCATTGAGATAGTCTACCGCACTGGTGCCCGAGATTTTGCCGGCCACAGTGTCGACACTCCCCGGTAAACTAATGGCCACGCCCGCAAATGGCAACGCCAACGTTTGCCGCAATTGCACAATGGCGGTCAACAGTGCCGACCAGGATGCTGGCGTCGCAAAATGGTCCCGGCGAATTAGCCGTTGTTGGGACCACACGCCAGTTTTGACGGTCGTTCCGCCAATATCAATCACTAGTAAGGGTTCAGGCTGGGCTGTCATCCGCGTCACCCGCTTTCTGGCCGAGTTCGGCCCCGTTGGTCGCAATCACGTGCTGGTACCAGTAGAAGGAATCCTTGCGATACCGCGCCAAGCTGCCACTGCCGTCGTCATTTCAATCCACATAAATAAACCCATAGCGCTTGGACAGCTGCCCGGTGCTGGCCGACACAATGTCAATCGCACTCCACGGGGTGTAGCCCATGACGTCCACGCCGTCCTCGAGCATGGCCAGTTTCATTTGCACGATGTGGTCCCGCAAGTAGTCGATCCGGTATTGGTCGTGGACGGTATGGTCCGCCTCTAGCTGGTCGATGGCCCCGATGCCGTTTTCCACGATAAACAGTGGTAAATGATAGCGGTCGTTCATCCAGTTCAGCGCGTACCGCAAGCCTTGGGGATCCACCTGCCAGCCCCACTCAGATTGCGGCACGAAGCGATTGGTCACCAGGTCGTGGGCCTCGTTATAAGAAAATTGGTCATCTTCATGGTCGCTGGCCTGCGTCGCAAAGGACATGTAGTAGCTAAAGCCCAGGTAGTCCACGGTCCCCCGCTTCAGGTTGGCGAGATCAGCCTGCGTGATGTCGAGGTCAAAGTGCTTCGCCTGGAAATAACGCGTTAACCAGGTGGGATACTGCCCCTCAACTTGCACATCGGAAAACCAAAACCGCGATTGCATCGCCCGTTGCGCCTTAAAGACGTCTCGTGGCTGGTCGCTGGCGGGGTAAACCGGCGAGAAGGCCACCATCGCTCCAATTTGGAAATCGGGATTGATGCTATGGCCAATCTGAACGGCCAGTGAACTGGCAACGACCTCGTAGTGCGCCGCCTGGTACATCACGGCTTCGGCGTTTTCCCCGGCGTGGACCTGAATCCCGGAATTGGTAAACAGCGTGAAGGCGCGGTCATAATTGGTTTGATTATTAATTTCGTTAAAAGTCAGCCAGTACTTGACCTTATCCCGAAACCGGGTGAAGACGGCCCGAGCAAAGCGCGTGAAGAACGTGATCGTTTGCCGGCTGCGGAAGCCACCATACTGGGTGACCAAGTGGTACGGCATTTCAAAATGCGACAGCGTCACGACCGGTTCAATGCCATACTTCAGGCATTCATCAAAAAGACGGTCGTAAAAGGCAAGCCCGGCCTCGTTGGGTTCTAACTCATCCCCCTGCGGAAAGATCCGTGACCAGGCAATCGAGGTCCGAAAACAGGTGAAGCCCATCTCGGCCAGTAGCTTAATGTCTGCCGGGTAGCGGTGGTAGAAGTCCACGGCCTCATGGTTCGGATAAAATTCATCAGGCTGCACGCCAGCGGTAATGCGCCGCTCTTCTTGGTTCCCCGCAGCGGTCATCACATCGGCAACGCTCAGGCCTTTGCCACCCACATTGTATGCGCCTTCAACTTGATGGGCAGCAACGGCGCCACCCCACAAAAATCCATCCGGTAAAGTTGTTTTTGTCAAAATCGTTTCCTCCTTATATTAGCTTGGTTCACAATAGTCGCTCACGCTGATACCAAAAATGAGCCTGGGCGGTTTTGCCCAGGCTCATTCGCGTCACCTTTAGATAGCTGAAAAGAGTGTGACGACAGGCGGTAAACTGGCGAGCATTAACGGTGCTAGCCGGATAATCTCGGTCTTGGATTATTTGCCTAGCAGTGTTAAGCGGAACCAGTTGCCTGTTGGCGCACGTTTCGGCTATGTGGCAGATATAGACGTGTTTCTCGACCCGTCCGCCCCAGCGTTCCAACTCATATTTGGCGAACGGTAGGCGGCCAGTTCGCACTGTGGTTTGCACTGTGTCCCACTCTCATTCGGTGAAGCTAATGATGAAAAATCAAACGCGTGCCTGGCATATCCAGCACCTGGTGAATGGCCAACGACGCCCCACCCAGTAAGGTGGCGTATTTCACGTCCTTGGACATCACTAGTGGTGGCACCAGCGGCATAAAGCTCAGTTTCATCTGAATGTTTTTCAAAAGTTCTGGTAACTGTTCAACTAGTGGTGAGTTGAAAAAGATCATCTGCGGGTCATAGGCCACGATCAAATCACTGGTCACGATGGCCAGGTGATAGCACAGGTCTTCTAATAGACCGGCAATCTCCGGGTCACCCTGCCCCGCCGCTTGGACCAATTCATCCAACGAGTAGCGGGCAACGTGCTTTAACGTCGCGGCCTTCTTCAACAGGGCCGCCTCGGACCACTCGTGATCAAAGCTGGGCAGCTTGGCCAAACGTTGGCGGCCAGTGCCCTGGATCATGATCTGGCCGATTTCGCCAGCCCGGCCGTAATTGCCGCGATAGAGCTGCTTGTTCAGCAGGATACCCGCGCCGATTCCCTCGTGAATGCTGACGGCGACCAGACTTTGCAGTTCTTGCTTACTGAAGTCCTGCTCGAATACCGCCGCCAGATTGGCCTCGTTTTCCATGATGACCGGCACGTGGTAGCGCTCTTTGAAGGTGCTGACCAGGTCGTAATCATCAAAATCCACGAACGGTGACGTGACGATTTCGTTTTCGTAGACCACACCGAAGATGGCGATGGAGATGGCTTGCAGGCCATTTTCCACGTCAAACGTGGGTAACTGGTCCACCATCTCGACCATCTTGGCCACGATCTCTTGAACGGTCGCTTGCTGCAACGGACTTTCACTATAACTTAGGGCCCGGCCATCCAGTTGGGTGACCAACATTTCCAGGATTTCTCCGGAGATGCTGAAATTGATCACGTAGCCGTAGGTGGCATTGAACGCCACGAGTTCGGCGCGGCGCCCACTACCGGCTTTGGCCGCGACCTCCCCTTGACTGGCGACCAACTTGCGGTCAATAAAGGTCCCGACGATGTCAGACACCGTCACCTTGTTTAAGCCCAGTAATTTGGAAATCTCGTTTCGCGAAATGGGTCCGTGATTCACAATCGCTTGGAGCACCGAGCGCTCGTTGTGATCACGCATCACGTCCTTGTTGATAATCATGCCGTTCACTCACTTTACCTAATTATTCGCCATCCGCATCATTTTCCCGGGCATGCTTTTCTGCCAAGTCGCTTTGCATTTGCTTTTCAATGCCGTCAACGTGGTAGAACATCAGGGCAATTCCAGACAGGGCAAATCCCAAGAGTGGGACCCAAATGTAGTTCAGTTCAATCCCGTGCAGTGCGGAAGCCGTTTGCGTATGATTGGCGACGTAGCCGGTCCCGGATAAAATCCAGCCGGTGATGACCCCACCAATCCCCATTCCTAATTTAGCACTAAAACTGGAGAATGAGGTAACAATTCCTTCGGCGCGGACGCCATTTTTCCATTCGCCGTAATCCACGGCGTCGGCCAACATCACGGCAATCAGGCCGGAAACGTACCCGGTTCCCAGGTAACCGACGATGGTGGCGAAGATAATCATTGGCACGCTCAGGTGAGTAGCGCCCAGGCTCAATAGGAGTTGGCCCACGACCGCGAGAATCATCCCGCCCAACATGGTGTTCCGTTTCCCAATCAGCTTAGACGTCCATGGCGTTAAGACCACGGCCACCAGGGCAACGATTTGTAAACTCAGGACAAAGGAAGCCAACTTGGCGTCGTGCATGTTGTACTTGAAGAAGTAGACCGTGACTTGCGAACGCGTCTGCATCCCCATCCAGTAGATGAAGTTAATGAAGATGATAATTGCCCATGGCCAGTTTTTCTTTAAGGCCTTCAGGGACTGCTTAATTGGAATCGACTGGCGAGAACTCTTGGTCTGGACCCGTTCAGTCGTGTATTTGAAGACGAAACCAAAAATGATGACCACAATGATGCCGACGATCAAGGCCCAGATGAACCAGCCGCGCGCACTGTCCGTGGAGCCGTTACCGAAGTAAGCAACCATCGTCAAGGTGATCCCGGTGATAATGGTGGCGCCGGCCGTTCCCATGAACTGGCGAATCGTGGACAAGGTGACCCGTTCTTGCGGATTGCTAGTCAATGATGGCAAGATGGATGTAATGGGAATATTAACCGCTGAATACAGGACATCGACCCCAATGTAAGTCACGTAAGCCCAAACCAGTTTCCCAGTCAGACTCATATTGGGTGTGGTGAAGACCAACACACAGAAGACGGCAAAGGGAATCGAGAACCACAACCAGTACGGTCGGCTCTTCCCCCACTTGGTATGGGTATGGTCGATCATGATTCCCCAGAACGGGCCGTCAAAGGCATCGACGATCCGGGCGACTAAGAACAGGGTCCCCACGGCCGCGGCACTGATGCCAAACGTATCCGTGTAGAAGATCATTAAGTAAGTCCCCACCATTTGGAAGGACAGGTTGCAGGCAAAATCACTAAAGCTATAAGCAATTCGTTCATTCCACGGGACCATGTTACGCTCGGCCACCGCAGCTTTAGGAGCATTTTCACTCATAAGTACACACCTCGTTAAATTACGATTCTGATATTGAAAACTGAGCTGTCGACGTTCAAGAAAATTCAATTTTCAAATCACAGCATACTGTAACCGCTTCCAGTTGTCAACGCCATTTTAACCGGTTAGTTGTCCTGCCCAACTATTTTATCAGACCGGTGGCCGCGGCACGCTTAGAGACCCGGGGAGTTGCCGCATTCAACCCCGAGTTGACGACCATTTTAAAAAATTTTTCCGGGAACCGGTCGAACCCCCCATTCCCGTCAAAGCCCATGATAACAGTCTTAGCCGTTAATCTTCCGTGCAACCGTTTGTCCTATTTTTCGACTAACCACCTTGTTTCATTTAAGGGACATTGTTGAGGGTCCCTGGTCGCGAATTTTTCTTGATGAAAGCGTTGACATTTGACCGTGACCCACGTAAACTGTGTTTGTCGATTAAGAAATTCAATTTTTTAAAAAATTCAAGAGGTGTTTATCCATGAAATTTACGAATGGTTACTGGCTCGACCGGCCACAGTATCAAATCGAGTCGCCACGGGAAGTCTTTGACTACCGCCAGACCGACAAGCAACTGACCTTGTATGCGCCGTTTAAGTTCATTCACGAACGCGGCGACGAACTGAACCTGGGGATGAGTACGATCGACCTGACCTCCCCCATTGAAGGCGTGATTGGTGTCAAGCTCACGCACTTCGACCAGGATACCCACGGGCCGTCCTACCACATCAACAACCAAAACCCCGACGTCACCATCACCACTAGCGATGAGGAACTGACCTTCACGTCTGGCGAATTGACCGCTCGGATTCCGTTCCAAACGGCCTTCCAACTCGACTTCCTGCACGGTGACCACTTGTTGACCCAGTCACTAGACAAGGCGCAAGGCGTCATCCATGACAAGTCCACCAATACCGACTACATGCGCGAACAACTGAACATCGGCGTTGAAGACAAGGTTTACGGCCTGGGCGAACGCTTCGGGAACTTCATCAAGAACGGCCAAGAAGTCCGCATCGACAACCAAGATGGTGGGACTGCCTCCGAACAATCCTACAAGAACATTCCGTTCTACCTGACCGATGCCGGCTACGGGGTCTTCGTTGATCAGCCGCAACCCGTTGATTTTGAAATCACGTCCGAAAACGTCGACCGCGTGCAATTTAGCACCGAGGGCCAATCCCTGCAATACTACGTCATCTATGGCCCCACCCCACAAGAGATCCTGCACCGCTACACTGAGCTGACGGGTAAGACCCAGTTGCCACCAGCCTGGTCATTTGGTCTGTGGCTGACGACGTCCTTCACCACGGATTACAGTGAAGCCACCGTCATGAAGTTCATCGACGGCATGAAGGATCACGATATTCCATTAGATGTGTTCCACTTTGACTGCTTCTGGCAAAAGGGCTTTGAGTGGTCCAACATGGAATGGGACCGTGACGAGTTCCCCGACCCCGAAGGCCTGATCAAGAAGATTCACGACCGCGGCATCAAGGTCTGTGTCTGGATCAACCCGTACATCGCCCAAAAGGGGAAGATGTTTGCGGAGGGCAAGGAAAAAGGCTACTTCGTCAAACGCGAAGACGGCAACATTTGGCAATGGGACCTCTGGCAAGCAGGCAACGCCTTTGTCGACTTCACCAACCCTGACGCCGTGAAATGGTACCAAGGCAAGCTCCAAGCCCTGATCGACATGGGCGTGGACTGCTTCAAGACCGACTTTGGTGAACGGATTCCCGTCGATGACGCTGTCTTCTTTGATGGCTCCGACCCTAAGCGCGAGCACAACTACTACACCCTGCAATACAACCAAGCGGTCTTTGACACGCTGGCCGCTGCTAAGGGGCAAGACGAAGCAGTGGTCTTTGCCCGTTCCGCTACCGTGGGCTCACAGAAGTTCCCCGTTCACTGGGGTGGCGATGCCCTGTCGACCTTTAAGAACATGGCCGACACTTTGCATGGCGGCCTGTCCTTCCTGAGTTCCGGCTTTGCCTTTTGGAGTCACGATATCGGTGGGTTCGAAGACGGTCCGGATACACCAACCGCTGATCTGTACAAGCGGTGGACCCAATTTGGCCTGCTGTCTTCTCACAGTCGTTACCACGGCAGCAATGTTTACCGGGTACCGTGGAACTTCGATGATGAAGCCGTGGAAAACACGCGGAAATTCGTCAACCTGAAGTTGTCCTTGATGCCTTACCTTTACACGCAAGCCGCCCACAACACGGCTTACGGTAACCCGTTGATGCGGCCAATGTGGTTCGACTTCATGGCCGATCGCACCGCCCACACCCTGGACAACCAGTACATGCTGGGGAGCCAGATCTTGGTTGCGCCCGTCTTCAACCACGAAGGCCACGTCAACCTCTACCTGCCCGCCGGCAAATGGACCAGCATCATCAATGACGATGAAGTCTACGACATTCAAGATGGCAAATGGCTCAGCTTGGACTACGGCGAATTAGACCTGCCTGTTCTGGCTAGAGAAAACACGATTCTCTTACGGAACCCACAAGCCGTTCACGCCGATTACGACTTCACCAAGGACCTCGACATCCACCTGTACGACATGCACGAAGGCACGACCACGGTCGCCGTCGTCAATCAACAGGGCCGAGATGCCGGGAGCGTCACCGTAACCCGTCACGGCAACGAGCTGGCCATCACGACCACCGGCCTATCCGGCAACGCCACTGTCTTGGTCCACGAAAACGGCCAAGTCACGAAGGCAGCCCTGGCTGGCGACGCGGTCACGATCACGCTGTAATTGAATTTGGGATAAATTAATTGAGATAAAAAGAGACTGTCCAAGTAGACAGTCTTTTTTATTGCATTTATTGCAAGCCCTGAAACTGACAAGAATCAGTTGTATCATTTTGATAAGACATTAGTCTAAAGATGAAGAGAGCTCCCTGCATAGTCTGTTTTTAATGCAAACTATTGATACAGGCTAGACTTAAGTCTTTGTCATTAGTACTAATCGACTCATTACCAGTTAACGTATTTAGATATGCTTGCAATACAGTATGTTCTTCAACGAGTAAGAAAAATGATTGCTTGCCGTTTTTTACGGTTAAATTATAGGCACCTGCGTCACCGTTATAGCTGTCACGGCTCTGAAAAACATTACCTAGCTTAAGGCTCAGCTTATAGCGGTAGTGTTTACCAATCTTTGTTCTTTTAGTAGTTACGCCATTAACTCGCTTATTTAGATAGTATGTGATTGTTGAGTGAGTTCGCTTAAACTTCTTGATTTTTGCATAGTAAGTAGCACCAAAAGACTGGCCCGACTTATGGTACACTAATTGGCTATCGGCTGTAACTGAGATAAACGGTAATTTAGTTGCCGCACCATCATATTGTGCTTGACTAGTCTTAACCGATAACTTGGGAACGCTGGCTAAAGAGTTGTAAGAAAACGCCGTATTGCGAACGTATTTTTTTACAGCCCCATTATTAACTTTATTCATAGGATAACTGTAATGCCAGTTTCCTAACTTTTTTACACGCTTTTGATTCTTAATGCTCAGTGTTGTATTATCCACATTTATAATGCTCCCCTGATCATCAGCATAACCAGTGATTACGGACCCTTTTGGTAAGGTTGCCGTTTTGTGCTTGAACTCGTTGGTCAATTTAAGTGGCTTGTTTAACTTGTAAGTCTGAAACCGATTGTATGGAGAAATAGTTTCATTTTTTTCAGTAACGCCTATGCCAGTTGTAAACGTTGTGTTGGCATTAAAGATATTACTAATATTAATTTTAGCAACTTCTTTATTTACTTTACTTTTAGCAGACGCGTTAGTTACGGCCATACTCCCCACCATGGCACCTAGCAGCATTAGTAATGCGGCGCCTTTTCCGCTGATTTTGAACAATCCAATTACCCCCTAATATAATTCCTGTTATACTATTATAACTTAATCAGAAACATATTAAAAACCACCCCATTAATCGGCAGGGTGGTTTACCATTACTCTTTTAAATCAGCTTCCCGCTGGTCAATTAGCTCTCTAAGTTCTTTCAGGTCGTCAACTGTGGACCTGTTTCGTATGAAACTACGGGCGGCAGACCGAGCATTTAAATATCTGGTTCGATCTTTGTTCTTCTCGTTCCATTTACGATTGGCCCTTGCACGAGCCTCTGTGTATTCATTTTTAGCCATTTTTCCTCCTACAATGCACGTACAACTAAAAGTAGAATCACAAGAGCTATTCCGACTTCTACTGAAATCTTAGTTTTATTTTCGTAGTCAGTTTTCCGGGCTTTATTCTTTATCATGCCATTCCCCCCTAATATACGATAGAATAAAGATACACAAAGTAAGGGGGTTGCGCCCCCCCCTTACTAACTGGTGAATCAGCTTGTCTACCAGTTCTCTTACAACCTCAAGAGCAATTCCAATATCAACTGCAACTGCTATTTTGAATTGATATTTTTTAATGCTCTCTTGGTGTTGGTCTTCAAGCTGTTTTCTTTTACCTTCTTCAACTCTATCATCCCCTCTCTACACTCTTAATAACACACTCTTGAGAGTGGAAATACAAGAATTTTCTGGAAATTTTCAAACTTTTTTGTCCCCAATTTCGAAAGGTATTTGTTGCTTACACATCTCAGCCATGCTCTTATGTGAGGGTAAACGAAAAGGCCTGATGGTTTGCACACCAGACCCTTTCACCGCAAGCCGCTTTAAAGGCGGTGACAGTTATAGACTAATTATGTCGCCCAACCGGTCAAAGTTAGGGACGGTTTTTTTATTTGCGCTTGTCTTCGGTTAGGTCTTTTGGCCTGTAGGATGGCTTTAAGCCAAATCGCTGCCCACTCTTAAGTGACACTAGAACGTACACCTGGTAGGCATTACGGCCGCTCCTGTAAGCATTGGCTAAATTAAAAACCGGTTCCACTAGCGACCTGAGAGTTGTTGGTAGAACCGGTTTTGGATTTAATGATATGCAGATTAACTTTAACGAACGGCAAATGGCCAGCCAAAGCAGCGCTAACGGTCACCCATGATTGCACCCACGCGAGCTTGGAGCTCGGGCACCACTGTTTTCGTGAACCACGGGTGCTGGTGCATCCAGCCGTAATTTAACGGCGAGGGATGGACCAACGGGAAGTAGTCCGGCAGATAGTCCGCGTAGTGTTCGACCGTGGCCGTCAACGTTTTCTCACGGTGTGGCAGGTAGTATTTTTGCGCGTATTGGCCAATCAGAAGTGTCAGCTTAATGTCCGGCATCAGTTCGAGCAACGGCGCGTGCCACTTTTCCGCGAAGCCCTTGCGTGGCGGCAAATCGCCACCGTGGGCATGCTTGCCGGGATAGTAAAAGTCTAACGGCAACACGGCCAGCTTGCCAGAATGGTAGAACTGGTCCTTGGTCACGCCCATCCAGTCGCGGAGACGATTTCCACTGGCGTCGTCCCAAAAGGTCATCGACGCTTGCGCCTGGCGACTCGGGGCCTGGCTGACCAATAAGATTTCGGCCTGGGGGTCAACGTGATACAACGGCAACATCCCCTGCTGCGTAAAATCGCGATTCATGGGGTCCGCTTGAATGGCTTGGAAAATTTCTGCTGCTTTAGAGATCGTCATTTTTTCACAAACATCCTTACATTTTAAATTGATACCGCTTACTAACTACCTAACCTAAAACCGCCTACTACGAGTCGACAACCTATTTTCGACTGAGTACCGGTTAATGCTGGCATGCGATGCAAGACCATCCCGCCGGCTACCGCCATTTAGGGCGTTGGCCCTACGGCAACGGCCGCACCAAATACACCTCGCGACAAAAGCCCTTCATCCCGTTGAAGACGCGTTGGGCCCGTGACTGCTTGCTGCAGAGGCCAAAGACGGTCGGCCCCGTCCCGCTCATCTGTGCGGCGTCGGCGCCGAACTTCATCATCTGCTGCTTAAGTTGGGTGATTTCCGGGTAACGGTGGGCCGTTAACGGCTCCAAGGCGTTGCCCATGACGGCACACATACCGGCAATGTCTTGCTCGCGCACCGCTCGTAACAGGGCGTCGATGTCGGGGTGGTCAAGCTGGTCGTAGCGAATCTGCTGAAGGATGCTGGGCGTCGACACACTGACCTTGGGCTTGGCCAACACGACCCAGGCCGCGGGTAATTTCGACAGTGGCGTGATGCGTTCCCCCCGTCCGCGCACGTGTGCCGTGCGACCGTAGACGCAATACGGCACGTCCGAATCGATCTGCAGGCCCAGTTCCGCCAGTTCTTGCCAGCTGAGGCCCAACGACCACGCCTGGTTCAACCCGCGCAACACGGCCGCGGCATCCGAGGATCCGCCCCCCAGACCGGCAGCCACCGGAATATTTTTCTTGATGCGAATATTCACACCCTCGTCGATGTGATAATTGGTCTGTAACAAGTTCGCCGCCTGAAACGCGAGATTGCGTTGGTCATTGGGCAAGAAACCACTATCAGAGGCGACGCGGATGCGTTTGTGTTTGGTTAACGTCTGAATTTCAACGTAGTCTGCCAAATCCACGGACGTCATGACCATGTTCCACTCTTCGGCACCATCCTGGTGGTGGTATGGCGTGTCGAGCCCGAGGTTTATCTTGGCTGGTGCCTTTTCAATCAGTTGCATGCGCTCACCTGCATTCTACTAGGTAGGGCACCCTACCATTATCGTGAATATGATTAAGCCCATTATACTATGGTTACGGCCAAAATAAAAAGGGTTCTCCCAACACGCGCTAAATCTCACTTTAGCCGTGCAGAACCCCCTGACATCATTTAAGCCAAAAATCCGCTATTTTCATCCCCCATCAGCCGCAATCGGCCAATCTGGTTTCTCAGCATGCCTGAAAGCCGTTTACCTACGCTGTGCCTTTCAGCTTTTAGTTAAAAACTGAAGGTTGAAAGTAAAATTAACGCGCTGATTGCCGTAACAGCGGTGTTCTGACAACTAAATCTAGTAAAACCAGACGCCTGCGTCAGCCAGGGTTCCGCCTGCTCTGGGGAACACCTCCAGCCTGAGGGGCGGTCTTCCGGTTCGCTTGAAAGCCTGGCAAAGATCACCAGTCTCTCAAGTCGTCCCGCGCTGTAGGCTGAGTAAGGACCTCAGCCAACACCGCCGACCCAGATGGGGCCATCCCTGGCTGCCTCCGGCAAGTTGACGTCTATCAGTGATACTGTGTTAATGAAAGACTGGTCGTCAATGTAACTACTATCTGGGATTAAGACGACTGCTACTAATACGCACCATCTTAGCCGAGAGTTCGCCAAATATGGGTTCAGCCGCTTAACAAGAGTGTGATGACAGGCGGTTAACTGGCGAGCATTAACGGTGCTAGGCAGATAATCCTGGTCCTGGATTATTTGCCTAGCAGTGTTAAGCGGAACCAGTTGCCTGTTGGCACACGTTTCGGCCATGAGGCCACTTTGAGACGTACTCTTCGGCTCAAAGCAAGGCGTCGAGACCGCCTTTTGGCTTTCCAACCCATATTTGGCGAATGGTAGGCGGTCAGTTCACACTGTGAGGCTGAAAATAACTATTTTTAAGGCCATGAGTCGCATGATAGCAATAGTTCCAGTTGATTTTCGTCTTTCAACCTTCAGTTAAAAATTGACATGTTTTCCATCATTCTTTTCAGCTTTAAAGCACTCCAGGGAAGGTATTCAGCGATTGTCAATCCCACAATATCGTTATCAGCGCTTAACTTTTTCAAAATGCGACTCGCTTTATCGGGATCTAATTTGCCACCAGAGACGCCGTAATCCGTGACGCCTGGTTTATCGAAATATTGATCAAAGAATAGCTTGCGGTCTAACACGTCAAGATCAAAGTGAACTAAAACTTTTGAAAAATGATGGCGATTGATCCACTTCTGAATCTTTTCAACATCCACTTGCTGGTTATTTTCCAGTTGATAATCTAAGCCTAATTTTGGCAATATCGTTTTCTCATCAGCTGTGGGTTCTTGAAGGCCAACATACAAAATGGACACAGCGGAGAAGGGATGTGTCACCAGCTTGGCTAATTTCGGATCCCCCTTACCCATCAAATTAGCCAAGACCATCGCATGTTCATTTGAGAATATTTGTGGGCTGGAAATGTCCGGGTGGGCATCGATCCAAACGATTCCCACGTCCGCCCCATATTTATCATGGAGATAGGAAAACGGCGCCTGGGAAACCATGCAGTTCCCACCCAAAGTGATAATTTTATCGGGCGATTCAACATCCAGTATCTTCTGGGCTGCACGAACGTTGGCAATAACTTCTGACTGGGCCGTAACACCATTTTCCAGTTTCAACTTGGGCTGATCATCTAGTGGCGATGTGACCGGCACTTTGATTGCTTTCTGTTGTGTATTTTGTGGTGCCAGCCAGTTAAGCAACTGTGCGCCAAAATAATAAACGGGATTATCCCCCGACTGCCAATCTGGATACATTAATCTGATTGTATTTGTCATCATGATGACCTCCTAATTTCTTTATTGAGATAATCATAAAGGCTATACTTACAATAGAGTCAAGGAGGTCATTATGAGAAATTTTACTATCGGTGAAATGGCGAGAATCTGTAACGTTTCTATTCAAGCCTTAAGATATTACGACAAAATCGACTTAATCAAACCTGCCATTCGTAATCCGGAAACTAATTATCGCTATTACGTTATCCATCAAGTCTTTCAAGTTAATATTATTAAGTATCTCCAATATGCCAAACTCCCTATTGAAGAAATCCGCCAAGTGTTGACGTTAAAGGGTGATTCCCTGGCCAACGCTTTAACGAAGCAATCCCAAAATATTGATGATCAGATCCGTCGCCTTCAAAATAGCCAACAGTTAATCAGTGGTCAAATCCAACAACTGAATGATCTTCAACAGATCACCAATCATCCCGCAGGAGTGGTTTATCAACGCCACATAAAGGAACGAACGATTCTTCAGCTCCCCACCCAACAACCCATTACCCCTCTAGATTATCCAGATAGGGAAACTAGTCAACTGGATAGGCTTCTGATTGAGAATGGCACGATTGGCAACTTACAATATGGCTTCAGTTTTCCTTTAAGGCCCTACCAATCAATCAACGAGATTCACTATCAAAAGATGCTTACCCAAGTCTTCACGAATCAGGCCCCAAAATTGCAGACACATTTAGGGAGAATTCCCGCGGGAACTTATTTGTGCATTTTCTTTTATTGGAATCGTCAGCAGTACTTTAACCACTATCAAAAGCTCCAACAAGCATTTCGTCACCAATCTGCAGAACCTTCGGGGATCGTATATGAAATTTCATCGGTCAATAACTACAGTTATCATGACGAACATGATTTTATCACTGAACTTAGTGTTAAATTGCCTGAGAACTAAAGGATTAAACGTCTTCCAGTCTGGGGATTTGCCCCAGGCTTATTTTTCTCTAAATTGACCGCAAAATAAAAAGGCCTTGTTAGGCCCAATTATTTATTCATCAAAGTCAACTTCGATGTTTTTGGTTAAAATATCGGTATAGCTGTATGAAACCCGTTCAAACGAATTTTCGTTTTGGTCTAGATCCACTACGAAAACGGCTGGATAGGTTTCCCGAAGAATTCCATGCCGCTCTGTCGTTTTTTTACGACCGGCCTGAGCAATCACCATCAACTTTTCGCCGATGCGATCATCCAGTTTATTCTTAATGTTCGCTAAACTTGTTGGCATGCACTTCACCTCTGTGAAACAATTATACCATCGTTTCACGCGAATTGCAAATTATACCACAACCGGCGTAAATCCGCAAGAATCCTCAATTGGTAAGGGTTACATAAGTCCTTCATTGTGGAAAGCGTTGGTTAATTCGATGAAATTTATCAAGGTTAGCCGTTCTGGCCGTAGCTGTCGGGAAATTCCCGTCTGATTTAAGACCGTTTCAATCCGTTCCCGGACCTCAGGTTGTTTGCCAAAAATTCCTTGAAGATTGTTCCACAAGGATTTCCGCCGATGAGCGAAGCATCCCTTAACAAAACCAAACAGGGCCTTGTCTTCGTACGGATTGACTGGTAGCGCTTCACGCGGTGTCAGACGAATGATGGCCGAATCCACGTTGGGTTGCGGAATGAAGGCCGTCCGCGGCACGTCAAAGGCAACTTCCACGTGCGCACGGTATTGCATGACCACGGACAGCGACCCGTACGCCTTGGTGCCAGGTTGGGCCACGAGCCGATCGGCCACCTCGGCTTGCATCATGACCACGATGGCCGCGAAGTCCACCGTGCTCTGGAGCACGCTCATCAGGATCGGCGTCGTGATGTAATACGGCAGGTTAGCAATCAGCTTGACGGGATGGCCGGGTTCAAACTCGGACGCGACCACTGCCGGCAAATTCGCCTGCAAGATGTCTTCGTTGATGACCTTGACGTTGTCGTAATCCATCAGCGTTTCGTCCAGCACGGGCAGAAGGTTCTCATCGATTTCAAACGCCACGACTTTACGCGCACGCTTGGCAATCTGTTCCGTCAACGCCCCGATTCCGGGACCGATTTCAATCACGTTGTCCTGGTCGGTCACGTCGCCCGCGGCCACGATGTTGCGTAAGATGTTCAAATCCGACAGGAAATTTTGACCCAGACTCTTCTTCGCTACCAAATGATACCGGTTCAGAATCGCCTTGGTTCGAGCTGGTGAGCCAATTTCAGGGACTTCATTTTTCATTTATCTTCCTCCTTTGCCCGCACCTGCTTGAGGGCGGCAGCAAAATCAGCCGGTTGGATGCCAAACATGCGCAGCCGCTTTTCCAACTGCTTGCCATTGACATAGCCGATCTGTAGCAGTTCACCCAACTGCTCGCGGCGTTCTTTGGCACCGGGACCGCCAATCAGACCAGCGGCCAACAGGTCTTCGTGGGTGATCAGGGTCGGGGCCGCTGTGGTCTCAGTGTAAACGTGGCTGAGCGCCGCGCGGATAGCCTCTGGACTGGCATGCTCTACGCCCAGTGAGCCCCCGGCCTTGTCCGGACGCCCCTCTGCCTTGGGCAAAAAGGCGTGCTTGGCATTGGGCACGGCTTCGGCCACAATTTTGCGAATCTTCTCGCCGGAAAAGTCCGGGTCGGTGAAGATGATGATGCCCCGCTGGTCCGCTAATTTTTCAATCAACGCTAGGGTGTCTTCGTCAATCGCGGAGCCGCGGGTCTCAATCGTGTCCGCATTGACGGCGCGGTTGATCTGCTTGGTGTCGTCCTTGCCCTCAACCACGAGCACTTCTTTAATCTTTTTCATTTATCTTGTAAAACTCCTCTGCGTTCTTAAACGTGGCCGCCGCGATGGCTTCCGGGGTGGTTTCCCGTTCCTTGGCAATCGCTTCGACCGTGTAGCGGGTAAAGCCGGGTTCGTTTTGTTCACCCCGGTGTGGTTCTGGCGTCAAATATGGGGCATCGGTCTCGACCATCATCACGTCCAGCGGCGTTGCCCGCACGGAATCGTGGACCTCATGGGCGTTCTTAAAGCTGGCCACACCAGAATAGGAAATGTGCATGCCCAGGTCCAAGAATTTCTTCAACCACTCGGGGTCGCCGTTGAAACTGTGCATGACCCCACCAATGTCGCGGATATCCGCGTCCTTGATGATGCGGTACGTGTCTTCAAAGGCATCGCGGTTGTGGACGGCAATCGGCTTGCCCACTTCTTTGGCAATCGCAATTTGCCGGGCAAAGACCTTACGCTGGACGTCTTGCGGCGACGTGTCCCAGTGATAGTCCAAGCCGATTTCCCCTAGGGCCACGACCCGGTCATCGGCCAACTGTTCTTCCAACAGCTTTTCGGCCGCAGCGTCATAGTTCTTCGAGTCTTCCGGGTGCCAGCCGACCGCGGCATACAACTGCGGGTACTGGTGTGCCAACTTGATGGCGTCGGCATTCAGCTGCGTGTTCGAGCCGATATTGGTCATCTTGACCACACCCAAGTCGGCGGCCCGCTTGAGGTAGCCGGGCACGTCGTTGATGAACTCTTCGCTGTTCAAATGCGTATGCGAATCAAAGATTTTCATCGTGTGTCTCCTTTGTTTTTACTACTTTTTGTTAAATGGTTTAAGCCATCCGCCTTACCGTTCCGCGAAATCCAGGTTAGCGGAGACCAGTGCCTGCGGCTGCCAGGGGTTCCGCCTGCTATGGGGGACACCTCCAGCCCAGATGCGGGCTTCCGGTTTGCTTGGAAGCCTGGCCAAATTCGCCAGTCTCCCAAGTCGCCCCACGCTGTAGGCCGAGACAAAACCTCGGCCAACACCGTCGACACAGCTGGCTCCACCCCTGGCCTCCTCCGGCAAAATAGTCCCCGTCCAAGTCCTAAACGCCACAGCCATCCCAATTGGGATGTGTTACAGTAGCAACCACAACCACCATTATTAGGCAGTCACGGATGATGATTCCAATAGACGCCAACCGCTTCTTTACACCACCGGTTGCCGGCCAACTCATTGTAGCCGAGAGTGGAGCGAAAACTAGGCTCAGCCGGGGAATTTAGCAGCGCTCTTCGCTGGTAAATTGGTGACTTTAAGACGTGTTCTTCGGCTCAAAGCAAGGGCCGAGACCGGGCTTTGGCTCGGGCCGTCCTCCCCCAGCGTTCCAGCCTAGCTTTTCGCGCAACGGTAGGCGGACAGCGTCCACGTTGCCCGCAACCAGTGTTTATAACAAAACGCGGTCGGCGTCTCATCGATCCGCCGCCCACGTTTTGGTTATGGTTTATTTAATTTCTAGCTAACGTCGGAACCGTTGACCATGCTGTCAGGCAGCGTCAAGAGTTGGACTTGACCGTCGTGTTCGGCGGACAGCAACATCCCCTGGCTGACTTGACCGCGCATCTTGCGTGGCTTCAAGTTGGCCACGATAACGACCTTCTTGCCGACCAGTTCTTGCGGTTCTGGATACCATTGGGCGATGCCGGACAGAATTTGCCGGGTGCCTTGGTCCCCTGCATCAAGCTGGAACTTCAAGAGTTTGTCGGCCCCTTCAACGTGGTCGACCGCCTTGACTTCGGCGACCCGCAGTTCGATCTTTTCGAATTTATCGAACCGAATCTCTGGCTTGTTCAAGGTCAGTTCACCGGCTTCGTCACTGGCAGCGGCTTCTTGGGCTTTCGCCTTAGCAGCCATGGCAGCGCGACCCTTCGTCTTTTCCGACTTAGTCATTTGACCTTGAATAAAGTCGACTTCTTCTTGCACGTCGATCCGCGGAAAGATGGGTGTTCCCTTGGCAACAACTTGCTTGCCGGCTGGTAAATCAGCCAGTTGCAGGTTCGTCATACTTAACGTAGCTGGGTCCAAGCCCAATTGGTCAAAGATTTCCTTAGGCGCATGGGTCATGACTGGACTGATCAGCGTGGCGATGACCCGCAGACTAGCGGCCAAATGGGCCATGACGGCGGCCAGTTGCGTCGCTTGACTGTCATCCTTGGCCAAGTTCCATGGTTCCGTTTCGTCAATGTACTTGTTGGTCCGGGAAACCAGTTTCCAGATTTCGGCTAAGGCGTCCGCGAAGTGCATTTGGTCCATCAACTCATGGTAGTTGGCGATGACCGTGGCGGCCGTCTGTTCCAAATCAGCATCAAAAGCCGTGACACCGGCCTTGAATTCAGGCAATTTGCCAGCTTCGTACTTGTTGATCATGGCAACGGTCCGGTTCAACAGGTTCCCCAGGTCGTTGGCCAGGTCATAGTTCAAGCGGTCAACAAAGTCTTCCGGCGTGAAAGTCCCATCGTTTCCGTAAGGCATCGCACGCATCAGGTAGTACCGTAGCGCGTCTAGGCCGTAACGGTCGACCAAGGTTTCGGGGTAAATGACGTTTCCCTTAGACTTGGACATCTTACCGTCCTTCATCAACAACCAGCCGTGCGCAAACAGTTCGTCTGGGGCTTCGATACCCAAGGCGTGGAGCACGATTGGCCAGTAAATTGAATGGAACCGCACGATTTCTTTCCCCACCATTTGAACGTTAGCGGGCCAGAACTTCTTGAAGAGGCTCTCGTCATCGCTGGTGTAACCTAAAGCGGTGATATAGTTGAGCAACGCATCGATCCACACGTAAACCACGTGCTTGGGGTTGCTCTTGACCGGCACACCCCAGGTAAAGGTGGTCCGGGAAACGGCGAGGTCTTCCAAACCTGGCTTGATGAAGTTGTTGATCATTTCGGTCATCCGGGATTCTGGTTGGATGAAGTGTGGGTGGCTGTGGTAGAAGTCTAACAACCAATCAGCGTACTTGCTCATCTTGAAGAAGTACGACTGTTCCTTGACCAAGGATACCTCGTGGCCAGAAGGCGCCTTGCCACCGATGACCTTGCCGTTGTCGTCGCGGTAAACTTCGGCCAGTTGCGTTTCGGTAAAGTACTCTTCATCATCTTCGGAGTACCAGCCTTCGTATTCGCCCAGGTAAATGTCGCCCTGCTTCAACAGGCGTTCGAAAACTTCTTGAACGGCGGCCACGTGTTGCTTGTCGGTCGTCCGAATAAATTTATCATTAGAAATTTCCAGCGTCTTCCACAGTTGCTTGATGCCCTTGGCCATGCCGTCCACGTATTCTTGGGGCGTTTGGCCTTGCGATTGGGCCTTGTCTTCGATCTTGAGACCGTGTTCGTCGGTCCCGGTCAAGAAGAAAACGTCGTAACCGTTGCTGCGCTTGTAACGCGCAACCACGTCACAGGCGATGGTCGTGTAAGAATTACCGATATGTAACCGCCCGGATGGGTAGTAGATCGGCGTGGTGATGTAAAAACTTGGTTTGTCTGCCATAAAATAAAAGCCTTCCCTCGCTCTAAATTGTTCCGTGATTATCGGGTTAATTTTCATTGTAAATTCTAATCAAGTATAGCATAAACCCCGGGCGAGCCATAGCGCTAACCCGGGATTTTTGTCTAAGAAATGGCCGGCAAAACGTAAACGCGTGAGCGCCAGAAGACCATCAGCTGGCGCGCATTCAAGCTGCGGACCGACTCATCTTCTCGGTCTTGGAGCGTTGGGTCCCCAGTTTGAAGCCACTAGCTGCCTTTTGACGCACGTTTCCGCTATGTCGGGGTGACGTGCAAGAGCCTGGGAAAGCCTCCCAGGCTCTTGGGTAGTGATGCTAGTCCAGCCGCTGTGACCCAAGCGCGTTAGAACAAGTCCAACTGCTGGGGGGCCAGATTTTGCCAGTGGAGGCCAAGAATCTCGCGGAGGCGCAATGCATTGGGGGCCGCGTCTCGACCAGAGTTGTTGTTAAAGATCACACAGACATCTTTGGCCTGGGCGTCCAACCGCTTGGCCAGTGCCGCCAATTCCTGCAATTCGGCTTCTGAGTAACGGTACAGCGTCCGGGTCTTACGCCAATCCTGGCCCTGATTGAACCAGCCCTTGGCGTTACGGCCATGCAGCCGCACGACGGCGAGTTCCGGTGTCGTGACCGTTTCGACTAGCGGAATCCCATCATTCAAATTGTGGGGTTCGTCGGTCGTCACGTTGGTGAAGTGCAACGATTTCAGGTAAGCCGTGACGTCGGCCGTCATCCCCGGCGTCACGAACCAGCTAGGACTACGGAATTCCACCGCTACCGGCAAGTCGCCCATCAAGACCCGCACGCGGCGCAGGTAATCAATGTTAGCGGTCGTCCGGTTGAAGAACGGTGGAAATTGAAAGAGCACCGTCAACAATTTGTGCGCCTGGATCAATGGCCAAATCGCCGAACGAAACTCGGTGAACGCCGTATTGATGGCCGCTTCGTCATCCGCGTGTTGGCGGTCATGGCGGGTCATCACCTGGTTGGCCTTCAAAATATAGTGAAACCCGTCTGGCACGGCCGCCTGCCACTTTTCAATCGTACTTTGTCGGGGAATCCCGTAAAATGGCGTGTCCAACTCGACCATCGGAAAATGCCCAGCGTATTCACTGAGCGTAACCGGCCGCGTCTCACCGCCAATTAAAGCGGGATGCTCCGTCCAGGTGGTTAAACCAATCGTAATCATCCCAGCCCTCCTGACTTAAACCAATGTTACTAATGACTTTGCTGGGGCCTGACCGCCTATTGGCGGCAACCAGGTCCCGTTAGAGCGCCCAAAATCTTGGCCGTCTTTTAATCTTCAGCTTTTACTTAAACCGTTCAAATTGCTTGATCAACTCTGCTTCCGGCGTGGTCAACCGTCCACTTAATTGGCCAATCAGGCGTTTGCCGGTCAGCCGGTCGTTGTAGCGAATCCCCGTCACGCACAGGTCGATCAGCGCAAAGATGGCGGTGACCAGCACCGCTTGGCTGCGGTCAAAGCTGGTGTTGAACAGTGTCACGATTTGCCCGCTGAAGGCCAGCTGTAAGATACCGTAGATGACCAAGGTGTCGGGAATCAGCTGGAGGCCGCTTAACCAACGCAACCGGCGGACCAGCCGGCGGAGTTGGCGAATGACTTCTTGATGGCTCATCAGCGTTACCCCCGGACTTGCAGGTCATTGAAGAACGTAGTGGCTTCAGCCTGCACCATGTCGTAGTCAAAGCCCAGATCTAATTTTTCCTGATTGACAACGACCACCTTGGCCGCCGAATTGCGGTAATCCAGCAAGCCGGCGAACGGGTAGACGCGCATCGAGGTCCCAACGATAACGACCAAATCGGCTTGGTTCATCGCCGCCACGGACCGTTGGATGTTTAATTCATTGAGCCCCTCATCGTAGAGCACGACGTCCGGCCGTAACCAGCCTCCGTCCACGTCATGATGAGGGTCCTTGAGATATTGTTGCCACGGCACCTTGGCGCCACAAACCTGGCAGTAGACCCGGTACATGTTGCCGTGGAACTCGACCAAATGCTTGGTGTCGGCCACATGGTACAGGTTGTCGATATTTTGCGTGATGACCGTCGCCCGGTCTTGGCGCGTCAACGCCGCCTGTTTTTCATGAATGACATTGGGCTTGGCGTCCGGATGGTACAGGTTTTGCTTCACGTAGTCGTAAAAGACTTCTGGTTCCTGTGCCAGACAGGCGTGACTCAAATAATACTCGGCGTTGCGGTGTCCGGTGTACAGGCCGTTTTTCGACCGGTAATCCGGAATCCCCGACGGCGTCGAAACGCCCGCACCCGTGAGAAATACGATGTGCTTGGCTTGGTCAAAGGTTGCTTGTAAGCTCGCTTCCATCCCCATCATCCCTTCTGAATTGATTGGCTTAGATTAACGTAAAATGTAAGGCATCTTCAGTTGTTTAAAGAGGTCTTCCACAGTCATGCTGTAAATCTTGGTAAAGTATTCCGGTGTGTCATCCTTAGGCGCCGGTGACGGCAACACGAAGGCATTTTGTTCATCGGCCTTGTTGAAGCCGACGTACCCGCGGCGTTGCGTGGTCTTTTCGTGCATGTCGGAGTGGTACAGTTCAAAGATCTGCTTGACCTGTAACCCCAATTGCCGTTTGGACAAGACACTGGTCAACGTGGTGAACTCGGTGTTGTGCAGGGCCGGCAAACTCCAGGCTTCCAGCTGTTCGTCGAAGGCCTTGAAGAGCTTGACCACGTTACGGCGCAAGCTAAATGGTGAATCGACTGGCTTGGCCGTGATGACACCGTACAGCTTCTGGGCTGCCGCAAAACTGATTGGGTAGTCGCGGGCGAACTGATCCATGATGGCCTGTTCGTCGGTGCCAAAGAAGACCAGGGCGTCCAACAGCGTCAAGGTGCGCAACGTCATTTCATCATCGACCGGGTTCGGTTCCGGCTTGATGGTGGCAGTGACCCCCTTCAAGTATAAGTCCTTGATGTGGTCATCGATCAGGTGGTGCTTGCGTTGTTCGCTGACCACCACAATGTGGCTGACAATGTCGTAGAGTTCCGTGCCCATGATCATCAACTGTTCATCGAGGGCGGGTTGGCCCGTGGTCAATGAGAAGAAGACCTGCGGGAAACCGGACAGGATCATCAGTAAATGCAACAGTTCGTGGGACGCCGTGTAGTTGGGCGCCGTCAAATCGGCCACTTGAATGGCGATATCCTTGCCCATTTGCATCTGTTGGGCTTGGTCATGCCGCACGAAGCCGGCTTGCAGCTCACCAATCATTTGGACGGTAACCTTGCCGGGGTAAAGCGCATTGACTTGGTTCAATAAATCTTGCACTGTGTCGTTTAATTCAATATCTTTTGCTTGCATGCGTGTTCAATTCCCCTATTTCTTTAAATTTGCTTGGCGGACGGCTTGCAGTGCCGCCGTCGCTTGTGCCATGGTCGGTTGGGTGATGGCGGCGAGACGTTGCACCACCGCGGGCAATTCTGCGGGCGTCGCGCCGACGGACAAGGCCAGTGACTTACGCTGCAGAGACATGTGACCGCGTTGAATCCCGTCGGTCACCAGTGCGCGCAGTGCTGCCACATTTTGCGCCAGCCCCACAGCGGCCGTCACGCCCATCAATTGCCGGGCATTGGTCACCTGGGCCAGTTGCTGGTTGACCTTGACCAACGGCAACACGCGCGTCGCCCCGCCGACAAAGCCGAGGGCGAGTGGCACGGTCAGTTCACCGTGCAGTTGACCATCGGCGACCCACCAGCGACTCACCCCTTGGTAATGGCCGTTGCGGCTGGCGTAGGCGTGCACACCACTTTCGACTGCGCGCCAATCATTGCCCATGGCCAAGACCACGGCGTCGATGCCGTTCATGATGCCCTTGTTGTGAGTCACGGCGCGGTACGGGTCCACCTGGGCGAAGTCGCTGGCCGCCGCAATGCGTTGGGCGACCGTCGCGCCGTCAATGGCCTTGGTCTTGAGTTGGTCGACTGGCACCTGACACCGCGCCGTGACCAGACTGTGCGTGGCGTAGTTGCTTAGGATGCTCATCAAAATGTCCTCGTCGCGGTGCAGCTTGATGTCGGCCGCGACCGCCTCGGTCAACGTGTTGACTAAATTAGCGCCCATGGCCTCGCCCACGTCAATGAATAAGTCGAGCGACACCCAATCCGGTGGGAGTTGCCGCACCCGAATGGACCGCGCCCCACCACCGTGTGTTAACAGGCTGGGATGAGCCGCATCGGCCACCTTTAACAGGCGCTGCTGGTTAGCCAACAGCCACTGGGCCAACGCATCCGGATCAGCCACATGGTGAAAGACGATTTGGCCCATCAATTCGCGCTGCGTGATCGTGGTCGTGATTCCTTGGGGACTGGTCAACAGCCGGCCGCCGTTACTGGCCGCCGCAATCACGGACGGCTCTTCAGTGACCATCGGCACGGCCAGGTCGTGACCATCGACGCGCAGATTGACCGCAACGCCCTCCGGTAAGCCGTAGGTAGTTAAATAATTTTCAATTAAATCTTCATCAGCCGTTGCCCGGTGAGCGGCGATCGTCGCCAGTTGCGCGCGGGTCAGGTGACTCCGCGTGGCTAAGCGTTGCCGGCGATCCTCATAGGACAAACGGTAGAATGGTTGTGGCCGCATTGGTCAGCCTCCTTAACGTTGGCTCAGATACTCCGAGATAATACCTTCGCGCACGCCGCTTTCCGAGAAAATGACGCGGTCGGAATCCAGCATCTGCAGGAGCGTCACCAGGGGCAACATCCCGCCGATAATGATATCTGCGCGCTCGCTCTCCAGGCCGGAAATGCGCTTGCGTTCATGCAGGGGCACGCGCAAGAGGCGTTCAAAGGTCTTCATGACCTGCCCCGTGGTGAGGCGGTAGCCGTGGATATTTTCCACGTGCAGGATCTTTTGTTGCTGGCGATTCATGCGGGCCAGCGTCCGGTTGGCGCCGCCCAATAAGACCAGCGGCAGGTGTTTGGCATCATTGAGCCACCAAATATCCTGGAGCCGCTCGCGTAAGAAGACTTGCGCGGAGAACAGGTCGACCGCTGTGACCCGGTCATCGAGCCGGAACTGTTCCGACAGATTGACCGCGCCAAACGGCACACTGATCAGGTTAGCGTCGCGCCCGTCCTTGACGTGGACCAGTTCACAACTGGCCCCGCCGGTATCGAGCAACAGACAATCCTTAATTTTCAGCCGATTGACGGCCCCCAGGTAGTCATAGTAGGCTTCCTGGTCGCCGGACAGTACCTCCAACTCAATATTGGTGGCGTCCGCGACCCGTTTTAAAAACTCATCGCGGTTGCGTGCCTGCCGCACCGCCGCCGTCGCAATCCCCCGGACGATTAAATGCGGGAGTTGCTCGTAGTACGGCCGAAACGACTTGAGCGCCGCAATCGTCCGGTCCATGGCTTTGGGTTGGAGAATCTTCTCGGGACCCATGCCCTCGGACAACCGACTGTCCGCCTTGACCCGGTTCACTTCGCGATAAGTCCCGTCATCATGCAGTTCGTTGACGGCCATTCGCACTGAATTGGAGCCCAAATCAACAATTGCTAAATTTTGCATGGTGCATCCCCCGTTTCAGCCTAGCCGAAGTAGTCGATGCCAATGGCGTGCCGGACTTCGTGTAACGTCTGGGCCGCCACTTGGTTAGCCTTTTCACTACCCTGCTTCAAGATATCGTAAACGGCGCCTTCATCAGCCGCAAAGGCCTCACGACGTTCGCGAATCGGTTGAAGCTTGGCTTGTAAGACTTCATTTAAGTACCGCTTAATCTTAACATCCCCGAGGCCACCGTGCTGGTATTGTGCCTTGAGTTCTTCAACGTGATCGCGGTCTTCGGCAAAAATGTCCAGGTAAGTGAAGACGGTGTTGCCTTCAATGTGACCCGGGTCTTCGATGTGGACGTGTTCGGGATCGGTGTACATGGACATGACCTTCTTTTGAATCGTGTCGGCACTGTCGCCCAGGTAAATAGCATTGTCCAAAGACTTACTCATCTTGGCGTTCCCATCGAGGCCCGGAATCCGACCTTGCCCCTTTGGTGGGAAGTAACCCTCGGGTTCTACTAGGATTTCTTGTTGGTAAATATTGTTGAAACTCCGTACGATTTCGCGCGTCTGTTCCAGCATAGGTTCTTGGTCTTCACCGACAGGCACCGTGTCGGCCTTGAACGCCGTGATGTCAGCGGCCTGGCTAACCGGGTAAATGAAGAAGCCGGCTGGCACACTTTCACCAAAGGCCTTCTGCTTGATTTCGGTCTTGACCGTTGGGTTCCGGTTCAACCGGGAAACGGAGACCAGGTTCAAGTAAGCCATCGTCAATTCATTCAGTGCTGGAATCTGGGACTGGACCAGAATCGTGGACTTAGCGGGATCAATCCCAACGGCCAGGTAGTCCAAGGCCACTTGCAACAGGCTGTGGCGAATCTTTTCGGGATCGCGTGCGTTATCGGTCAAGGCCTGCATGTCGGCAATCATGATGTACGTATCGTAGTCGCCTGTATTTTGCAGCGCCACCCGGTTCTTCAACGACCCGACGTAATGCCCAATGTGCAGTTTACCTGTTGGGCGGTCACCAGTTAAAATCACGTGTTTTTTACTCATTAAACGTATTCTCCTTTTCTAAAAAGGCGCCCCATTGGCCAATGCCAATAGGACGCTCCTGCGCGGTACCACCTAATTTGTGGCCATCTATGACCACCACTTTTGTCAATAACGGTGACACCGCGATAATTTATTATCGATTGGGTAAAACTTGCTTGATCCACTTCGACCGTAAAACCGTTTCAGCGCGGGCGGTTTTTCTCTGCGATTGGTCTACTTTTATCAAGCTCCATTCCCTTATTTTAGTGGTTTTCCAGCGTAAAGTAAACTGGTATCTTCTACAAAGATTTTTATAGTAAGTGACCGCTGACAATAACCGGAACTCTTAGGGGGCCGCGACAATATTCCAAATCAATTTCGTCGTATATACGCCCGGTTGCCAGGCACCCGTGTGCACGTTGAGGGTTAGTCCTTGACCTTGGTCCTTGCCGATTGAAGAAAGCACCTCATTATCTTTAGTCGTGACAACATCTCGTGCTTCAGTCGATAGCTGCTGCAGTGGTTGCTTATGCCCCGGATCAAAGCTTATCGTTGCGTTTAAAAATTCGCTCCCATTGCTTAGAGGGGCCATCTGGCGTAACGTAATTCGTTCGGCGGTCTTAACCCGGCGATTGTCCGTAATATCCAGCAACTCACTATCTCCGGTAGTGATACCCGGCAAGTTCTGGCCAAAGTTACGACTCGTTAATTCGCCGAAGCTGACGGCGTTTGCTTTGATGTCGATTTTACCATCAGTAAAATTCAGGGTCACCGCGTTACCCTTAAAAGTTCCCAGCGATTGGGGCGGCGTCTGTCCGTCGTATCCGCGCAGCTTAATACCGGTTTTGTAGCGGCCTTTCAGCATCGTTGGTACCTGAAAGGTGACGACGACCGTGTGCGTTTTTGTCTTGCTAAAGCTCCGATTCTGCACAGTATAAGTCTTATCGATGCGATTATCACCGACAACGGTATAAGTCGCCGGTTGATTGTCGACGCTGACGCGAGAAACAATCGCTTCTGGTGGTAAGTTAACTTCTAAATCACCTGTGTTGAGTTTCGACGCTGGATTTTGATCAGTCACTGTTCCAGTAAGCTGGCAGGTGTCGTTGGCAATGACCGCAATGTCAGTCGATTCGGAAAAATTCAACAAATCAGTTACATTATCAATGGCATTCGTGATCTTAACGCTGGGCTGCGTGCTGGGATTAACGTTCAGCGTTGCCTGACCCGTCTTAATCGTCGTAACCGTGTCCTTCTCGTCAGATTTAATCTTGACCTCAGCAAAATACCGATTGTGATTATCGGCTGGTGTAGCGGCAGGCACCGTATAGCTGGTCGCACGTTGATTGCTAACCACGGTCTCCTTACCAGCACTATCGATGCGATGCCAAATGACTTGTGTGGGGGCCTGATCAAACTTTCCTAAAATTTTAAACGTGGCAGACCGCCCTTCATCAACTGTTTGTGAATTCAGGCCATCACCAATCGTTATCTGCACACTGGCCGAAACGGCAGTACCATCGGTATTGGTCATTGTTCCCGTGATGGTAACGATGCCGGAATCCCGATTCTTATTGGCCGTGACCTGACCCGATTGGGCATCAACGGTCGCTAAAGCCGGATTAGAACTCGACCACTTGAGTTCCCCGGTGGCATCAGTTGGCGTTGGGGTGGCGTGCACGTAAGTTTGTTGAGCATCCCCTTGGTTGTTATAGAGGTAATTGCTGTCTGTCGTTACGTCCAATTTTTTTGCTGATACTGGACTAGGCTTGGTTGTTAGCTTGGCGACTCGTGAGTACCGATCTTTTTCAAACACCCATCCGTAGTAATGATAGTGCTGCTGATAGTACACCACTCCCGCTTGCTGCGGTGTGACTTTCAGGTTAGCATCCGTTGCTCCATTAACTTTAGCCCACTTACTCATGCCAGCTTTCAATTGGAACCATTGAATCGTCTGCTTGTCCCCAAAGGGCCACGGAACTGAACGATCAGCCGCTGAGCGCACAAGCGAAGTCCGCAATATTTTCTCATGTCCAACAACTGTGTAGCTATCTGCTGGCTGTAAATTAAATCCCGTTGTCCTATAGAATCCAAATATTCTCTGTGGCGCTGGACTTTCGGCACCAACACCTTGAATCGTCCCCGCCGCCAGCGCCACCTCACGCGACGGTTCAGTTAGCTGCCGAATCCCCATAGCGGCTAAGGCAATCAGCACCATCACCAACAGTCGCACTAGTCTTCCTACTATCATGATCAATGCCCCCTCCACCGCGTTTTCTGCGATTGCAACTTACTAACAACTATTCTTTAGCCGGGTTAGACGTTAATATTCTTCATTAACTTTCCCAGAAATGAAGATTCGATGCACCCATTTTCCAGTATCTCCCGGACACCAGCGACCTAGTTTTCGCTGAATACTCAACTTTTTTCGCTGACTGCTATCAACTAAGAATTTTGTCTAATCTCAGTATACCAGATTATCGCCCCTGGTCACCATTATTAGTGTAAATTATTTTAATTGTATTTTATTATAATCCGATTTATAAAAGGGCCGCTCCTCCATGGAAACGGCCCTTACTTCTATCCAAGTTGCTAGGTTCTACCACACTACGCCTGTATCGCAATCAACCGTCCGGTGACGCCACCTTGCCGCAGCTTTTCCAAGCCTTGATCAATCTGGCTAAAGTCGATGGTGGTCAGCGTCGGCTTCACGAGTCCCTTGGACAATGCATCGTAGCAAAAGGCAATGTCTGAATTGTCACCGCCCATGCTGCCGACGAGTTGGGCGCGTTTCATGATCAGGTCCCAGGTGCTGATAGTCGAGTGAAGAATGCCCATCCCCACCACGACGACCTTGCCGCCCGGCGCCACCACGGACAGCGCGTGGGCCGTCGTAGTGTCGAAGCCGGCGAAGTCTACAATCAAGTCAGGTGCAATCTCTTTCATTTCACTGACGTCATCAAAGATGGCCTTGCACCCCATGGCCGTGGCCATCTGCTTGGCTTCCGGCTTGGGGTCCGCGGCGTAAACGTCACAACCGGCCGCAATTGCCAGCTGGGCGCCAAAATCACCGATACCACCAATGCCCACGATACCGACCTTCATGCCGGCCTGAGCGCCACCGACACCAAAGATGGCGCGATGCGACGTCATCCCGGCATCCGTGGCCGCCGCGCCGTCGATGAATGAGACGTTATCCGGCAGCGGAATCAGCTCCGTTTGGGGGACGACCAATTTGTTGGCATACGCGCCGTCGACCACTCCGCCAATGGAGACCTGGGTGTCCGGGTCGATGGGACAGACCCCAACGCGGTCACCCGGCTTAAACTTGCTGACGCCGGCGCCGACCGCTGCGATGACCCCGGCACACTCATGCCCCAAGGTCACCGGTGGCTGAACCAAATCCATCCAGCCGGGATCGTCCATAATGGTGACGTCCGTGTGACAGAGACCGGATGCCTTGATGTCCACGACCACTTGACCGGCCTGGGCAACGGGATCGGCCACCTCAACCAGTTGCAGTGGTGCGTGGGTCTTCGTAAATTGCCAAGCTTGCATATCACTCATCCTTTCACCGATGTATTGCGGTAGCTAATTGCCTGAGCTATGTAAATGACACCTATTTTCACGAGACAACCGCTACCTTACACTCAGCGTACCATAAACCGCTCCAATCGTGTAAGCGTTTTCTTATGCAGCTGCACAAAATTCAACGCCCTCTCCACGCGCGCACATTTTAAAATGGCCCTAGCTCCGCTAACATTTCCCCAATCCCGCCTGTCCCACCGCATTCTCCAAGCTAGATTGATTGACACAGCTCCCAATAATGACTAAACTTGTTAGGCACTTTAGTCTACCCAAAGGAGGCGGTCGTTTTGACCACCAGCGAAGAAGCTCAGGAACAACAGCGCGTCGACCGCGTGAGTGATGAGATTGGCAAGCGCATTGATAAGACCGCTGCCGACTATGACGCGGCGCACCAAGAGCTGCGTAACGTGTTGAAGAACTATAGCGAAAACACCTCGGTCAACTGGTTTGAAGTCGATGACCGAATCGAAACCAGTGCCGAACTCCAGCAGCAACGGGCCTTAGTCTCGCGGCTGACAGAAAACCAAAACATTATTCAAGGACAACTCGATACCTTTAAGGAACTCCAAAAATCCCCGTACTTCGGCCGCATCGACATTCAAGACCCGGACGAAACACAGCCGGAATCCCTGTACATCGGGACCGCCTCGTTTGTCAACGACGATCAGGAATTTCTGGTCTACGACTGGCGCGCGCCTATCTCCAGTGTTTACTACAACGGGGTGCTGGGCCAGGTCGCCTACGACACGCCGGCCGGCCCGCAACAGACCGACCTCTTGAAGAAGCGGCAATTTCTGATCCAAGACGGCAAAATCGAGAGCATGTTTGACACCAACGAAACCGTGGGCGATGAAATGCTCCAGCACGCCCTGGGCGAACAAAATGACGCCACCATGCAAAATATCGTGGCGACCATTCAACGGGAACAAAACGACATCATCCGTGATACCAAAAGCGACCTGCTGGTAGTTCAAGGGGTCGCCGGTTCGGGCAAGACGTCCGCAATTTTGCAGCGCATTGCCTTTTTGCTGTATCACAGCCGGCGCGACCTCGAGGCGGACCAAATCGTCTTGTTCTCGCCCAACCGCCTGTTCAGTCACTACATCAGCGACGTGCTTCCCAGCCTGGGCGAGCGCAACATGCGCCAGGTCACCCTGGCCGAATTTCTCACCCAACGCTTCCAGGGGCTGAACGTCCAAACGCAATTTGAACGCTACGAAGCCGACCAACAAGTGCCGGTCAACCTGCCCCTGCGGCAATTCCGCGAAAGCGCCGCGATGATGACCGCCGTGCGCGATTACTGTCTGAACTGTACCGCCGACGACCTGAAGTTCACCGACATCCGCTTCAAGAGCCGCGTGTTCTTCAGTAAGGAAGAGATTCGCGACATCTATCGGCAGATTCCTCTGGCCGCAGCCCCCGCTGACCGATTGTTACGGACCAAAAACGTCCTGGAAAAACGGCTCAAGCACCGCATCGCCGAAGAAGCCAAGGCCGACTGGGTGCGCGACACCATCGACCAGCTCAGCGACGAGGATTACCACAATCTGTTGGGCGAAAAACACCTGGGGCAATTTGAACAACTCGATGACGAAATCGACTTCATCGCCCGGCAAATCGTACGGCGCCGGCTGCGGTCCGTGGACGATGCGATTTACAACGGTTACTTCCTGGACGCCTACAGCCAGTTCACCGAATTTCTCAAGCAGTGTCCGTTGCCCGCCGACGTGCCGGCAGCGGATTGGCAAACGGTCATCGACGGCTACCAACACGACATTGAGTTCCACCGATTGGCACTGACCGATGCCGCACCGTTACTGTATTTGCGCGATATTTTGACCGGCGGCGGGGCCAATCACCGGATGCAACACCTCTTCGTCGATGAGATGCAAGACTACTCAATGGCCCAGCTGATCTACCTGCAACACGCCTTCCCACGCGCCAAGCTGACGCTGTTGGGCGACAGCGAGCAGGCCCTCTTCAAGGCCGTGGAGGCACCGGAAGCCATCTTGAAAAAGCTGGATGCCGCGCTGAACGTCAAACGCGCCCGGCTGATCACGTTGCGACGGTCCTACCGCTCCACGTTGCCCATCACGACGTTTGCCAAGGCCTTGCTGCCCGACGGCGACCAAATCGAGGCCTTCAACCGGCCCGGCGACCTGCCTAAGGTCATCATCCGTTACGACACGGCGGCCGCATTCAAGGCCTTGGCCCACGAATTGACGGTCGAGCTCGCCACCAACGGGACCGTGGCCATTCTCACCAAGAGCACGGCCGAAGCCAAATACGTTTACCAAGAACTGCACCGCGACTTCGACCTGACCCGGCTGACGGACACCGACCGTTCTCTGCCGAAGGGCGTGGTGGTCCTACCCATCTATCTGGCCAAAGGCTTGGAGTTCGACAGCGTGATTGCCTACAACGTGTCGGCTGACAACTACCCCGACGAGCAACTGACCGGGACGCTGTACACGATTGCGTCGCGGGCCATGCACCACTTGACGTTACTGTCGATTGGCCCCGCTTCCCCGCTGATTGCCTCCGACAAGATCCCCGCGGCCGACCTGACTATTGAACACGAATTTCAGAATTAAAGGTTGAACCTAAAATTAACGCGCTGATTGCCGTAATGACAGTGTTTTGACACCTAAGATTGGTGAAACCAGGTGCCTGCGTCAGCCAGGGTTCCGCCTGCTCTGGGGAACACCTCCAGCCTGAGAAGCGGTCTTCCGGTTCGCTTGAAAGCCTGGCAAAAACCGGCCAGTCTCTCAAGTCGTCCCGCGCTGTAACCTGGCAAACAACGCCAGGTAACACCGCCGACACAGCTGGCTCCACCCTGGCTGCCTCCGGCAAAGTTGACAGCTATCAGTAACACTGTGTTAATGATAGACTCAACGTAGCTATTATCTGGGTTTAAGACGATTACTACTGGCAAGGACTACCGTAGTCAAGAGTTCGCTAAATATGGGTTCAGCCGCTTGAAAAGCGTGTGACGACAGGCGGTTAACTTCCTAGCAGTGTTAAGCGGAGAACCCGTTGCCTGTTGGCACACGTTTCGGCCATGAGGCCATTTTGAGACGAGTTTCTCGGCTCAAAGCGAGGCGTCGAGATCGTCCTTTGGCCCGGCCCAGCGTTCCAACCCATATTTGGCGAACAGTAAGCGGCCAGTTTGCATTGTGAGGCTGATCCGACTATTTTTGACGCCACGAGTTGCATGATACCAGCAATTCCAGTCGATTTTCGTCTTTCAACCTTCAGTTTCAGAATTAATTTGTTACACCAAACGGCCTCCCACCTAATTGCGGTGGGGAGCTGTTTTTTCGTTTGAATGAATAGATTAGTTGGTGCTGGCCGCAAGCAACGCAGCCCACCTATTTCAACGCATTGGGCGTCTTAATCGTGGCAAAGGCCGCCTTGCGCACGTAATTGTCGTATCCCTTGTAAAAATGCAACTGCTTTTTAGTCGCCTTCACCTTATAAGTCAGGCGTTGGCCGTCGAACTGGACCGTGCTGCCCTTGGGTGAGTACTGAATGCCGGATAGCCGGTAAACGTGCTTGCCTAACGACTGGTATTTCAACTTCTTCAAGCCATAACCGGGTAGCCGATAATAGCGCGCGCTGGCGGTATCGTAGCCGAACAGATTGCCAGTACTCTTGGTCTTGCCGTACGTGATGTAGGCCTTATTATCGGCCTTGCCGTTGTAGTACCAGGTGTGGCGCATCACTTTGGGCGTGCCGGTGTGCCAGGTGGCGGCCTGCGCGCTGGTCAGGCTGGTCGCGGCTAGGCCGAAACTAACGGCAGCCAGGCCAATCAAAAAATAGGGTTTACTCATGGTGTTTTCTCCTCCAAATCCGTGTGCGAATCATCCCGCATTTAAATTTACGCGTCTTCCCCCTAGAAAGCAAGCGTGATTATTAACTGATTGAACAAATCCGTTTAACCGCGCGCACCCAGAAATTGCCCGGCAACCATATCAGTCGCCGTTCACAACCATTCTCGGGTTAAAACGAAAATCGTTGACGCCGGCCACTAACTTCGGTAAGGTAGGGTTAACCAATCTAGAACCCGCAAATTGGAAAAGGCGTCCGGGAGGCATCCCAGGCGCCTTTTCTAACCTAACGTGGACTATCGAGTAAACAGTCAACGATGAGGGCAATCCCAATACAGATGTCGCCGACCGTCAACCACCAGCTCACGGTAAACGCCGTGCCGATGATCAAGAAGCCCATCCCCACCAATACCAGCAGACACCCTAACCAAAATTCAATTTGTCGATAAAATAACCGATTAAACCGCATCATACTCCCCTACCCTTTGCAAAATTTCTAAGTGTTCCCCAACACTGTTAGACGGCCTGTTCCGGGCGTCCCGTCGGCATGTGTTTCAATGCCTGTTTCAATAATAATGGCGCTAAGACTGTCGCTAAAATAATCACTAAAATCATGGCGGAGTAGTCGCTGCCGCCTAGCAGACCGGCCTCATGGCCAATCTGGGCGGTGATCAGTCCCATTTCACCACGGGCAATCATCCCCGTACCGATGACGGTACTGCTGAGATTGCTAAAGCCGCTCAACCGTGCCCCAAGGCCACAGCCAATCAGTTTGGTGACGCAGGCCAGCACCGTTAGGATGACGATGATGCCCAGGTTTTCGACCAAGTGATCCAGGGTCATATTCAACCCCACACTAACGAAGAAGACCGGAATGAAAATGGCGTTGCCCAGCGGTTCAACGTGATCGGCCAAGACGGCGCGATACGGCGTGTGAGCGACCGCGATGCCGGCAAAAAACGCGCCAATGGCCCCACTTAAGCCGACGATATCGGCGATCCAAGCCATCCCCAGACAAATCACCATCGACATGATGGTCACGCTGGACGGCACCACCAGACGCTCACTCAGATGCATCAGGTACGGTGCGATCCATTTGACCAGCGCGTACGTGCCGACGAAGAAGACGACCTGTTCCACCAAGACCAACGCCAAGGCGGGTTGACTCCCCGCCGTTTGGATGCCTTGGCTGGCCAGCAGACTGATCATCAGCGATAACAGAATCACGCCAATGATGTCGTCGGCGACCGCAGCCCCCAAAATCGTGGCCCCTTCACGCGTGGTCAACGCATGGTATTCCTTTAACACGGCGACCGAGATCGACACAGACGTCGCGGAAAAAATCACACCAATGAAGAGGGATTCCAGTGGCGTAAAGCCCCACCACCAAGAGGTCAGCCCCATCAGGGCAACGGGAAAAATCACCCCGGAGGTCGCAACGACGATCGCCGGGCGCAGATATTTCATCAGTAACTGCAGATTGCTCTCCAGCCCCCCGAGAAACATCAAAATCACGACCCCGATATCGGCAAATAAACTGACCAAACTGTTCAGCTGGACCCAGTTCAATAATGCCGGTCCCAGAACAATGCCGACCAGCAATTCGCCGATCACGGCCGGGACGCCCAACCGGTTCGACAGGTTCCCTGCCAAGGTCGTCAGAATCAAAATTAAACACAGCGTTCCTAAAAATGCCACGCGGACCCCTCCTTCTTTTAGTCTAATAAATTCTATCATACGCCAAATCCGAGTAACACAAAAGCACCACCTGACAATTCCAGGGGTGCTTCTTTAATTTTATGGGTCTATTCTATCTTTTATGGATAATCATTGTAACGTTGACCTAAGCGGACGATCACGAGCCAACAGGCGGCGAGACCCATCCGCCCGCAGCGTTCTAGCACAGCCTACGCGTAACGGTAGGAGCCAGGCTAGTTAAAGTAAGTCAGGTCAGAGGCCAGCGTTGGGTAGGCCAGAATGGTCTGGTTGATATCCGCCGTGCTCATGTGGTTTTGAATCACGAAGTCCAGGTAATTGATGACTTGTTCGGCTTCGCTGCTCAACACGGCCGCTCCCACGATGTTGCCACTCTCCTGATCCACGACCACTTTGATTCTGGCGGCCGGGTCAGCTGTCCGTTGGTAGCTGTACCAGTGGGTTAGGTCCAGATCATTGACGTGATACTTCTCCGGTTCCGCAATAGCCTCGGCGGGAGTCACGCCCAACTGGGCCAATTGCGTTTTGCCGTAAACGACCGACGGGATGACCGGGTAGCTGATCGGGTCAGCCGCGCCGTTGGTCAGCGTCGCCGTCAGGTAGCGGCCTTCATAGCCGGCCACCGGCGTTAATTTTGGCTGAGGCCGATCGACCACGTCGCCCAAGGCAAAGACGTGGTGATTGGTGGTCTGTAGCCGGTCGTTGACGGCAATCCCGTGCGGCGTGGTGACCACGTCGATGCGTGCCAAATGCAGGTCGTCGATCACCGGCGTCCGTCCAGCGGTGGAAAAGACCAGGTCCGACGTCCAGGTCTCGCCACTCGCCGTCGTCAGTTGATACTGGTCATCAACGGCGACAACGGCGGTCACGTCCGTGTCCAATTTCACGTCCACACCCTCGGCCGTCAACCGGTCCATCAGGTCGTGGACCAGGTCGCCGTCAAAGGCCCGCAACGGCCGCTGGTTGTGGTGGACCAAATGAACCCGACTACCGGCCGCACTGGCAATGGCGGCCAGTTCGACGCCGACGTAGCCCGCTCCAATCAAGGTGATATCGGCTGGTAACGTGTCCAAATCTAAGAAGTCGTTGCTGGTGCGCAATAGGTCCTTGCCTGGAATGTCGAGCAATCGCGGTTCTTGGCCGGTCGCAATGATCCAGTTGGCCGCGTTCAGTTGGTCCTCGCCTACGGTCAAGGTGCCATCGGTATTGAAACCGGCCGTCCCGTGAAAGGTCGCAATACCCGCGGCTTTGAGGCCTCCCAGGGTCCCGGACGGAATCTTTTCCGTGTAAGCGCGCTTCTTAGCCATCAACGCGCGCCAGTCAATTTGCGGCACGCTGGTCAACCCATGACCCTGCAAGGCTTCACTGCGGCCCTGAGCTTCAACGGCAGCCATCAGAATCTTCTTCGGGTCACACCCGCGGTTTGGGCACGTGCCACCCCAGAGGTCCTTTTCCACGACCGCCACGTTCAGGCCGTGGCCGTGTAATCCGTACGCCGCCGCTAAGCCGCCGGGGCCGCCACCAATAATCACGACATCAAATTCTTGCATCGTTTCACCCTCCATTTCGTCTCATCTACGCCTTCGAGTTTAGCACGAAAACGACTTAACCTCGCTTAATTTGCTCCGCGGCCTCGTGATGGTGGACTAAGAGGTAGTTGAACCCGATGTAAAGCATGATGACGATACCCGTGATCAGGTAGACGGGCCCGGCTGGAAATTTTTGAAAGAACACGCCGTACGCCGCGGTCCCTAATGGTAAGGCCAGCTGCATCAACGTGCTAAAGGTCGACCCGACGCGGCCCAGCAATTTGGTTGGCACCGTCATTTGCATGTACACGGACATTGGCGTGTTGACGAAGGCCAGGATAACGCCAGAGAAAAACGATAAGACAATTAAACTGCCAATCAAAATGGCGGCGCGCAACGGTGCGATGAAGCAGATGCCCATCACAGCGATGATACCACCTAACATCAACGATAGTCGTAAGATGGCCAGCAACACATTTTTAAACCGCGGCAGGACCGTTAACACCAGGTTGCCCAACAACACCCCACCGGCCACGGCACTCAGTACCCAGCTCAACCGCGCGTTGCCCAGATGTCGGGTCTGCACGATGGCGTACGGCAGGCCGACGTCAATCGACGCCAATAAGAAATTCAAAAAGATGCCCAAGATAACCACGGACTGCAAGGTAAAATGGGTATGGATATAGTCCAGGCCCACCTTGAATTGGGCCCACTGCGACTTGGGCGCACCACTGTCGATGGCATTGGCCAGCGGATGGAAGCGCATGCTCAACGCAATCAGCCAGGTAATGGTTTCCACGCCGAGTTCCAACCGGACGATGCCCTCGAACCCAATCCAGGCGTACAGCGCGGCCGCAACCAATGGGGAGATCAGCTGAATCCCCGCCATCGCCGCTTGTTCAATGGTCGACAGGGTCTTCACGTGGTTGTCGTTGACCAGCTCGTGGACCGAGGCCATGTAGGTGGTGGACGTGACCTTGTCCGCGCTGGCAATCACGGTCAGCACGACGATGGCCAGGACCATTTCGTTACTCACATGGGGCGCCAACAATGCATACACGCCGTAACTCAGAACCACGATGCCCCGACTCGTCAGCAGCAGTGGCTTGTGCCGGCGACGGTCGACCAGGTTACCGACGGGCATGACTAGCAATAAGCCAACCAGCGGATAGATGATGGAGCCCAGGCCAAAGCTAATAGCCGAATGCGTCGTGTGTAGCAGCATTAAGCCCAAAGCAAAGCTGAAGACATCCCCACCCAACGTGCCAATGATATCGCTACTGGCCGCCTTGACAATTTGAATGATCGACTGACGATTGGTGATTTGCCCGTCCATCGCGACACCCCCTCATGATAATTGTTCTAATTATACTCTCATAATATTTTAATTTAAAGACTGTTTTCATCATTTCCCGCACATCAGGCATTTCGTGATAAAATAACCCCTAGAAACAATTGAAGGGAGTACACGATGACATTCTATACTTATGGATACCTTACAAATCATCACAGCAACTGGCAGTACCTGCGAATTGCCTTGATTATCGCGCTACTGGCGGTCTTCATCGGCCTATTCATCACCTATCTGCGGCACAGCTGGAACGTCAAATATAAAGATATGAGTATCATCACCGGCACGTTATTGTTGCTCGTTTTGGGCTTTCAAATCAACAGTCTGGTCTCCTTGCGTTCGGCTACCGAACAGACCAGTGAGATCACGGGCATCGTCAAAAACGTGGCCAAACAGCTGGACGTCCAGCCCAGCAAGCTGGCGGTCAACGCCACGACCACGAACAATAACCTGTTGATCAAGGCCCCCAGCGGCTATTACCGGTTAGCTTACAATGCAGACGGCTCCGCCTACGTGGTGGAACGCGTTCAGCTACAGCGGCCCAAAGTCACCATCGTAAAGGAGTAACGGTATGTTTGTCTATTCAGATGTCTTCATTAAATTACTAGTCGGCTTCATTTTTATGACGCTGCTGATCAACTTCTCGGGCAAGGGCAACCTGGCGCCGACCTCGGCCATCGACCAGGTCCAAAACTACGTCTTAGGGGGCATCGTCGGCGGAGTCATCTACAATTCCGCCGTCACCCTGATTCAGTTCGTCATCGTCTTGTTGATCTGGTCGCTCCTGATTTTGGTCACCCGCTACCTGAAAATTCACGTACGCGCCGTGGGCAAATTCATCGACGGTGGCCCCATCACCGTGATCCGCAACGGCCAGCTGTTGGTCCACAACTGTCTGAAGGCCAATTTATCGGCCAAGGAGATTGATTTCAAGTTACGAACAGCCGGCGTTTATCAAATCAACGACGTCAAACGGGCCATCGTCGAGCAAAATGGCAGCCTCACCGTCCTGCGCCAGGGCGACGGGTCCATTCGCTACCCGGTCATCGTGGACGGCCAGATTGACTACGACGTCTTGGAATTGATGAGTCACGACGAGAACTGGCTCTTGGCTCAACTGAAACAACACGGCGTGGCCAACATTCGGGACGTCTACATGGCCAAATACGAGAATCACCAGTTTGAAATTACGCGTTACGAACAGGAGTAGTCGGTATGGATTTGGCGGTTATTTAATTTAACCTTCAACCTTTAACCCTAAAAGTGGTACGCTAGGATTAAAGCTAAGGAGATGACGCGCATGGCCGCAGATCGGTTAAGTGAATATTGGGACGTGTATGACCGGCGACTCCAGCGTGTGGGCCAGCAACAGCGTCAGGACCCCGTGCGCCCGGGGTGTTTTCATTTGGTGGTCGACGCCTTTATTTTCAATCCCGCCGGTGAGGTCCTCTTGCAGCAGCGCTCAGCCAATAAGCTGAACTTTCCCAGTTGTTGGGACTGTTCCGTCGGCGGCTCCGTCGTGGCGGGGGAGACCATTACCGACGCCATGCACCGGGAAATGACCGAGGAATTGGGCCTCGACCTGCCCGTCAGTCCGGCCGACAACTACCTGCTCCAGCCCCATTCGCATTGGATTGAGGCCTGGTTTGCCTTTCAAACGGACCGGCAGCTGGCCGACTTCACGATTCAACACGAGGAGCTCCAACGCGTGGCCTACTTTGACCTGGCCACCGCCCATGACCACCTGAACCAAATCGGTTTTAACGCCTACACTGTTGAGTTGCAGCGGGCGTGGGAACATGTACATGAACCATTAAAAAAACGTGCTTAGTCGTTGGACTAAACACGTTTTTTAAGTCTATCTAGTGATGTGTTTCGGGTCGTTGCTCTCCTGACGAAAGGCCGCTAGGAGAGAGCCAAACCAGTGTAGCGGCGTAAAGGCCACTGGGCCTCGTTTCGGTTCGCTACGCATAAAGGGGTCTCCTTCCTACTCGTCTATAGCTGCTAAAGACTGGCTAACGAGTCATGTTCATTTCGCAAATACCTTCTATTCCGTGGTTGTTGCCCTAGTCATGGTCGCGACGCTTCTTCCAGCCACTCAGGGTAAAGGCCGCTAACAAAGCGCCGAACCAAGCCAACTTGGACTTCTGTTCGCCGGTCTGCGGTAAGGCCCCTGAGCCGTAACTGGATCCGGAGCCACTGCCGCCGTTGGTGTGGCCGTAACTGCTGCCGGAACCACTGCCCCCTGAGTAACCACTAGAACCAGAACCGCCGCCGTAACTCAGCCCACTTGGCGCGCTGCTACCGGCGGAACTGCCGGTGCCATCAGTCAAGTCGTCATCGGCAGACCCCGTGATTTCTTGATCTGCGGCATCATCATCGTCCAGCCCCGTTTGACCAGCTGACCCGCCAGTGTGGTCTAAATCAGTGCCGGTCGTGTTGCCATTACCATTGCCGGAGCCGTTGCCCGTGGTACTGTCATTGCCGGTGGTGTTGCCACTGCCTTGGCTGTTGTCCGTGGCGTTGCCGGTGCCATTGTTGTTGCCTTGGCCGTTACCGGTGTTGTTGCCATTACCATTGCCTTGGCTATTGCCGGTGTTATTGCCATTGCCGTTACCTTGGTCATTACCAGTGTTATTGCCATTGCCGTTCGTATTTCCATTACCAGTGCCGTTACCGTTGTTAGACCCGGAATTGTTGCCATTTCCGTTGCCGGTGTTCCCATTCCCGGTGTTGTTGCCGCCACCGTTCGTGTTCCCACCAGTACCGGTATCATTTTGGTCTTCATTACCGGAACCGTTGCCGCTGCCATCAGAGCCGTTACCGTCTCCACTGCCGTTAGAGCCGTTACCATCGCCACTGCCATCAGAGCCGTTACCGTTTCCACTGCCGTTAGAACCGTTGCCGTCCCCACTGCCATTGGAATCGTTGCCGTCCCCACTGCCGTTAGAACCGTTGCCGTCCCCACTGCCGTTAGAACCGTTGCCGTCCCCACTACCATTAGAACCGTTACCGTTTCCACTGCCGTTAGAGCCGTTACCGTTTCCACTGCCACCAGAGCCGTTGCCGTCTCCACTGCCGTTAGAGCCGTTACCATCGCCACTACCGTTAGAGCCGTTACCGTCTCCGCTACCACCAGAGCCGTTGCCGTCTCCACTGCCGTTAGAGCCGTTACCATCGCCACTACCGTTAGAGCCGTTACCGTTTCCACTGCCGTTAGAGCCGTTGCCGTCTCCACTGCCATCAGAGCCGTTGCCGTCTCCATTGCCGTTAGAGCCGTTACCGTCTCCGCTACCACCAGAGCCGTTACCGTCCCCACTGCCGTTGTCGCCGTCGTTTCCGTCAGAACCGCCGTCGCCACTGCCAGCACCGTCGCCACCGTCGGATCCACCGTTACCACCAGATCCGCCAGAGCCACCGGAACCATTGCCACCGCCTGGCTGGCCACCGTTGCTGTTACCACCACCAGCGCCGCCTGTGCCTGGTCCGGTTACGTTACCATCGCCACCTTGGCCCGGCTGGTCACCGCCATCACTATCGCCGTCACCTGTGCCTGACTGGTTATCGTTATCATCCCCGTCACCAGTCCCAGCGCCACCAGACCCGCTACCGGAACCGTCACCAGCGCCTTCATCGCCACCAGTACCAGGATTTCCACCGTTGCCGCCACCTGTGCCGGGGCCAGTTACATCACCGCCGTCGTTGGTATCGCCATCGTTGCCATTGTCGGAACCGTTGTGGTCGCCGCCACCGTTCCCGTCGCCAGAACCGTTGTGGTCATCCCCACTGTTTCCGTTATCAGAACCGTCGTGGTCGTCTCCACCGTTCCCGTTATCGGATCCGTTGTTGTCGTTTCCACCGTTTCCGTTATCAGAACCGTTGTTATCGTTCCCACCGTTGCCGTTATCAGAGCCGTTGTTGTCGTTCCCACCGTTCCCGTCGCCGGAACCATTGTTGTCGTTTCCACCGTTCCCGTTATCGGAGCCGTTGTTGTCGTTCCCACCGTTTCCGTTATCAGAACCGTTGTTATCGTTCCCACCGTTTCCGTTATCAGAACCGTCGTGGTCGTTCCCACCGTTTCCATTGTCAGAACTGTCGTGGTCGTTCCCACCGTTTCCATTGTCAGAACCGTCGTGGTCATCCCCACTGTTTCCGTTATCAGAACCGTTGTTATCGTTCCCACCGTTTCCATTGTCAGAACCGTCGTGGTCGTTCCCACCGTTTCCGTTATCAGAACCGTTGTTGTCGCCGCCGTTCCCGTTATCAGAACCGTCGTGGTCGTTCCCACCGTTCGTATCGCTGCCGTTGCCAGCATCGTGACCATCGTCCTCGTCATCCCCGTCGTCAATGTCCGTGGACGCGACTTCAAAGACGTGGGTCACTTCCTGTTCCGTTTTGGTAAAGGAACCGGTTAGTTCACCTTTCGTTTCCTTGTAGATGTACCCGTCAATATCCTTAGGCTGCGCATCGTAATTTTCTCCCAGCGCACCGACTAAGACGTCATCTTCACCGATTGTTTTGCCTGCCGTATCAACGTAATGAACCTTCACCGGCGCGGCGTGACCTTTCGGCTGGTACTGTTGCACAAAGGTCCACAGGACGCGGTCTGGGTTTTGTGGATCACGAATTTCCCCCAGCATGGCGAACCGGTCATGACTGTCTTTCAGATTGGTCAGCTTCCCATCCGTAAAGTTATCCCCGTCCCGGACGCTTTCAGGCACATGAAGCTTGTCGTAAACCAATCCTTTTTGGCCATCCGGTTTGGCTTCCCCACCGCTAAAGTGGATACGGTAAAATGGCATTGTCGAAATCAGGTCTCCAGTATCCTTATTCCGCGTCTCTTCCGCATACATCGGCACGGCAAAGCGCTCGAGCGGCTTCATTTGATACTGTTCCCCTTCCCGGGTATGGGTACCGTTGACCAGCTGACCGGTCAGCTTGCTATCCACATAAGCCGAAGCATCTGAGATGAACTGGTTGTCGCCGTTGAAGCTTTCCAAATGCAGCTGACTCAAAATACTGAAGTCTCTGATCTGACAGCCGCTCAGGTCCAAATTCTGCAATTTCATCATCCCCGCCAACGGCTGGATATTTGACAACCGGCTGTTCATCACCTTCAACGTCCGCAAATTACCCAAATCTGCAATCGGATTCAAATTAACGACATTCCCTTTGGGCATAACGTGTGGGTGTTCACCATAATGGTTGTTCCCCTCATCGTCAAAATTGGTAGCTGCCCCGTCTAAAATCAACGTGTGTAAATTTTTTGCCTTCTCTAAGCCTTTCAGACTGATCGGCAGGCGGTCTTGAATGCCGCTACCCACGACCGTATCCTTATCGACAATGATTTCTTTGATGCTGGACATGTATGCCCCCTTGATGTCGCCTTCCTTCTGGATGTTCTTTCCCTGTTGCTGAAGCGTTTTCAATACGATTTTTCGCAAATTTGGGCTGGGCATCCATTCAAAAACTGAGGTCTCTTTGCGAGTGACGTGACTGTACTTATCGTTATCCGTTGCGTCGGCGCTGGCCTTGGGTGATTCCAAGAGCATCCCCGTCCCCACGAGGGTTGCTGCTGCCGTCAGCCATAAAGTGGTGCGTACGTTTTGTGCCATGTTGATTCTCCTCCAAAATAATGATGTCTATAATTGCCTGTTGTTCTCTCTCCGATAATCAATATCCTATCAGGTTAATAGACAGAAGAGAATAAGTTCTTGATTGCACAATCAAAAAAGGAACCCCCGCCTTTGAACGGTGATTCCACAACACGGCCTAACGGACCGCAATCGCCCGCGAGTGGCGGGATTGGTACACTTTCATAAAATTACGCGTCCCAGTCCAATAAACTTTATTTGGCCACGACTTTTTCATGTACGGATCAGCGACTAAGAATTGGCCCCGCCGATACCCAACCAGGGTCAAAACGTGGTACGGCCGGGCACCCTGCATCCGCCAAGCACCCGCAAAAATCACGGCATTGCCGCGCTTGATCTCTTTGATCAATTGATTTTTCGTAGCGCCAGAAATATTGGCGGCGCGGGCGTCATATGTTTTGGTATAGGCCGTTAGGGGCTTGGGATAAATCGTCCGCGTTTCTCCGGGACGACTCTCCGTGTACGGGTTGCCCACGAAGCCGCGACTGGGAGTCTTAGCCTTGGGCATCTTGGTAATGATGGTCTTGAGCGACGTTTTGCGCGCAATCCCCTTCACCGACAAGGCCATTTTCAAGCTCGCTGCTTCACAGGCATTGGGGGCGTAAAGCGGGTAGAGCTGGCTGGTGTAGGTGTAGGGTAAGACGAACTGTTTAGGCGTCCGCAGGCCCTTTTGGTTCAGCCAGCCATACACGTGCCCGCGCCGGGGGATTTGCACGTAGGTCGCTTGACCTGCCCGGGCCACCTGGTCGATTTGAACCAGCTTGCCCTTGAGCTTACCAGTCTTCCGAACGGCCTTAGCCGACTTGGTATACGGTTGGTTCCACAAACGCCAGCCGGCACTGCGAACCACCTGCGAGACCCGTGAGCGTCCGGACTTAGGAGCCGTGGTCTGCGCCTGGGCAGTCAGACCCCCGACCAAGCCCAGGCCGATTCCCAAACTAGCCAGCAACGTGATGATTTTTTTCATTTTTACGCCTCCTTATTCGACCGCAACGGCGAAATGCTTGTAGTTATAGCTGCGGGCAAACTTCTTCGCACTGACCCAATACTTGCCGTGGTTCGGATCCGCCACGTGATAACCGCCCTTGCGATACCCGTCCAGCAACATGACGTGACTGTTGTTGATGCCGGTCCCCCAGAAGTAGTGACCGTATTGGGCTTTGGCAAAGTGCAGCGTCACGTAAACGACGACCGGATTGTGCCGCCGTAATTGTGCGCGTAACTGACTTAACTTGGCGCCGCTAATGTTCTTCACTGGCGTGTAGGTGTTGCCCCACTTCGCCAGCGGTTTGGGAAAGATGGATTGAAACACGCCCGGCGTGACCTTGTAGGGACTCCCGGCAAACCCATTATTCGGATTGTTATTTTTACTGCGTGGCAGGTGCTTCATGAAGGCCACCAGCCCGGTCGATTTCAAAACGCCCTTGTAGTGCAGTCCCTCCAACAGACTCGCCGACTCGCAGCCCATCCAGGCTTTGACGGCCTGTTGACTGATGTAGGGTGCGCCCAATTTGACCGTTTTCGGCGTCTTCAAATAACGGTGCCAGACCCAGCCCTTGGCCGTTTGCTTGGCGCCTAAGGCCTTAACGTAGTAGTAGCGGTACGTTTTGCCATTGGCTTTTTGCACCAGCGCAGACTTGCTGATTTCCCAAGCCGTGTGCTTAAAGTTCTTCAGCTGGTGTGTCGCGCGCAACGTCAACGCCCCATTGCTAGTCTGAAACGCATACAAACTGCCAGCCGAGTTACCCGTGACCTTGCCAAATTTGGCGACCTTTTTCTGCGACACGATGTGCTGCGTCGTGCTGGCTTGCGCAGACACCGCCCCGGCCCCCAAACTCCAGGCCCCGGCAATTGCCAAACTCAATGCCATGATTTTAAACTTCATTTTCCTATCTCCAATCTGCTTTAACTCTGACATATAGTTAAAGTATACAGCGGGAAACCTTCGGAATACAAGGATTGTTAGGATATTAATGGGTTCGACCGATGGTAATTTAACGGGTTATTTAGCATGCAGAATACCTTCATCTTTGACCGCGCCAGCCCACCAGCGTCAGTAATGATCAAGTATTCCCCGCTGTTCCGAAAGAGAGTGAGACAGACAAATGGCGATTGAACCGACTGCTCTTTGGTGCACGTTTCAGCTATGTAACGGTGACGCCAAAAGAGCCTGGGATTGCTTTGTCCCAGGCTCGTTGCCAGATATGCTTAATAATGGTCGTTACCCTTCAATCGCGGCTTGTACCGCTTGCCGTTCGGCGTCCGCCTGCCAATGCCCGTTAGCGCCGGAATAATGGCTTAACTTAAACACTCGCCGCGTAGCTGACTTGCTTAACGTGTCAAAAACGACATTGCCTAACGCAATCAACTTAGCCGTTTGCGGAATGCCTAAGTCAGCTAAGTGTTGTTCTAAAGCCTCAACTTGGGCTTTCCCTGGTTGAACCGCCGTACTGTCACTGTTAATAGTCGCATCTAAATCCGTCATAAACGCGCCCCACATCTCAGTATCATATAGCGCCGCTGCCAAGCGATAGTCCATGCTCCGCTTCGGTCCATGGAAGCTCAAAAATGGCGCCTGCGGATCACGGTCGACCTCGGCATTACCGCGATTTAACCCGACGATCACATACTTAGTGGTGGCCAATTGTTGCGCTAAATCTTTTGACAACGCTGAAGTTGGAAAATAGTTTGGTTGATAAACCTCACCAAAACGTGCTTCAACGGTTTGGGGATCCTGTCCCGCTACAGTGGTCGCGTCTGGCGTGGACCAAAACGCCCAACTATCTAACAGACTAAACGGTAATTTTTGCATGTGTGCCGACTTCCTTTCAGAGATTAATTCAATTGAACACCCTTATCATAGCAAATCACCCTGACACAACATGTCGTTTACGACCACTCCACAAAATTATTTTAAAAAGGTTCATCAGTGTCCCCGCATCTTAAAGTAGCACATCAACACGCCCTCTAGTTCCACCGGATTCCAAGCTAAGTCGTCATGCCAGTGATGTAACGATGTAACTGCTGACTAAAATACCGATAACCAGCTTGCGCAACTGCCGGTGCTAATCGGCGATCGACACTGGCACCGTCATAATTAAAGCGTAAATAATAAGCTTGCTCATCCGCTAAACGCCACTACAAGATCCGGGCCCAATCTAATTGCCTGACTAGTGCGCGTTTCGTCAGCGGTACCCAGAGTCGGCGTCCATTCCAAAGTTGGTGCCTCGTCCCGTTATCGGCCGTAGTGGCATTGCTAAATTGATGGGCACCCAACCCATGTCGGCCCGGTAAGCCACGAAACCTCATCGGTAAAACCGCCATCTCCCCACAAAGTAACGGCAAGAGCCGGACAAGCCCAGTTGTTTGACCAACGCTTGTAAGCGTACTGCAAACTAGCTAACACGCGCTGCATCAATTGTGGCACCGTCTGCGTGGTACTGCTGATGTCTCCTTGTCTAAAATGGATTCTAATGTTTTCCAGTGGATTGTAAAGAAACGCGCCTGGGAGGTTTTATCCCAGACGCGTTTGCTTCACCCTTACATAGCTGAAACGGGCACCAAAAGGGTGCTGATTCCGCTTTTCTTTATAAAGACATTCTAATTTGTCCTGATAAGCCGCTTATTGGATTTGAACCAACGACCTCTTCCTTACCATGGAAACGCTCTACCTCCTGAGCTAAAGCGGCATACTCTTATTATCACCGATTTTAGGTACGGTGACAACCTGACTGTACAAAAAAAGAACCCAATCACTGGGTCCTTTCAGTCGCGTGGCAACGTCCTATCCTCGCAGGGGGCGATCCCCCAACTACTATCGGCGTGCTAAAGCTTAACTTCCGTGTTCGGCATGGGAACGGGTGTATCCTTTAGGCTATCGCCACCACACTA
>NZ_JALCJA010000008.1:0-25851 GCF_022646225.1 Levilactobacillus sp.
ACCGGCCGGCGTATACGGAAGCGTATACTTACATCACTCACGTTTTCGATCGGTTGACCACCCAGCAGTTGTATGCGACCAAGGAACTGATTACGCATAAAAATTTGCATTATGTGTACTTAGAAACTGCAAAGGGACGAAAGCTAGGCTGGGTCTATAAGGCTCGGCATACACTTATTGCGGGAAAATACCGTGATCCGGGGAAACAACTATTGAAGTTGAAGAAACACGAACATCTTGTCACCAAGGTTCAAAGTAAGAAATCAACGAAGAATCGGGTTGGTGTCAATGATAGCTTATCGTTACAACAACGCGCTTATCTGGTTAAGAACCGGAAAAATCAAATTGTTAGAGTGCTGATTATCAGTATGGACAATCGCCCCACCAAGATTTACTTCCGTAACGGACGAGCGGTTAAGGTAAAAACATACAAGTATCGGCGAACGCCCTGGAAATCGACAACCAACAAGAAAAAGTTGCGAACAAAGTATCTTGTGCAGCATGAGTATGATTACGCAAGCGTTGATGGGACTCAAAACCGCTTTTACTCAATTAAGAATAAGAAATTAGTTAGATTGGAGACACTAGGCTTTGATGGCGGTGGGTACGTTGATGTTTATCGGAAGGGTCATGTGAAGTTCTTTACGGATGTTGACGAGGAAAGTATTACTTACTCGATTAATGATTATAAGTAGATGAATTTATTGTCGATCGACAGTTGATTTCTTAACTGGGACGAGGGGATGGTAGGATGCAGAAGAAGACAATCGTGGCTTTGGTAGCGTTAGGCATCATTGTTGGTGGCTGTGCCAATAGTGCGTCACAGGGGCAAGGGGTGTCTGCTAGTAGCTCAAAGAGTACGCCAAGTAAGCAGCGCTCAGTAACTAAGACTTCGGCTAAGGCATCGCCAGTTGGTAAGGTCATTTCGACAGAGAAAATGGATTGGGCTATAAGTGAATAATTATGAGTCTCGTCGTTCAGCGTAATTGTCTGGATGGCGGGACTTTTTGTCTTACGGTCAAAATTAAGAGCTCCTAGCCAACGCTTAAGGCAAAAACGGTAGATTTCCTTGTAAAATGCAATGATTGACCCCCTAGACAATTAGTTAACTTTGAATTCCATTAAAATAGTTAACTTTTTTTGCAATTACGATTGACCCTATCCAAACTAAGTTATAGAATTACTTGTAAATAAATTTATCGTGTGAACAGCCAGGTAGTGTAAATAAAGCAGACTGACAAACGGTTGGCGGTTTAGTAAGGCTTAGCGACTAACATGGTTTCATAAATGGCGGTTAGTTGCACCGATAAATTGGACCGCTAAAATACAAGTTGAGGGATTGTGAAGCCAATCATTTAGTTGACGATAAATGGGCTTGGGGGACAATGGACCCCAATTGTGAGAGGGGCAAGCAATGATGCAAACGAAGCAACATTACAAGATGTACAAGGATGGCAAGCACTGGGTTTTCGCAGCCATTACGGTCGTGGCCGTTGGGTTGGGAACCGCAGTTGGACAGGATATGTCGGCTCATGCGGACACGGCACCAAGCAATGACAGTGCCAGCCAAACTACCACCAATTCTAGTGCGACGGCGGGCACCACAACCGTCCTGAAAACTTCACAGACAAGTGGGAACGGTTCCAACACGACAACTGATACTGACAAATCGACTGATACGACTGAAAATGCGACGGACAAAACGGATACGACCGATACCACGACCGACGATTCGTCGACGTCCAGTGACAATGTGAACGACGGAACGAATCAGGATGCCGATGCCAGCGCTGGTAACGATACAGATTCGCCTGCTGATACGAATACGGATACCGATACGAACACTGACACCGACACCGACACCGACACTGACACTGACACTGACACTGACACCAACCTTGAGACCAATGCCGAGACGGCGCAACCCACAGCGGATCCAGACGCGGATACCACGCCAGCACCCGCAGCGGACGACACCCCTTCTGACACAACGCCGAACGCTGATTCAACGACAACGGCAGATGCAGCTAACGTGGAACCGGTGAATGAGGAGGCATTACTGGATGACGTGCCGCTAGCCGCTGGTGACGGCACTGATAATACTGAGACCCCAGTGCCCGCCACGGCGCCTCTGGCCGCCCCGATGATGGCCAGTGCTGCGGTGACGCCGGTAACGGATCAAAGTAATTTTGACATTACCTATGACACGGCCACGTTAACGGCGACCATCAATGGGTTATTGAGTCAAGCGACCAGTGACACGTTGGTGATTCCGTCGACCGTCACCGGCGCTGATGGCAAGACGTATCAGGTCACCACGATTGCGCCAGGGGCCTTTGCATCTTCTGTAGACCGCAACAAAAACGTCACGACCGTTATCATCGGCGATGGCATTACTACCATCGGGGCCAACGCGTTTGCTTACCTGGGCAACTTACAGGTGGTTGACCTCAGCGAAAACCATACCTTGACGACGATTGGGGACAATGCCTTCGTCAGTGATGGCTTGACCTCGCTGACGCTGCCGACCACCGTGACGACGATTGGCAATGGTGCCTTTGAATACAATAGCCAGCTCACGCAAGCTAACCTGGGGGAAACGCAACTCCAAAGTATTGGCGACATGGCATTTCTGGGGACCGATTTGACCTCCCTGGCCTTACCGTCAACGCTACAGACGATTGGCACTGCGGCGTTTAAGTATAACAGCAATTTAGCGACCATCGACTTCAGTCAAGCGACGCAGCTCCAAAGCATCGGCGACATGGCATTTGCTAACGATGCCAGCCTGACGACCCTGTCGATTCCGACGTTAACAACCATGGGCACGGCGGCCTTCGCTGGCGCAACCAGCCTGACCAGTGTGACGTTGGGCGACGGCGTGAAGCAGGTCGGTGACTACGCCTTTTCCACGTATGCGGACGGCGATAGCATGATTGCGGGCGACACGGCGCTGACCAGCGTTACGTTTGGCAACGGGCTGACCAGCATTGGCAACTACGCCTTCACCTACGATGGCAAAATCACCACGTTGGCCCTACCGGCGAGCCTGCAGAGTATCGGCGACTATGCCTTTGGCGCCATGACCAGCAAGGATGCCGATGGCAACACGATTTCTGGGCTGACCACGGTCACCTTTGCGCCTGACAGTCAGCTGCAGACGATTGGCAACGCGGCGTTTATTTACGATTCTTACCTGACCAACGTGACCCTACCGGCCAGCTTGGAAACGATTGGCGACCAGGCTTTTCTGGCCAACACAGCGTTGACGACGATCAACTTGCCAGCCAGCTTGACCACGGTCGGGGCCAACGCGTTTACCTACGATGCGGCTCTTCAAACCATTGACACCACGCAGGCCACCGCCCTGACGACCATTAAGAGTGGAGCCTTCGAATACGCGGGTCTGACCGGGACCTTGACGTTGCCGGAAAATCTGGTGACGATCGGTGACCTGGCCTTTGCCGGGAACAATTTGGCCACGTTAGCGGTCAGTGCGGATACGCAGTTAGCCACGATTGGGACCAGCGCGTTTGCCTATAACGGTTTGACGGGTCAATTGGATCTGACCCCCACGGCGGTGACCACGATTGGCAAACAGGCCTTCTTTGGGAATCAGCTCAGTGGCGTGTTCGTGCCCGCTACGGCGACGGTGGGGAAGAGTGCCTTTGATTACAACCGATTGACGACGGTATCGTTGCCGGGGGGCCAGGCCAACTTGGCGCAGAATCAAACGGCGACGATCTTTACCAGTACCGCCCAGCTCAAGTCAATTGACGATTTATTTGAGACGGCCGTGGGCAAGTTGACCAATGACGACCTGGTCTTGACGAATTTGAGCAACGGCGTCACCTACCAGAATGGCCAGTTCACCATTCCCGCTGATACGGCTGTCTTCTCCTTTAATTGGACGCTGACGGATACCACCGGAACGACCTACACCGGGGTCTACCAAGTCGTCTTAAACGACCCACACATCAAGGTGGCCAACTCGACCGTTTGGTACGGGGATGGCTGGCAGCCGACGGATAACGTGGTGAGCGCGGAAATGACGGACGGTACGCCAATCGACCCGGCTGACTTGACGGTCAAGATCACCGATGCCAATGGCAATCCCGTCACGGCCGACGATGTGACTCAAGTTGCGGGCACATACAGCGTGACCTACAGCTACGGCGATGGCAATTCGGCGACCGCCATCGTCACGGTGGTCAAACGCGAAGCCACCTACACGCTGACGGGGTACTCTGAGGTGACCTATACGGGGAGCGATCCTGTCGTGGACCCATCCCAATACCAAGTCATCTTGTCCGACGGTTTCGTTTACACCTTGAAGGCCGGTGACTTGATTGTGGCGCCGACCGCTGCGGCCAACGCCTCACAAACGGCAGAGGGCTTGACAGCGGCTGCCTTGCCAAATGTCGGGACCTACCAAGTTATCTTGAATCCGGACACGATTGCGCGGCTCCAGGCTGAGGTGCCCGCCAGTAGTTACTTTGACTGGACGGATTTGGGCTCTGATGCGACCCTAGACATTGTGCCGGCAGCCCTGACGGTGACGGTCGCTGATGCCAGCAAGGATGCCGGTGAAGCGGACCCTACGCCAGTAGTGACGATTGTGGGGGCCGATGATCAGGCCGTCAGTAATTCAGGATTGACCGTGACCCGGGTGGCCGGTGAAACCGCGGGGACTTATGCCTATCAATTAGATACAAGTGCGTTGAATACCAACTACACGGTCGGAACCGCCAATTTGGGCAAGTTGACCATCAACTCGGTAGACCCCACGTTGACCGGGAGCGACTACACCATGACGGCGGGCGGCAAGACGCCAACTGCGGCGGACTTCCAGGCAAGTGCGACGGATACCAATGCTCAAGCGGTACCCGTCACGGACATTACGGTGGACCTGAGTCAGGCGGATACCACGAAGGCCGGGGATTACCCCGTGACGCTGAGCTATGGTGGCGTCACCCAAACCGTAACCCTCCACGTGGTTGCGGCCAATACCGGGGATGGCGGCAATACCACCGATCCCACGGACCCAACGGACCCGACTGACCCTTCAACGCCGGACGTGACGAATCCGACCGATCCGGAAAAGCCGACCAAGCCAGTCACCCCAACCAAACCCACGACCCCGGGCAATGAGGTTCATGACATCATCAGTGACCGGGCCGTGCAAAAGGATGGGGCCGGCGCGACGATCGCTATTGTGGCCAAGCACAGCGCGCAGACCACACTGGACCGCCACAACAACGGCATCGGCGCGACGATTCAAGCGGATCCAGCTGCGGCGGTTCACACGGCAGGGGCGGCAGCCAAAATCGTTACAGCAACCCCAGCATCAGCCGTAACCGCTGAACAATCTCAGCCGGACGCCACGGGAACATCCGCTGCTCAACAGACTGAGTTACCGCAGACCAACGAACACACGTCCGCGGGCTGGGCGATCTTAGGCCTGCTGTTAGGGAGTCTGGGAGTGACCGGTTTCCGCAAGCGGCGGCATGAATAAGCAGTTGCTCTGCCAGGTGAGACCTGGTTAAAAAGCGTTAGTTTAAAGGCGTAGTGCTAGACACGATTGGTGACTGGGACTACGCCTTTTGGCTTGCGGTTGTTTGTTGGCGTACGGTTCAGCCATGAGGCTACTTTGAGACACGTTTCTAGGCTCAAAGCGAGGCGGCGAGACCGCTTTTTGGCTCCAGCGTGCCAACCTATATCTGGCGAACGGTAGGCGACCAGGTTCTCGGGTAACAGCCGATTTAGGCACTAAAAAGGGCGCCCTCACAACCACTACGGATTGTGAGGGCGCTCTTTAGTATAGGTTACATTAAAATCTTAGACAAGAAGTCTTTGGCCCGATCAGTTTGCGGATTACTGAAGAATTCGTCGGGCGTGTTGTTTTCTTGGACGTAGCCATCGGCCATGAACCAAACGCGGTCGGCCACGGACTTGGCAAAGCCCATTTCGTGGGTGACGACGACCATGGTCATCCCTTGCTTGGCGAGTTCTTGCATGACGTTGAGCACTTCGCCGACCATTTCAGGGTCTAAGGCAGAGGTCGGTTCATCGAACAGCATGACCTGGGGATCCATGGCCAAGGCCCGCGCAATGGCGACCCGTTGTGCCTGACCACCGGAAAGGCTAGTGGGGAAGGCGTCGGCGTGGTCATCTAAGTTGACTTGCTTTAAGAGCTCGTGGGCCTGCTTGGTGGCCGCGGCATCGTCGACGTGCTTGACCTTCATGGGTGCCAGCTTGATGTTTTCCAGCACCGTCATGTTGGGGAAGAGGTTGAAGCCTTGAAAGACCATCCCCATTTGTTCCCGCAGTTCGTTGACCCGTTTGTCATCCAGCGTGGTCAGATTCTCGCCGGCAAAGTCAACTTCACCACTGGTGGGGTGTTCCAGCAGGTTCAAGCAACGCAGGAAGGTCGACTTCCCACCACCAGAAGGGCCAATGACGACAATGACTTGCCCGGGATTGACTTGTTCCGTGATATCTTTTAACACTTGGTTGTCGCCAAAGCTCTTGGCGAGATTTTTAACCTCAATAATGGGTTTAGTCATGTTGCATTCTCCTTTCGAAGTAGTTCAGTAGACGAGACGCCGTGAAGGTCAAGACGAAGTAAATGACCATGATGACGGCGATCGGCGCCACGCCCCGATAAGTGTCAGACCGTACAATGTTGCTTTGGAAGATCAGTTCGGAGACCCCAATGATGGAGACGATGGAACTGTCTTTGATCAGGGTGATAAATTCATTCCCCAGTGACGGCCAGATGTTCTTCAAGGCTTGGGGTAAGACTACGTAACGCATGGTAGCGCCACTGGACATCCCCAGGCTCCGTGCGGCTTCGGTTTGACCGTCGTCCACGGAGTTGATTCCGCCCCGAATGTATTCGGCGATGTAGGCCCCAGAGTTCAAGGAGATGGCGATGATCCCAGAGGTCAGGGCTGGCAGGTTGACGATGAGGCCTAAGCCAAAGTAAACGAACATGACTTGGACCATCATTGGCGTGCCCCGAATAAATTCAACGTAGGCCGTGGCTAACCACCGGAGCGCCGTCTTGAAGACGCCACCACGGGCCATCCGGGCCAAAGACAAGAGCACCCCTAAGATGAAACCGAAGAATACGGAGCAGACCGTGATGATCAGGGTGTATTCAACCCCGGTCAAGAAGGCTTTCCAGTAGTGTAACATGCTGGTATTCACCGTGTTGGTCTTTAAGTATTTCCCAGCAGCGGGCAGATAGGTTTTGTTGACCAGGTTCTGTCGCTTGATCTGGTCGACGGACTTGTTGGCGGCCTGGACCAATGACGTGGAGCCCTTGGCAAAGGCAGCGGCTGCGCTGGTATCCGAAGCACTTAAATCAAAATTGCTGGGGATGGCGGCCAGTTCCTTGTTGTTGGCTACGTAGGCCTGGGCGGATGGCTTTTCCATGGCGACCCCTTGGATCTTGTGACTTTGTAGCGCCAAGATCAGATCGGACACGGAGGTCATCCCTTTGACGGTCGTGCCACTGGTTTGCTTTTTGGATTCGTTGTACATGGTCGACCCGGTCTGGGCACCGATGGTTTTGCCCACGAAAGAATCCTTATCCTTATAAATGCCCTTGTCACTCTTGTTGATGACGATGCTGTAACCACCTTGGTAGTAGGTGTGAGTGAAGGAAACATTCTTCCGCCGCGCTGGCGTAGGGTTCATCCCGGAGATGACCATGTCGACCTTACCCGTTTGGAGGGCGACTAATAAGGAATCAAACGACATGGATTTGACCACGAGCTTGACGCCTAAGTCCTTGGCAATCTTCTGACCGACGGCGACATCCATCCCGACAATCTTGGTCTTGCCGTGGACCGTGGCTTGAAATTCATACGGCGGGTAATCGGGCGAGGTCCCCATGACCAGCGTCCCTTTCTTTTGAACCTTGGCAAGTGAGTTGTCACTGGCGGCACTGGCCGTCGTGGTGGTCAGGGTACTTACGCCCATGACCAGCGTCAACATCAGAGCAAGGAATAAGACCAATCTCTTTTTCATATAAAAGCTCCTCAATATTTTTATTGTTGCCCTTGATTATAGCCGGTTTCGTTTATTTATACAAGATTTATTTTGAAAAACCAGTTTTTATGCATTAATTATTCGATTATTCAGGTGAAAATGCCCGTTTTAAAGCAAAGCGAGGTGTATTTTATACATTTTTTGTTGAATACAGAATAAATGGGCAAGACAATTGAATGCCGCGGGAGTAAGTGCTAATATGAACAGTGTCTGTTTTATACGGAACGGATATCTAATAAAATTTTAGAAAAGAGGAGTTACGATGTCAGGACATTCTAAATGGCATAACATCCAGGGCCGGAAAAATGCTCAGGATGCAAAACGTGGAAAAATCTTCCAAAAAATCTCACGTGATTTGTACCAAGCTGCAAAAGCAGGTGGTCCTGATCCCGACGGTAACCCTCAACTTCGTTTGGAAATGGACAAGGCGCGGGCAGCGAACATGCCCAAGGAAAACATCAAGCGGGCTTTAGACAAGGCCTCTGGTGTTGGTGGCGCCAAGTTCGAAGAAATCACCTACGAAGGCTACGGTCCAGCCGGGACAGCAATCATGGTTGCTGCCTTAACGGATAACAAGAACCGGACGGCTGCGGCTGTGCGTTCTGCCTTCACGCACCACGGTGGCTCACTCGGTGCGGCGGGTTCCGTTTCATACATGTTTGATCGTAAGGGTTACATTGTTATCTTACGTGACGGCTTGGATACGGATGAAGATACGATGTTGATGGATGCGTTAGACGCCGGGGCGGACGACATGGAAACCACGGACGAAGAATTCAAGATCTACACGGATCCTTCGAGCGAAATTGCCGTACGGGACGCCTTACAAGACAAGGGCTACAAGCTCGACACGGCCGAAGTGCGGATGTTCCCACAAAACACGACTGAAGTACCAGAAGCCAAGGCTTCCCAGTACCAAGGCCTGATCGACGAATTGGAAAATAACGACGATGTTTCCGATATTTATGAAGCAGCCGTTTTGCCAGAAAACGTTGAAGACTAGCTTGACGAAAGAAGATTCCTGCGGGGGTCTTCTTTTTTTTTGCCAAAAATAAAAAATTCTGCGGGGTTTTTACGGAGTTAACTTAAAGCGCCCAAATGAGGAGGAGACCCATGCAGACTTTGATCGACGAACTGCTGGCCGCGGCGGTGGGCCAAACGGCTAGTGACATCTACATTTTACCGCAGGCCGATAGCTACCAGATTCGCTTGCGGCACGCGACGGGACTGGTGGCTTGGCAAACGTTGCCCGCAGACCGCGGCCGTCAGGTGATCAGCTATTTTAAATTTCACGCGAACATGACGGTCAGTGAGAATCGGCGACCACAAGTCGGGGCCATGACCTGGCCGGGTCCGCCGCCCATTGAGTTGCGGTTCTCCACGGTCGGAGATTTCGCCAACCGTGAATCGCTGGTGATTCGGCTGATCTACCCGTATGCCTTAACGACTAACGCGTATTTGGTGCCCAACCAACAGGCCCAACTGCAGGCATTGGCCAGTCACCGGGGGCTGGTGTTGCTCGCGGGGCCCACAGGAGCGGGGAAGACCACGACGCTGTATCACGTAGCCAGTCAGTTGAATGCCAGTGCGGTCGTGTTGACCGTGGAGGACCCGGTTGAAATCAAGGAGCCGCGGTTCATGCAGCTTCAGGTCAATCCGGCGGCGGGGATGACCTATGAGGCCTTGATCAAGGTAGGGTTGCGTCATCGCCCAGACGTCTTTATCATCGGCGAGATTCGCGATGCCGCCACGGCTCAAGCGGCGATTCGCGCAGCGTTAAGTGGCCACTTGGTCTTGAGTACGGTCCACGCCCAGCATGCGGCGGGCGCCATCAGTCGCCTCCAGGACCTGGGGATTGCGACCAGCCAGCTGCGCCAGGTCTTGACTGCCAGCTGTTATCAGCGACTCTTACCGCGAGTGGCGGCCGGTCCCGCGGTCTTATTGGATATGTTACACGGCACAGACTTGTGGACGACCACAAGCATGACGGAAGGGTGGCAAAAACATCTTGATGAAGCAGTTCGTACCAATCAAATCTCGCTGGCAACGGCGCAACGGTTCCAGTTCGGGTAGGTGGCCGTTGTCCACGCAGGCCCGGTTTTGCCAGTTACTGGCGGATCAACTGGCCAGTGGCTTTTCGCTGCAACAAGCAGTGACCTTCTTGCGGACCGTGGCCGGTCGGTTTCCGGCGGACTTGGCCGCCATTGAGACGGGGCTGCAAAACGGCGAGCCACTAGTCGAGTTGGTGGCGCCCTATTTGCAGGCCAACGTGTGCTTTCAGTTGCGGTTGACGACGACCTATGGGGACCTGGGTCCAGCCTTGGCGGAGGCGGCCGGGTTCTTGCGCTTACTGGCGACGCAACGCCAAAAATTTCGGCAATTGTTGGCGTATCCGGTGGGCCTATTTTTAGGGATGATCGGGTTATTTGCGACCCTCAAGCTGGGTATCTTGCCACAGCTACAACAGGGATTGGCCCCCAGTGCGCCGCTGAGTACCGGTTGGCAACGGTATCTGTGGGGCGGGGGTGTCGGTCTGGGCGTGCTTGGCTTGATGCTTGCCGGCAAATGGTGGCGCCGTCAGCCCAGTCTGCGATTGGCCAGCCTGTACCTACAAGTGCCGGTGGTGGGCCCCATTTTGCGGGCTTATTATGGTTATTACCTGACGGCCAATCTGAGCCAATTGGTGCGCAGCGGCCTGAGCGTCAAGCAGATGCTGGCAGTCTTGCGACAATTACCGCAACGCGCCTTGCTGTATCAGCTGGCCGGGGTGTTGACGCAGCAACTGACGGTCGGGCAGTCTCCGGTCGGCTGGTTGCGCCAACAGCCCTTTATTCCCGGTCAGGTCGTGGTGTTTCTCAGTAAGGGTAGCACGCCGCCGCAACTGGCCCGCGAGCTGCACGCCTTTAGTCAGCTACAGTACCGGGAGCTGGTTCGTCGCTTGGAACGGGCCTTGGCCCTGGTACAACCGATCTTGTTGGGCATCGTGGCGCTGTTGATCGTGGGCGCCTACCTCAGCCTATTGTTGCCGATGTATCAAGACTTACAGGGGGTCTATCATGACTAAACGACGCCAGGGGTTCACCCTAGTTGAAATGACGATTGTCCTATTTATTATTTCCTTATTGATTCTCGTGATCTTACCCAACCTCAACAACCAACGTCAGCGGGCCAGTAAGATTCACGGCCATGCGATGGTCACGGTGGTCCAAGGCCAGGTGACGGCCTACTTGGAGGATCATCCCGGCCACCACCTGGTGGATTATGCGGCGCTGACCAAGGAAAAATACCTGACAGCGGACCAGGCCAAACGCGCTCAGGAGGAACACATCAAGATCGTCGACGACCGGGCCGTGACCGATGAGAAATAGGCACGGCTTCACGCTGGTCGAAACGCTGCTGGTCTTGGTCATCGTGACCGGACTGACCACCCTGGTGAGCTTTGAAGGCACGCCCCATCGAGCCTTGATGGCTGAGCGCGCCTTTTGGCCGGCCTGGCAGCGGATGTGGACGGCGGGACGACAATACGCGCTGCATCACCACGAGCCACTGACGGCCGAGGTTCAGTCCCAACGTGGGCAAGTGCTCTTGACCACCCAGACGGACCGGGTGGTGGGGCGGTTGCGAATCCCACCGACCTTGCACCTACAAGGCGACAGTGGCCGTTGGCCCATCTACTTGTCGGGGGCGACCAAGGCCCAAACGCTGCGGTGGTACAGCTCGGCGAATCATCAAATGCTCAAACAAACCTTTCAGTTAGGAGGCGCACTCTTTTATGTGGCACCAGAAAACGCGTAACCACCGCCGGCAGGGCTGGGTCTTGCCCGACGCCCTGTTAGCCGTGAGCATTGTGGCGACCAGTGTCATGCTGGCTCAGAGCTTCTTACAAACGACGCACCGCTTGGAACACCAACGCCAGGTCCAGCTACAACGAGTCCGGCGTCAGCACGATGACGCCTTGAAGCGCTGGTTGGCGGTGCAATGAGGCCGCGCCAGGGCTTTACCCTGATTGAAACGGTGTTGGCCTTGGTGATTGCCGCGGGGATGTTCGTGTTGGTGAGTGGCCTCAACCGGGCTTTTTTACGCCCCATCGAACGCGACCCCATCGCCTGGTATCAGGTCGTGCGGGCCCTCGAGCAGGACGGACGTTACCGGTTGGTCCGAACCAGCGATGACGTCTTAGTGGTCCGCGACCAGCGCGATGACCATGAGGCCGTGCTCAGAGTCGACGCTCGCGGGACCCTTAAGATCACCAATGCCCATCAGCGGGGCTATTATCCACTACTGCGGCACGTGACGGCGATCCATTGGCAGACCCTTAAGTTAGGAGTGGTTAGATTAGAACTCAAGCAAGCCGGGCTCCCGGCCCAAACCACGCTGGTCGATCTGCGCGGCATCAGGGGTTCTTGACCCTGTGGGCGCTATTTTTCCTGATGAGTGTGAGTTTGTTCATTAGTGTGGTCGGCGTGGGGCTGACCGCTAGACGGGAGACGACCCACCAGCTCGAACAGGATTTTCAAACCAGCACGCAACTGATTTTACGCCAGACACCTACGCATGTGAAAAAACGGCGATCCGAGCACCGCTCTTTGCCGTGAAAACTGGATTCGCCACAAAGATTGCTTGAATAACGATTGAAAAATCGGTAGTATAGATAGCGGATACATGTGTTATGGAAAATTCACAAGGAGGCGAAGCGTGCTGTCACAAGAACAGACTGAAGCGCTCTTTAAGGTCCTCGATGAGTCAACGACGACCTTACAAGCAGCGCTAAGCACATCTTATTTAGATGCGTTCGTTGAGACGGGAGATAACCTCTTAAACGGACAAGTTCAAGTTGAAGACGGTCGCCCTGATCAGGAGACCGTGGCCAAACTGACCGACCTCTATCAACAGGCCGATTGGCAAAGCTTTGATAGCGAAACGGTTCGGCGGGCGGTGCAACTGGCCATGTTAAAGGCGATTCGCATCGACGAAATCCAAGCCAATCATCAGTTAACGCCTGATACGATTGCTTACATCATGGGGTACTTGGTGACCCGGCTGGAAAAGGGCAAGTCCCACTTGACCTTACTGGACCTCACGGTAGGGACGGGCAACTTGCTAACCGCCGTGATTTCACAGCTAAAGGGCGTGGTGACTGGTAAGATTGACGCGTACGGGGTGGATAACGATGATTCCATGTTAGCCATCGCGCAAACGTCCAGCGACCTCCAACGGGTACCGGTGGAATTGGTCCACCAGGATGCCTTAGAGCGGTTGTTAGTGCCCGCCAGCGATTTGATCGTGGCGGACCTGCCGATCGGGTATTACCCAGTCGATGACAACGCGGTCAATTTCCACACCGCGGCCAAGTCTGGGCACACCTACGTGCACCATTTGCTCTTGGAACAAGCGATGAACCAATTGACGCCCGGCGGCTTCGGGGTCTTCTTGGTGCCATCACAGCTGTTCCAGAGTGAACAAGCCCCTAACTTACTGAAATGGCTCCCCAATAACGCTTACCTACAAGGGTTATTGAACCTGCCAAGTGAGCTATTTGCTAACGTCAACGCCCAAAAGGCTATTCTGATCTTACAGAAGCCGGGGGCCGGCGCCAAGCAAGTTGAACAAGTCATGTTGGGAGAGTTCCCATCATTTAAGAATCAATCAGCGTTCCAAAAGTTTGTTGCGGAAATCGTCCAGTGGGAAGAACAAAATCTATTGACGGATCGCACATAAAAGGAGAAATACCACATGGGAAAATCATTAGCAATTAACGCCGGCAGCTCCACTTTAAAGTTCAAGCTGTTCCAAATGCCTGAAGAAACGGTCATTGCCGAAGGGGCTATCGACCGGATCGGTTTGGGTAACTCTTTGGTTGAAATCAAGTACGGTGACGGCCAAAAGTACGAAACGCACGAAGATATCGACGACCACAGTGCCGCTATCCAATTGATGTTGGACCAACTGACGGCCTTAAACATCATCACCGACTTCAATGAAATTACGGGGATCGGTCACCGGGTCGTTGCCGGTGGGCAAGACTTCACCGATTCCGCAGTCATTGACGATGACGTTTTGCAAAAGATCAAGGACCTGTCCGAATATGCGCCACTGCACAACCCAGCCGCAGTCTTGGGCATCGAAGCCTTCAAGAAGATCTTGCCTAACGTCTTGAGTGTGGCGGTCTTTGATACGTCATTCCACACCTCCATGCCGCAAGAAAACTACATGTACGCGATTCCTTATGAATACTACGAAAAGTTTGGGGCACGGAAGTACGGGGCCCACGGGACTAGCCACCGTTACGTTGCTGGCCGGGCCGCTGCCATGTTAGGCAAGCCGTTGAAGGATTTGAAGCTCATCACGATGCACTTGGGTGCCGGTGGCTCAATCACCGCTATCAAGGATGGCAAGTCCTACGATACGTCCATGGGCTTCACGCCACTGGCCGGGATCGAAATGGCCACCCGTTCTGGGGACATCGATGCATCCTTAGTGGCTTACTTGATGGAAAAATTAAACATCGACAAGCCAAACGACATGATCAACATCTTGAACAAGAAGTCTGGGTTGATCGGGGTTTCCGGTGTGTCTGCCGATATGCGTGACCTGGAAAAGGTCCAAGCTAAGAACCCACGGGCCAAATTAGCCCGGGATATGTTCATCAACCGGATCGTTCGTTACGTCGGGGCTTACCTCGCTGAATTGGGTGGCGCGGATGCCATCGTCTTCACGGCCGGTGTTGGTGAAAATGATATTATGATTCGCCAAGAAGTCGCTGACAAGTTAACCTACTTCGGCATTGGCGTTGACCCTGAAAAGAACAACATTCGTGGGGTTGAACGTGACTTGAGTAAAGATGGTTCGAAGATCAAGACCTTATTGATCCCAACCGACGAAGAGTTAATGATCGTGCGTGATATCGAACGCTTACGTAAATAATGACAATTACGGCTGCTGTCCCAAATGGGCGGCGGCCTTTTTGTTTGGGATTAAGCGGTTGGCCCTAAAATTAGCGGGGTGACTCTGGAAACGACAGGGGCCTACCCACTAAGATTAGGAAACCAGACGTCTGCGTCAGGCTAGGGTGGGACCTGCTCTGGGGAACACCTCCAGTCTGAGAAGCGGTCTTTCGGTTCGCTCGAGAGCCTGACAAAGCCCGCCAGTCCCTCAAGTCGTCCCGTGCTGTAGGCTAAGACCAAGCCTCAGCTAATACCGCCGACACAGCTGATTTTCTCCGGCAAATTGACGTCTATCAGTAAACTGGTGGTGGCTAGAATCTAGCTGACACGCCAGTCGTCCAGGGTTAAGCCGACTGCTGTTGGTAAACACTTCAGTAGCCGAGAGTTCGTCAACTATGGGCTCAGCCGTGGGAGTTGCCTTAGCGGCGCGGTTCATGCCGCTTAGACAACTGGCGTCTTTGAGACGTGGTTTTCGGCTCAAAGCGAGGGCGAGACCGTCCTTTGGCTCGCCCGGTCCGCCCACCGCGTTCCAGTCCCATAGTTGACGAACGGTAAGGCGGCCAGCTTTCTCCAATGTTGCCAGACCAAGCCAATTCCACCCCAATATGCCGCAACAAGGAGTGTTCATCGATAGTTGAATAATTTTCACTTAAAACGTTTAATGTTGACGTAAAGTCGTCAATGCCGGGCTTCATAGCTACTTAATTTACCGAACCAACCAGTGCGGGTACTAGTATTCCCCCCTTGGCCGTGTATAATGAATTTCAACAAAGGGGCGATTAAGATGAAAAAAAGTCAAGTGAATGATAATCAGGAGTTCTCACGTGGCCTTCAGAGTCGTCACGTCCAACTGATTGCGCTGGGGGGCACAATCGGGACGGGGCTATTCTTGGGGGCCGGTCAATCGATCCACCTCGCTGGGCCATCGATCTTGTTGGCTTACATGGTGACGGGCATCATGTGTTTCCTGTTGATGCGGGCGTTGGGGGAGCTATTGCTCTCAGATTTAAATGCGCATTCCTACATTGACTTTATCCAACGCTACTTGGGCGACAACATGAGCTTCGTGGCCGGGTGGACTTACTGGGTCTGCTGGATCACGATTGCCATGGCCGAAATCACGGCGGCTGGTCAATACATGCAGTTTTGGTTCCCGCACTTGCCACAGTGGGTGACGGGGCTGGTTTTGTTGGCCATTCTCTTGACGCTCAATTCCGTGACCGTCAGTGCGTTTGGCGAGACGGAATTCTGGTTTGCCATTATTAAGATCGTGGCCATTGTGGCCTTGATCCTGGCTGGAGCCTATATGGTGGCGGTCCACTACCCAACACCTGCCGGACACGCCAGCGTGACCAATCTGGCGACGGGCGGCTTCTTCGCTCACGGGGCCAAGGGTTTCTTCCTGTCTTTCCAAATGGTGCTGTTTAGCTTTGTCGGTATCGAAATGGTGGGGATGACGGCGTCCGAGACCGCCAATCCCAAGAAGGTCTTGCCCAAGGCCATCAACGAGATTCCGATGCGGATCATCCTGTTTTACCTGGGCTCACTGTTGGCCTTGATGTGCATCTACCCGTGGCAGGCTGTAACACCAACCAGCAGTCCCTTCGTGCAAGTCTTCAAGAATGTGGGAATTCAATCGGCGGCGGCCGTCATTAACTTCGTGGTCCTGACTGCGGCGGCTTCAGCCTGCAACAGCTCGTTGTTCACGACGGGGCGGATGCTATTTTCCTTGACGTATCGCGGCAAGAGTCGCTTTGCTAAGCGCATGGGGACCCTGTCACGCGCCCAGGTACCGGTGCCCGCACTGCGTTTCTCCACGCTGATCATTGCGGTATCGGTCTTCTTGAACTTCATCATCCCCGGCCACGTTTTCGCGTTCGTCTCCAGTGTGGCGACGACGTGCTTCCTGTTCATCTGGGGTGCCATCGTGGTGGCCCATCTGAAATACAAGCGTCAGCAACTGGCAGCGGGAGTCACTCACAAGTTCCACATGCCCCTGTTCCCGTGGAGTGACTACTTCATCTTGGCCTTCCTAGCAATGGTCGCCATCGTGTTGGTCTTCAGAACAGATACGCTGATTGCTCTGGTCGGCTCGGTCGTGTGGCTAGCAGCCCTGAGCATTGGCAAGTACCTCAAGGATCGACGCGAGGCAGAAAAGCCCGTGTCGATGAGTTCGGATGATTCCGATTTAAAATAAAATAACTGGTGAAGAGACTGGAACGGTGGTTGTTCTGGTCTCTTTTTATGTGGCCTGGCAGTAGCGCTAGGTCGTTGGGCTTCAAAACGATAGTGATTTAGCTACTGACAGCAGGTACCATATCTGGCGAAAATTGCTTAGCGGTGACTAGGTGATGGCCAGTATTGACTGCGACGCCAGGCGTTAAACCGGTGGTAATTGACCAGTATCACTGTAGCCGAGAGTTCGTCAACTATGGGCTCAGCCGTGGGAGTTTCCTTAGCGGTGGTTTGGGCCGCTTAGGAAACTGGCGTCTTTGAGACGTGTGTTTCGGCTCAAAGCGAGGGCGAGACCGTTCTTTGGCTCGACCGGTCCGCCCACCGCGTTCCAGTCCCATAGTTGACGAACGGTAAGGCGGCCAGCTCCGCACTATCCTTCATTAACTTAAGGCTAAAAACCAAGGCGCCGAAGCCAGCGAAAAACCGGGGGAAGTGCTAGGATAGAAAGTGTATTGAAACAAATTGAGAGTGGACCAAAACGCGATTAGCCGGCTAGCAGTTTTGAGCGGAACCGGCTGACTTTTGGTGCACGTTTCAGCTATGTAAAAGTGACGCGGAGGGTCTGGGAAGTTTTGTCCCAGGCCCCGCGAAAAAAGTCTAGTAAACAGAGGGTGTCGTAAAATGAAACAAGTCACGATTAATGGTCAACAGGTCCCAGCAATTGGCATTGGAACCTGGCACATGGGCGACCGACCGGCCCAACGAGAAACGGAGATTGCCGCGATTCAGGCGGGGATTGCCGCGGGAGCGCGGGTGATCGATACAGCCGAGATGTATGGGTCTGGTCGTGCCGAGGACCTGGTTGGCGAAGCGTTGGCGCCCATTGACCGGCAGCAGCTCTACCTCATTTCTAAGGTCCTTCCCGAAAATGCCTCCCGTCAACGGATGGCGGCGAGCCTGGAGGCCAGTTTGAAGCGCCTGCGGACGGACTACTTGGACCTTTACCTGTACCACTGGCGCGGTAGCGTGCCGTTGGCCGAAACGGTGGATGAATTACAGCGCCTGCAACAGTCCGGTAAGATTCGGGCGTGGGGCGTGTCCAACTTTGATATCGACGATTTGAAAGAGCTGTGGCAGCTCCCCAATGGCGCGCAGGCGGTGGCCAACGAAGACCTGTACCACTTAGGCAGTCGGGGTGTTGAGTACGCCGTCTTGCCGTGGCAACGGGAACATCAGCTGCCATTCATTGCCTATTCGCCAATTGCTCAGGGGGATTCCTGGGGCCATCATTTGGCGACCAATGACGTGGTCAAGCAGCTGGCGGCCCAGCACCACGTGACGGTCTATCAGATCCTGTTGGCGTGGGTCATTCGTCAAGGAGACGTCTTGGCGATTCCGCAAACCAGTTCGGTCGCGCACATGAATGAAAACATCGCGGCCGGGGAGTTGACCTTGACGCCGGCTGAATTGGCGCTACTGGACCAGCAGTTCCCAGCACCGACTAGTAAACAACCACTCGACATTCTTTAGGGGGCGCACTTATGGAATTTTTTACGTCAGATACACATTTCTTTCACAAGGACCTACTGGGTAACAGTGATTTTGCCCCGCGGCCCTTTGCCGACGTGGACGAAATGAATCAGACCATCATTGACAACTGGAACGCCCGGGTGGCCCCCACGGACACCGTTTATCATCTGGGGGACATTGCGTTGTACTTCACCAAGCCAGCGGTCAAGTCCGATGAGGCCGTGTGCGACGTGTTGAGCCAGCTGAACGGGCATCTGGAACTGATCAAGGGCAATCATGACAGCCGGGCGCTCTTCAAGTACCTGGCGGCGCATAACCCCATCGACCACGGCCAGCCCAAATTTGCCTTCCACGACGTCGGGGTGCTGATCAAATACGACCACCGGCAGTATTACATGACGCACTACCCGATGATGCTAGGTATTGTCAAGCAGATCATCAACCTGCACGGCCACATCCACCATTACGCGGTACCCGTCAAGGAAAATATCAACGTCGGGGTCGACACGCCGGAACAACAGTATTTGGACCGGCCCTTGCCGTTTGGCACGCCATTTTCGACCAGTGAGATCGAGCAGATGGTGGTCGGCAAGGCCCAAGAATTTCGGGATAAACAATAGCCGCGAACCACCGCGATGAAATTTGACCGGGACTAGCGCTTGTGCTTGACCGTTTTCCCCCAATGCCGTACGATTAAACTCAGTGTTAAGAGGAGATTGAGAGACATGGAACGGATTACCATCTTGCATACCAACGACCTGCACTCGCACTTTGAGAACTGGCCGCGGATTCGGCGATATCTGGCGGCCACGCGTCAAAGCGCGCACCAGGCTGGCGATACCGTCTACACGTTTGACCTGGGTGACAACATCGACCGGGTCCATCCGCTGAGCGAGGCCACGGTCGGCAAAAAAAATATTGAGCTGATGAACCAAATTGGCTATGACGCGGCAACGATTGGCAATAACGAGGGGCTAGGCTTCATGCGGCCGCAGTTGGACCATTTGTATGACCACGCCAATTTTCCGGTCATCTTAGGCAATATTTTGACCGGCGACACCCATGAGCAACCAAAGTGGGCCATCGATCACAAGGTGTTTACCACGCCAGCCGGGACGCGAGTCTTAGTTCTGGGCTTAACGGCGCCGTATCACCTTACGTATCCGCTGGCCGGGTGGCAGCCGATTGGCGTCCAGGAGGCGTTGACGCGGTTGCTGCAGACCTACGCCGGTCAATTCGACGTGTGCGTCTTGTTGTCCCATCTGGGGTTAGACGTGGACCGCAAGATCGCCAAACGTTTTCCGCAGGTGACCGTCATCATTGGCAGTCACACCCATCACTTGTTGCCCCATGGCGAAAAAGACCAGCATAGTCTGCTGGCGGCCGCCGGGAAATGGGGGCGCTACGTCGGGCGCATCACGCTGGAATTGACGGATCACCGGGTGACACGGGCTCAGGCCAGCGTGGTGGAAACGGCCACTTTGCCGGTAGCGCCCGGGGATGCCGCCGAAATCGACGGCTTACAACAGCTGGGTGAGTCGATCTTGTCGGAACAGCGCGTGGCCAATTTGCCCGTCGACCTGGAGGCCAATCCCGTGGGCGATTCGCAACTGATTCGCGAGGGCCTACATGCTATTGCGGAATACGCTGGGACTGATGCGGCGGTGCTCAATGCTGGGTTATTTTTGCACGACCTGCCCCGTGGTATCGTTACGCAAAGACAACTCCACGACCTGTTGCCCCACAACATGCACGTGATGACCATTACGCTGAGTGGCTATGACCTGTGGCGGTTGGTCCAAGAATTCGAGTTGGCCCGGTTATTCTTACGGTATTTCCCGCAAAAGGGGATGGGCTTTCGGGGGAAGATCTTCGGAGAGCTCAACTACCTGGGTATCGCTTATGATGCGCAGACCCATGCCGTGACTTGGCGGGGTGAACCGTTATCGCCGACTAAGCAGTACACGATTGCGGGATTGGATCACTATCTGTTTATTCCGTTCTTCCCGACGATTTCGATCGTGGGTAAAAATCACATTTTATATCAAGACTTATTACGGGAAGTGTTCGCCAAATACTTGGGCAAACACTATCCCTTATCGTAACCAGAAAGGATGACGACGGTGGATCGTAAGGATTTAGAGGCACTCGTTGCCGAGCAAAAGGAGAACAGAGAGCCAGCCGCCGAAGTGGTGCGGGTGGACGAGACTCACATTGCCATTAACAACCATCCTTATGAATTGGTGACTGACGTGCGCAACGGCTTTGACTTCACGGAATTTGCCCAGCGCTTCAGCACGATTCTGAGTAAATATGACTATATTGTGGGTGACTGGGGCTTCGAACAGCTCCGATTGAAGGGTTTTTACGCCGAGGACCGGGCCGGCGCCAAGCAAAATCAAATCGACGCGGTGCAAGACTACCTGTATGAGTCCTGCAACTTTGGGTGTGCCTACTTTATTTTGCACAACTTAGACGTCAAATCGGCACCCAAGCCACGGCGCTCGCGACGTCGGCGCAATTCGCGTAACGGGGCGAACGACAAGCAGGCGCAACCTAAGGCAGAAGCAAGTCGGACCACAAAGGCCGAAACCAAGCCCCACGCCGCTAACGGCAATGGCAATAACGGGAACGGTTCGCACCGGCGGCGGTCACGACGGCGCCATCGTAACACCAACCATCCCTACACCGAAGAGCGGCGCCCTGTCGCTAAGCCGACGCCCAACAGTCAAAAGACGGTGACGGTCGCTTCCGGTGGTCAGGGACGGCGGCATTTTACCATTCGTAAAAAAGAAGATTAGGGAGAGTTGGCAGTGAAAAAGTATCAGGCATATTTGATTGATCTCGACGGGACCATTTACGCGGGGAGCAAGCGGTACCCCAAGGCCAAACAGTTTGTGGAACGCCTGCAGGCCGCCCACATCCCGTTCAAGTTTGTGACGAATAACACCACCAAACTCCCGGTCGACGTGGTGGCCAATTTGGCCGATAACCATGACATCCACGTCACCACGGACAACGTCTACACCGCAGGACTGGCGACGGCGGACTTTTTGGACCAGCGTGCCGGTACTACGGGCAAACGCACCGTCTATGTGGTCGGTGAGATTGGTTTACGCCAGGCGTTGGCCGCCAAGGGCTTTACCGTCGATGAGGACCATCCCGAATACGTGGTGGTCGGCTTGGATAGTGACGTGACTTACGAGAAGTTTGCTAAGGCCATCCTGGCGATTCGCAGTGGGTCGACCTTTATCGGCACCAATTCGGATTCCAACATTCCCAAGGCCCGGGGCTTGATGCCCGGAGCGGGAGCCTTGGTCGACCTGGTACGGTACGCCACGCAGACCGAACCCATTTTCGTGGGCAAGCCGGAACCGATTATTTTGGAAAACTCCTTACAACAACTGGGCGTGGCGCCGGCTGACGCCATCATGGTCGGTGACAATTATCAAACCGACATCCTGGCCGGCATTCACGCGGGCGTGGACACCCTCCTGACGTATACTGGGGTCTCAACGCCGGCCCAAGTGGCCCAACAGGCTGTGGCGCCAACCTACACGGTACCGGACCTGGCGCATTGGGATCTGGAGGCGGGGCCGATTGACTAGAGGACAACGGTGGGGCGGCCTGACCGCGCTGTTCTTGGCGCTGGTCACTCTCAGCATTTTTCTAACCATCAATGCCGTGTGGCTGTATCGGTTGGACATTCATTGGCTGCAGATCACCCAAGAGGTCCAGATGACCCCGGCCAAGATTATGCACAACTATTATCAGATGTTGGGCTACCTGGAGTTACCGTGGGTCACGGACCTGAAAATGACCAATTTTCCCACGTCATTTACGGGGATGATCCATTTTCATGACGTGAAAAACCTGTTCTTATTGAACAATGGGGTATTGCTACTCAGTCTCACACCGGCAATTCTCTACCTGCGCCAGTTAAAACGGCGGGCCGAGCAGTGGCGCTTGTTACGGCCGGTCCAGGTGGCGGCGGTCGTGCCACTAGTGCTCGGGGCGATGTTAGCCGTGAACTTCGATGGCTTCTTCATCGCCTTTCACGAGGTCTTGTTCCGCAACAACGACTGGATCTTTGACCCCGACTTGGACCCCATCATCAACGCGCTGCCGGACACCTTTTTCCTGCATTGCTTTGTTCTGGCGTTCGGGTTGTTTGAAGCCGGACTGGCACTGCTGTACTGGCGGGCCCGGGTTGCCATTAAGCGTGCTTAATTTAAAAGGATACGAAAAAAGCGTTTGACTGACAGGATTGTCGGGTCAAACGCTTTTAGTTAAGATTTAGTCGTCTTCTGGGAGCCTGCTTGGGGTCGCGGGGTGTCGTCCCTTGAGCCAACCCACGATGGCGGGAATCAAGGAAATCACGATGATGCCCAGCACGACCGCAGAGAAGTGGGCCTTGACGAAGGGGATGTTACCGAAGAAGTAACCGCCCCCGCAGCAGATGGCCACCCAGGTCAGTGCCGCGCTCACGTTGTATTTTAGAAAACGCTGGTAGGGGAATTGCGACCCCGCCGCCGTGAAAGGCACGAAAGTCCGAATGATCGGCATGAACCGGCCTAAGAAGATGGCCAACGGACCGTGTTTACGGAAGAATCTTTCCGATTGGGCCAGCTTGTCCTTGTTGATCAAACGGCCAAACCAGGAGTGGCTGGACAACGCGGCGCCAGCCTTACCGCCCAGGTAGAAGTTCAAAGAGTCGCCACCAATGGCTGCGAGTAAGAACAGGGCCACAAAGAACCAAATGTTCAGGCCATAGGCGGGATTCGCAGCCAAAGCCGCCGCGGCGAACAGTAACGAATCGCCGGGAAGAAATGGGAGAATGACCGCGCCAGTTTCAACGAAAACGATGGCGAACAAGATGAAATATGTGGAACCGCCAAACGTATTGACGATATTGACCAGGTGGTCGTCGATGTGTAAGACAAAATCGATTAAATATCCCATTGAGAGTCTCCTTATGCATTAATTTAGTCAACCACTATTGTAGAAGCTTTTGATCTCACCGTCAGCAGCGTCGGCGAAACTTAAGAAAATTGTCAGGTTTCACCGCCACTGGTCAGGTCGGTCAGGTAACTATTTAAAGGGCGTGTCCTCCTCGCCGGCGTCATCGTGGGCCAAACGCGCGGCAGCCGCGGCAGCGATGGCCCCCACCAGGTCGTCCAAGAAGGTGTGGATGATGCCCGGTTCGTGGGCGTTGAGCTTGGCCAGGATACCTGGCTTGACGCGGTCGATGTAGCCGTAATTGGTGAAGCCAATGGAGCCGTAGATATCGACGATGGATAAGGCCATGGTCTCATCGACACCGTAGAGGCCCTCGTCGCGTTCGACGATTGTCTGCAGGGGTTCCAGTAAGCTGTGCTGTTCAGCGGCAATGTCTAATTGGATGCCGGTGATGACCGCATTTTGTACCTCACGTTTATGGAGCACGGTCTGTACACTTTCCAAGGCATCCGCCGGAGTTAAATCGGCGATGTAATCTTTTTGCAAGAAGATCACGAGGGCCGCGATGTCCGTTAACTGGACCCCGCGCTGGTTCAGCAGGTCAATGGTCCGTTGCCTTAACGCCGTCATTGGTTTTGTCATTTAATAGAGACTTCCTTTCATTGTTTCGTGTTCTCCCAGTATACCACCGATGCTGTCAGTTGCATTTTTAACGGTTGGCGGTGATAATAGATAAGCAGAAAGTGTTTTAAAAGATATGGAGGATAATTATGACAAAGTTTCCACAAATTGATTTGGCTAACGCCAGGGGTCCACAAGTAACGATTGAAACGTCCATGGGGACCATTCAGCTGCAACTCTTCCCCGAACAAGCACCAAAGACAGTTGAAAACTTTGTGACCCACGCCAAGGCGGGCTACTATGACGGCTTGACGTTCCATCGGGTCATTCCTAACTTTATGATTCAAGGTGGCGACCCAACCGGTACGGGGATGGGTGGCGAAAGCATCTGGGGACAACCATTTGAAGATGAGTTCTCCCAAGAGCTATACAACCTGCGGGGAGCCGTTTCCATGGCCAACGCTGGTCCCAACACCAATGGTAGTCAGTTCTTCATCGTCCAAGACAAGGACATGACCGAGCAAATGCAAGGCCAAATGAAGGATGCCGGCTTCCCAGATGAAATCGTGGACGCCTACAAAGACGGTGGGACGCCTTGGCTAGACTTCCGTCACACGGTCTTTGGCCAAGTGACTGATGGCATGGATGTCGTGGACGCCATTGCCCAGGTCAAGACGGATGCCAGCGACCAACCTGCAACCCAAGTCACGATGGACAAGGTGACGGTCAAAGAAGCTGACTAGGGATGTCAGTCATGCATGATGATAAGGAGGTCAAGACGATGCCGTTTCAAATTGGTCAACGCGTCACTGGCCACATTACGGGGATTCAGCCCTATGGGGCATTTGTCAGCCTAGGCGGTCATCGTCAGGGCCTGATTCACATTTCCGAATGTCATTGTGGCTACGTCAAAGATATTCATGACTATTTAAAGGTCAATCAAGAAGTGAACGTGGTGATCTTGGATATTGATGAGTTCACGGGAAAAATCAGCCTGTCTTTACGGTGTTTGGAGCACGCGAAGTACACGCAAGAGCCGCCGGAACATCAACACCGTCATTACTGGACGAACCACCGCGTTAACATTGGGTTCAAGCCAATTGCTGAGCACTTAGCAGGGTGGAAAACCGAGGCACTGCAACGTTTAGACCACAATCAAGCTTCCTCTTAGGAGGGGGCTTTTTATTTTTTTCAGGTTTTTACTTGACCTCGGTAACGATGATTGGTAAGATATTACCTGTTGCTGTTTGAGACAGCCAATGCATAAATAACAAATTATTGAATAGTCATTCAAATTTAAAATTTGTGCTTGACGAGCTAAACGACAACTGATACAATGATTTATGTTGTCACGAAGCGTCACAGAAATTTCAGTTAAGCAATTGGATGTTGAATAAATATTCAAATAAAATTGAAAAAGTTGTTGACACGTTTTAAACAACATGATATACTTTAAAAGTTGTCACGGAGCGATTGCTTCTCTGATAACTTGGTAGACCTTTGAAAACTGAACATTGTTTCGACAAACCAAATATGTGTAGGGCGGTTTGATACTTGGTATCAA
>NZ_JALCJA010000009.1:0-20338 GCF_022646225.1 Levilactobacillus sp.
CTCTGATTCGTATAGGTAAACGTCAACATGGAATACTGACCATCAGACGGTGTATTCCCCGAGTCTGGCGACACCAGCGTCAAGTAGCCATTGTTTTCCGTATAGCGGAGCCAGTTGTCCGTCTGCCACTCAGCGGGTCCGGCCCCTCGGGAATGTAGACGTTGTCAATGTTGGCCCACTGGCGTTGCGGTAGCCGGCTTATTTTTGCCCAAAACCACGCTGTTCGCTGGTTGAGCAGCTGCCTGTTGGGTAAGTGATGCCGCGTCTTGCGCCGGTGCGAGATCAGACTCATCACCCGTGGCAGCCTTGGCTGACGTCATTCCTAGACTAACGCTCAGTAAGACCGTTCCCGTTAGCAGTCCGTAGTTTAGCGACTTTGTACATTTTTTTTACGTGAAGACTATTCTGGTTGTTTACCTTTGTTCTCCCGTTGCTCATCTGTTGAGCCCCCTACTAAAATAGTGTTTCGACCCCCTGGTAACCGACAATTGACTGATAGTTCACTGAATTTACTGACATAACCACCCTCACGGATTTGCCTGGATGGGGTCAATCAATATTGCTCTTTTATTCACATGAATTCATCCGTGACATCCCTTGATTCACGACTATCCCCGCACGCATCAGCCTGATCGCCAATTCTTTCTAATCATCAGCATCCCAATAAAATCGAATTATTACATTTCTTATATTGCGCCTCCCTTAAACTAATTGCAAGATAATATGACAAAAACATTTCAAAAGTTGACTGTTTTAATAGCCGGTTATTTGACTGCCCCTATATCTCTACTAACGAAATTCAAGAGAATTTGATAACCCCAGGTGAGCATCCTTAAGAAAAAAACAGCATTTCTCTTTAAACAAAAAAAGCCCGAGACCTCTGTCCCGAACTCATTCATCCTTAATTTTCCTGGCGAAACGTGTGGTGCCCTAGCAACACCAGCAGGCCGACGACCACCTCGGCAACGCCGGCGAACATGACCACGCCCAAGCCACTGCGACCAATCGTCGTGAGCAACTGATTGACGGCTTGACTATTGCCGCTCAACACCAGTGGTAAGCCAAAGTAACCGGCCAAGCCGACCAGCCCGGTCAAGAGACCGCCGAGCGCCAATCCCGGCCCTAGGCTGGCAAAAACGTGGTGCACGCTCAGCGCATAGAAAAAGGTGACGACCAGCAGCATGAGTGCCGCCAGCATGACCCAAAAATTCAGCTTTCTAGCCCGTTGAACCTGCACAGCAGCTTGGGACATAGCCGACGTGTTAAACGCCGCCTTCGCCCGTTTTTGGGCCGTTGTCGCCATGCTAGCAATCAACTTGCTAGAAGCCGTGACCCCCATCGCCTGCGCCTGGCTGCTCACCGCTGTGGTCAGCTCCGACGTATCCACGCTCGCACTCGTCGTGTCCCCGTACAGTTGCGCCACCCCAACCGCTAAATACGGCTGGGCAATGCTCGATGTGATGGGCGCACCCGCGACACCAAGGTTTTGCAGGTCATCGTTCAACCGATTGATGATCTTCTCACCAAAGCTCGACCGGGAAACGACTCCCGCCGTGTAGGTCGCGTTGAAGACCGTCACGCGCAGACCGACCGTGACCGTCAGCAGTAAGATGAGAAACGCGACCCACCGCGCCAATGCTGGCCGCCGTTGATAGCCCGTCGCTGGTGGGGCCGATTGTTGTTGCGGTGCCGGCTCTTCATTGGCGTGATAGCGCGCCATCCGACTATTTTCACTCATAAGAACCACCTCCCGTTACCCAATATAATTTGCTTATTATTGTAGCACATCTGAGTTTCACTTAGATTAAGTCTACGTTAAACAGAGAAAAATTTATGTTTTGCAGCAAAGCGTGGGCCAACAGGCGGTCAACCCCAGCTTAACGACAAACAAAAAGGTTTTGGCACCACGTCCAAAACCTTTGTCAAAGACCCTATTTCGTCGAACTCCGCTTCATTAACCCGTAAGGCAAGATGACGGTGTTCTCTTCAACTGTTTCGTTATTCATGAGCTTGGTCAACAAGCGCATGGCCACGGCCCCAATATCATAGAGGGGTTGCGTGATGGAACTCATCTTGGGCCGAACCAGTTCGGTCAGCTTGGTGTCGTTGCTGGTGATGACTTCAAATTCACCCGGAACGTCCACCCCAGCGTCGGTCAAGCCGTTCATGACCCCAGCGGCCAATTCATCGTCGCCGACAAAGGCCGCGGTAGCGCCCACCGCACTCAAGGCAGGTTCCAAGGATTGACCAGCCTTGTAAGTGTAATCTGTTTCAAAGACCAGCTTGTCGTCGTAAGGGATCCCGGCGTCTTTCAAGGCCTTCTTGTACCCTTTCAACCGATAATCGTGGTTGATGGCTTCATCCATGGGCCCGGAGACGAAGGCAATCTTTTGGTTGCCATGGTCGATCAGGTTCTTCACGGCTTCCGCAACCGCCGCCACGTAATCGATGTTGACGCTAGGTTGCGCCTTTTCCGAATCCACGGAGCCGGCCAAGACGACCGGTGCCTTGGAGCGCTTGAATTCTTCGCGCAATTCGTCGGTAACTTGGTTGCCCATGAAAATGATACCGTCGACTTGCTTGGCCATCAAGGTGTTCAAGACTTGAACTTCCTTGCCGCCGTTTTCATCAGAGTTGGTTAAAATGATGTTGTATTTGTACATCATCGCAATATCATCGATCCCCCGAGCGAGCGAAGAGAAGTAGATATTGGTGACGTCGGGGATAATAACTCCCACAGTCGTCGTCTTCTTACTTGCCAGTCCCCGAGCAACGGCGTTTGGCCGATAGTCCAGCCGGTCAATGACCTCTAAAACTTTCTTGCGTGTCGCTGGCTTAACATTAGGATTCCCATTGACCACCCGTGAAACGGTGGCCATGGAAACCGCTGCTTCGCGAGCCACATCGTAAATTGTTACAGTTTGTTTTTCCATAGCGATAGCCCTTTCTTCCGTGTTTTGATTTGTTTTCATTCGTTTTCAAGCAACTTGACCAGTATACAGAAAGTCAATCAGGGACGCAACATTGAAAACGCTTTCAAATCAAAGAATACCTTAATTTCATCGAATTTTCAAGGCACATCTCTCCATATGGTGCAACCTTCGCGGTGGACATGGTTTACTATAGGTCACTTTAAGCGCGTTGTTAAGCCATTTACAGAAAACGGGCTGAGTGGTCAGGTGATAAAATTTAATTCGAAAATTTTCGACGGCCTTCGTGAAAATCCCGATAGTTTCTGCCCTCGGAATCTAAGTAGCGCTATGCTATAATTAACACATATTCTAAAGGGGTGATTGAATGACTAAACTCGAACAGATTCAGCAATGGACAGCACAGCACCACGCCAGCATGACTTATCTCAGCAATCCCAAAACGATCCAATACTTAACTGGCTTTGGGAGCGACCCGATCGAGCGGGTACTGGCACTCGTCATCTTCCCGGACCAAGACCCGTTCATCTTTGCACCCGCCTTGGAAGTCGAAGTCATTAAAGAAACCGGCTGGCAATTCCCAGTCATTGGCTACCTAGACCACGAAAACCCTTGGGCTATGATTGCGGATCAAGTAAAGCAACGCCACGTGGACCCCACCCACATCGCTTTGGAAAAGGGTCAGCTACCAGTGGCCCGAATGGAAGCGTTGGCCGCACAATTCAGCGACCCCCATTTCGACCTGGACATCACCAGCTTCATTGAACACATGCGTCTGATCAAGTCGCCCGAAGAAATCAAGAAGCTAGAAATCGCCGGCAAATGGGACGATTTCGCCTTTGAACACGGCTTTGCGGCGGTTAAGGCCGGCAAGACGGAACAATCCGCCGTCGCCGAACTGCAATACGCTTTAATGAAGGAAGGCATTATGGAAATGTCCTTCGGTAGTTTGGTCCAAGCCGGGGCACACGCCGCTGAACCTCACGGTGCCACCAACGCCACGAAATTCGAAAACAACGAATTGGTCCTGTTTGACCTGGGGACCGTATACGACGGTTACATTTCTGACGCATCGCGGACGGTAGCCTTAGGGACCCCCACGGCCAAGGAAAAGGAAATCTACGACGTTTGTCTGGAAGCCCAATTAACGGCCCAAGCCGCGGTTAAGCCTGGCTTGACCGCTGCCGAACTTGACAAGATTGCCCGCGATATCATCACCAAGGCCGGCTACGGCGAATACTTCATTCACCGCTTGGGCCACGGCATGGGCATGAGTGATCACGAATTTCCATCCATCATGGCGGGCAACGACTTGGTCTTAGAACCAGGCATGTGCTTCTCTATCGAACCCGGTATCTACATCCCTGGTGTGGCCGGTGTCCGGATCGAAGACTGTGTCCACGTCACGGAAAACGGCAGTCTGCCATTCACCCATACGCCTAAGGAACTGACTTACGTGGGTTAATGCGCGTCAACTGTCTTTTGGCACACGTTTGGCCATTTAAAGTTGAACACATAAGGGTCTGAGATATTGGTCTCAGGCCTTTTTGATTGTCTGTATATTTACAACTCCACATTGCTTGAACTGGCCGCCTTACCGTTCACTAGATATGAGTTGGAACGCTGAGGGCGCCGGGTCGAGCCCAAGGGCGGTCTCGGCCCTCAACTTTGAGCCGGCAACCCACGTCTCAAAGTTGTCAGTTCCCTAAGCGCCATAATCCGCGCCGCTAAGGGAACTCCCACAGCTGAACTCATATCTAGTGAACTCTCGGCTACGGTAGTAGATACCAGAACAACTGGCTTAACCTTTCAAAAAATTGGTGGTTTGGGGACAATAACTTTTAGACGCCAAGTAAATATCAAGGCCAGTCTTCGGCTTCTAATAACAGTCCCCCAAAAGAAATTTCACGTAACAGTAAAGAGACTAACTCAGCCCTACCGCCGCACCAGACACAAGCACCCCAGTCCAAGGGCAGAAAAAAAGCCACAGCCGGAGCCGTGACTTGTGAGAACTTGTTTAAACTGGTTTGTCCGCTGATGGTTCGTCGGTAGCGGGCTTTTCGTCGTTCGCTGCTTCATCAGTGGCGTCGGCAGCCGCATCCGTTGTGTCCGTGTCGGCGTCTTCGTTAGGCAGGTCGCTAACGTCATTACTGCTTAACACGATGTCATCATCGGCGTCGTCAGCCGTGTCATCCTGGCTGGCATCTTGCCAAGCCGGGGCATCACTCTTGCCCGCCAAGCGGTCGTCTAAAGCGGCCTTGAAGTCGTCGGCGGCATCTGCCGCGTAAAATGCGTAATCCACTGCGCGATCCTTGAACGCATTGTACCGGTCACGAGCGGCATCCTTCAACGCTTCACGTTGTTCCAAATCTAGCGTGTGATAAGCCGCGTAGGCCACGCCACCCAGTACCAGTCCTGCTAATAATTTGTGTTTTGCCATCTTCATGACTTCCTTTCCGTGAATCACTTAGTCTTTCGTCTTCCGGTTCTTGTACAAATCAAACGCGGTCTTGCCCACGCGAGCAGCCAGCGATGTCTTGGCTGTGGTCTTAGCGGTCTCTCCCACGCGGTCGGTCAGCTTGCGGGTCGCGGTGTTCAAATCAGAAACACTCTCGCCCAGATCAGCGGCGGCTTGGAATACCGGATCAATCGTCGCCACTTTCTTATTCACATCCTCCAACAGCTCGTTGGCATTGGCCATAATATCTTCGGCCTGGTGACTGATGACATCCACATCCGACGTCATCGTCTTCATTGAGCGATTGACCTCACTCAACGTTTTATTCATTTTTACTAAGAACATGCCAATGAAGAGAACCAAGATTAGAAACGCAATCGCTGCAATCAGGCCCGCTACTTGTCCACCGGTCATGACAACCCCTCCTTGTGCTCGTTACTTACCAATAGAATAGCATTCTCAGCGCTTACACGCAATTAATACCCCGATTCTAATTGGTTTTCTTTGACAAGACTAGTAAAATAAGGGTTACGGCGCCGCGGATTCCCAATTGGCGGCGACCCTATTTTGCAAAGGAGGCTCGTCTCGTGACGGACCTAATCACCACTTCAGCCACCTCTTCCAAATGGCTGCAACACTACTTAAAATCATTTGATTGGGAAAAGGTACTTCACCTGATTACCAGTCGGTTTCTCAGTCTGCTATTTTTAACGATTCTATTTCTGGTCATCAACGTGGTTGGTCGCTGGATCTTGAATCGCAGTTTCAAACGCTACCTGACGCCCAAGGATGGCGCCAACAATCGGCTCCAGACCATCAGCATGTTGACGATGAATCTCTTTCATTACACCGTCATCTTCTTTTGGGCCTACGCCATGCTGTCGACTTTGGGAGTACCCATTGGCACGCTGGTCGCTGGGGCCGGAATCTTCAGTCTGGCTTTAGGGCTGGGTGCCCAAGGCTTCGTCAGCGACCTGGTAACCGGGATTTCCATTTTGCTAGAACAACAATTTGACGTCGGCGACACGGTCAAAATTGGGCTGATTGAGGGCACGGTGTCCGCCATGGGCCTGCGTACCACGCAGGTCACGTCGGCCGATGGCACGGTCAACTTCATCCCCAACCGCAATATCACCATCGTGGCCAACCGGTCGCGCAACGATATGCACGCGACCATCAACATCCCCATCGCCTCCACCACACCCGTGGAACAGCTACCGGCGATCATTCACGCGACCAACGCCCGTCTGTTGCCAGAGCACCCGAGCGTCATCAGCGAACCGATCATTACTGGTGTCGTGACCCTGCCAACGGGCGAATTGGTCTATCAGGTCAATCTCGTCGCCAAAAACGGCAGTCAGTTCAAGCTCCAGGCCACCTTCCTGACGGCCTACCTCAAGGCTATCCGCGAGGCCGGCATCACCCTGCCGACTCACGCGCCGCTCACTAACAAATAAGCATTTACTCTGCAACTCATAGCGTTGGGATTCATCGGTTACAGCTGCTTAACTGTCCGCCTACCGTCCGGACTGGTGGTTCCCCTCCTAGTAGACAAAACACTGGTGTCCCAGGAATCAACACATTAATTTCATTTCAGCCTTGAAATAAACCAGCAAAAAAGTGATCACTGCCCAATCCGGGTGGTGATCACTTTTTGCTTCATGTTTAACTGATGGTTGAAAACCACAAATTGGCTAGAATCATGGTTACCATGCGACTCATGGCGTTAGGATTAGTTTTTGACCGCGTCATACTGGAAATTGCTCGCCTACCGTTCGCCGAATAGGGGTTGGTGGACCGAGCCAAAAATCGCGTCTATATCCGCCACATGGCCGAAACGGGCACCCACACAATGGTTCTGGTACAACGGACACTACCGTGGGCTTAGGCTCACTGCCACGTTGCTGACCAGCATCTCTGTAGCCGAGAGTTCGCTAGCTAGGCGTTCAGCCGTGGGAGTTTCCTTAGCGGCACGGTTCATGGCGCTTAGGAAACTGACAACTTGGAGACGCGGGTTACCGGCTCCAAGTTGAGGTTCAAGACCGCCCTTTGGCTTGGACCGGCGCCCACCGCGTACCGACGCCTAGCTAGCGAACGGTAAGGCGGCGGTATCGCCCATGTTGCCTAGCAGTAGCCACAGTTAGCGGTCGAGCCGCCACCAGTCGATGGTGCTGAACATGACCAGCACAAATAAAATCAAAAACGACCAGTAGCTCCCCGCACCAGTGGCGGCCATGATGGCCAGCCCAATGGTAAAGAGCCACAAAATACCGATTAAAATGCCAAGCACTACTTTCACCAGGGATTCCTCCTCATCTCACCGTTAGGGCTTAACTTTCCGACAATTGACCTTCATCAGTCAAGGCCGTCACGGTGTAATGATTATCTAAGTTATGCGCTAAGTAATTCACGCGTTTTAAAATTTCTCGCCGCGTGATAATCCCTTGAAAAACGTTTTGGTCGTTTAACAACGGAATAAAGGGCTCGTCGACCATATAGTTTAAAATCGTTTCGAGCTTCTTGGGGTCATCGACCCAATGCTCGACGGGTAACATCGCATCAGCTACCGTATATTGGCTGAGCTGTTCAACCGCAGCGCCCGGAACGTGCAGCAATTTATCCGTAATCGCCGCCAGCGAGATCATGCCTTGCAGGTGGTCATCGGCGTCCAGCACGGGAATCCGGCTGTAGCCCACCTTCGAGAGCACCAATAGCGCATGCTCTAGCGTGTTGGTCGCCGTGACATTGGCGACCACGTCCGCTGGAATCACGTAACTCTTGGGGTCGTCTAGCAGTAACTGCTCCACAGCAGCGTCAATCATACGTTACGTCATCCTTTCTGGTTGCGTGTAAACGTAAATTTCAAATCTGGCACGGGCTGGGCATCGCGGGTATAATACTGCACGACCCACGCAGTCGGTGTCACGGTAATCAGCGCGCAAGTTCCGCCTAGTTGCCGGTATTCGCCCCGTGGCTGACTGATGCTCCCGGGGTTCACGAAGACGTGGCCCCCAGCCTCTTGTGCCGCCAGCTCATGGGTGTGGCCAAAGAAGACCAGGTCGGCCTGCTCTTGATCCGCGTGGAGCTTGAGCTTGGTCAGATCCCAATGGACCTCATCATAGTGGCCGTGCGTCAACAAGACCTTACAGCCATCCACCGTGGGCGTTTGCACCAACGGCAGTTGACTATCAAAATCCATGTTGCCCTGGACCACGTACGCATCCTTGAACCACGGGTCATCGGCCGTCATTTCCGAATCACCACAGTGAAAAATGGTATCCGGTTTTAACGCCGCCTTTAGACTCACCAAAATGTCGCGGTCGCCGTGATTATCACTGATTACCAGCCAACGTGTCATGTTTATTCCTCCCACCATTCATCGAATTGCGGTAGCATTGCCGCCGTGGCCTTGGCGCGGTGACTGTGCTTATTCTTTAATGCCAGACTCATCTCGGCAAACGTCTGCCCATCTTCGGCGACGTAAAACAACGGGTCGTAACCGAAGCCGTCATGGCCGCGCGGTGCCGTTAAAATCTCACCACGAACCTCACCCGTCGCGACCAATTTCTTGCCGTTGGGCTTGATCAAGACCAGCGACGTGTGAAAGGCCGCGCCCCGTTTGGCTTGTGGGACACCTTGCAGGTTCGCCAGTAATTTGGCATTGTTCTTGGCGTCGTCATGGTCACCGGCGTACCGGGCAGAATAGATCCCCGGTTCACCGTTCAGGGCGTCGACCATCAGGCCAGAATCATCAGCCAAAACCGGCAGCTGGGTCTGTTGCGCCACCGCCGTCGCCTTGAGCGTCGCGTTTTCCGTAAACGTCTGCCCAGTTTCTGCGACCTGTTTCAAATCGGGAAAATCTGCCAACGTTTTGACCTGCAGGCCCTTGGGTTCGAAAATCGCACGAAACTCGCGGGCCTTGCCCGGGTTGTTGGTTGCAATGACTAAGGTGTTTGCCATAAGTTATTCTGCCTCCTGGGAAGTGTCTAAAACGGACTCGGATAAATGGTGAACAGCCTTTGGAGCTAAGTCCAACCATTCACTCGCTAATTGATTAAACTGCGCAACGTCTCCCGTCGTGTAGTAGGTCGCCGTGACCGGGTCCCCACTGGCGTTCAACGCGTGTTGTTGCTTTAAAATCTCAGCAGCCTTTTGGGCGGCAGCGACTCCCGGGTCGATTAAGGTGACGTCCGGGCCGACCGCCGCTTGAATGGCGTCGCGCAAGAGTGGAAAATGGGTACACCCCATGACCAGCGTATCGATGCCAGTCCCCTGCAGTGGTGCCAGGTTCTGCGCCACAATCTCGCGGGCGTGGGCTGAATTCAAATCATTTTGCTCCGCCAAGGTCACCATCTGCGGACAAGCCACGCTAATGACTTGACTTTGGGCATCCGCCGCCAAAATGTCGCACTGGTACTGACCGCTATTGACGGTGCCTTCCGTGGCGATGACCCCGATCTGATGGTTCTTCGTAGTCTGAACCGCCATACCCGCCCCGGGGGCAATCACGCCGACGACCGGAACTGGTAGCTCCGCTTGCATTTGGCTCAAGGCCGCAGCCGTGGCCGTATTACAGGCAATGATAAATAACTTCATATGAGCCTGTTGCCGTAAGTAAGTGGCAATCTGCCGGGTGAACGTTGTCACTTCTTCTGCCGACCGGGGACCGTATGGCAAGCGTGCCTGGTCACCCAAAAATACCGTGTTCTCAGCAGGTAAGACCCGCTGAACTTCTTTTAAAACCGTTAAACCGCCGACTCCTGAATCCATGAGGCCAATCGGATCTGTTTGCATGAATCAACGCTCCTTCTCGATGTTCTTGAATCTCCATTATCGCCTTTTTATGAACCGGTTTCAAGTTTCACGCTAGTCAATCTGCCCGGTTAGTCCTAAAAAATGCCTAAAATTTAGCAGATTGTCATATTTGTAAAAAAACTACGGTATAATGGTCACAGAACTGAAACGGAATGAAGGAGCCAACCATCGTGAAAAATTTATATCAAACCGTCATGGCCGATGCCGACGGAGCCACTAATTTCCCGCAAATGCTGATTCGTGAAGCCCTCCTCCCCGAATTGTTGGGCGACGACCAGGGGGCCATCAGCTACTGGGCTGGCAAATCACTGGCCCGGCGCTTTCCTCTGGGCAACCCCAAGGACGCCGCGACTTTCTTTAGCCAGGCCGGTTTTGGCACGCTGACCTTAGTCAAACAGACTGCGCAAATGACGCGCTGGCAGCTCAGCGGCGCGCCCGTCAAGCTCCGTAAACAAGTCGCTGGTGAAGACGACTTCACCTTAGAGGCCGGTTTCTTGGCCGAAATGATGGCCCAACAGCTGGGTGTGGCCGCCGAAGCGGAGCTGGTCGACTCCCCCCGCAAGCTACAAGCCACCACGGTGACCTTTGACGTCTACACCGACCCCGACGACATCATCCCCGACTACGATGCGCCGGAACCTCTGACCGTCGTTCGCCCGGATACGCCAGACGCGGACTAGGCGGGGCACCGGTCATTTCATTGCATTAAAAAAGCGGTTGTCACAAAAAATGTGACAACCGTTTTTTAACGTCTCGTTAGGCTTCAACGTATTGGTCTAAGATCTTCTTCAATTGATCCTTGGAGTGGTAACCCACGATGGAGTCGACCACTTGGCCATCCTTCTTGACTAACAAGGTTGGGATGCTCATGATGCCAAAAGATTGGGGCGTGTTCGGATTAGCGTCAACGTCCATCTTGTTGAAGGTCACGTTGTCCATCTCATCGGCCAGTTGTTCCACGACGGGTGATTGCATCCGGCAAGGACCACACCAAGTTGCCCAAAAATCAGTCAGCGTGACACCCTTTGCTGTATCTTGTTCAAAGGTCTTATCAGTTGTTTCTGCTACTGCCATACCTATTGCCTCCCTCTCAAATTATCGACTATATTTCTAAGTCTAACAGAATATTCTAAAATCACAACTAAATTGCTTACAATTTATTAGTAGTTTCCGCTTATTACTTAAACCGGACAACCGTAGAGCCGTCCCCACCGGCATTGGCGGGTGAGAAGCCGAAGCTCTTGATGCGGTTGTTGCGCTTCAGGTACTCGGTGACCCCTTTACGTAAGGCCCCGGTGCCCTTGCCGTGAATGATCGTCACGGATGGGTAACCGGCCAGCAGGGCGGAATCAATGTAACGGTCCACCTCGGCCATGGCCTCTTCGTAGCGGTGCCCCCGCAAGTCCAGGGTTGGCGACATGCCGCTAGAGCCACTGCGTTTGACACTGGCCCGTGGTTGCTTGGCCGACTTAGCCGGGTCCTTGGTCTTTTCCAGGTCGTTGTTGGCGATCTTCATCTTCAAGATGCCCAGTTGGACCTCCCAATGGCTATCATCCAGCTGCTGCATCAAGACCCCGATTTGCCCATAGGACTTGACCAGCACGCTGTCGCCCTTGTGGAAGTCCAGCTTGGCCTTTTCGCGCCGCAGCACCCGGTTTTTCTTCAACTTGGTGTCTTGTTGTAAGGCGTTCAAAGCCCCCTGAGCCGCAATCAACTCGTCTTCCTTGACGACGCTCTTGCCGGCGGCCAACTGCTTCTTGCGCAGGTCAGAAATGATTTGGTTGGCCCGCTTCCGGGATTCATCGACCAAGCGGTTGGCGTCCCGTTTGGCATCTAGCATCAGTTGATCCTTTTGGTGCTGGTAAGCGTCAAATTGCTTTTGCAACTGGTCGTGGACCTCGTTGGCTTCGGCCAGTTGGGTCCGCAGACTCTCGGCATCCTGGTCTACCCGGCGTTTCTGCTCGGTCAGATCAGAGATCATGGCGTTCAGGTCCTGACTATCTTGGTCGGTCAATCCCCGCGCCGCATCGACGACTTGTGCCGGCATCCCCAGCCGCGCCGCAATGTCTAAGGCATTACTGCGCCCGGGAATCCCAATCAACAGGTGATACGTCGGCTGTAGGGTTTCGCCGTTGAACTCCATGCTGGCGTTGATGGTGTCCGGCCGATTGTACCCGTAAGCCTTCAGCTCCGGATAGTGGGTCGACGCCATCACGTAGCTACCCAGCGTCCCGATTTCATCCAAAATGGCGATGGCCAAGGCGGCCCCTTCTTGGGGGTCGGTCCCGGCACCCAGTTCATCGACCACGATCAAACTGTGTTCGTCGGCCTGTTTCAAAATAGCCACGATGTTTTCCATGTGCCCAGAGAAGGTACTCAGGCTTTGTTCGATGGATTGCTCATCCCCAATATCCGCGAAGATATCGTGGAAGACACCGATCACACTATTTTCATTGGCCGGAATAAAGAGCCCGGATTGGCCCATCAACTGGACCAATGCCAACGTCTTTAACGTGATGGTCTTCCCACCAGTGTTGGGCCCGGTCACGATGATGGCCTTATAGTCCTTGCCGATGGCGATGTCGTTGGCGACGACCTTCTTTTGGTCGATCAACGGGTGCCGCGCTTGCCGCAAGCTGACCTGGTTGGCCACGGACAATTGTGGCTCCGTGGCTTTCAGGGCGTGGGCGTACTTGGCCTTGGCGTTGATAAAGTCAAAATGACCCAGGATTTCCGAATTCCGCAGAATTTCGTCCTGGTATGGTTCCAATAAGGCCGTCAGTTCCGCCAAGATGCGTTGTTCTTCATGGCGTTCGTCGATTTGATTTTGCCGCAAGCGGTTATTCAAGCCCACGACGGCTTGGGGTTCGATAAACAGCGTTTGCCCACTGGCACTTTGGTCGTGGACGATGCCGCCGAAGTGTTGCTTGTATTCGGCGCGGACCGGGATCACGTAGCGTTCGTCTCGAATCGTGACGATGGTTTCGCTCAAATACTTGGCATCCTTGCCGCGCGTGTATTGGTCCATCGCCGTGCGAATCGCGGCTTCCGTTTGGGTAATGTGTTGGCGAATCTGTTTCAAGGCGGGTGAGGCCTCATCCGTCAACCGGCCGTCACCTTCTAGAGAAACGCGCAACCGGCGCGTCACGTCGGGCAAGGTCACCAGTTCCTTGACTTCGCGGTCGAGGCGCCGCAACGCCACTTCCTTTTCGGCCAGGTCGCGGAAAAATTTTGCGACCGACCCCGTTGTCCACAGCACTCGGCTGATTTGGGCCAATTCCAGCCCGTTCAGCGCGGCTTCCATGGCCAACCGGTGTAAATGGGGCCGAATATCATCCAGCTTGGGCAGGGGAATCCCACTTTCCAAGCGGTAAATATCCGCACCATCCCTGGTTTCATCTAACCAGATCTGGAGTTGTTTGGCATCGGCCGTGGGCGCTAACTTGGCCAGTTCGTGTTGGCCAGCAGCGGAGACCAAGTAGCCCCGTAAGGCTTGCTTGATGCGGTCGTACTCCATAATTTTTAAAGTTTTTGAATTCATTTGGGTCCTCCCGAATTGCGTTTAATTCGATGTGTGTTCCGTTAGCCACCAGCTAAAGACCCGCTTGGACAAGATCGGCGTTTGCTTCACGATCCACTGCGCCACTGGTGACGCTTGATAACTGCTCTGAAATCCCGAAATCGGGACCAGAATCAATAAATTTAACGTTAAAAAAATCACCACGTAACGGATGGCCAGATTGATGAGGCCCCCGGCCAGCGAGTTCACCTGATGGATCACCGGCAGCCAGGTCACCTTGTTGAGGCTATAGGCGACCCGGTGGACGATGAAAAAGCCCACCGTCAGAATCGCCGAAAAAGCCAGGCCGTTTAAGAAAAAGGAACTACTCTGCCCGGCCGTCACGTCACTGACCGAACTGTTGAGCGACAAATTGCCCACAAATTGGCCAATGCCACTGGCTAACGGCTTGGCGCCCAGCCGCGCGGCAATCCACACGACGATGTAACCAATCGTGTTTAAAATCTGCAAGACCAGCCCACGCCGGTATCCGCGCCGAAAGCCCAAAATTAAGACGACCAGAATGATTAAGCTTAAAACCAAACTATTCCTCCGTTTCCGTTGAATCCGGTTGCGTGTCATCATCGTGGTCATTTGCCGCCGCCATCTTTAGTTGATCCGAGATGGCATTGAACGCCATCAAGATGGCCGCGTCTTCTTTACTGATGTTCGGTGACAGTTCCTTGAGCTGCGTAAACTGTTGATTCAGCACCTCGGTGACTGCCCGCATGTGTTCGTCTGTTGCTTGGCCGACGATCGTGTAACTTTTACCCGCAATAACGGCTTTAAAGCGGTGTGTTTCTTCAGTCATTTTAAAATTCCCCCTGTTTGGCACAACGCCTTATTTTACCATTAAATGGTAGGCGGCCGCACGTTTTGCCGCTTAAATTGCTTGTAAGATTGTCAGTTCCGACTGAAACTGTTTTTTTGCCAGGACGTTTGTGCTAGTTGGCCGCCGCCCGTTCGCCGTGTCAGTGACGTGGATTAGGCCAGTTGCCTGCGGCTGCCAGGGGTTCCGCCTGCTATGGGGGACGCCTCCAGCCTGAGGAGCGGTCTTTCGGCTCGCTTGAAAGCCTGGCACAAAACCGCCAGTCTCCCAAGTCGCCCCACGCTGTAGGCCGAGAAAATACCTCGGCCAACACCGTCGACACAGCTGGCTCCACCCCTGGCCTCCTCCGGCAGATTGGCGGTCACTGGTCACTAACCGCAACGCAGCCAGCAATAACCCATGTTGCCACCAACTTGAACGAGCTCAGCCGCTGAAAGCGTGTGACAACAGGCAGTTAACTGGCGAGCATTACGGGTGGGTGATACCCACCCTGTTCCGGTCTATGCGGCCACTGTGAACCGTGGGCTGCGGTTCAAAACAGGCGTCGAGACCATCCTGTGACTCGACCTGCACACCGCGTTTCTGCTGGCAGCCGCAGGCAACTGGCCTAGTCCACGTTGCAACCGTTAGTGAACGGGAGACGGCCGTGAAATTTTTCGTAGCAAAAACGAGCCTAGGACAAAACTTCCCAGCCCCGTCGCCTTCACCTTTACATAGCTGAAACGTGCGCCAAAAGGCAGCCGGTTCCGCCTAAACCTGATAACCAAACAATCCAAGACCAGGATTATTCGGTTATCAGCCTTAATGCTCGTCGGCTAATCGCCTTTTGGCCCACTCTCATTTTTCGTAGCAAAAAGGACGGAATTTCTTCCGTCCCCGCGTTGAAACTGACTAGTCTTTTTTGCCGGCGTTAGGATCAATGGTCCCGTCAGCTAAGAAGGTGTTCAGTACGGATTCAACCATATCCCATTCTTCGTCGGACTCAATTAATTGTAAGTCGCCACCAGATGGGTTAGCTGGATCATCGTCTTCTGGTAAGGCGTAGGCTTGGATATCAACTTCCTCGTCGTCGCTCTTGCCAGATGGGTAAATCAAGATGTATGACTTACCAAAATCGTCAGATTCAAAGGTAAACAGGACATCGTAGAGTTCTTCATTACCGTTTTCGTCAACTAATGTGATTTGTTCTTGGTCTTCGTTCATGGGAAACCTCACTTTTCTTTAGTCAGCTTGCCGTGGCGATCCAGATAGTTCTGGAGAATCAACCCGGCAGCTAATTTGTCAATAACTTTTTTGCGTTTACGACGGGACGTATCCGCTTGTTCCACTAACATACGCTCCGCCTCAACGGTTGTCAACCGCTCGTCTTCAAAGTCGACGGGCAGGCCGAACTTTTCCGTTAGCATCTCACCGTAGTGTTTGGACGCTGCCGCCCGCGGTCCTAACGAATTGTTCATGTTCTTGGGTAACCCGACCACAAAGCCTTGGACTTCGTGGGTGGCCACCAGCTCCGCGACCCGGTCCAAGCCAAAGATTTGTTCCTCTTCTTTGATTGGAATGATCTCAATGCCTTGTGCCGTCCACCCGAGGGCGTCGCTAATCGCAATACCCACGGTGCGGGACCCAACGTCTAACCCCATTAATTTCATGAAGGTTTCACCGGTCCATTCTGATTCAGGTAAACCCGCACGAGTTCTTCGATGATCTCGTCACGCTCGTGTTTCCGAATCAAGTTCCGGGCATCATTGATCCGCGGAATGTATGCAGGATCGCCCGATAGGAGGTAACCGACAATCTGATTAATTGGGTTGTAACCCTTTTCCTCTAGTGCCTGATAAACCGTTACCAGTGTATCGTGGACGTCCTTTGGTTGGTTAGCGCCAAAGTCAAAATACATCGTTTTGTCTAATGAACTCACTATAAAACACCCCCGCACTTCCTCACTTAGCCTCAATTTTACTCGATTACCGGTCAAACTACAACGGACTTACGCAATGTAATCTATTCGTAATACGACTGGTACGAAGGGAGCCGCCCAATTGAGCTGCTCCCCTCCACTAAGCCATTCTTTAGTTTCAATTGCTGGTCAGTGTTACTCACCAGGTTAACCCAGTTAAATATATTACCAGTGTAACAGAGTTTTTCGCTGTTGCAAGTAACTCGTCACGCTAGTCTTGCGCAGCCAACCAGTCGGCCGCTGCGGCCATGGCGTCTGGCAAGCCTGCAGGATTCTTCCCACCGGCTTGGGCCAGGTTGGGACGACCGCCGCCACCACCGTTGATCTTCGGTGAAATGGCCTTAATCAGGTCGCCGGCCTTGACTTGCTTTTGCTTGTCCGCGCTCACAGCGACGATCAAGTTGGCCTTGCCATTGACCTCGGCTCCTAATACTAACACATCAGACAGGGCTTGGTCACGCCAAGTGTCTGCCAATGCCCGCAGCTGATCCATCTTGGAAACTTGCACGGTCCCGCTGATCAACTTGTAGTTACCGGCCGTTGCCACGTTGTCAAAGACAGCGCTGGCTTGTTGGCTCGCCAATTTGCCTTCTAAGGCCGCTTGCTTTTGTTCTAAGGCCTTGACCTGTGCTTGGAGGGCTTGGACCTTCTGTTCGACCTCAGTGACCTGAGTGACCTTTAAATCGCCCGCAACGGCGCTTAAGATCTCGTCATGGTCATGCAGGTACTTGTAAGCCGCCGCAGACGTCACGGCTTCGATCCGCCGAACACCGGCACCGACCCCGGATTCAGAGGTGATCTTGAACAAGCCGATCTCGTTGGTGTTCTTAACGTGGTTCCCGCCACAGAATTCGGTGACGAAATCCCCCGCACTCACGACGCGGACGACCTTGCCGTACTTTTCGCTAAATAAGGCAATGGCGCCCATCTTCTTGGCGGATTCGATATCCGTTTCCACCGTCGTGACTGGCAGTTCTGCGAAGATCTTTTCGTTGACGATGGCTTCAGCCTTGGCTAAATCAGCTGGGTCGACTTGCCCAAAGTGGGTGAAGTCAAAACGCAGGTAATCGCCTTCGACCAGGGAGCCGGCCTGTTGGGTGTGTTCGCCAAAGACTTCTCGTAACGCCTTGTCCAGCAAGTGGGTCGCGGTATGGTTCTTTTCGACCTTGCTGTGGAAGACCGTGTCGACCTTCAACTGGTAGGTGGCACCCTTCTTCAATGGCGCCACGACCGTTAGCGTGTGGAGGTTTTGGCCGTTGGGGGCGTGTTGGACGTCGGCAACGTGGGCAACCACGTGACCATCTTCGTCCAAGATGTCCCCTTTATCAGCGACCTGACCACCCATTTCCGCGTAGAACGGCGTGGTGTCAAACATGGCTTCGACCGTGCCGGACGTGGCTTCGTCAGCCAATTGGTCATCGACGACCAGTTCCGTTAACTTGCTGGTCGTGGCCAGTTGGGTGTACCCCACGTACTTGCTAGGGGTCTTGACGTTGATCAACAGGTCATGTTGTAAGCCCATGGCCGTTTGCTTGCCCCGTGCGTTGCGGGCCCGGTCCTTTTGCTTTTGCATTTCGGCCTTGAAACCGTCAACGTCGACCGTGATATCTTGGTCATCGGCATATTCTTCGGTCAATTCAACCGGGAAGCCGTACGTATCATACAACTTGAAGGCATCGGGACCAGCGATTTGGCTGCCGCCTTGCTTCTTCAAATCGGCAATCAGGCTGTTCAGTAACGTTAACCCGCCGTCCAGCGTTTCGCCAAACCGATCTTCTTCGGATCGAACGACCTTGGCGATGTAATCGGCCTGTTGTAAGACGTCTGGGTAGTAGGATTGCATGATCTTACCGACAACCGGTACCAATTGGTCCAAAAAGGCCCCTTGGATGCCCAGCTTTTGGCCGTTGACGATGGCCCGCCGAATCAACCGCCGAATGACGTAACCGCGGCCTTCGTTACCTGGCAGCGCCCCATCACCGATGGCAAACGTAATCGCCCGCGCGTGGTCGGCAATCACCTTGAAGGACACGTCGTCTTCGGCGTTAGCCCCGTACTTCTTGCCGTCGCTGAGTTCGGCCGTCTTTTCAATGATGGGTAAGAACAGGTCGGTCTCAAAGTTCGTCCGTGCATTTTGGAAGATGGAAACGACCCGTTCGAGCCCCATCCCCGTATCAATGTTCTTCCGTGGCAGTGGCTTGTAGCTACCGTCCGGCTCATGGTTGAATTGTGAGAACACGATGTTCCACACTTCCAGGTAACGTTCGTTTTCGCCACCAGGATAGTTTTCTGGGTCGTCTGCGGCCAAGTTGTTAAAGGCCTCACCGCGGTCGTAGAAGATTTCGGAATCGGGACCCGAAGGACCTTCACCAATATCCCAAAAGTTGTCTTCAACTGGAATGATGTGATCAGGCGCCACACCGGCAGCTTCCCAGTCATCCTTGGCGTCGGTATCCTTGGGGTAGACCGTCATGTACAGTTTATCGGGATCCCAGCCGAACCAGTCGGGAGACGTCAATAATTCCCAGGCCCAGGTAATGGCTTCTTTCTTGAAGTAATCCCCCACAGAGAAGTTCCCAAGCATTTCAAACAGCGTGTGGTGTCGCGCCGTCTTCCCCACGTTTTCAATATCGTTGGTCCGAATACTCTTTTGTGAACTGGTCAACCGCGGATTCTCCGGAACCACTTGGCCGGAGAAATATTTCTTCATCGTGGCCACCCCGGAATTGATCCACAACAATGACGGATCATCCTTAGGGACCAGGGATGCACTAGGTTCAATCGTGTGCCCCTTCGACTTGAAAAAGTCGAGGTACATTTGACGAATTTGACTACTTGTAAGCTCTTTCATCTCTTAAATAACCTCCCAAAATGTCAAAAACACCGTTGCCCGTAGAGACGCCGAAGCGCGGTACCACTCTACTTGCAACGATGTTTTAATCGTTAACCTCTTAAACTCATAACGCTGAGTCGCGATGAAACTGAGGGAGCGCCACCGAATCCATGAGTCGTTTTTCACAGCTACCAAAACGTTTCTGAAAGTCACCGATTCGGGGTATATCCTCGTAGTAATATTTAAATGTCCACTTGAAATTATAGGGGTGGCGCGGCTCCTTGTCAATTAAGGTTTCCCGGTTTTTACCAGTATCTTGCCTTTTTTTGGAAACAGCGCCGACAGTGCCTGCGGCTGACAGCATGGCGACAACTGTCCGCCTACCGCTCACCAAATATGGGCCGGTACGCGGTGGGCGTCGGGCCGATAGCCCGCGTCCCCAAGGTGCCAGTTCCCTAAGCGCCATAAACCGTGCCGCTAAGGGAACTCCCACGGCTGAACCCATATTTGGTGAGCTCTCGGCTACGATTGGAGACGGCCAGATACAATGGTGATTCAGTGGTTCCCCGGCCATATGGCCAACGGACGCTATTACTGCAACACGTGCAAAAACGGGCAGGTCCCTGCGCTTAGTAAAAATAAGGCCTCCTGCCCGGGATTGTGACTCCGTGGCTGGACTGGTTCGGTTCGTTAATGACATCTTCGCCAGGCTATCCTGGCCCTGGCGGCCTCCGAAACGTGCTCCGCGAACCAGACTCCTGCGCTTAGAAAAATAAGATGCCCCTATCCGGCTTTGCTCTTTAAGTCTTGACTGGTTCGGTTCGTTAAAGATATTTTCGTCACTCTATCCTGATTCTGGCGGCCTCCGAAACGTGCTCCGCGAACCAGACTCCTGCGCTTAGAAAAATAAGGTGCCCCTATTCGGCTTTGCCGAATAGGAACACCTTATTCCTCTAA